>CAVWTI010000001.1:0-13113 GCA_963757855.1 uncultured Gemmatimonadales bacterium
GATGCCCTACTGGCGTCTCAGGGGAAATCCGTGCGCCCGTGATGATCGGCCGGAGCGTCCGAAACGTGCTGTCGGTAGACATCGCCGTCGCGCGTCGCCTGTTCGTTCACCTGACCGTCATTACCTGTCACTCACGCACCTTTTGTCGATTTTGTAGTTTCAGCGCTCCCTCTCGCGCGCGAACGCCTCCAGCACCGGGTCCGCGGTCGCCGCGCGGGGCCCGTGCAGCCCGTACACCAGAAATGACGTCCCGGCCCAGGCCACCGAGCCCATTGTCGGCACCAGAACTGCACCGTCAGGAGCAGGCTGTAGGCCGCGAGCGGCGTCACCACCGCGGGGCCGATCGGTGCGGGTGGCGGCACATTCAGCGCACGGTTCAACTCCTTCGTCAAGGGCCGGCTGCGCGTGAGGCTTGTTGTCAGCCGCGATAATCGAGCGCTGGAAATCGTCGTACTTGCCGCGCCACGGTCCGACGACCACGGCGCCCATGAGGCCCACAGTCACAATGACCCCGAACGGCATCACGCGGGCGAGCCAGCTCTGGCCCCGGGTGATGGCCCGCCCGCGCCGGCGCGCGTAGACGCTCACGACCAGCATGCCGAGCGGGACCAGAACGGCCGCTCCCAGGGTGCCGAACAGCGCGAGCCCCAGTGCGGCGAGCCCGAGGATGAACACGGCGACACGCTTCACGGCGATGCCGTGCCACTCGGCGCGCGCGCGCGCCAGTTCCACGTGCCATCGGCGCTGAGCTCCAGCACCGCATTGTACTCCTCGGGGAATTCGGCGCGCTCGGACAACACGACGTAGGTCACTGCGGCCTCGCCGAGTCGCTTGAGTGCGTGGCGGAACTGTTCCGCCTCGAGGACGACGTCCACTCCGTCCAACATGACGAAGGCGGGGCGGGCGAGCATCACATGCGCCAGCGCAAAGAGCTGCTGCTCTCTCAGCGAGAGCGTGGCTGGCCAATCGTGCTCGCTATCCAGCCGCCCGGCTCGCGCCACAATGGCGTCCAGGCCGAGATCACGAAGGGCGGTCATCATCTGCTCATCGCTGACGACCTCTCGCAAACCATCCCGGAGCAGGAGGTTGCGGAGCGTGCCGGGCGGCACGTACGGCCGCTGGGACAGAAAGGAATGGAGTCGAGCGGCGGGCGAGTCACCGTGCCGCTGCCCGCTGGCCAGACACCGGCCGTGGCGCCGAAGAGGGCCGTCCGCGCGGTTTCGTCGGATCCCACGACCAGTGCGTTCGTGCCGTGAGGAATCTCCGCGGTCAGGTTCGTCAGCACGGCGTGGCCGTCGCTGGCCGACGACAAGGTCAGCCGATCGTACGCAATGCGTCCCTCGGCCTCGACGAGCGTGATCGCCGCGGCCTCGCGGTCCGGATCGTTCTCCACGGCGCCCGACAGCGCGCTCACCCGCACGACCACCGCGGCGAACGAGGAGAGGGACTGAAACTGATCGACGAATGATCGAGAACGCACCCACCACCTGCGAGAACGCCATCGCCGACTGGGTGACGACGCCGAATTCCACCTTGCCGCGGATGAACAGGGGCGCCACGACCAGCGCCGGGATGATCTGGATCAGGTAGTTGTACCCCGTCGTGAAGAACCCGAGGTTGCGACTGACCGAGATCGTCCGCCGGGCGTTCGCCGCGAGCTCGTCGAGCTGTCCCATGAGCCGCGCCATCAGATTGCCTTCTCTCGCGCGAGATGGCAATCGATTCCGCCTCGGTGCGCACGTGGATCAGGGTCGAGCGGAACGTGGCCTCGCGGTCCAACTGGCGGTAGTTCAGCGAGAGCAGCGGACGGCCCAGGAAGATCGTCACGAGGGTGCCGAGGCAGGCGTACCCGATCGCGACACCAAAGAGGGCCGGGCTGATCGTCCAGAGCACTCCGGAGAACGACACCACCGCGAGCGTGCCGTTCACGAGCATGACGGTGAACGAGAGCGTCGTTCCCGTAAACGCATGCACGTCGTCCGCGATGCGCTCGTCGGGGTTGAGCACCGAGCCCGACTCCTTGATGTGCAAATAGGCGCGATTCGCGAGGTACTGGCCGGTGATGCGGCGCGTCATCCAGACTCGCCAGAACAGCCCTAGCCGGTCCTGTGTGAATTGGTAGAAGACGAGCACGAGGCTCGATCCCGCGAACACGCCAATGTAGAGCGCGGCCTGGCGAAAGAATCCTGATTGGCTTCGCTGGGAAATGGCTGTGAAGAAGTCACGGCCCACATAGCTATTGACGACGTTCAGCCCGTTGATCGCGAGTGCGAACGCAATGAGCAGCGCGAAGAGTCCGCGGGCTTGCCATTTCACGTCCGAGCCGAGAAAGACTTCGATGGCGCTGACGAATCGCCGTCTCGTCTCGCGGTCGAAGGAGACTGGTTGTTCGGCCATGCGCGAACAATGGCCAACTTACCCGCTAGCTGCTACTCCGCCAAAGCGCGGGCGCAGGGCGCCCCACGGCGCCGGTCTGGCGCAACCGTGGGGCGGACGCACGCCTCAGTTCCCGACTGCGGTTTTTTTCTGCTCGTCGGCCGGGGGCGGCGCGAAGTATTTGTCATACCACTGCATGCTGCGGGTGAGTTTGTCCACCTGGTGCCCCGTCCCGCGGATACCGTGGCCCTCATTCGGGTAGAGTACCAACTCGGTCTGATCGCCAGCCTGCTTCAGGGCGATATAGTACTCCTCGGCCTGAACCCACGGCACGTCGTTGTCGTTCGCGCCGTGAATGATCAGCATCGGCGTCGTCACCTTGTTGGCAAAACGAACTGCCGAGTGATTCCAGAGGATGTCCTTGCGCTCGGGCGAGTTGAAGTTGCCCTTGTACTCGGACGGCAGGTAGTCGTGGTAGTAGGAGACGTAGGTTTCCGTCACCAGGTTGGATACGCCGGCGGTAGGAATGCTCGCCTTGAAGCGCGTCGTCATGGTGGGGATGAAGTCGGCGACCTGCCCGCCGTAGCTGGTACCCTCGACGCCAAGCCGGTTCGGATCGAGCCACGGGTACTTGGCCAGCGCGGCGTCGACCGCCTCGAGCACATCGCGCATCTCGCCGCCGTCCTGGTCATTCAGGATCTTGTCCTCAAACGCCTGGCCGTAGCCCGTCGAACCGCGGTAGTTGACCATCAGCGTGGCGAAACCGTGGCCCGCGTAGATCTGGTTGGTGGAGTTGAACTCCGGTCCTTGCTGGCCGTGCGGGCCGCCGTGGGCATTCACCACCAGGGGCACGGAATGGGCCGAGGGGGAGGAACCGAGGTTCGCCGGACGCGTGAGGAACGCCTCGACGTTGAGGCCATCCTTGGTCTTGACCTCCAGCCGCTCAACGGGCGCGATCTGCTTGCCACCAAGAATGTCCTGGTCGAGATGCGTGATCTGCTGCGGCGCGCCGGTGCCGCTCGCCACATACAGCTGCGGCGGCGACGCGGGCGTGCTGTAGGCGTAGGCCACGGCGCCCGTCTTGGCGAGTGACCATCCACTGTAGCCCAGCGAGCCATCGCCTCCGACGACCACCTCGGGCGCACCGCCGGCCGCGGGCTCGCGCTCCAGCCGCACCTGCCCGTGGTCTTGCAGTGTGACATAGAGCTGCGAACCGTCCGCCGACCATTGCGGCGTGCCGTACCGCAGATCGGCCTGCCCCGTGACCAGGTGCGAGTTGGATCCATCGGCGTTCATGATGTAGAGGTGATCATCCTCCGCCGTCGTTTCCATCGAGGTGATCGGACGGGTGGTGTGGGCGTAGGCGATCTTCGACCCATCCGGCGACCAGACCGCGCCGTACTTCGGACCCACCTGGTGCGTAAGCCGGTGAATCGCGCCATCACTCACGCTGGCAGTGAGAATGTCGTAGTTGAAGTTCTCATCCGGGTTCTCTTCCATGTTCGACTCGAAGAGAATCTTGTCACCCGAGGGCGCCCACGCGATGGAATGTTCGTAGCGGTCGCCGCTGGTGAGCTGGTGCACTTGCTTTGACGCGACGTCGGCAATGAAGACGTGCAGCCGCTTATTGTCCTGGAAGGGATGGACACCTTCCGCGGCGTCCGGCTTATACAGGTACCGGGTGAAGACGTGCGGATCGCCCTCGGCGGCCGCCGTCTCTGGGCCCGGGGTGGATGAGACGAACGCGATCTGTTTGCCGTCGGGCGACCAGCTGATACGGTTGCCGGCGCCGGGGACCGGAAAATTGGTTCCGTCCATGGGCGCGATGAACGTGGCACCCGACCCATCCGCCTGGGCCACCCACAAGCCGGACTGGCCGTCGGCGCTGCCTTCATAGGCGAGCGACTTACCGTCCGGGGACCAGTGCGGCGCGCTGCCGCTCGATTTCGCCGGCCCGACGGGGGCAGGCTGTCCGCTCGGCAACTCGACCACCATCAAGCTCGGCGTCGTCCGCTGCGGTGAGTCGTGACGACCCACCGAATACGCCACGCGCTTGCCATCCGGGGAGATCGCGACCGACGTGACGGACTCGAGGTGGTACAGGTCGGTCGCTTGCAGCGCCGGGCCAGTAGACGCGGGTGGTGGAACGAAGGCCGGCGTGGCGTCAGCCGCCGGCGCTGTATCGGTCTTTGGGCTACATGCCACCAGGCCGGCGGTGACAAGTGCAGCGGCGGCAAATGTATTCGCCGCGCCGATAGGCAAGGAGCAGAAACCACGATGGAACGTGTGCACGCGCGCCTCCGCTGGCTGCAAATGACTGCGAAAAATTGTTAAGAACTCATGCTGTGTGAGACCACATTGCACCCAAAATCTCCGCCTATCAAGTAGAACGGGCCCCTGTCCCATATTTTGCGCACGGCTCCGTTGTCCCCAATTGCGCGCAACCCGCTGGATCTGCGGTTGATCTGCGCTGCGTCTGGGCCGGGTGGGTGACCGGCCCTACAAGCGGTCGCGGCTGAAAGCCGGTCGCGCGTTGGCGTACGTCGCCATGATGACGCCAGTCGAATGTCACTTCACTCGCCACCAGCTTCATCGGGGCGGAACGCCGGGTGCTTCCAAAGAGCTTCTTGCCCTTTCCGAGCATCACCGGAAACGTCATCAGCAGGAGGCGGTCGAGGAGATTGGCCTCCGACAGCTGTGGATAGAGCGTCGAACTGCCCCACAGGACAATGTCAGGCCCGTCGGCGGCTTTGACTTCCTTCAATTCGTCAATGTTGTGGACCGGCTGGCTATTCGCCCAACCCAGCGCTCCGGTGCGGCTGGTCACCACATACTTGTTGGCCTTGGTGAGCACCGCTCCCAGCGGATGGTCCGCCCCGGTGTGTGGCCAATGGCTGGCCCAGATGTCGAACGTCTTGCGCCCGAACAGCAGGTCATTTGGCTTGGCGAGGGTGCCTGCCAACCGCGATACGGCGGCACTCGATTGCTCATCCGAGTATTGGATGATCCATCCGCCAAGATCGAACCCGCCACTCGGATCTTCCGTCTCGCCGCCAGGACCTTGCATCACCCCGTCGAGCGAAACAAAAGCAGTCCCAATGATCCTTCTCATTCGTTGTCTCCTGATTCCAGATACCTCACCGCGTATCTCGTATCCCCGCTACACCTCTCCGGAATTGGTGATAGCGACGAGAAGTCCTCGGCTTGCCATACCGCAGGCCCAGGCCGGCCTATTCGTGTCGCTGGACTGCCCCGCGCCCGACGCTCTGGCGCGCGGCGGTCGCAAACTGCAGAAAGTACTTGCGTAGGAACGCGGCGTCGCGGGGATCCGGACGGTCCGAGAAGACCGTGTCGCAGAAGTATTCCCGCGCCCGGAGCACTTCTCGGCGGCGGGGGCCTCGCCATTCTCGGATCCGAGGCCGTGAGATCGAATAATTCGAGCGCGCGCGCGAGGGCGTGATCCCGCCGGTCGATGCGGCCGGCCTCGTGCGCTCGAAACGTCCTGTCGACTTCGCTGCCGATGTTGGCAAGTTGCTCGACGACTGACAGTTCCGCCCACCTGCCCGACGCAAGCGACGTGTGGAGGGGCGGCATTGTTAGTTGACGACGAGAGAACGAATGATCCGCACGATATCGGCCCGCAACATGTCGTCTTCCACAGAGCGGGATCGGTTGCCTTGCACCGGCCGCACGTTGATCATGGAGTCGAACTCGATCCAGTCGTCAATCTGCTCCGACGGATACAGGTTGATCCCCCAGAGGTCGGGCTGCAGCGATCCATCATCGAGCAACGCCGCCTCTTCATCGGAATGCAGTTCGCCCCCCACCGCTACGACGGCGCGTCGAACATCCACGACTGCTTTCACCATATCACCAAATCCTTGTGCCGCGATCTCCGTGAGTTCGGATCGGGACACTGGCTGACGTAGCAAGCGGACAGAGTTCGGCGGCATGGCGTTGGTCAAAGATAGTACCCCATTGACGCTCGGGACGCCCCGGCCGCCGGTCCCCCCGCAGGCGTCGAGAGAAGCGGAGACACTTCTGGACGCGGAGCGGCGGCGCTACATTCGCGCCACGACACTCGATCGTTCGATCCCATCCCCGTTGCGTCACCTGCGAGGCGATCATGAACGCGCCTCGGTTGGCATGCGGCTTGGCGCCGGCATCGCGCAGGTCAGCTCTTCGGCGACGGCATTCTCCTGCTGCGCGCCACCCGTAATTTTGACATTGTGGCCGACGAGTTCCGCCAGGACGGGTCGTTCTTCTACTTCACCGGGCTGGCCAACACCTCAGGCGCGCTGCTCGCCATCGATGGGCGATCCGGCGATTCATGGCTGTTTCTGGAACCGGATCCGCCACTCCGGCGAGCAGGTTTCACGCCGGAAGTCCTACCCGACGCTGGTGCGGCATCACGGTTTACGACGAAGAACGCGGCGGCGCGGATCGACTCGCTCATGGCCATCCAGAGTGCAGATGAACAGCGCGCGCTCCGATCTGCGGCGACCGCAACGGTTGCCGCACTCAAGGCCGGGACGCGTGCCATCCGACCCGGCGTCCACCAGCGCGCCGTGGAAGCCGCAGTGGAGAACGCTTGCTGGACGGCCGGCGCGCACGGCTCCACGTTCTGGCCCTGGGCAATGGCCGGCGCCAACGCGATGATGCCGCGGCCCTTCGTGTCCGGCGGTCTGTACGACCACCTCGACACGGTGATGCAACCCGGCGAGCTGGTTCGCCTCGACGTGGGCTGCGAGTGGGATCACTACGGCGGAGATCTGGGACGAACTGTGCCAGTCTCGGGCCACTACACAGACGAGCAACGCGAGGACATGTACCTCATCACCCCGACCGGCGCGGAGCTGCTCACGCCCGGAGTCCCCTACACAGCCACTGACCTCGAAGGCGCGATGCGGTAGCGGCTTCGGCCGTCCGTCGCACCGCACTGCGGGAACGTCTCACGAGTGATGTTCCGGTTGGCGATGTCCCAGCGGCGCCTCGCTGTGCAGCCTCGCTATCTGTGCTTCCAGGTCCGGCGTCATCGCCTCTCCCACATCCTCGGCGTCGGCGACCTGCCGGATCTCGATCTCCCTATCCTCCTCCCACACGTTCGGAATGCGCTTGACCCATTCGATCGCCTCCTCCATCGACTTGGCCTCAATAATCCAGAATCCGGCGACGAGCTCCTTCGTCTCGGTGAACGGCCCGTCGGTGACCGTCCGCTTCTTCCCCGAGAACCGAACACGCGCACCCTTCGAGCTCGGGTGCAGCCCCTCGGCCTGCACCAGCACTCGGGCTTTCACCTGCTCTTCGTGGAAGCTCACCATTTTCGTGATCTGGTCGGTCGTCGGCGGCAGCACTGGGCCGTTCGCGATGTGCTGTTCCTCCCACTGGATTGCCATGAACCGCATAGTCCGAATCCTCAGCAAGGGTCAGAGATCAGGGATCGGAAGTGCCCCCGTATAGTGGCGTCGAACGAAGGTCGAGGATATCGACAGACGGCCGTCACTCGCCCGCCTTCCTCCAAAAACAAATGATTCGCTTGCCCCCACCTGAAGGCGCTCACGAGTTTCGCTGGTGGGACGAAACGTAGCCCTCCCGGGCATTCGCATCACTCGCAGCCGGGTTCCGGTTCGTCACCTTCACACCTGAGCCTGCCCCCGGACCGGCTGGCATCACCGGGCACGCGACGATGTCGAGAATCCGGAGCCCGGTTCGACGTCATCACATAGGCGACACTGGCCACTCCCCTTTGCGCGAGGATTTCGACGATGTTGTCCATGGCGAGATTGATTGCCACATCCGCCGCCAGTCTGGCACTGGCGTCGGCGGCCCCGGCCACCTTTCACGCACCCGCAGCGTCGAGTCCTGAATCGGGGTACGCACCAGTGAATGGCCTCAAGCTCTATTACGAGATTCGCGGGACGGGGGCGCCGGTGGTCGTACTGCACGGCGGCCTTAGCAACACGGAACTGATCGAGGGCATGGTCGCGAACCTTGCGCGCACACAGCGCGTGATTGCGGTCGATCTTCAGGGGCACGGTCGCACCGCGGACATCGATCGTCCGTTCAGCTGCGAAGCGATGGCGGACGATATCGCGGCGCTACTCCGGTATCTCAAAGTTCCCAAGGCGGACATCGTGGGATACTCCCTGGGAGGATCGGTCGCGCTCCGCACCGCGATTCAGCACCCCGAGATGGTCAACAAGCTCGTCGTGGTCTCGGCGGTGGTTCAGCCGTCGGGCTGGTATCCGGAGGGGCGCGCGGCGATGGCGCAACTGGGCGCCGGAATTGCCGAGGCGATGAAGCCGAGCCCCGAGTACCAGTCGTACGCCCGCATCGCGCCGCGTCCTGGAGATTGGCCCATGTTGCTCGACAAGACCGGGGCGCTCCTGAGGCAGGATTTCGATTGGACGCGAGAGGTGAAGGCGATCGTGGCGCCGACGTTGCTGGTTTTTGGCGACGCCGATGCGATACGGCCGGAGCACATGGTTGAGTTCTTCCATCTGCTGGGCGGCGGCACTAAAGAATGGCGGCGTGGACGGTTCCGGGATGTCAAAGGCTCGGCTGGCGATTCTGCCGGGTACCACGCACTACACCATATTTGATTCGCCGATCCTCCCTCCGTTGATCGTGCGGTTTCTCACGGAGGACAAGTCTCGCGCCGCGTCGAAGGCGGAGTAGCGTCCCGGAATGAGGAGGCGGCCAGGATGGCCGCCCCCTACTAACCCCGCTACACCACTCCGCGACCCTTGAGCTCGAGGTAGCGGTTCACCACCGCTGCCGTCATGGCCTGCGGCCGCACGTCGATGACCGACACACCCGCCTGACGCATCCGCTGCAGCGCTTCGTCGCGCGCCGACAGCAATTCCTCAGCGGCCGCCCGCTCGTAAATCGCCGTCGTCGTGTGGCCGCCCGCCGCGGTTGCCGCGGCGACCAGCGCCTCGTTGCGCAACGCCACGACCACCGGAAGATGATGGCGCGCCCCGCGCGTCGTGTGGGCGATCAATGACTGGGACGCGCGCGGGTCGATGACATCGGTGTAGAACACGATCAGCGCCCGCTTGCGCTGGCGCGCATCCAGCGTGCGAAAGGCGGTGGCGTAATCCGGCTCCGCCATCGAGGCACGGAGCGGAATGAGTCCCGCGCGGATCGACCGCAGCGCCTCGGTCCCGTGCGACGGGGGCACCCAGGCCCGGACTCGATCGTCGAAGGCCATCATCCCGACCTGATCGCCCGAGCCGGCCGCGACATCCGCCAGCACCAACGCCAATGACAGCGCGTACTCGAATCGCGGCAGATCGTCCGCGAGCTGGGTCATGAGGCGCCCGCAGTCGATCACGATCAACACGGTCTGCCCCTGCTCGACGGAGAACTCGCGCGTGATGAGAGACCGGCGCCGCGCCGAGGCCTTCCAGTCGATGAACCGCGGATCGTCGCCCTGGACGTACTCGCGCAGTCCGGCGAAGCTCGTGCCCTCCCCGCGCCGCCGGAGCACGCGCACGCCCGCGTCGCGGAGACGCCTCTGCAGGGCCAGGAGCCGGTACCGTCGCACCGATGCGATCGACGGTGTCACGAGCGTGTGGTCGTGCTGTGGGTACTGGACGGTCCGCGCCATGAGGCCAACCGGTCCGGCCAGGCGGAGCGCGACGGGGCCGAGTGGCCATTCTCCACGGTCGCGGCCACTCACCGAGAACGACACGCGCGCGTCGTCGCCGCCGGGCAGCACGGCGAATGCGCCCGGTACCGGTGTCTCGCGGTGAAGCGCCGCGGGCAGCGCGTCGTAAATCTCACCCGCCACGCGGAACGGCCACCGCGCCGACACCTCGTACGTCCCGGTCACCACATTGCGGACGCCCACTGATGCCGGGAAGGATCGGATGACCGTCACCGACCGGCGCCCCGGAATCGCGAGCGCATCGGCCAGCGCCGCCACCGCGAGTACGCCGAGCAGCACCGGCGCGACGACGAACGCAAATGACGACCCGATGGCCGCGAGCCACCATGCCGGCGCCGTCACGAGCACGGCTGCCGCGAGCCGGCGTGTCGGGACGTACATCAGGTGGTCACGGATTCAGGCAGGCCGGGTGCTGCCGGCCGTGTGCTGCTGGCCGTGTGCCGCCGTGCTGCGCCGTGCTGCCGGCCGTGTGCTGCTGGCCGTGTGCCGCTCGTCACTTCGGGGCGTTGACACGCGTGAGCACGCCCTGCAACACGTCGTCCGCGGAGCGCCCTTCGACTTCCAGCTCTGGGGCGACGATCACGCGGTGCCGCAACACCGCGGGCACGTAGTCCTTGACGTCGTCCGGCGTCACGAAGTCGCGGCCCGCGAGGAGCGCCGCACCCTGGGCTGCGCGGAAGAGCGCCACCATGGCTCGGGGCGATCCGCCGAGGGTGAGACCGGTGTCCTCACGCGTCGCGCGAACGATGTCGGCGACGTACTCCCGAACCTCCGGCGCGACCTTGACTCCATCCACCGCCGCCCGCAGCGCCCGGCATCCTGCCTCGTCGAGCACCGGCGCGACGGGACGGGTACTCAGCTGGTCGGCGTCGAACCCCTCCGAGTACCGCGACAGCATCTCAGCTCTGCCTCCTTCGCCGGATACGCGACTTTGATCTTCACCAGAAAGCGGTCGAGCTGGGCCTCGGGCAGGGGATACGTGCCCTCATACTCGACCGGGTTTTGTGTCGCGAACACGGTGAAGAGCGGATCGAGCGGCCGCGCGACACCGTCGGTCGTCACCTGCCGCTCCTGCATCGCCTCGAGCAACGCCGCTTGTGTCTTGGCCGGCGCGCGGTTGATCTCGTCGGCCAGCAGCAAGTCGGTGAAGATCGGGCCCGCCCGGAACTCGAAGTCGCGCGCGGCATCGCGGAGCACGCTGATGCCCGTAATGTCCAATGGCATGAGGTCGGGCGTGAACTGGATTCGCCCGAACCGGGCGCCCAGTGCGTCCGCTAGCGTGCGCACCAGCAGCGTCTTCGCCGTGCCAGGGACACCTTCGAGCAGGACGTGCCCGCGAGCGAGAAAGGCGACGACGGCCTCTTCGATCACCTGGTCCTGGCCGACGACCCGGGTCGAGACGGCCTCGCGGATTCGGCGAAGCGCGTCGGCGATCTGTTCGGCGGTCAGCGGTGGTGTGTCAGGCACGGTGCGGCCTCACGGCTTGGGGGGAGGGAACGCGTGGTCGATGTGGTCGACGGCATCGGCAAGGGCCTGCAATCCGCTCGCCGGGATCGGCGCGCGTTCGGCGGAAAGAATCCGCGCCGCATCCGCGGCGACTTCGGGATGACCCGCCACGACGGCGGACAGGAACCGCTCGTCCGCGTCCCCGCCGCGAGCGCCCGCGCCAGCCGCGCGCGCGGACCACGAGCCGCGTCCGTGGCGGCGCCGCAGTCCCGCCGCGAGCCGGCGGGCGACGAGGCGGGTCGCGTTGATCCGTTCGTAGGCGCGCGCGAGCGCCGTGACGTGCTCGAGCGGGGACCGGCGCTCGAATGCGTGGCACATCGCGCGGTGGAATCGGCCGGACGCCCAGCGCCAGCATCAGCACCAGCGCGGCGCCGATCGCCTGCGCGAAGGGCCGCCCCACCACGGAGCCGAAGAGGAACTGGCGGCTGACGCGCCACATGCTGGGCTGAGATCCGTACCCCTGATCGTATTCGTCGAAGACCAGGGCCTGGCGCCGGCCTCCGGCGACCCAGTTGAGTGACTCGACGACGCGGCGCCCGATGTCCCAGCGGCAGACACGTACGACGTCATTGCGGAGCAGGTCGGGGTCCGAATAGACGACGACGCGGCCACGCCCCAGCGTGAACCCGAACGCTGCGGGCTCGGTCGGCAGATGCTCGGCAGCCGGGCCGGGCCGGTCGACGGTCACGAACACCGGCATGTCGTACGTCACGGCGCGGTGTGCGACGAGGCGATAGAGATGCACGCCGTCGCGGAACCAGTCGAGCATGTTCTCGACGTTGTCATGGGCGCACTGCGACGCGATGGCCTTCGGGACTCGTGTCATTGTGAACCCTGAATCGGACCGATTCACCTGAAGGGAATCCTTGAGCGCTCCCGAATCCGACACGACATACATTAGACCGGCGCCGCCGCGAACGGCATCGAGCAATGCGTGCGCCTCAGGCGGCGTGATCGGATTGGTGGGTGCCAGGACGGCGTACACCGCGCCGGTGTCCAGATCAGCCGCGATCGGCACGGTGCGCCGGTCCGCGCGCCAGCCCAGCTCCCGCGCAATGTCGTAGATGCCGGACGCCGCGCCAGCCGAATACGAGTAGGTCGTGAGGCGCAGATCAGGCTGGATCGGGGGCGCCTGCGGCGTCACCAGCACCGCGAGCACGAGCAACCCGGTGAGGACGGGGAGCGCCACACGCGGTCGCAGTGCCCACGCGAGCCGCGATGGCGTAGCGGTGCCGGGCCGGCGTCGTCATGCGGGCTCCGTCATCCCGGCCCCAACATTGGGTTCAGATCATGCCGCGACGCGGACAATACCCGTCGCGAGCGTGAAGAGCCGCTCATAGCGCTCGCGATCGCAGGTCCCCAACCCATACACCACCGTCTCGTACGTGCGCGCGAACTCGCGATAGCGCGGGGCCAGACTCGATGAGCGGCGTCGCAGGTCCCGGCCGTAGTCGCCGACGGTCTTCGAGTAATGGAGCTGGACCTGGTCCTGCCGCGCCATGTCGGAGAGAAGGCCGCGGTAGAGCGCGTGCGCGGCGTCCGTACATGCCCCGCATTCG
>CAVWTI010000002.1:0-57743 GCA_963757855.1 uncultured Gemmatimonadales bacterium
ACCTGTAGTATATGCTGCAGTCGAAGCAGGCAGAACATCTACGTATTGCTGGTGACGCGCGGGCCGGATGCCGAGATCACCGTCTTCGACACGACATCACAGCCGGTGCCGATCCGGATCCGCGGCCGCCATCTGATCGTGTCCGCACCGGGGGCGGGTGGATCGAGAACCGTCGTCGAGGTCTTCGAGCTCTCCAACGATTCGTCGGTCACGCTGGTGTCGCCGGGCACATCGGGCGATCGCCCCACATGGCACACAGCGATCCCACCCCAGGCGGAAGGGGTGCGGGTGGGGCAGGGCGACGTGTCGGCCGACGCCGTCACGGTGGTGCACGGCGATTTCGAGGTCTTCGCACCGATCGCTCCCGGACTGAAGCAGATCTCGTTCACCTACACGCTTCCCTCGTCCGCATTTCCACTGGTGCGGCCCGCGGCTGCGCCGGTGTGGGTGATGGAGGTGTTGCTGGAGGAGCCGACGGCCCATGCGGAGGCGCCGCGACTGCGCGAGGTCGATCCGGTCGCGATCGAGGGCCGCACCTTTCGCCGGTTCATCGCGCAGGATGTACCCGCCGGCAGCGGTGCGCGTGTCACGGTCCCGGTCATCACCGGCGATCGCCGCACCGTGTATTTCGCGCTCGTGCTGACGACGATCGGCGCGGCAATGCTCGCGGCACTCGCGCGGGCATTTACCCGGCGCCCGCGACCGGCGCTGCCGCTTGCTGGTGCGGAATCCACGGGGTAAGATTCGGCCGACCAACGGTGGGGCAGCTTCCTGCGCCACGCCGCCAACAGAACGACCGCGGACGGTGAGACCGGAAGCCGGTGAAACGCCGGCGCGGCCCCGCCACTGTATCGGGCAAGACGCGAGCTCGGATTGGCCACTGACGCCGCACGGTGTCGGGAAGGCGAGCCACGCGGCCCGGAGCCAGTAGACGATCACCGTCCGCGCCACACCGGCAGTCCTCGGGGGAGGGCCGTGGCACCATCGCTCGTGCCGCCCAGGCGCATCATGCGCGTGAGCGCTGCTCTCTTCGCAGCGGCGTTCGCTGTGGCGTTCGCTGTGGCGTCCGCCATGGCGTGCGGCGGCGCCCCCCCGCGCGCGTCACAGACCGCGGCCCGGGCGAGTGCACAGACGCTCACCGACGACTTCGGCGATACGCTCGCTCTCACTGGCCGCCGTCCTGAACGCATCGTGTCGCTCAATCCTGCCACGACGGAGATGCTGTTCGCCATGGGGCAAGGAAGCCACGTGGTTGGCCGCACCCAATGGGACACGTATCCGGCCGCCGCGCGCTCGGTCGCGGACCTCGGTGACGGCCTCCGGCCGAATGTCGAGGCGGTGCTCTCGGTGCACCCGGATCTCGTGGTGTTGTATGCCGCCGCCGACAACCGCGACGCCGCCCGGCGGCTTCGCGGCGCGGGCATCATGACGCTCAGCGTCCGCGACGACCGGCTCGCGGACTTCCATCGTGTGCTGTCGCTGCTCGGCGCGGCGCTCCGCGACACACTGGCGGCGCGCGCCGTCGCTGATTCGGTCACGGCATCGCTGGCGAGAGTGAGTGCAGCCACCGCGAATCGCCCGCCCGTCACCGTCGTGTGGCCGATCGAGATCGCCCCGCTCCGCGTGATTGGCGGGGGGAGCTATCTCAACGATCTGCTCATTGGCGCCGGCGCCCGCAATGTCTACGGCGCAATGTCCGACCCCTCCCCGCAGGTGTCTCTGGAGGATCTGCTGCAGCGCGATCCATCGGTCGTGCTCACCACGGTCGCGGCCGAGCGGGCGATCCGCGCGGACCCGCGGTGGCAGCAGTGGCTCGCCGATACCGGGCACCGGATCCTGGTGCCTGACACCGCGCTCGTGGGCATGCCGTCCGTTCGGATGGGAGCGGCGGAGGCGCAGCTGGCGCAGCTGCTGCATCCCCGGCCGGTGCACTCGGACGCCGCACTCAAGTGACCGGCAGCAGCGCGCGCGCCCGATTCTGGCTCATCGCATGCCTCGGCCTCGGTGCCGCGGCGCTCCTCGGCGTGGCGCTCGGCGCGGTCCGTTTCTCGCCGGGCGCGATCTGGGCGGCGCTCCTTGGCCAAGGGGACCCCACCATCATCACCATCGTGCGGAGCATCCGGCTGCCACGTGTCGCGCTGGCGGCGCTGATCGGGGCCGCGCTGGGCATGAGTGGCGCGGCGATGCAGGGGACGCTGCGGAACGGCCTCGCGGAGCCGTACCTACTCGGTGTGTCCGGAGGTGCCGCCGTCGGCGCGGTCGCGGCGATCGCGTTCGGCCTCAACGCCATCGTGGGCGTGCCACTCGCGGCGTTCGCGGGGGCGGCTGGCGCGGCGGCACTGGTGTTGACCATTGCGCGCATCGCTGGGGGCCGGGCCGACGTGCGGCTCCTGCTGATGGCGGGCGTGGTCGTGGGGGCGTTCGCCAACGCGGTGATCATGGTCGCGTACGCGACGGCGCCGCCCGAGACCGTCCGCGGCGCCCTGTGGTGGATGATGGGCTCGGTCGATGGCGCCGATTGGCGCCGGGTCTCGTGGCTGGCGGCCTACGTGGTGATCGGGGGAGGGGCGCTGGTCGTCTGGTCACGAGACCTGGATGCGCTCGCGCTGGGTGACGATGGCGCGGCGGCGCTGGGCGTCAATGTCGAGCGCGCCAGCCGCCGAGCGTACCTGGCGGCGGCGCTCCTCGCGGCCGCCACGGTCGCCGCGGCGGGGCTGGTGGGATTCGTCGGGCTCGTAGTGCCACACATGGTCAGGGCGGCCGGGCTCCGGCAGTATCGCGCGTTGCTGTGTGGCGCCGCGGTGGTGGGCGCCGCGTTGGTGATCTCGGCGGACGTCCTCGCACGCACCGTTCGCCCACCGGCCGAGTTGCCGCTGGGCGCGGTCACCGCGCTTCTGGGCGTGCCGTTCTTTCTCGTCCAGTTGCGGCGGCTCGCGGTCCGGTCATGACTGACGCGATCGCGTTTCAGGATGTGTATATCCGCTATCCGGGCGGAGTCGCGGCGGCGGTGGCAGGAGTCACCTTTGCGGCGCAGAGTGGCACCGTCACAGCCGTGACGGGTCCCAATGGCAGCGGCAAGAGTACACTCGTCAAGGCGCTCCTGCGCCGCGTGCCGATCGAGCGGGGCAGCATCGCGATCGGGGGCGTACCGCTCGGCCAGATCTCGCTGCGCGACGCCGCGCGCCGCGCCGCGGTCGTCCCGCAGCGCGAGGATCCGGCGTTCCCGATGACGGTTCGCGAATACATCGCCCTGGGGCGGTTCCCCTATACGAGCGTGTGGCGCACGACCGACCCGAGCGGCGATCGCGCCGTGACTGCCGCGGTCGAGCGGGCCGGCGTGGGCGGGTTTCTCAGCGGCACACCGACGCCCTGTCGGGGGGGAATGGCAACGCGTCCGTATCGCGCGGGCGTTGGCGCAAGGCGGCCAGCTCCTGGTGCTGGACGAGCCGACGACGTTCCTGGACATGGGGCATGAGAATGGCGGTGTTCGAGCTGCTGGCCGAGCTGGCCCGTGACGGAATGGGTGTGCTGCTCATCACTCATCAGTTGAACCTGGCCGCCAGGTTCGCGCACCATGTAGTACTCCTGCACGGCGGCACCATCGCGGCGCAGGGTCCACCGTCGGCCGTGATGACGGGCGGCATCCTGGAACGTGTGTATGACTGGCCGCTCGTCGTGGCTCGTGATCCGGCGGTCGGCGCTCCGATGCTGATACCGCTTCGGGCGCCGGCACCTGTTACTGTTCATCGTCCCATGGAGACATGACCGTTCTACGCACATCATACCTGACCCGCGTGGCTATCGCGGCGTGTGTCGCCGTCGTGGCCCTTTCCGCTGGCGCCCTCGCCCAGCCGGTCACCCACAGCCAGACGACCCAGACAGAGACCCCCGACAGCGGCTCACTCACGCCGATCGTCGTGACGGCGACCAAGGTGGGGATCGCGGAGTCGGTGCCGACCGCGTCAACGACCGTCATCACGGGCGAGGATCTGCGCGCTCGCGGGATCACCACCGTCGCCGAAGCCCTGCAGGATGTCGCGGGCGCCACCATCGTCCAGAGCGGGTCATTCGGGAGCCAGACGTCCTTGTTCCTGCGCGGCGGCCAGAGCAACTACGTCAAAGTCCTGCTCGACGGCGTCCCGCTCAATCTGCCCGGCGGGTCGTTCTCGTTCGACTACCTCACGACCGCGAACGTCGACCGCATCGAGATCCTGCGTGGTCCATCGAGCGTGCTCTATGGATCGGACGCCGTCTCGGGCGTGATTCAGATCTTCACGGTGCGCGGCGGTGGACCGATCGCGGGTTACCTCGGCGTCAACGGCGGCAACTACGGCACGCTCGACGGTACCGCCGCAGTGAGCGGCGGGATTGGCCCGTTCGGTTACTCGGCCGGTGGCAACCGCGAGTCCACCAGCGGCATTCTGCCATTCAACAACCAGATGCTGAACGGCGAGATGTCGGGGCGCATCGACTACGGACTAGGTACTCCGACATCGGCGGCGCTCACCGCGCGCTACCACACAATGGACTATCACTTCCCGACGCTCGGCGACGGGACGCCGGTCGATCACAACCAGTACAGCCGGGACGAGGGGTCGTCGTTCGCGCTCGACGCTGCGCATTCGTTCAGTCGTGTCTTTGATGGACATATCCTGGTGACCGCGAACAATCAGGACGTCGCCGACATCAATCCGCCGGACGTGCCGATTTCCGACAGCGCCTTCTCGCAGTCGTTTCAGCGTGAGGCCGACCAGCGGCTCGGCGTCAATGCGAGACTCGACGCCCACATCGGCGGCGCGGTGTTCTCGGCAGGTGGAGGTGAGGAGGGACAGACCGACCGGACCCACTCGTCCGACGAGTTCGCGCTGGGCCCTGGTAGCGTCGACACCTCGGTCGCCGGACCGCTCGCCCGGTTCCGGCGCATTGGTGACGGGTACGCCCAGGTCGTCGGCAACCTCGGCAACCAGGCGTCGTACACGGCGGGCGTTCGCCTCGATGATAACAGTGCGTTCGGTACGTACGGCACGTATCGCGTGGGCCTTGGCTACGCGATCGGTACCGGGGGCCAGCTGCACGCGTCGTTCGGCAGTGCGTACAAGGAGCCGACATTCGAGGAGAACTACTCGGCCGTCCCGTTCGACTCGGGGAACGCCAAGCTGCGGCCGGAGCATACGATCGGCTGGGAAGCGGGCATCAGCGAGAGTCCCTTCGGACAGGGCCTGATGCTGTCGGGCACCTACTTCAACGAACAGTTCGAGAACATCGTTGACTACACGCCGGTATCGGCCATTCTCCCCGGCTCGACGACACCGACCAACTACGTGAACATCGCCGGAGCGCGGTCCAATGGCGTCGAGCTGCAATTTCTCGCGGGCCCGGTCGCCGGTGCTTCGATCAACCTCGCGTACACGTTCTTGCGGACCCGCGTGACGAACGTCGGATTCGACACCACCGGGACGGGCCAGTACATCGTCGGAGACCGGTTGATCCGGCGCCCCTCGCACGAGTTCAGCGGGACATTCCGGCACTCGTTGTCCACCAAGGGCTCCTTTGGTGTCACCGCGCACTTCGTCGGGACCCGGGACGACATCAACTTCGATAGTGACACCCGGGTGGTGCTGGCGGGATACACGACGTGGGATCTGGTCGGCGCCTACCGCCTGTTCCAGGCGACAAGCCGGGGGCCGAACCTGAGCCTCACCGCCCGTGTGGTGAACCTGTTCAACCGCCGCTACGACGAGATCGCGACCTACGCGGCGCCCGGGCGGACCGTGTTGATCGGGGGCCGGATCGAAGTCACCCGGTAGCATTGCGGGGTTCTGGCCACGGACCCCGCTCTGGGATCCCGCGCTGGAGGGCCGTCCCTCGGACGCGGCTTAGATTTCGGCATGACCTCTCTCGTGACCAATGCAGTCGTGCTCCACGCATTCGACTACCTCGAGACGTCACGGATTTACCGGCTCCTGACGCGTGAGGCGGGGCTGCAGTCGGCGCTGGCGCGCGGGGCCCGCCGCTCGCGATCGCGCTACGGGTCGGCGGCGGATCTCTTCGCTGAGGGCGAGGCGCAGCTCTCCATCCGGCCCGCGCGAGATCTGCAGACCCTGACCGCATTCGACGTGACGCGCGCCCGGCCTGCGCTTGCCGAATCACTCGAGCGGTTCACCGGCGCGGCGGCGATCGCCGAGCTGGCGCTCCGGTTCGCGCGGGATGACACGCAGCCAGGGCTGTACGACGCCGTGACCGGCGCCCTCAATGCGATCGCGTCGTCGCCAGACACTCCTGGCGCCGCACTGGATGCGACCCTGGGCGGCGCGTGGCACATCGTCGCGGAGCTTGGGTTTGCGCCGGCGGTCGACGTGTGCAGTGTGTGCCATACCGCGGTCGAGCCGGAGGGGCGGTTTCCGTTCAGCCACCCGACCGGAGGCATCGTCTGCACGTCGTGCGCCGCTGCGCATCGGGGGAGCCGAGTGATGCCCGCACGGGCGCGGGACGCGCTGCGGGCGTGGCTCACCGGCGAGGCGTGGACCCTCGGTACTGACGACGGCGACGGGCGCGCGCACCAGCGGCTGCTGCGGGAGTTTCTGTCCGAGCATTTGACCGATGGCGGAGTGATGCGGGCATTCGACGTCTGGGAGCGGGGCGGGTGGAATGGCAGCCCTGTGGCGGCGCCTGCCGTGCACGACGGCGGATGATCCTCGGTACGGCTGGGCACATCGACCACGGCAAGACGGCACTCGTCAAAGCCCTGACAGGGATCGACACGGACCGCTTGCCGGAGGAGCAGCGCCGGGGCATCACCATCGAGCTGGGATTCGCGCCGCTGCGGCTTCCAGGCGGGGAAACAATAGGTGTCGTGGATGTCCCGGGGCATGAGGCGTTCGTGCGGACCATGCTCGCCGGCGCCACGGGGATCGACCTCGCGCTGCTCGTGGTCGCGGCCGACGAGGGAGTGATGCCGCAGACGCGCGAGCATCTGGCGATTCTGGAGCTGCTTGGAGTCCGGGCAGGCGTCGTCGCGATGACGAAGTCCGATCTCGTGGATGCCGACTGGCTCGAACTCGTGCGTGAGGACATTGCCACGCTGGTCGCCGGCAGCGGACTCGCGGGCGCGGCGGTCGTCCCCGTGTCGTCGGTCACCGGCGCCGGCATGGATGCGCTCCGAGACGCGCTCGCCGCCGCCGCGCGGCACGTGCCGGAGCGGAGTGGGGAGGATCTGTTTCGGCTGCCAGTGGACCGGAGCTTCACGATCAAAGGCACAGGGACTGTCGTGACGGGGACCGTGTGGAGCGGGCTGACTCGAGGCCGACGCCATCGTGCGGGTGCTGCCCGGGGGCCGCACCGCCCGCGTCCGCGGGCTGCAGTCGCACGGCAGTCCGGTGCGCGCCGTGGGGCCGGGCATGCGCGCCGCCGTCAGCCTGGTGGGGGTGGAGCGCTCAGACGTCGCTCGTGGCTGCGTGCTGGTCACGGACCCGGCGTGGGAGGGGTCAGCGGTGCTCCGCGCTGATGCGGCGTTGCTGGCGAGTGCGCCGTCATTGGGGCCGCGGACCCGGATTCGGTTTCATCTCGGCACCCAGGATGTCGCCGGCCGGCTGGTGGCGACGGGTGGCGCGTTGGCCGGTGCCACCGTGACACCGGTCCGAGTGATTCTGGACGAGCCGGTGGTCGCCCGGGGAGGAGACCGGTTCGTGATCAGGTCGGGGTCGCCGGTGGCGACGATTGGTGGCGGGGTGGTGACGGATCCGCTTCCCGGGCATTGCCGCCTCAAGCCGTGGGCGGTGGCGGCGCCGTCGGCCGCGGAGCGCATCGCGCACATCGCCGCGGACGCAGGGACGCGCGGGGTGTCACGCGCGGCCTTGTCGGTCAGGATCGGTTCCCATCACGCGCAGATCGAACGAGACCTGGAGAGCGCGAGTGACCAGACGGACGTCATGGGCGACACCGTGTACGATCGCGAGGTGGTCCGTCACGCGCGGGAGCGGATCGTCGCGGCGGTCGAGGCGTTTCACGCGCGGGCGCCGCTCGAACCCGGAATGTCGCTCCAATCGGTGCGTGCCCTGATCGCGGGAGCGGGGTCGTTGGCCGACGTATTGATCGCCAGGCTGGAAACAGCCGGCGAGATCGTCACTGATCATGGTATCGTGCGACGGGCGGGGTGGATGCCGCGTCCTACATCGGCTCAGCAGTCGGAGCTGGAGCGTTTGACTGCCCTGATTCGTCACGCGGATCGGGAGCCGCCAAACGCCAGCGAATTGGCGGCAAGCGGCGTAGGTCACACAGAGTCGGATGTATTGACACTTTTGCGATTGTTAGATCGTAGGGGTGTGGTACGGCAGGTCGAGCCCAACCGGTTCTACTCAGCCGAGGCGCTGCGGGCGATGGCGGCGGCACTCCGGTCCGGAATGCAGGTGGGGCAGGAGTACGGGCCCGCGGAACTTCGGGCGGTGGTGGGGGTCTCGCGGAAGTACCTGATACCGTTGCTCGAATACTTCGACCGGGTTGGAGTCACCGAGCGGCGGGGGCAGGGCAGAGTCGTCCGGCCGGAGCGGGCGGTGGGGTCGGAGGCTTCGGGAGGGGCGAGCGGTACCGGGGATCCGGCCCCAGGAATGTGAGAAAATGAGACAGATGGCCATATTTCCGCGCATTAGATGGCAGCGGCGCGATCAATGCTAGATCGGTGGGGCGTAGCGGCGTAGGGTGGCATTTTGCTTGGCTTGACAGTTTTCACCCTGCGGCCTATCGTTGCGGAACCGAAGAAAACCCGTGGACCATTTGGACAGGAGCAGGCGGCAGCAACTCTTTCGTTTGCGTGGAGTGTGCGTATGGGTGCCCTCATGGGGACCGGCGCAAACCACCGAAAGTCTGAGCGACGGATGCCCAGCGTTTCGGCGGTGTTGGTTCGGTTCGCGAGCGTGCTCGCGGTCGTGTGTGTAGCGTCGTTCGTTCCCGGTCGCGCGACTGCTCAGACCGAGCAGCCGGGCGTCGTTCCGAATCAGAAGCATCAGACGGGCGCGTTGTTGGGACTCGGGAAAAATTATCCGAGCCCGTTCAGCGCGACGACGCGCATCCCGTTCACCGTCGGTGACGCTCCATCCTGCACTGATGGCGGCCGCCGGTACCACGTCAATCTTCGGATCTACAATCTGGTCGCCCAGGTCGTCGCCGTGCCGGTGATGGCGGAAGGCGGGCCCGGTGCTACTGCCGTCGGCCAGCCCGTGCAGGGACTCGATCTCCCGTGCGGAGAGTATACGGCCTATTGGGACGGCGTTGGCGTCGGCAGTACGCGCGAAGTGCCACCCGGCATGTATCTCTACCGCCTTGAAGTCAACGGGAAGGCGGTCGGCCGGAAGATGCTGATCCAGCGGTAGACTCTCCGCGGCAGCGTGCCCCGCGCATTGCGCGCGGGGGCAAGTTCACGACAATCCCGCTGCGCACAACCGGATCCGCACAGCCTGCGCCGCGCTCGGCGCATCTAAGTCAGTGCTATCGGCGGTCCGTGCTATCGGCGCAGCAGGTGAAAAGCGCGATTGTCCCACTCGTCGCTTCGGAATCCCGGAATGCACCACATGTGCGCGGTGCGGCGATCAGCGCGGCGTGACGCCTGCGCTGGGTGGGATCTTCCGGCCGTCGGTGGTGGATTGCTGGTGAAGCGAGTTGAGGAGTGCGCGGGCGTTGGCGTTGTCTTGGGGCGTCGTCGCGCGGTTCGCCGGGAGGGCGCCGGAAGGTTGTCCCGGCAAGTGTTGGCCCGGGCGCAGCATACCAGGCGGGACGACCCCGGCTGGCCTGGTTGGGGCCGCTCCCATGGCGAGCTGCACGTGGCGGTCCACCGAGTGCAGGATCAGGGTGGCCTGCTCGGGGTTCTGGGCCAGCCGGTGCGCGATATCTTCGAGATTCGCGGCGGTCACGTGATATTTCCGGAGGATCGAATCACGGACCATGGCGCGCCCGGCGCTGTCGCGTGTCGTCTCGGCTCCGCCCGGGAGGACCGCGCGGCGGAGATCGGCGAGGGCGAGGACGAACGTCGAATCGGCCGCGCTATTCGGGCCAGACCGCGCGTGGCGGCAGCCCGCCGTCACGAGCGCGAGGCAGACGAGCGGACGATATCTTTTCCAACTCATCATGATGGGATAGACACGTGGTCAATGCCGACCGGCTGACGGTAAAATCGACAGAGGCGCTCAACGACGCAATCGCGCTGGCGCGCCAGAGCGGGAACCCGCAGGTGTACGACGTGCACCTGTTGCTGGCACTACTGCGGCAGGACGAAGGCATCGTCGTGCCGATCCTGCAGAAACTCGGCGCCAATGTCGCGTCGCTGCGGGACCAGTTGGAGCGTGAGGTCGAGCGCTTGCCGAAGCAGAGTAACGCCCAGCCCTCGTTGTCGCGAGAGTTGAATGGTGTGCTGGACCGGGCCGAAGGTGAAGCGCGGCAGCTGAACGACGAATACATCTCGACCGAGCACCTCCTGCTGGCGTTGGCCGACGCCCGTGGCACGGAGAGCAAGACACTGCTCGATGGCGTTGGCGCGACCAAGTCCGCGCTCCTGGACGCCCTCCGATCGGTGCGGGGATCCCATCGCGTGACCGATCAGACGCCGGAGAACCAGTACCAGGCGTTACAACGGTATACCCGCGACCTCACGGACGTTGCCCGAAAGGGAAAACTCGATCCGGTGATCGGACGGGACGAGGAGATCCGCCGGGTGATTCAGGTGCTCTCGCGGCGCACGAAGAACAATCCGGTCCTGATTGGCGAGCCGGGGGTCGGCAAGACGGCGATCGCCGAGGGATTGGCGATCCGGATCGCGAATGGCGACGTGCCGGAGGGGCTCAAGAACAAGCGGCTGATCGCGCTCGATCTGGGCGCGTTGATCGCGGGCGCGAAGTATCGCGGCGAGTTCGAGGAGCGCCTCAAGGCGGTGCTCAAGGAGATCACGGATTCGCAGGGGCAGTTCGTCGTGTTCATCGACGAGTTGCACACGCTCGTCGGCGCGGGGAAGGCCGAGGGGGCGATGGACGCGGGCAACATGCTCAAGCCGGCGCTCGCGCGGGGGGAGCTCCGCGTCGTCGGCGCCACGACGCTCGACGAGTACCGCAAGTACATCGAAAAGGATGCGGCGCTGGAGCGCCGGTTCCAGCCGGTCTTCGTCGGTGAGCCGTCGGTGGAGAGCACGATCGCCATTCTGCGCGGCCTCAAAGAGCGGTATGAGGCGCACCATGGCGTGCGGATCACGGACGGCGCGGTGGTGGCGGCCGCGACGCTATCCAATCGTTACATCGGGGGCCGGTTCCTGCCCGACAAGGCGATCGACCTGATCGACGAGGCGGCTTCGCGGCTCCGGATCGAGATCGATTCGCTGCCCCAGGAGATCGACGAAGTCGAGCGGCGCATCATGCAGCTCGAGATCGAGCGCGAGGCATTGCGCAAAGAGAAGGACAAGGCATCAGTTGAGCGGCGCGACGCACTCGAGCGCGAGCTCAACGAGTTGCGTGAGCGGTCGGACGGGATGAAGGCGCAGTGGCAGCAGGAGAAAGAGACGCTGGGGACCGTCGGCCGGATCAAGCAGCAGATCGATGAGGCCCGAGTCCAGGCGGAGCAGGCAACGCGGGCGGGCGACCTTGGCCGCGCGGCGGAGCTGAGCTATGGTCGGATTCCGCAGCTCGAGCAGGACATGCGCGACGCCGAGGCGCGGCTCGCGGCCGCCGCGGACAACGGGGGGCCGCGGTTTCTGCACCAGGAAGTGACGGCAGACGATGTGGCGGAGGTCGTGGCGAAGTGGACCGGTATTCCCGTCACGCGGATGCTCGAGGGTGAGCGAGAGCGCCTCACCAAGCTGGATGAAGTGCTGGCGTCGCGGGTCGTTGGCCAGCGGGAAGCGGTCCGCGCGGTCGCCGATGCGGTGCGGCGCGCGCGCGCCGGCTTGCAGGACCCGAACCGGCCGATCGGCTCGTTCATCTTTCTGGGCCCGACGGGTGTCGGGAAGACGGAGACCGCGCGCGCGCTGGCGGAGTTCCTCTTCGACGACGAGCAGGCGATGGTGCGCATCGACATGTCCGAGTACATGGAGAAGCACGCCGTGTCGCGGCTGATCGGGGCGCCGCCCGGCTATGTCGGCTACGAGGAGGGTGGGCAACTCACCGAGGCCGTTCGGCGGCGGCCGTATT
Source organism: uncultured Gemmatimonadales bacterium (assembly GCA_963757855.1). Classification (GTDB taxonomy): domain Bacteria; phylum Gemmatimonadota; class Gemmatimonadetes; order Gemmatimonadales; family Gemmatimonadaceae; genus Palsa-1248. The sequence goes on from CAVWTI010000002.1 coordinate 12,162, forward strand.
CGGTGTTGCTGCTCGACGAGATCGAGAAGGCGCATCCGGATGTCTTCAACATCCTGCTTCAGATTCTCGATGATGGGCGGCTCACGGATTCACAGGGGCGCACGGTGGATTTCCGCAACACCGTGATCATCATGACGTCGAACATTGGGAGTCCGTACATCCTGGAGCATGCGGCGGCGGATTGGGGTGAGGTCGAGGCGCAGGTACTCGCGGCGTTGCGGCAGCATTTCAGGCCCGAGTTCCTGAACCGGGTGGACGACGTGATCGTGTTCCGTCCGCTGGGTGAGGAGCAGATTGGCCGGATCATCGAGTTGCAGCTGCACCGGCTGGAGCGGCTGCTGGCGGAGCGGAAGCTCACGATCGAGCTGACGCCCGAGGCGCGCCGGGCGATCGCGGCGGAGGGGTACGAGCCGGCGTATGGGGCGCGGCCGCTCAAGCGGGCGTTGCAGCGCATGGTGCAGAACCCGCTGGCGATGGGGGTCCTCGAGGGGAAGTTCAAGGATGGGGACCACATCCTGGTGCAGGCCGGTCCGGACGGCGCGTTGACGTTCGATGTGGCGCCGCCTTCCGGCGCCGCGACGCGTGCCGGCTCGGGCAAGCGAGAGACCCGCGCCGAGCCTGCGGCGGCTGGCCGCCGGCGTTAGGGTAACCGGTGGCCCGTTCGGGGGGGGTGGGCCGGGCGGTGGACGGCCCGATTGCGGAAACAGACGCAAAGTGGATGGCGCAGGCGCTCGCGATCGCGCTGGAGGCGGGTGCGGTGGGCGAAGTGCCGGTCGGGGCGCTCGTGGTGTCCAACGGGGCGATCGTGGCGTCTTCTGGCAACCGGTCGCGCCGGGACCGTAATGCGACGGCCCATGCCGAGTTGCTGGTGTTGCGGGCCGCCACCGCGTCGCTGGGCGCACCGGTGTTAGCGGGCTGCAGTCTGTACGTGACGCTCGAGCCGTGTGCGATGTGTGCGGGCGCGATCGTGTTGGCGCGGGTGGATCGGGTCGTCTTTGGCGCGTGGGACGACAAGGCGGGGATGGGCGGGTCGGTGGGCGACCTGTTGCGGCATCCGAAGCTCAATCACCGGCCGGAGGTGACGGCGGGGGTGTGTGCAGACGCCAGCGGGGCGTTGCTTGCGGAGTTTTTCGCGGCGCGGCGCGCGGAGCAGCGGGCGACGACACCTCGTTAGACGGCCGGGTCGCCGTCAGGCTGGTGCGCTGGTAGGCCGGGTGGGGCCGGTTTACATTGCGACGCGGCCGCTGGGTGGGTTGGCGGCCGTCGGCAGGAGCTAAGTGCGACCCCGGACGGGTGGCCGAGTGGTTGAAGGCACCGGTCTCGAAAACCGGCATACCGGTGAACCCGGTATCGTGAGTTCGAATCTCACCCCGTCCGCTGGAAGAGGGGAGAAAGGAGAGGAGACACAGAGCAGCGGCTTCGGCTCTCGGGCTCGTCTCTTTTTTCTGTCGAGGAAGGACGGGTGGCCGAGTGGTTTAAGGCGCACGCCTGGAAAGCGTGTGGGGCCGAAAGGCTCTCGTGAGTTCGAATCTCACTCCGTCCGTGCGGTAACTCCACACTCGAATCAGTCTGCTCCGCCACGGTGGCGACGCAATCTATTCATGACGACGCCGACCCCTACATCACATTGGGGGCATTTCATGATATCGATGTGCGCTGCGCTCGCAACCGTTCTCATCACCGTGGCCGAGCCTGCCTGCGGATGGGGCATTGCACGCGCGCAGTCTGACTCGGGGCACGGACAGCCCCGTGCTATTGGGGCCGGAGGCGCGCCGGCTCAGGGCGCACCAGTGATATTCGGCGCTGACACGCTCTTCAGGCTGTATGCGGCGCTTGGGCCCTTCTCGGCCGAGGCGCGCGCGGCGGCCGTCGAGGACCGGCTGCCGCAGCTCGTGCATGCGATCGCGGAAGGGGATTCCGTTGTTGTCACCGATCGGCTGACTGAGAGCGAGGTGTCGGTCCGTGACCGCCTGGTCATGACGGTGCTCGATGCCGATGCCGGACCGGTAGGCGAATCACGGGCGTCGCTCGCTCGGACGTATGCAGACCGGCTCCAAGTCGCACTCCACGCCGCGGCCGAACGTACCAGCGTCCGTGCGCTCATCCTCGCGATCTCGTTCGCGCTCATCGCGACGAGTGTGCTCACCGCGCTCCTTTGGCTCCTGCAATTTGGATTTCCTCGGCTCCGCCGCCGCATCGAGGCGCTGCCCCGGGGACGGCTCCGGGGGATCCGGATCCAGCAGTTCGAGCTCATGTCCGCGCGGCGCCTCTCGGCGTTGCTTGTGAGTGGAGCCCGCGCCGTACGTATCCTGCTAACGCTCCTGCTGCTCTACTTCTACGTCCCCCTCGTCCTAAGCTTTTTCCCGTGGACGGCGGGGCTGTCCCGGGCGATCATTGGCTACGCGGTGCGCCCATTCGTGGCCGCGTGGACGGGGTTCCTCGCCTACCTACCGAACCTCTTCTACCTGGCGGCCGGCGTCATCATCGTCCGCTATGTGCTCGCGCTCCTGCGGCTGCTGTTTGGGGCCGTAAGCACGGGAGCGATCACGCTCCGGAACTTCTACGCCGAGTGGGCGGACCCAACCTATAAGATCGTCCGCGTCCTAGTGCTGGCCTTCGCCGCGACGGTGCTCTACCCCTACCTGCCTGGCGCCAACTCCGATGCATTCAAGGGTGTGTCGATCTTCCTCGGCATTTTCTTATCCCTCGGATCGTCGACGGCCATCGGGAACATGGTCGCCGGTGTCGTGCTGACGTACACGCGGGCGTTTCAGCTTGGGGACCGGGTCAAGATCGGCGAGACCGTAGGCGACGTGGTCGAGAAGACCTTGCTCGTCACCCGGGTACGCACCATCAAGAACGTCGCCGTGACGATCCCCAACGGTACGGTCCTCAGTAACCAGGTCGTGAACTACTCGACCCTGGCGGCGAGCCACCGGCTCATCCTGCACACGTCCGTGACGATTGGTTACAGCGCGCCGTGGCGGCGCGTGCACGAGCTGCTCTTAGATGCCGCACGTCGCACGGACCATGTGACCGCCGCGCCGGAGCCGTTCGTCCTGCAGACCGAGCTGGACGACTTCTACGTGCGCTATGAGGTGAACGCCTATACCGACCGGCCGGATCTCATGGCGGTCATCTCGTCCGAGCTCCACCGGAATATTCAAGAGACCTTCAACGCAGGCGGCGTGGAAATCACCTCGCCTCACTACCGCGCGCTTCGCGACGGCAACGAGGTCACGATCCCTAAGGTTCAGGCTCCGGCCTCCGCGCCGGAGCCTGCTTCGAGGAGTGACGACGCTCCTACGCCCGCGTCGCCGCCGAGAGCCGAGGAGGCTTGACCGGTTCGCGAGGGCCAGTCCAAGGGCAGGGGTGCCTTCGCTATCGCTCCTAACCGATGATTCCAACTTCGTCAGCTGAAGCTGTCACCGGCCGTGTCTCCGCCTGGTCATCGCTGCAGGCACGGCGGCACGGTGGCCTCGCGACGCAGGCCAGGCGATTGTCGCTGGCTAGGAGGGATCTTTCCGATCGGCCGTGGGTACTTCTTGGTGCATGCGCTGATCACGTCTGACCCCACGACGGCGGTGTACCGGGAGCGCGAGTGCGAGCGGGAATGAGGTCTTCCCCGACGTCGCGATATCCGGCCCAGACCACAAACGCCCAGCGGGCTGCTGACTATTGCTCCTCATTCACGTCCTGTCGGAGGTTGGCTCCATGTTACACCCGCGCCGTACGTATTTGCGTGCTGGTGGCGTCGCCATCGTTGGCGCTGCCGCGCTTGCTACTCTTGGTTTCACAAAGTCTCCCCTGCGACGGGCCGATGCGCCACCGTCAGCGCCCCCCGCCGTCTCCGCAACGGCCATCGATCGCCTCGAGGATTTGAGCGACGCGTTCGCGATGGTGGCCGCGGGCATCAAGCCGAGCGTCGTCTACATCGTCGCCACACACGCGGCGCAGACTGTCGCCGAGCCCCAGAGCGATGGGAGCGCGGGGCCGATGGCACCGCCAGATGGCGCGCCGTTCTTCCCCGGCATGCCCGACGGGCCTGGGGCGCCCCGCGGCGGCGCCGTGGCATCCGGCTCGGGGTTCATTGTCTCGCCGGACGGATATATCCTCACGAACAATCATGTGATCGACGGGGCGAGGTCGGTCACGGTGCGTCTACTCGATCGCCGGGAGTTCAAAGCACGGATCGTGGGTGGCGACCCGATGACCGACGTTGCCGTGCTCAAGATCGACGCGCGCGGGCTCGCCGCTGCGCCGTTGGGCAACAGCGATTCGTCTCGTGTGGGCCAGTGGGTCCTAGCCCTCGGGAACCCGCTCGGCGAGAACCTGACTTTCACGGTGACGCAAGGCATCGTGAGCGCGAAGGGCCGGAGCGCACTCGGCCTGCCGGGCAGCTCAGCCCGTAGCATCCAGGATTTCATTCAGACCGATGCCGCCATCAACCCGGGAAACTCTGGTGGCCCGTTGGTCAACGTGCGGGGTGCCGTGATCGGCATCAACGCGGCGATCGAGAGCCCGACCGGGTACAACACCGGCTATGGATTCGCCGTCCCGATCAATCTCGCCCGAGACGTCATGCAGCAGATCATCGCGACCGGCCACGTCGAGCGGGCCGCGCTTGGGGTCACGGTGCGAGACGCGTCGCCCGATGATGCGGCGTACGTCGGTTTGAGCACGATCGGCGGCGTCCTGGTCGAAGACGTTGGGGCAGCCGATTCGCCGGCTGAACGGGGCCGGCATTAAGGCGGGCGATGTGATCATCGGAGTTGACGGGCATGCTGTGGCCTACGTCGCGCAACTCCAAGAAGCGATCGCGTTCCAGAAGCCCGGCGCCGTGGTGTCGCTTGACGTGGCTCGCAAGGGCGGGACGAGAGTCACGCTGCGCGTCCCATTGGAAAACGGCGGTGGGGTACAGGTGGCCGCCGCCGATCACAACGGCGGGCAAGATGAATCCTCCGGCGATCGTGCTACCGCGCCATTGCTCGGCGTGACAGTCGTACCGACAGACGCTTCAGCGGTGAGTCAGTTGCAATTGCCGGATGATGTGCGTGGTGTGATCGTGACCAGCATCGACGACAACAGCCCCGTAGCCGGCCGGCTGGCCGCGCCCGATCAGGGCGGTCCAGACGTCATCCTGTCCGTTGAAGGCACACCCGTCCCGACGCCCGAGGCGCTTCGGGACGCGTTGCACAAGGCGTCGCACGGCGTAGTGGAGGGCGGTGCGCCCATCGTCACGCTGCAGGTCTACAACGTCCCGTCCAAGACTCGGCGGATCGAGCGTGTGCGACTCGCGACGACAACGGGGACCTGACGGGCACCAGCAGCCGTCTCGGGAACACCGCCGCCGATGTTGGAGCGGCGGCGGTGTCCTGAGGTGGCAGCTCTGACAGCGTGAGGGCACTCCGCGCTGAGACGATCGTCGTCGAGGTCCGTGCTGATCGCACAACCGTCATCGGGGTCCGCCTCACCCTGTGCAGCGATCGCGCCCGACGTGGTGGGCTTGCCCTTCAGCACCGACCCGAAGGCGACCCCGATGAGCGCGCCAAGCAGTGGGCCGACCGCGTACGACCAGGTTGTGCTCATGTCGCCGCGAACAAGGTCGGGGGCCAATGATCGTATCGGGTTCATTGATGCGCGCTGATCGGCGCGGCCCAAAGACCGGCGAGAGCAATGTAGCCGCCGACGGCGATTGCTCCATTGGTGCCGATGTTGCGAGCCCCGGAGGCGGTGCCGAGAATGGTGTTGACCAAGCCCGCCGTGAGCAGCACCTCCATGGCGAGTGCCGTCCCCTCGCTGACGCGTAGGCCGGGCACTGTTGCGCCGAGCCATCCGACTGGGGGTTGCTGCGCCACCGCCTTCGCGTCCTTCTCGTCGAGCAGGCGCCACCCCATGGCCGCCAAGACGAGACCGCCCGCGAGTTGCACGACTGGCAGCGAGATGTTGAGGAACGCTAAGAGAGCGGAGCCGACGAACTCGACGAAGATCAGGAACAGCACGGTACTGATGGCGATCCTCCGTGCCAGCGCGCGATACGTCTCGACTGGGGCGAGGCCTACCAACCCAAAAAAGATCAGGGACGAGCCGAGCGGGTTGACGACGGGCAGCAATGCGCCGAAGGCCAGCCCGAAATACCGCAGCAGAAGCAGCATGCGTGCCGAGTGGGGTTGAATGCGACCGGTGTGAGCCCGTTGAAAGCGCTATTCGAGCTTGGCCAACGCCAGCGTCGCACTAGGCGCCGGGACCGCTCGCGTGGTACGGCAGGCTTGATTGTCCAGCAGGTTGTTGCGGACGCACGCGGCCTGAGTAGAATCGATGTGTGCGGAAGCGTCGTGGCCAGGCGTGACGCGGAGCGGAGTGGAGGATCCGATGCAAGCCGGGCGAACCGCCGCGGCCGGTCTCCATGGCGGCGAGCCGGCGCCAGTTTGACCTGGCAGATCTGGCCGGTCGCGGCGCCGACGCCACGTATCGCGAGGTGCGGCATGGGAGAGACCCTCGTGGGTCGCCGCCAACCGTCATTATCTCACGCGGCGAGTGACGCGCCGAATCTCCAAGACGGGCTTGCACCGTTCACACCGACTGGAGGATCAACATGATGGCTCCGCGCTTTATCCTGACGGCTCTTATCTCACTCCCCAGCTTGACCGTGTTGCAAGCATGCAGCAGCGGCGGAGAGAAAGCGGCCAACACGTCCGGCAACGTTTCAAGCTCGGGCATGCCCGCCTCGGGCAATGCCGCGCAGCCGGCGGCCCCAGCGAGCAGCACGGCACTTGCGGCCGGCGCGGTGGCAATGAGGCCTGTCACGGGGACGACGGGCAAAGTTCAGATGCTTGGCGATGCGAAAGGCTACCGCGAAGACCCGTACAACATCACGGTCAAAGCCGGCGATGCTGTCCAGTGGACAAACGTGTCGGGCGGACCGCACAACATTCTCGTTCTGGCCTGATAGTCTCCCGCCCGGCACTCAGGCGCAGATCGAGGCGAACATGCCGGCGGCCACCGGCGCCGGTCCGGCGACAAAACCTGGAGTTCTCGTGGGGCCGCTCGTCATCACGCCGAACGACACGTACACGATCTCGTTTGCAGGCCTCCCGCCGGGCGTGTACAAGTACTACTGCATGCCGCACTTAGCGCTGGGCATGAAAGGAACGGTCACCGTCCGGTGAGGGCGGTCGCGGCCAGCGGCGAGCCACAGAGTGGCGACGCTCATCGTGGGCTGCTCTGGAAAAATCACCAATCCGGCGTGTAATGTCTCAGACGGGCGCTCCACGAGCGCGCGCAGCCATTGCCGAATGGCGCCGCCTGGCGCCGCCTGGCGGAGGCGGATCAGACTTCGTTCGCCGCGCTCTCGGACGCCACGCGACGTGGCGTTCTCCATCAACGGCCCGGCGCGCATCGTCTTCGAGGCATTTACCAATGCCGAGCTGTTCAAGCGTTGGGGGGTGCCCAAGTCGCGGGAATGACCCTGCTGTCCTGCGAGGTGGATGCTCGTGTCGGAGGCAGGTACCGATTGGTATTCGACCACGGTGGCCCCGAGCCTGCCGCGTTTTTCGTCACGTACGTCGAAGCGAAGCCGTATTCGCGCCTCGCGTGGACCAATGACGAAGGTGGCGAAGGCGGCCCGGAGGCACGCCTGTGTCACGCTCGCGACCGGCTTGCCGTGACTGAGGGCACGCCTAGCGGGCGGGCATGACATGAAACATCGTTGGGAGCCTCCGCACCGATCGGACAGCTCTCCACCCCCGCCACCGGGAAGGCCTGTGCATCGCCTCATCCGCCTGTTTGCCCTCTGGCTCCTCGCGGTCACGGCGTACTCTGGTCGCGCCCCGGCCCAGTCCGCCCCCCAAGCGTCCGCGTCATCCGCCGCCAGGCACGCAGCGCCCGCCAGCGCAGCTCCCGGCTCCTATCTGCTCCTGAAGAAAGTACAGGTGATGGTCAAATACGATGACCCCAACGAGGCGCTGTCACCCGCGATCGAGATGTTGATTCCAAGCACGTGGGACTTCAAGGGCGCGATCCATATGTATGGCGCCAAGACGGGCTGTTTCAGCGAAGCCTTTTCCGTCTTTTGGCAGGCCACAAGCCCGGATGGCGTGACCAAATTTCAAGGTGTTCCCAACTTCGCCTGGCAATATTCCGACGACCCGCAGGAGCTGCACAACCTCACCGATCCCAACCGGCGCACGCACACGGGGAACACGACAAACGACCTCTGCGCCGTGGCCAGGCCCTTGAGCGCCGAGCAGTATTTCCGCCAGGTGGTGCTGAAGGATCTGACGCCCGCGATGACGGTGGTCTCAATCGAGCCGTACCCCGCGCTCGAGCAGCTCGTGCGCCAGCGCAATGGACTGCCTGCCGCTGACGCCGGCAACGGCGGCGCCCGGATCGACGCGATCCGCGTTCGCCTCGCGTTTGAGAAGGACAACCAGCCGATGGAACTGTGGTACTCCCTGGCGCTCGCGACGCAGACCTATCGCGTTGGCCGCGGATTTCTTTACGATATCCACGCCGTCGGCCAGGCGGCGCTGGGAGCGCCCAAGGGCAAGCTCGATGGCTACGAAAAGCTCTTCAAGGTGGTGATGAGTTCCATTCAACCCACGCCGCGCTATGCCGCCTATACGAATAAATGGATTGCCAATTACTACCAAATACAAGCCAATAAAGAGGTCAAGATGGATAGTGTTCACGCGGACCTCGACAATTTCATCACCCAGACGTACCAGCAAATGAGCGCCAACGCCCAGCGGGTTTCGGATATAGGCTTCCATGCCAACGAGCAGAACCTTCGCGACGTGCGTACCTACCGCGATCCCTCCACGGGGCAAGCCATGGAGCTGAGCAACCAGTACAACCACGCGTGGTTGAATGGCGCCAATCAGTACATCATGAGCGATGATCCGAACTTCAATCCGAACTCGGCGCTGCCCGGACACTGGGACCAACTACAACCCGTGCAGCCATGAACTCGGGGACGCGGCCTGGAGTGCGCGACGGCGTCCGATCGCATGCGATGACAGGTTCATACGCGACAGCCGCGTTGCGGGAGGCAATTTGGGTGGCAATTCAGCCGGACGTTCATAGGCGCGTAATCGTCGTGTCCCGTTCGCAAGGCCGGATCATTGGCGAGCCGGGCTGGCCACCGCAAAGACTATAATCATGCACGGCATTCGTTTCGAGTTCATCACCGCTGGCCTCGCGCTCGCGGTCACGGCCACGGTACCCGCCGCGTCGCACGACACCGCCGCCGCACACCACGTGGTGGGCCGTATGTCCACCGATGGCCCGGTCGCGCTGCGGAGCCCCATGGTGCGCGTGCGCTCCGTCCCCGAGGCCGGCGGTCCCGCGAGCGACGTGCGCACCCGCTACAGAAAGCATGAGTATCGGATCCCCATGCGCGACGGCGTCTCATTGTTCACCGCAGTGTATACACCGGTGGACACAGCGAGCGCGTATCCGATCCTGCTCTTGCGCACGCCGTACGGCGCCGGACCCTATGGCCCAGACGCATACCCGGAGGTGCTGCGCCCCGGGCGCGACTTCGAACGCTCCGGCTATATCTTCGTGTATCAGGATGTACGCGGGCGATTCAAGTCGGGCGGCACATTCGTACACATGACGCCGCACAAGGACGTGAAGCACGGCAAGCTCGACGTCGATGAGAGCACGGACACGTACGACACCATTGACTGGCTGATCCGCACGATCGCACGCAACAATGGCCGCGTCGGCTTGTGGGGAATCTCATACGCCGGGTTCTACGCTGCGGCGGGAACGATCGACGCTCACCCCGCCCTCAAGGCGGTGTCCCCGCAAGCCCCCCAGGCGGATTGGTTTCTCGGGGACGACGTCCACCACAACGGCGCGTTCCTCCTGACCAGCGCATTCAACTGGATGGCCATGTGTGGCCGGCGCGACACCACCGCGGGAATGGCGTGCGGCGACCCGTTCGATTTCGGCACGCCCGATGGTTACAAGTTCTTCCTTGACCTCGGCGCGCTGCCCAACGCTGACGCGAAATATTTCCATGGCGCGGTCCCCGGCTGGACGGAGCTCATGGATCACGGCACCTACGATTCGCTCTGGCGATCGCGCGACATCCTCCCACACCTCCGGGACATCCGGCCGGCGATCTTGAGCGTCGGTGGCTGGTACGACGCCAACAATCTGTATGGCGCATTGCATGTGTACGAGAGTATCCGGCAACAGAGCCCCAACACATCCGCGAGGCTGGTGGTCGGTCCGTGGTGGCATGGACAGTGGTCGATCGATGCCGGGGACTCTATCAACTCGTTGCGCTTCGGCGCGCATACCGGAGCGTTCTTTCGCTCCGCAATTCAGTTCCCGTTCTTCGAGCGGTACTTGAAAGGTCGTGGACCGTCCAACTTGGCATCGGTCTATGCATTCCAAACCGGGGCCAACAAATGGCGCACATTCGATGCCTGGCCTCCCCCCGCGGTGACGGCTCGATCGTTGTACCTCCACGCTGGAGGCGTGATTTCACTCGAGGCTCCGACGGATACATCGCCGGGCGCGTTCGACGAGTACGTGAGCGATCCAGCCCGACCCGTGCCCTATGTGCCGGTGTTGAGCACGAACATGGATCCAGACTATATGTCGCAAGACCAGCGGTTCGCGGCCGGCCGGCCCGACGTGCTGGTCTATGAGAGTCCGCCGTTGGATTCGGATGTCACGATCGCCGGCCCCGTCTCGCCTGATCTCATCGTGTCGACGACCGGCACGGATGCTGACTGGGTCGTGAAGCTCATCGACGTGTACCCCGAACAGCCCCCAGGCGAGCGATGGGCTGGCGGACACGCTCAGGCTGCTCTCGATGCAAAGAGTAAACACCGCATGTACTACGCCGAACAGGCGAGTCCGATGCGTGGTTTTGAGGAGCTTGTGCGCGGGGACGTCCTGCGCGGCAAGTTCCGCGACGGCCTCGACCAACCGACGCCATTCGCATCGGGGACCCCCACCCATGTGCGGTTCGCAATGCTCGACGTGCTCCACACGTTCAAGCGCGGGCATCGCATCATGATCCAGATTCAGAGCACCTGGTTTCCGCTGGTGGACCGCAACCCACAGCGATTCGAGGACATCTATCACGCGACAGACGGAGATTTTCAGAGTGCGACACAGCGCGTGTATCGATCGGCGACCCAGAGCTCCGCTGTCATTGTCGGAGTGCTGCCCAGCGCCGTGCCCGATAGCGGGCCCGCGACGCATTGAGTCCGATGGCCGGCGAACGCCCACGCCGGGTGTACGGGCGAAAAGCTCTCGCGAGTTCGAATCTCGCCCCGTCCGTCACGCAAGCCCTTGGCGTGGAGAACTAATATGCGTGCGGTGAAATTCGATCGGTACGGAGACCTTGAGGTACTGCGGGTTGTGCAGGTCGAACGGCCGGTTCCTGGGCCGGCACAAGTGCTCGTTCGGGTCAAGGCCGCCGGTATCAATCCAGGTGAGGCGACGATCCGCGAGGGCGGGCTCGCCAAACAGTGGCCGGCGACGTTCCCGTCAGGCGAGGGGACTGACCTCGCGGGCGTCGTCGATGAGATTGGGGCTGCGGTCGCCGGCATCACGGTCGGGGAGGCGGTCATCGGATTCACGAACAATCGGGCCAGCCACGCCGAGTTCGTCGTCGTTGACGCCGACCACCTCGTTCCTCGTCCGGCCAACGTGTCGTGGGAGCAGGCCGGTGCCCTGTTCGTCGCCGGAACAACGGCATACGCGGCAGTGCGCGCGGTCTCGCTGAGTCCGGGAGACACCGTCGTCGTCTCGGGCGCCGCCGGCGGAGTGGGGTCGATCGCCGTGCAGCTGGCTAACATCGCCGGCGCCAAGGTCATCGGGCTGGCGAGCCAGGTCCATCACCAATGGCTGGCCGACCATGGTGTGATCCCGGCCTCGTACAGCGATGGGGCCCTTGACCGGATCCGGGCCGCATCTGGTGGGCGAGTCGATGCGTTCATCGACACCTTTGGCCACGGATACGTGGAACTCGCGCTCCAACTCGGCGTCCCAGCCGACCGAATCGACACGATCATCGACTTCGACGCGGCCGCCAAGCACGGAGTGAAAACGGCGGGCAGCAGCGCCGCTGCGACGGCAGCGGTGTTGGGGGAGCTCGCGTCGCTCATCGACGCGGGGCGGCTCGAGGTGCCGATCGCCGGCGTCTACCCTCTGGACCAGGTCCGCGACGCCTATCGCGCGCTAGAGATGCGTCACACGCTGGGCAAAATTGTATTGGAGCCCTGATCACGATCGGTGAGCCGGACGGTCGCGCGGCGGCCCTCAGTGCCTGGGAAGGAGCCTCGGCTGGTCCGTTGTCGCCGTAATGAACAACAGGCCTCCCGTGATCGCCACGTTCTTGAGGAAATTGAGTAGCTGCGGGACGTATGCCGGGGTTCCCGCCGCGAGCCAGAAACCATGGCCGGCGAGTGTGGCCGGAACCAGGAAGGCGATCAGCGCGATTGCCGCGATTCGGGGATAGATACCCAGCATCAAACCAAAACCGCCGACGATCTCGATCGTTCTGGCGACTGCCATGAGCAGCGGCACGAGCGCCGCGGGCGCTCCGGCGCCGGCCAGCTCTTTTGCCGGCTGCGCCTGCGGGATGATGCCGAATCCGTTGGCCAAAAAGATCACAGCCACCAAGACCCGGGCTGCGGCGAGACTGTAGCGCTGAAGAGAGATCATCGAAGGGTGGCTGGTGGGGGCTCGTCTCTCGTCGAAACAGCGGCGACCGGACCTCCCGGTTTGACCATCGAGTCCAAGTGATCTTGCGCCTCCATTTGGAGAATCACGGCTGAGAAGTCTTGCTCGTTCCCTCGTGCCGCCTGCTCTGCGTTCACCGCGAATGCCGCTCGCGTCGCCGGCATCTCCGCGCCCACCGCCGTCGCGAGGTTGAGAATCAGCCCGAAGTCTTTGTTCATGAGCCGGAGCGGGAATTGAGGCGTGTAGTCGGCGGTCATCGCCCTCTGCAGCTTTCCCAGGTGCGCCGGCGCGACGACTGCAGTCTGGGCCAGCACGTCGAGCAAGCGATGGCGATCGAGACCAGACTTTTCACCGAGCGCGACGGCCTCGGCGATCGCCTGCATCCCGACTCCTAACAGGCTATTGACGACGAGCTTCATCGTCGCTCCAGCGCCGCTTGGCCCGACATAGAACCACTTTCGAGCGATCGCGCGGAAAATCGATTCAGACGCATCGAAGCTTTGCTGGTCCCCCCCGCCAAACAGGGTCAGCGCCCCCTGCTCGGCTACCGGGGTACTTCCCGACATGGTCACATTGAGGACCTCAACGCCACGCGCGGCTCCCAGTTTCGAGAGCTCTCGCGACGTCTGCGGACTCACTGTGCTCAGGTCAATGGCGAGCGCGCCGCGACGCGCATTGGCGACCGCGCCGGCTGGACCGCCGTCAAAGCTCAGAACGACTCCATCGTTCGGAAGACACGACAGGACGACGTCGCAACTGGACGCGAGTTCCGCAACACTTGCCGCCACCGTCCCGCCAAACTGCCTAAGATCCTCCGCCTTGCTGCGGTCCGGGTCGTAGGCGGCCACCTTGAAGCCAGCCTTGAGCAACCTCTGCGCGATCGGACGGCCCATCAGTCCAACGCCTGGCAAATCCGAGGTTGCTCACCCGCTGCGGTGATCGGATTCATGGTCGCATTCTCCTCGCCTCTCGAGGGCACACCTTTGTTGACTGCTCGCCCTCGCCGGCTGGAATCTCGTTAGGGGGAGGCCAGAAGAGCGTGGAACCGCCAGGGACTACTGAGGGGCTGAGGTGTGAGTCTCCGGCGGCGCCATGAATTCGGGACCGATTGGAGTGGGGATCGCCTGCCACAGAATCTGATCGATCGCCGCGGCCGTATCCGCGTCGACGTGCCAGTCCAGAACGCCTGCGAGGGCGTCCCACTGTGACGGATGGCGCGCACCCCACAATGCAACCGTGATGCCGGGCTGGTCCAGCACCCAGCGCTCTGCAAGCTCGATCACATGCTTGCCATATCGTTTCTGCGCGAGCGCATCTAGTTGCTGGACGGCGCCGAGGTATTGGGTGAAGCGCGGCGGCTGGAATTTCGGGTCCGTGTGGCGGAGATCGTCATCGGGGAACTTCGTGTCGGGCTGTAGCGTCCCGGCCAACAACCCCCGGCAGAGAGATCCATACGCAAGAGCACCCAGACGCTTCTCCCGCACGTACCGCAATACATTCGCCCTCGATCTGCCGCTCAAACAGGTTATACGGAGGCTGCACAGTGTGCAACTCTGAGACGGCCATGAACTGATTCATCTGCTCCGGTGAGTAGTTGCTCACGCCAATGGCGCGGATAAGCCCCTCCTTCAAGAGGGCGTGCATGGTCAGGGCAGTCTCCTCGATCGGAACAGTCAAGTCTGGCCAATGGACCTGATAGATATCGATATAATCCGTGCGGAGGCGACGGAGCGAGTCGTGGAGCTCTTGCCGGATGCGATCGGGCAATGAATTGCGCCACACGGAGCCGTCGTGCCACTCAAGGCCAACCTTGGTCGCAATGAACACCTTGTCGCGATCCCCTTTTTGCTCGATGGCCTTGCCGACGATTTCTTCGGAGACACCAAAACCGTAGACTGGCGCCGTGTCGATCAGATTGATGCCCTTGTCCAAGCCTGCCTGAATCGTGCGAATCGATTCTGTTTCGTCTGTTCCACCCCACATCCACCCGCCGAGGGCCCACGTGCCTTGCGCAATCCGTGAGACGTTCAGGTTGGTACCGGAGATGAGTGCGTACTCCATGGCCTTCCTCCGCTGGCAAGAGCTGGTATCCGAATGACATCTGGGATCGATCCGGTGCAGTAATGACCCCGGTGTCGTCGATCCCGGTGCACATCTCAGCTGCGGACCGATCGTATCGGGAGCCTCACACAGGCCGCGGCCGCCCTGGCGGGCATCGTCGGCCGGGGTTCGTTGCGGGTATTGGGACCAAATTGTGGAACGCATCCTCCCAGGCGCAATGCCCTAGCTCGGGAGGTGAGGGGATGGCAGAATTCCGGGAGCAACTGGACCTGGCAACTCGCGGTATTCGATGGCGCGCCATCCGGAAGATGACGGCACGGTAGATATCGGCGAGCAGAGATCCGGGCGGATTGCGCGGGTTCGGCTGCCGCGCATGCTTATGGGCGAGAGGGCGCTATGCGAACGAACTATGCTGCGGTGATTGTGTGCGCGATCGTGTACCTGCTGCTCGGCGGAGTCTGGTTCGATTGGTTATTCGGCAAGCTCGCGCTGGGGCAGGTGTGCGCCTGGCGCAAAGCAGACACCGCAGCCCGTGGCGCCGCCACCGGCCTGCTGCTCTGGGTCGGCATCGCCAGCCGATCTGTCTACACCACCTACGTGTACGAGATGAGGCCGATCAAGTTATTCGCGATCAACGAATTCTTTCCTCTCGTGGGGTTATGCCTTATGGGGGGGCATTCTCGGAGCGTGGACGAAAAAGGCTCCGCCGCTGATGCAGTCACTACTTGAGGACATCGTATGAGACGTGGGATGCTCGCCACCGTGATGGTGGCGCTCGCCGGTACGCACGCAGCCGCCGCGCAGACGGGCGCCGACAATGCGAGACTCATTGCGGCCGCGCGCCGGTTCGTCCCGGAGGTCATGCGCGTCTACGGCGTGCGCGGGGTTGAGATCGCCGTCGCGCGACACGGGACCGTCATCTGGGAGCAGGGGTTCGGCACCGCGAACCTCGCCGACGGGGCGCCCATGACCAGCACCACTGTCTTTGCGGCCGGCTCGATCGAGCAAGACATATACGGCGACAGCGGTGATGCAGCTGGTCGAGCAGGGTGCGCTCGCTCTCAATGAGCCGATCAATACGTACCTGCGCCGAGGCGCAGGCTTCGAGGTTGTGAACCCACTTGGCGCGCGCGATATCACGGTGAGAGACCTCCTCACCCATCGGTCCGGACTGACCAGCGATGCCGCCGGCAGCGAGCTCGCCATCCCGACGCCGCTCCCCACGTACCTTCGGGCGCAGTACGCCCGACCAATGCTCCCGAGCTACTCTGGTGGATCGCTCCCGACGTGGAGCGCCAAGACCGGGGAAAAATTCCAATACTCGAACCTGGGCGTCGCGACGCTCGGCCTCCTCGTCCAGATCACCAACCCTGAACATTTGAGCTTCGCGGATTACGTTCAGCGGCACATCTTCGAGCCGCTGGCGATGCAGCACACCCAGTTTCCGCCGCTTCAGGACTCGGCCCACCTGCGCCCCGAAATCGCCCGCCACTTCGCCCGCGGATACGCGAGACTCGGACCGGTCGACCTACCCTCGCCCCAGATCTACCTGGCCGACTACCCAGCCGGCTCGCTGGTGACTACGGCCGGAGATCATATCCGGCTCCTACTCGCCTACATGAACGGCGGCAGCTACGACGGCCACCGCATTCTTCAGCCCGAGACGGTGAAGTCGATGCTCACCGAGGGCCCGACCTCCGGCATGGGCCTCATATGGTTCCTCCGAGACATCGGAAAACCCGACTTCAGCTTCTCGCACGGGGGCGCCTACATGTTCGGGTGGCGCAACGAGTTTCGCGCGTACCCAGGCCTCGGCCTGGCCGCCGTTGTCGCCACGAATCAATGGGACATGCTCTCGCCCCATTACGGCCGCGCCTATGCGGATGTACTCGACTTCCTCACCGCGTGGGTCGAGCACGAGCGCAATGGTGTCAGACATCCCCAGGCGGACCACACGTGGGCCTGGAAGTGCTCCTACGTCGCCGGCCTCGTGTGGGTCGACCAGATCGAAGGCGGCCTCGGCACCCAGGCCCCACTTACCGCGACCGATATCGATCGCGCGGCGCGGGGCGCACGGCCGCTGCAGGCGCGCGCACTGGACACGTGGGACGAGGCCGGGTTTCGCGCCGGGGTGAGTGACATGAAACACATTCCGCTCCGCCCCGACTCGATCCGCGCGTTTCTGAGATCCGACCGGCTGCGCGTTTGGCCCGAGGAGCTCGACCTGATCTACGCCGCGCTGGGGGCGCCAAGTGGCTGGGTGCCTTGGCCTGAGTTCGCGCCAGCGCCTTGACGCCCGCGGCCAAGGCCACGGGCCACGGGTTAGGATGCCGTTCCTTGATGTGTGCTCGGCGCCCGGGGGCTACGCGCTCTCGATGACTGTCATGAAGCCGTAGTCCATATGCAGTTGGTTGTGGCAATGCAGGAGCGAGGCCCCGGCTGCGTCAGCCGTGAGGTCCACCTCGACGAGCTGACGGGGCGGCACCACGATCACGTCCTTGCGTACGCCCGCGGTCGGGCGACCTGCGCACGTGACCACCTCGAAGGTGTTCCGGTGGAGATGAACCGGATGCGCTTCGTCGCTTCGATTGTCCATTCGCAGCCGGTACCGCGCGCCGAGGGCGAGGCGGATCGGGTCAGTGTGCGGAAACGATTTGTCGTTGATCGTCCAGTTGTCCACCCAACGACTACCTGCAAACTTCTTCTTGAAGACGAGCGAAACCATAGATTGGCTGGACGTGCCGGCGCGTGTCTCGTGGGTGCCAAATTGTGTGTAGTCCCAGCTCTCGCGCGCCGGAGCGGTCCATTGAGGCGCGCCAGACTGGCCCGCATATTCGACGACGACCCCAAGGCCGGCTCCACGCACGTCATCCGCCACCTCGCCGAGCGCCCAGACGCCGGGCTGATTCATCATGACGATGGCGTCCACCCGCTCGCCCGGCGCGAGTTCCACGATGCCGACGGCGCGCCGCGTGGGGACGGGATTGCCATCGAGCGCGACGACCGTGAACCGATGCCCGGGGAGTGCAACGCGGTGTGTCTGAGTGGCGCTCGCGTTGAGAATCCGGAACATCACGCGCTCGCCCATACGGACTCGGATGGGGTCTCCAGCCCCGAGCATGTGCGTGTTCACTGTGAAGCTCTTGTAGATCACGTCCAGCGTCTCGTCAGACGCCGCGGCCGTGCCGAGGTATCCCTCCCAGCCGTGCAACGCGAGAAAGACTTCGTCGTCGTAGCCGCCGGGATCGTGCTGCGGCTCGACGTAGAAAAAGCCGAATTGACCGGTGTACATGGCGCGGTCTAGGTGCTGGCCGGCCACCGTGTGCGTGTGGTACCAGCGCGTGCCTGCGGGGCGCGGCACGATGATGTATTGCCTGGTCTCTCCCGGAGCGACGCGGGGGGTGCCCTCCTCAGTTGCGCCGTCGACGTCATCGGCTACGACGAGGCCATGCCAATGCACCCACTCCGCGGACGACGTGGCGTTGGTCACTGCGATCGTGATCGGCCGTCCTTCCGCCACGCGGATCAATGGCCCGGGCACGATCCCGTTGTACGCGGTTGTCTTCACGACGCGGCCTGGGCCGATCTCGATGTGCGCCGGTGCTATGCGAAGCGTCACGTCGGCCGCTCCCCGAGGGACAGGGACATTCGGGGACACCAGGCAGCCGCACAAACGGCCTGGGAGCCTTCCGACAGCATGGGCAGCCGTTACTCCCGCCGTCAGCCGTACGAATTCCCGGCGATCCATGAGGCGCTCCCTGGTCCACAGGTACCTGCGCACCGGCCTGTCATCGCGGCCGCCATTCAGTCACGAGCTCCAGGGATGGCTCCCTATGGCGCGACTTGCATCCGCACAACCTCCAGTCTATATCCCCACACCGTCACCGCATAAGCACCCTCCAGTGGACTCCTCCTCCCGACAAGGCCGGCATAGTTGTCGCCCGACCCTGGGGGCAATGTGCAGGTGAGCGGCTACCGGGCCGCGGGCTGCCCCTCAGCCCCACGTGTCGCGACACGCCCCGGCGTACGTCGTCCACGCCGAGCGGTGCGGACGCTCGCGCTCACGGCATGCCTTGTGGCGCTCGCGCCGGCGAGTCTCCGGGGTCAGGATAACTACGAGATCCAGGTATACGGCTCGGAGACCGTCGCGCCGGCGACGACGATGTTCGAGCTACACAGCAACTTCACCATCGACGGCCGCAAGTCCACCGAGGGCGGACTCTGGCCGACGCAGGATGCTGAGCACGAAACCCTGGAGATCACTCACGGGTTCACCCCATGGTTCGAGACGGGGTTCTATCTTTTCTCGAGCGCGCGAAGTGGCCAGGGATGGCAGTGGGTCGGCGACCATATCCGCCCGCGCATTCGCGTGCCGGAGTCCTGGGGATGGCCCGTCGGTCTCAGTCTGTCCACCGAGATCGGCTATCAGCGACCTGAGGTCTCCCAGGACACGTGGACGTGGGAAATTCGCCCGATCATCGACAAGCAGCTCGGACGATGGTACATGGCGATCAATCCCGCCTTGGAGCGCTCATGGCACGGCCCGAGCGTGAAGGACGGATTCGGTTTCGCACCAGCCGCGACTGTGGGTTTCGATGTGAGTCCCTTCCTCAACATCGCGCCCGAGTACTACGGATCCTTCGGGCCTCTCTCACACTTCTCACCCTACCAGAGCCAGCAGCACCAGCTCTTCGGATGCGCGAACCTCAATTTCGGCCCGGCGTGGGAGTTCAACTTTGGTCTCGGCGAGGGCTTCACGCGCGCGACGGATCACCTGATCGCCAAGATGATTCTCGGTCGGCGAGTCGGCCTGTGAGCCTCCGATGGGTGAGTGCGCCTGGCGAAGAACCGGCCGCCTATCGACGACACCAACATAGATCGCGCTCACGATGGCGAATATCACGCGATCCGCGACCGGGGTCCCAATGAACGTGCAGGTCGCCCAGAAGAGTTATCAGATGCCGCCGGCCGACGGGCTTACCGTCGCCCACAATCTCACCGTGGCCGATGTGGAGCGAGCCGCTCGATTCTACGCCAACGTCTTCGGTGGCCGGATCATCCGCCGTGGCATGCCGTCGTTCGTCCAGATCGCAAACTCGTGGATCATCCTCAGCACCGGCGGTGGTCCGACCCCGGACAAGCCGACCGTGACGCTCAGCACGCCCGCCGACCGCGATCACGTCAGCAGCTACATCAACTTTCGCGTCGCGGACGTTCACGCGTGCTACACGCTATGGCGAAGCAGAGGGGCCCAGTTCATCACGGAGCCCCTGGAGAAAGATGGCGAAACCCGTTGCTACATTCGGGATCCGGACGGTTACATCATCGAAGTCGGCCAGAGCGCCCCGGACGTCGTGTGGGAATAACGGGCGCGCCGCCGATCAGAACGTAAAGCGGGTACCGAGCACCGGAGCGACGTTGCTGTCGTAGTTGTAGGGGACGCCCGGGCCGTGCGGAATGGCGATGGCCAGACCGCCGTTCACGTCGGAATACGCGATGCCCACATACGCATCTACGCGCTTTGTGAAATGATGGTCCGCGTAGAGCGACACCTCGTTGAGGGCGCCCGCGCACGAGCTGCGAAAGCTGGTGGGCGAGCAGGCCGACGGCACGCGGAAGTCGTTCTGCCACTGGTGATAGAAGGACGCCGTGATGTCGGTCTTGCTGTCCGCGGCGTATTTCACACCCGTCCACGTGACCTGCACGATCTTGGGGGAATCCAGGTTGTCGTCTTCGACGCCGCTCAGGAGATACCCGCCCTGAGCGGACGCGCCGATGCCGAGCGGATCCGACGGGTTGTTCTGATCGAATGTATTCGTACCCGCCATAGATCTTGACCGGATCCACGGCATACTTGGCGGCGACCATCACCGCGGTGTTGTCGGTGACGATGCCATAGACGGCATTGGTCGTTGCGATGAGATTGGGGCCGCTGATGGTGTTGGTGTTGATGCTGTTCTGGGTGGCCTGATAAGGCGATCCCAGGCTCGCGGCCCCCAGCAGGGGATTGAGCACGCTGATCGCCTGGTTGTAATGCTGCACGACGACGTCCGCGGAGAACCCGCCGGCGGCTCCGCCAAGATCGAATCCAAAGGCAGAGTTGTGGGCCACTTCGGCCGTGCAGGTGGAGGCGCTGAAGGTGCCAAGCGGCGAGTAGCAACCACCGGACCCGTCGGCGAACTTGTACATCGCGCCGAAATGGACGGCCCCATAGGTGAAGCGATATTTCACCGCGTCGTCCCAGCGGGTGTCTTCGGTGTTGCCGCCACCGGCCATTGTACCGTTGTATCCAATGTACGAGAACGAATAGGCACCGTTGGCGGGATCGTACTGGAGCATCGCGTCGGTGCCGAGCGCGCGCTGGCGCCCCAGGGTGAGCGTGCCGTAGTGCGCCGAGGAGACCCCGCCGAAAAACTCGTCGTTGAACGTCTGGCCAGCGCGCGCGCCGTCGCCGGTCTCGGAGTAGCTGCCTCTGGGGAGGCCGTTGTTGATCGTATTGGTCGCCAACATGTTGGCCAGCTGGCCGGACTGCGGATTGATGCCGGTCGAGGCGTTGAATACCACCGACCACCCAGGCAGAAACTCCTCTTTGCCTCTCACACCCAGCCCCGTCTGCGACAGATTGTTCGGTGCGATGAGGAACTGGGAGTGATTGCCGTTGCGGTTGACGAGTGCTTCGCCCTCGTAATTGACGCCGTTCTCCGGCAAGCCGTGGCTCGCCCAGCCCACGCCGACGTCATACGTGCCGTAGAGCGTGATACCGTGCCACGTCAGCGGACAATCCGTGGCGAGGAACTCCTTCCCGCTGGTGCAGCCGGCGGCGGGAGCCGCCGGTGCGGAGGCGGCGGCGCCCTGGGCGAGCGACACCTGGGTCCATGCGGCGAGAGCGCCAATGACAAACAACGCCGGGCTTGATCGTGTCACTGGTCGGGTATCTCCTGAGGTGCTCGCGGCGGTCGCGCCGGCGAGCTTCGTTATATTCGGCCGTATATAACAGTGTCCGTGGCAAAGCGCAAAGCGGACGGCGGAGATAAGCTATGAGAGACGGGTCATCGCCCGGGGCGTTGCCGGATCAATTGGATCGGCTCGCTTCGATGTGGTCTTGGTGGTCTTGCCACATGATCTCGGCACATGATTTTGCCACACGGAGACGCTATGGCCAGCCCTGTGGTTCGGTTCCGGATCGATTTCGACGAACACGCCAGCGTTGGCCCAGGGAAGATCAGTCTTCTCGAGGCGATTCGGGATGCGCGCTCGTTGTCCCAGGCAGCGCGCAACATCGGGATGAGTTATCGGCGCGCATGGCTCCTGGTCGAGAGTCTCAAGCAGTCGTTCCGCGAACCGGTGACCGTGGCAAGCCGCGGGGGCAAGGGCAGGGGCGGGATGCACGTGACCGAGTTTGGCGACGCATTGATCAGGAACTACCGCGATCTGGAACGGGACTTCGCGGCGTTGGCGGAGCGGCGCCTCCGGCCACTCATCGCGACGGTCGTTCGCCATTCACAGTCCGGCGGGAAAGTCTCGGTCCGCGGCAAAGCATGAGGGGAAGACCGTGACCCGGGCACGCACGGTGGCGGACCCTCAACCTTCGCGACTCGCCTCGTGAATCACGCGCAGTGGGTGGCGATACTCATCACGGTCGCCCACCTGGTGCTCGCGGCGGGCGTGTCGGCGCACATCGTGCTCACCAAGGACGATGTGCGCGCGGCAATCGGGTGGGTGGGTCTCGTGTGGCTCACGCCCGTCGTCGGGTCGGTGCTCTATCTCTTCCTCGGCGTCAACCGCATCAGCCGGCAAGCCCATCGGATGCGGGGCCGTCTGGGCCTCACCGACGAGGATCGCGCACAGACCGTTCGCATGCGGACCGAAGCCGCTGCCGCCGGACCGATACCGGACCGGGTTCCTGCCGAGCTGCACGCGCTGGCGCAGCTCGTGGGGAAGGTGACGCGCCAGCCACTGGCAGACGGCTGTGCCGTCGACATCCTGGTGAACGGCGACGAAGCCTACCCGGCGATGCTGGCGGCGATCGACGGTGCCACGCGCAGTGTGGCGTTCGCCACGTACATCTTCGACCACGGCGTCGCCGGCTCACAGTTCGTGGACGCGCTCGCGCGAGCCACGGCGCGCGGCGTCGCGGTGCGGGTCCTGATCGACGGGGTGGGTGCGCGATACAGCCACCCGCCGATTCTCCGCGCGCTGCGGAAGCGCGGCGTGCCGGTGGCGTACTTCCTTCCGCTGCGAATACCGCTCCCACAGCCGTACGCGAACCTGCGCAATCACCGCAAGATGCTGGTCGTCGATGGGACGGTCGGGTTCTGCGGCGGCTTGAACGTCCGGGATAGCTGCCTCCTCGCCCTTCATTCTCCGGACGCCACGCGTGATGTGCATTTTCGGGTGCGTGGGCCGGTCGTCAGCCACGTGCTCGATGCCTTTGTGTTCGACTGGGCCTTCACCACACGCGAGCGGCTCGAGGGGGATGCCTGGGCACCGGCCACCGATGCCGCGGGCTCGATCGCGGCTCGCGGCATTCCCGATGGCCCCGACGCAAACTTTGAGACGTTGCTCATGACGATCATGGGCGCGATCTCCCAGGCGCGGCGATCGGTGCGCATTGTATCGCCCTATTTTCTCCCCGATGCTCCGCTGGTCAATGCGTTGCGGGTGGCGGCCTTGCGCGGAGCCGATATCGAGATCGTCGTTCCGGAGCGCGGGAATCTCCGCCTGGTCACCTGGGCGTGCATGGCGCAGATCGCGCATGTCCTCGCGTGGGAATGCAAGGTCTATCTCTCCCCGCTCCCGTTCGATCACTCGAAGCTGCTGGTCGTCGACGACACATGGTCGCTTATCGGGTCGGCGAACTGGGATCCGCGCAGCCTGCGCCTCAACTTCGAGTACAACATTGAGTGCTACTCCGCGGACCTGGCACAGCGCCTCACTGCGCTCATTGATTCCAAGATCGCCGAGTGTCGCGTGCTGACGCTCGACGATGTCGAGGAACGGCCGATCCTCGAGCGGGTGCGAGACGGAGCCGCGTGGCTCGCTCAGCCGTACCTATGAGTTCCAGCGCACGCCCATGACGACTCAGGAGACGACATGAAGATCACCCGCGGCGGCTCGCAGGCGTCCGCCAAAGGTCCAGCGGACTGGTTCACCGGCACGGTCCGCATCGATCCGCTGTTTTCGGCCGGCGCGCCGGGGCGTGCGACCAGTAGCGCGGTGACGTTCGAACCCGGAGCCCGCACCGCGTGGCACACGCATCCGCTCGGGCAGGCCCTCATCGTGACCTCCGGATTCGGCCGCGTCCAGCGCGAAGGGGGACCGATCGAGGAGATTCGTCCGGGAGATGTGATCTGGTTCGAGGCGGGCGAGAAGCACTGGCATGGGGCAGCACCGCATGCCGCACTGACGCACATCGCCGTCCAGGAAGCGCTTGATGGGAAGGCAGTCGAGTGGCTGGAGCACGTCAGCGACGACCAATACCAGGCCAGACCGCACTGAACGCCCGTGAGCGATCCTCACACCTCAGCGCGGCCCTCCAGATAGAACACGCACGACCCTTCGAGCTCGACGCGGTCGCCAGCGATCCGGCACGCCACCTCACCGCCGCGCGGTGAGACCTGAAACGCGCGGAACGCCGACTTGCCGAGACGCGCGCCCCAATACGGCGCGAGCATGCAGTGCGCCGACCCTGTCACCGGATCCTCGGGGATTCCCTTGTTTGGGGCGAAGTACCGGCTCACGAAATCGTAGCCGTTGTCGCCGGGAGCCGTCACAATGACACCGGGGCGGTCCAACTGGGCGATCGCCGCGATGTCGGGGGCCAGGTCGCGCACGGTCTGCGCCGTGTCAACCACCGCCATGTAGTTGAATGCATTCTCGAAGACCTCGGCCGGTGTCACGCCGAGCGCCGCGGCCATGCCCGATGGCGGATCGATGCGTCCGGACGGACGCGCCGGAAAGTTCATGCGATATCCCGCCCCCGTTCGGGTGACAGTGAGCGGCCCGCTGGCCGAGTGAAACACCACCTCGCGGCGCCCAGGCTCGAGGCGCTCCATGACCACCGCCGCACTGGCGAGCGTTGCGTGGCCGCACAGCGGCACCTCCAGCGTGGGTGTGAACCAGCGCGCGTGGTAGTCGGACCCCGTGGGGACGAGAAAGGCCGTCTCGGCCAGATTGTTCTCGGCGGCCAGCGCACACATCACCGAGTCGGGAGGGTAGGCCTCCATGACCATGACCGCCGCCGGATTGCCGCCGAAGCGGCGAGTGGTGAATGCGTCGAGCTGATAGATCGGTGTGGACATGAAGCACGGGTTGAAGACGCGTCCTTCGACCCAGAACGGGTAGCACCGTCGCCCGATGCCGGATTGCGAATTCGTGCTCAGGTGTCGGGCCGAGGGGTCGCCAGAGCGCCCGCGCCGGTCCCTAGTGGCGGCCCGGCGGCTCCAGCATCGCCTGCCAACCCATGACGACACGGACGTCGAGCGGCGCATCGCGCTGCGGTGCCAGCATGATGAACCCGGCACCGGAAGGCAGCACGTCGTAATCGGTGTAGCGCTCGGAGGAGCGGAACTGGTCGGCGAGGAGGGCCGCCGGCTTGCCCGGCGAGATGCCTCGCGCTCCCACCGTCACCGGTACCGCATACAGCGTGTCGGCGGTCCGATAGTACATCTCGCGGCCGCCTGGCGCCCAGCGCGGCTCGTCACCGCCAGCCACCGACACCTGCGACGTGGCTCCAGATCCGTCGAAGCGCCGCACGTAGACCTCGCGCCGGCCTGACGCGTCGGAGACATAGGCGAGCCAGCGCCCATCCGGAGAAAGCGCCGGCGAGACCTCGGTAAACGGCGTCGCCACGAGTGTCCGCACCGTATGCGCGCTGTCCAGCGACACCGCGAACAAGTCTTCGTTGGTCCGCAAGTCGTTCTGGCGATAGACCAGCCACTTTCCATCCGGAGAGAACGACCCGGCGAAGTGGAACTGGCCGCCACGGACCAGGGTGTCCGCGGGGCCCGGGCGATCGGCGGGGAGGGACACGATATCGTAGGTGCCGTCCACCGACGCCGAAAAGGCGACACGAGTCCCGTCGAGTGTCCACAGCGGACAAATGTTGTCGCCACCCCGGGTGAGTCGCTCGAGACTCTGGCGCTCCAGGTCGAACACCCAGAATGTCGCGCCTGCCCACGTGCGACCCGACGCCCACCGCAATCCGCCGGCCGTCGGGGGAGACGCGGGGGACGTCGTAGGCTCGCGCCGAATCATCCAGGATCTGCGCGTGGCCGTCGCGTCCGACCTGGACGAGATGCGACACAGCGGGCGCGCCGCCCATGTAGACGAGCACACCGGCGTCAGACACCGAGAACGACGTCCCCACCAACCCGTCGATTCCAGGCAGGCGCACGGCATCGCCGGTCACCGCGCCGCTCGCCGCGTTGAGATGGGTCGCGTAGACTCCGCCGTCGCCCGGCGTGTACAGCAGAATGCCCCGACGCGTACTGCGCGGAGATCGCACCGACGTCGAGGCGCCGTACCCGGCCTGTCGACAGCGAGACGACCCCGACCCGGCGCTCGCGTGTCCCTTTGAGCGTGACGATCGCCAACAGACTCTGTCCGCCGGGTAATACGGCGGGCTGCCCCAACGACACCACGCCCGCGGCCGTGTCCGGAACCGCCACCGACGTCGGCGCCCCGCCCGCCGCCGGGACGCGCAGAATACCCCGGCCAGTCCGGAAGCGCGGCGCGTAGAGGACGGTATCACCATCGGTCCACGTCGCGCCATCGACGCCGCCGCCCGGGTCGATCGACCCGTCATTCGTGCCCGGGATCTGATCCGGGACGCCACCGACAACCGCGACGGTCCACAGCGCACCCGCGGCAGTGAATCCGACGCGGCGCCCATCGGGAGAGAAGAATGGATCTGTCGCCTCCTCGGTACCTGGAAGCGCTCGCGCCGTCATGTCGCGGAGGTCGCGCACGTACAGCAAGCGCTTCCCGTTCGCGATCGCCGGAAAGGCGAGACGTGATCCATCGCGCGACAGCGCGACGGTGAACGAGGGAGCCAGGACCGTTCCCGGAGGAAGCGGTACGGACAGCGCGGCGAGCATGGGCCGCCTGGCGGCGGGTGACCGCTGCCATGCCCATAGGGCGGCTCCGCCCAGGACAACCGCGGCCAACGACGCGGCCACCGCGATCCGCTTCCAGTCGCCGGCGGCGCCAGGCTGCAGGGCAGGTACGACGGTCTCCAGGAGGGGCTCTTGTCGCCTGCGATCCGTGCCGTCCCGCTGGGCAATCGCCGCCGCGAACTCGGCGGCCGATCCGAAACGGTCCGCCGGCAGCTTTGCCAGGGCCGTGGCCACCGCTTCGTCGACCGCGGACGGGATCGTATCTCGCGTAATCCGCAGCGCGCGCGGGCGCTCGGTCATCGACTTGGCCACGATGGCCTGCGTATTGGGGCCCGTGAATGGTGGATCGCCCGACAACATCTCGTAGGTCACGGCGCCGAGGGCGTACACGTCGGCCCGGGCGTCAATCACGGGCTCCGCCATCGCTTGCTCTGGCGCCATGTACTGCGGTGTGCCGAGCGAAAGTCCGGCCTGCGTGGTTCGCGCGCCACCCGCCTGCTGCACCGCGAGCGCGATGCCGAAGTCCGCCAGCAGCGCGCGGCCGTCCTGCAGCAGGATGTTCTCGGGCTTGATGTCGCGGTGGATCACACCGCGCTTGTGCGCATACGCGAGCGCATCGGCGATTTCGGTGGCGATCCGGATCGCGTCGGCCACCGGTAGCTGCGTCTCTCGCTCGAGGCGCCCGCGAAGACTGCCGCCCTCCACGTACGGCATTACATAGTAGAGGCGCCCGCCGGCGGACCCGAGTCGAACAACGGCAGGATGTGCGGGTGCTGCAGGCCGGCGGTGAGCTCGATCTCCTTGAGGAACCGCTCCGGCCCGAGATGGGCGGACAGGTCGGCGTTCAGGACTTTGATCGCCACCCGCCGCCGGTGCTTGAGGTCCTCGGCAAGATGGACGGTGGCCATCGCCCCTTCGCCCAGGGGGCGCTCAATCCGGTAGCGCCCCGCCAGGGCGCTCGCGAGATCGCCGGTCATGTACCTGAGCCGTCAGTCAGTGCGGCGATCATCACTCCCAAAATACGCAACTCACAGAGTCCTGGCGACGTGCGGCGCTCCCGATCGTGCCACCGCATGCTCTCACATTCTGAAACAGCCCGCGAAACCGGCAGCCCCCTGGCGCCCCGGCGTTGCATTGGCGCCGCCAGCCGGGTTACGATCGTAGGACTCATTTCGGAGCAGCGTAATGCGCGGAGGCGTCCTCGAGCGGGTGACTGGTGGTGGCCTCGTCTGGGATAATCACAGCTGCATGCCGCTGCGACCCGACGACTACGCGTTCCTCCCGCAGCTCGAGGACTGCCGGGCCGCCGGTGTCGACATCATCACGCTGAACGTCGGGTTCGGCGTCATGACGATCAAGGATCACGTCTCCATGCTCGCCACGTTCCGGCGATGGGTCACGCAACATCCCGACACGCTGATGCTGGTCGGGTCGGCGGCGGACGTGATCACGGCCAAGAAGGAGAAGCGCCTCGGCGTCTGCTTCGACATCGAAGGCATGAACGCGCTCGAAGGCCGCATTGAGATGGTCAGTCTCTACTACGATCTCGGTGTGCGCTGGATGCTCGGCGCGTACAACGTCGCCAACGACGCCGCGGGCGGCTGTCTCGATGCCGAAGACCGGGGCCTCACGCCGTTCGGACGCCAGGTCGTGACCGAGATGAACCGCGTCGGCATGGTCGTGTGTGGGACGCACACCGGCTACCGCACCGCGCGCGAAATGATCGACCTCTCCTCGGCACCGACGATCTTCTCGCATTCCAACCCGCGGGGCGCCTGGGACCATCCGCGCAACATTCCGGATGACTTGATGATGGCGTGCGCTACCCGCGGCGGTGTCATCGGCCTGTGCGGCATTGGGCTGTTCATGGGGCCCAACGATATCCGCACCGAAACGTTCGTGAAGCACATTGACTACACGCTCGATCTCGTCGGCGAGGACCATGTCGGCATCGCGCTCGACTACGTCTTCGATGTCGAGGAGATGAACACCTACTTCATCACCAACCGTGCCGCGTTTCCGCCCGGCCTCGGCTTCGACAGCGGCATTCGGATGATCGCTCCGGCGCAGCTGGCCGAGATCGGGGAGGCCCTCGCCAAGAAGTATTCCTCCGCGACCGTCGCCAAGATCTTCGGCGGCAATCACCTCCGCATCGCACAGCAGGTCTGGCGCTGAGCCGGCACGAGGAGGCTCGCGCATGAGCAGGACTGTGGTCGTCGGTGGCGGTGTCATCGGCCTCGCGTGCGCCTACGCACTTCGCAAGCAGGGCGAGGAGGTCACCGTCCTCGATTCCGGCGAACCCGGTGCGGGGTGCTCGAGAGGGAACGCGGGGTGGATCGTGCCGACATTGGCTGAGCCGCTGCCGACACCGGGACTGACGTGGACATCGATGTTGTGGCTGATGCGTCGCGACAGTCCACTGCACATTGATCCGGCCGCCGCCCTCGGCCTCGCACCGTGGCTGTGGTCGTTCTGGCGTCATTGCAACGCCGAGGATTTTCGGGCCTGCCGGCGCGCGTGGGATATCGTCGCGGACCATGTCATGGAGTCCTTCGATACCCTGCGTGCGGACGGCGTGGCGTTCGAGATGCATTCCGCGGGGTTGCTGTTCGTCTTCCTGCAGGAAGCCGCGATGCGCGCCATGCTCCACGAGACGGGAGCCGCCGCACCAGGCCACAACCCAGCGCCACGCGTACTCACGGGCAAAGAACTGCGTGACTTCGAGCCGTCCATAACGGATGCGGTGACCACCGGCGTGTGGGTCGAGCAGGAACGCCATGTGCGTCCCGAGACCCTGTGCGCGGGACTCGCGCAATGGCTCACGGCGCACGGGGCCGAGATCCGCAGCGGCACGGCGGTGACCGGCGGCCATTTCGAAGGCAAGACGCTGAAAGCGGTACGCACCGGACGCGGCGACGTCGCGGGTGACCGGTTTCTGATCGCCGCTGGCGCCCGATCCGGTATCGTGAGCGAAGCCATGACCGGCGTATCGCTCCCGATTCAGGCCGGCAAGGGATACAGCATCACGATTCCGGCCGCCAAGTCGCGATTTCGGCGGCCGTTGTATTCTCGAGGAATCCAGGCTCGCCGTCACGCCGTTCGACGGCGGATACCGGTTCGCCGGCACCATGGAGCTCTCCGGCATCAACGAGCGGCTGGTGTCGGAGCGCATCGCGGCGATTCGCCGGTCGGCGCAGCGGTACCTCACGCTGTCGCCAGGGGAAGTGACTGGAGTCGAGTGGGTCGGGATGCGACCACTGGCTCCTGACGGATTGCCGGTCATGGGCCCGATCCCAGGGCGCCCCAACACATTCGTCGCGACGGGACATGGGATGCTCGGCGTCACGACCGCGCTGACGACGGCGCAGTTGATGTCCGATCTCATCGTGCGCGGGACCACATCCGCCAGCCTTTCGCCACTCGATCCGGGCCGGTTCGCGTCATGATGACCGCCGGCGCCGATGGCCGCTGACGGCGCGGAGCAGCACAAGGCCAACACCAGCCTCTTCGCGCTGCTGTGCCTGATCAACCTGCTCAACTACATTGATCGTGCGGCGGTCACCGGGTTACTGGAGCCGATTCGGCGAGATCTTGGGGGCACCGACGCGCAGCTGGGGCTCGTCGGGCTGGCGTTCCTGCTGACCTACACCATACTGCCGCCGGTCTTCGGCTGGCTTGGCGACCGGTACGCCCGCACCCGCATCATCAGCGGGAGCGTCGCGTTCTGGAGCATTGCGACGGCTGGCACTGGCCTGGTACGCGGGATCGGCGCGCTGGCGGCGCTGCGAGCAGCCGTCGGCGTAGGCGAGGCATTGTACATGGCCAACTCGCCAAGCCTGATCCTCGACCTGGTGACACCGCCGAAACGCGGGCGGGCGATGTCGCTGTTCTACACGGCATCGCCGGCGGGAGCCGCGTTGGGAGTCGCCCTGGGTGGCGCGCTGTGGCCCCATTATGGATGGCGTGGCGCGTGCGCCATTGTCGGCTTACCGGGACTCCTGGCAGCCGCGCTGATCTTGCGGTCGCGCGAGCCACGCCGCGGCCAGTACGACCCCGAAACCGCCACGCTCGTGTGGCGCGGCATTGGCTCGACGCTCGCCTATCTCAGCCGGAACCGTCTCTACGTGCTCCTCGTGCTCGCGTATGGCGGCGTGTGCTTCACGCAGAACGCCATTGAGTTCTGGCTGCCGACCGTGCTCCAGCGCGACAAGCACGTTCCGATCACCGAGGCCAATGCCACGTATGGCGCGGTGGTCCTGGCCGCGGGACTCCTTGGGCCGATGATCGGTGCGGGGTTCGCCGATCGTCTGCGGCGGACGAACGCGCACGCGTACTTCCACGTGGCGGCACTCGCAGCGTTACTGGTGACCATACCGCTCGCGGGGCTACTGGCCAGTACGAGCCGCGTGTTCGTCTTTGGTAACGTCTTCGCGGAGGCATTCCTTGGGAACGCGTCAGTAGGGATCATCATCACGCTCATCGTGGCGACGGTCGCACCTGAGCTGCGGGCCACCGCCACCGCGGTCGCACTCACCAGCGTCCACCTCATGGGCGATGTCGTCTCCCAGCCGCTTGTGGGGAAGATCTCCGATGTCCTGGAGCGATCGAGCCCCACCGCGGCGATCTGGACCGTGTTGCAACCGCTCAGCGTGACATTGGACCAGCATTTGGCGGTCGCCTTGATCGCCGTCACCATCCCTGGCGCCCTCGTGACGGCTGCGCTCTTCATGCGCGCGGCCCGCGCCGCACCGGTTCAATAGGCGCGTCGCGCGGATGGTCCGTTGCCCCCATGCGTGGCTGACCACATTTTGCGGTGGACGTCATCCTCACTCCGCCTGGAGCATCCATGTCACACAAGAAGCCGCACAACGGCCCTGACCACAAAGCCGACCGCAAGACCGGCGACGCGACGCCGGCTGCCGATGTATTCGCGGCGGACCTGGCACGGAATTCATCTGGAAAACGATCGACTTCGATGGAACAGCTGGTCGAGGACGACGCGAAGCCGACCGGCCAGCCGGTTGAAGAGGAGTATCTGGCCGACCCCGAGGCGCACCGCCAGCATAGCCGGAAGGGCCAGGCGGAGAGCCCCCGCGAAGTGACGCCCAACCAGCCCGAGCACAAGAAGCGGAAGCACTAGGGCCTCGCCCGCCGGCGGCTGGCCCGTTACCGCGGGCCATCAGGGGCGTCACCCGGTACTATCGTCCCACTCACCGCCCAGACCGGGGCGTGTACCGCATGCATCGGTACCACAACCTGCGGCTGCGCACGAAAGTCGGCGCCGCGCTGATACTCCTCGTTGCCGTGATGGCGGTCGACGCCGTCTACGTGAATCGCGCCATGACGGCGCAGCACTGGGCGCGGGCGCAAGCAATAATGAACGTGGGGGTCGTCGCCGCGCTCGCCGCGGCCGTCCTCAACTGGTGGTTGATCGTCCAGAGCGTGGCGTGGCCAGTCCGCGAATTGACCGACAAGATGGAGCGGTTGGCGCTCGGCGATGTCGATGTAGAAGTCTGGATCACATCGACCGATGATTTCGGGGTCCTCGCCCGCGCCCTCGAGCGGATCATCGCATCCCAGAAGGGCATCGCCCACGCCGCAACCACGTTGGCCGGCGGAGAGGTCGGGCAGATCGTGATTCCGCGGAGTGACCAGGATGCGACCGGACACGCCGTCGCGAACCTGCAGAACACGGTCCGGAGTCTCCTCGCCACGATGGCAGAGCTCATCGCCGCCGCCAAGGCTGGACGCCTCGGCGAACGGGCCGACGCGGGCAAGTACCGTGGGGCATTTCACGACGTCGTGCAGGGGATGAACGACACGCTCGACACCGTGCTCCGCCCGCTCATGGAAGCATCCAGCGTGCTGGAACGTGCCGCGCACCGCGACGTGCGTGCCCGTATGCTGAACAGCTACGCCGGTGAGATGGCGCAGTTCCAGGTCACGCTCAACGCCGCCGTGCACAATCTCGATGAGGCGTTGCTGCAGATGAGCGGCTCCGCCGACCAGGTGGCAGCCGCGTCGGACCAGATCCGGACGGGCAGCGAATCACTGGCCAGCGGGGCGGGAGAGCAAGCGTCGGCGGTGGCGTCGGTCTTCGAGGAGTTGAAGCGCCTGGCGACGGACGTTCAGGACAACGCCGCGCACGCCAACGCGGTTCGCGGGGCAGGGCCACTGACCCTTCAAACGACCGCGGGGATGCGGGAGCTCACCGAAGCCATGCGCCAGATCGAGGCGTCATCGGCCGCCATTGTGGGGATCGTGCACGCGATGGACGACGTGGCGACACAGACCAACGTCCTGGCACTCAATGCGGCGATCGAAGCCGCGCGGGCGGGGGAGTACGGGCGCGGATTTGCCGTCGTTGCACAGGAGGTGCGCAACCTGTCAGCCCGGAGCGCGGAAGCGGCCCGGAACACCGCCCGCCTCATCGAAGAAGCGCGCCGCAGCGCGGTGAGCGGATCGGCCATTGCACAGCAGGTGACCGGCGTGATGGACGACATTGCGGAAGCCAGCGACCGGCAGCGCGAAGGCGTGGAAGTAATCCGGGTGGCGCTCGAGCAACTCAGTCACGCCACGCAGAACATCGCGGCGAGCTCGGAGCAGAGTGCCGCGGCCGCCCAGGAACTGCAGAGCCAGGCCGAAGAGATGCGCGGCCTCGTCGGGCAGTTCCGGCTCACACGGCAGGGCGACACCGACCCGACCCCCGAGACGCAGCAAGCCGCCTGATCTCGTCAGGCGACAGCTGGGCTGGCGCCCGCTACCCTGACGCCAGCTTCTTCATCGCAAGTGGCCGGGCGAACGCGTTCGGCGGATTGTGCGTATCGATCGCGACGACCTTGCGGTAATACATCATTGCCTGTGCCTTATCGCCAGCCTTTTCGTAGGCTTGCGCTAGCAGGCTCAGGATGAACGGGTCCTTCTGGTCGGCCCGCTGAAACTCGCTGATCGCTGTCTTGGCGTCGCCGGTATAGAGCGCGACGTACCCCGTCAGGTAAGGAAAGAAGCGGGCTTGGTCCGGGATCTTTCCCTTGTCGAGAATCGCCTTCGCGGCCGCGACGTGCTGCGCGGCTTCGGCACGCTGGCCACGCCGCGCCGCCACGCGAGCCTGGCGTGTTCCCACCGGAAGTCCCACAGGTCGTGGCCTGAGTCGGGGAGGTTGGGAATCTGCAGCGCGGCATCGTGCCCCGCGCGGTAGGTGTCCAGCGCGTGCGAGACATCGCCGCATTCGAGGAGAATCCTGGCGAGTTCATTGTCCACGTCCGCGGCCGTGTTGAAGTCATGCGCCGCCAGGGCCGGATCGATGACCTGATGCTCCACCTTGGCGGCATTGTTGACGTCGCAGGTGAACGCGTAGGACACGGCGAGCGTCCGTCTGGCCCTCGCCTTCCCGGTGTCGGCCGAGACGCCGTCGATCAGCTTCATCAAATCCGCGCGTGCAGCGTCGTACTTGCCCGCGAGATCCAGTGCGGCGTCGGCCTTGAGACGCGCGGATGGGTCGGATGCTTGCCCTGCCAGCGGCGAGGCGAGGGCAGCAGCGGCAAGGGTCGCAGCCAGAAGACACGGAGTCGCGTACCGGGGCCAGTGAGCGTGCCACCCGCGCGAACGCCGCGACGCGTCGCCGCGTATGGATGAAAGTGATAACATAGGGTGGTACTTACACCGGGCTCATGAGGCCGGCAAGCTCAGCGGCCCCGGAGTTCGGTTACCAGCGCCAGTCGCGAGGGAGGGTGCCGCGCAGCGTGACGCACGCGGCACGCCAATAGCGATCTGGCGCGATGCTTGCCCGGAGCAGGCGAGGCCATGGGGCGGATTTCGCGATGGGCCAGGATCGTCTCGATATGCGCGGCTCCCGGCGCCGTCATGGCAGCGGCGGGGGCATTCTATGCATCCGCGCTCCACGCGCAGACGCCGGTCGTGCCCGCGGTACCTCCGGCCAGCCCGTTCCCGCCGCTCACGGCGACTGAGAGCGCCGACGCCGCCGCGCTTGCGTCCGACTCCGCGATTGCCAGCGCGGACACCATCCGGTTCGCGGCCGACACGACGATCCGCCTCGCCGACGCGATCGCGATGGCGCTTCGGATCAATCCGGCGGCGGCCGAGGCCACCGCCGGCGTTCGCATCGCGCGCGCGAATCAGCGGGTGGCGGCCGGTGAGTTCTTGCCGACGCTCTCCGTTACATCGAGCATCCTCCACAATGGAACGCCCTCATTCGATGGGCTCTCCACCGCGGGCGCGGCCAGCGGCACCGAGCCCAACGCGACGAGTGGACCGGTGACCGCGTCCGACGCCACACTGCGCACGCCGGGCACCTCCGCCCGCGGTCCGGCACCGGCGACGGCATCGAGCACCTCGTTGGCGCCGCTGCAGGCTGGCGCGGCTCCCGCCAGCACGTCGTCGGGGGTGGGATCACCCAACTACTTCAACGGGTACGCGCAGGGCATCGCGTCCTGGGATGTGTTCACCGGCGGGCGGCGCAATGCGGATCTCCGATTTGGCCGGGCGCTGGAGAAGAGCGCCGAGTCGTCGAGGGTCGAGCAGGACTTCTTCGTGACCGCGGCCGTGAAGACGGCGTTCTACAACGTCCTGCGCGCTGAGGATCTGGAGGCGGTCGCCCGGGTGGAGATCGCCCGTGCCCACCAGGACCTCGCATCCGCCCGGCACCGGCACGAAGTCGGTACGGCGACGCCGGCGGATGTGCTGCAGTTCCAGCTCGACCTGGCGACGGCGCTGCAGACATTGATTCAGGCGCGGATCAACCGGCGCACCAACGCCTACGAGTTGGGCCGGCTGTCCGGGATCGATGGCGCGGCCGACGCGTTGCGCGAGGGCGATTACAATCCCACGCCGCTCAGTCTTCCCGACTCCACCATCGTGGCGCTCGCGGTGCACCAGGCGCCCGCGTTGCTGGCCGCCCGCGATTCATCCCGCGCCGCCGACGCGGCACTGGCCGCCGCCCGCACGCAGTACATCCCGACGCTGACACTCGGCGGCAGCTATACGTGGGTCTACACGCCGGTCACCAGTGGCGCGCTACTCCCGGGATGGGCGATCGACCTGGGCACCAGTTTCCCCCTCTTCAACGGGTTCCTGCGCGAGGCCACCGTGGAACGCGCGTCCGCCGCGTCGTACGCGGCGACCTACGCGGCCCGTGACGCGGAGCGGAATGCGCGGTCGCAAGCGCACGCCCTCCTCGGCGCGGTCGGCCTCGCGCTCGAGGAAGTGGCGATCGCCCGCGGGTCGGTGGTGGTGGCGACGGAGAACTACCGGGTCGTGAGCTCGCGCTATTCCGTCGGGGTCGCGACCGTGCTGGATCTGTCCGTCGCCGAGCAGACGCTGGCGACGGCGGAGCAGCAGCTCGTTAACGCCCGGTACGACTATCAGCTCGCGCGGGCGAACCTGCAGACCCTGATCGGGCGAGACATATGATGTACACGTCGCCTGCGTGCGCACCCGCCGGCATGCGGAGGTCCTGAGCGAATGTGGATCGTACGACTTGCGCTCCGGCGTCCATATACGACGCTGTGCATGGCGCTGCTGATGCTGCTCATCGGCGTGTTCGCCTCGGTGTCGATGCCGACCGACATCTTCCCGACGACCAACATTCCGATCGTGTCCGTGGTGTGGTCGTACAACGGCCTGCCGGCGATGCAGATGGCGGGGCGGATCATCACGATCAGCGAGCGCGCCTACACGACGGGCGTCGCCGACATCGAGCACATTGAGTCGGAGTCGCTCGACAACATCGCGGTGATCCGCGTCTACATTCAGCCGTCGGGCGACGTGGCCGCGGCGATCGCGCAGATCGCGAGCACCTCGCAGGCGATCCTCCGGCAGTGCCCGCCGGGCACGACGCCACCGTTCGTCATCGAGTACAGCGCGACCGACGTGCCGATTCTCGAAGTCGGCATCTCGAGTGAGACCGCGAACGAGCAGGAACTGAACGACAACGGCAACAACTTCGTCCGGCCGTTTCTGGTGACGGCCCAGGGGGCGAACCTGCCTCCGGTGTTCGGCGGTCCGCCGAAGCAAGTCAACGTCGATCTCGATCCCGCGGCGCTCGAGGCGAAAGGACTGTCGCCGATCGACGTGAGCAACGCGATCAACGTGCAGAACATCATCCTGCCATCGGGCACGGAGAAGATGGGCACCCGGGAGTATCAGGTCGCCCTCAACTCAAGTCCCGACGTCGTGACCGAGCTGGACGACGCGCCGATCAAGGTGGTGAATGGCCAGATGGTGTTCATCCGGGACGTGGCGCACGTCCGCGAAGGGGCGGGCGTCCAGACGAACATCGTCCGGATCAACGGGCGCCGGGCCGCGTACCTCGAAGTGCTGAAGTTCGGAAAGGCCTCGACCATCGCGGTCGTCAACGAGATCAAGAACCTGCTGCCCCTGGCGCAGAACTCCATTCCGGCCGAGATCAAGCTCGGCGTGGTGCAGGATCAATCGATTTACGTCCGCAACGCCATCAGCGGGGTGATTCGCGAGGGGATCACCGCGGCATGTCTGACTGCGATCATGATCCTCCTCTTTCTCGGCAGCTGGCGCAGCACGGTCATCGTCGCGATCTCGATCCCGCTGTCGATCCTGACGTCGCTGATCGCGCTCTGGGCATTCGGCCAGACGATCAACATTCAATCCCTGGGCGGACTCGCCCTGGCGGTTGGCATCCTCGTCGACGACGCGACGGTCGAGATCGAGAACGTCCACCGGAACATGTCACAGGGGAAGAACCTCCTGCAGTCGATCATCGACGGGGCATCGCAGGTGGCCGTGCCGGCGATCGTGGCCTCGCTCTCGATCTGCATCGTCTTCGTCCCGATCTTCTTCCTGAGCGGCACGTCGGCATCGCTGTTCCGGCCGTTGGCGCTGGCCGTGATCTTCGCAATTCTCGCCTCCTATCTACTCTCGCGCACCCTGGTCCCGACCATGGTGCGCTTCATGCTCGACCGCGAAATCGAGATGTACCAGGGGACGGAGGAGGAGCAGATCGACAAGCGGCGGCATGCGGGCTGGATCTGGCGGATCAACGCGCACGTCGAGACAGGGCTGGAACGATTCCGCGAATGGTACGCGGGGGTCCTCGGGATCGCCCTTGCCCACCGGGTGATCACGCTGGTGCTTGCTGCCGCGTTCGTCGGCGGAAGCATGCTGCTCATCCCGGCGATCGGGGAGGATTTCTTTCCCTCCGTAGATGCCGGCATTTTTCAACTGCACGTCCGCGCCCCGCCGGGCACCCGCCTGGAGGAGACGGAACTCATCTTCGGGTCGGTCGAGCGTACGATCAAGCGGGTGATCCCGCCGTCCGAGATCCAGCTCATGCGCGACAACATTGGCCTGGCTGGCGGCGGCGTCGCGCTCGCGATCGGTGATCTCTCGATCATCGGCCCGTCTGACGGGCAGATTCTGGTGTCACTCACGCCCAAGCACACCCGGACGACCGAGGACGACCAGCGGACCGTGCTCGACAGCCTCCAGCGCGAGTTCCCCGAGGAGCAGTTCTGGTACCAGCCCGCCGACATTGTCACGCAGGTGCTGAATCAGGGATTGGCGGCGCCGATCGATGTCCAGATCACCGGCCGGCAGTCCGACAGCAATTACGCGCTTGCGCGCTACATTGCGTCGGAAGTCCGGCGCGTGCCAGGGGCGGCCGACGTTCGGATCAGCCAGGTCGTGAACGAGCCAGAGATCTACTTCACGGTGAATCGCGACCGTGCGCAGCAGATGGGACTCACGCAGGCGAGCATCGCGCAATCGCTGCTGGTCTCGCTCAGCGGGAGCTTCCAGAGTGCGCCGAACTTCTGGCTCGACCCGACGAACGGCGTGAACTACACCATTTACGTCCAAACGCCGCAGTACCGCTTGCGGTCGCTCGATGACCTGGCCCAGACACCGGTGACGGCGGCCGGCGCCCCCGGGACGCCATCCGCGGCGCCGGAGTTGTTCGCCAATCTCGCGACGACGGCGCGGCGGGCGGTACCCGCCGTCGTGAACCACTACAACATCCAGCAGGCGTTTGACGTGTACGCCCAGCCCGACGGCCGCGATCTGGGCGGCGTCGCGAACGACATTGACCAACTGGTCAAGCAGATCAAACCGAAGCTGCCGCGCGGATCCACGATCAACGTGCGCGGGCAAGTGCAGAACATGCGCAGCTCGTTCAAGGGACTGATCGGGGGCATCCTGGCCGCGCTCGTCCTGGTGTTCATCATCCTGATGATCAACTTCCAGACGGTGCTCGACCCGCTGGTGATCATCATCGCCCTTCCGGGCGCCGTGGCCGGCGTGCTGTGGGCGCTGTTCGTGACGCACACCACCTTCAACGTCCCATCGCTGATGGGAATGATCATGGCGATCGGCGTCGCCACGTCGAACAGCGTGCTGCTCATCACCTTCGCCGATGACTCCCGGCGCGGCGGCTTCAACGCGCACGACGCCGCGATCGAGGCGGGCGTGACCCGGCTGCGCCCGGTCATCATGACGGCGCTGGCCATGATCATCGGAATGATTCCGATGGCCCTGGCCCTGGCGGAAGGCGGGGAGGAGAACGCTCCGCTGGGCCGCGCGGTCATTGGTGGCCTGCTCGTCGCCAGTGTGTACACGCTCATCGTGGTGCCCGTGATGTATGCGACCATCCGGACGTCGGAGCCGATGGCAGAGATCACATTGCCCGAGGCGACTCCGATCGAGGAGCAGTTCGGCCCGCACGGCGCACACTCCAGCCCCGCAGCGCAACCCAGCCATGGCTAACGACGACCGGCCGGACCTTACCGAGGTGCTCGCGGCGCAGGCAAATCAGAGCCGCGAGCAGCCGCAGCACCATCGCCCGGATCATGGGGCGTCTCGCCATTCGCTCGTGATCGTGGGTATCGTCACCGTCGTGCTGTTCATCGTGTTCATCCTGATCGGCGTGCTGCCCGATCGGGCGAACAAGCGCCGGCTCGCCGAGCGGTCGCAACAGGCCGCGGCGGCGGATAGCGTGCCGCTGGTGGCCATCCAGCGCGTGACACGCGCCAGCGCGAGCAGTGATCTGATGTTGCCGGGGACGCTGCAATCCAACCATGAGACGCCCGTCTATGCCCGGGCCTCCGGGTATATCAGCCACTGGTACGCCGATATCGGGCAGCGCGTGCATGGGGGCCAGCTTCTCGCGACCATTGACGCGCCGGACCTCGACCAGCAGCTCTCCCAGGCCCGCCAGCAGTCCGCGAACGCCAACGCGACGCTGCAGCTCAACCGCGTCAATCTGGATCGCTGGAAGATCCTGTACCGCGACAGCACGGTGACGAAGCAGGAGCTCGACACGTTCCAGTCCAACTACGACGCGTCGGTGGCGAGCGTCGGCGCCGCCGATGACAACGTCCGGCGCCTCGAGTCGCTGGTCGCGTACGAACGGGTGACCGCGCCGTTCGACGGCGTCGTGACGGCCAGAAATGTCGAGAATGGCGTGTTCATCACCCCTGCCGGCACGACCACGACACCGCAGGCCGCCGGCGCCGGCGGCAACACCCTCATTGGGTCGATCCCAACGACGGAGCTGTTCCGCGTCGCGCGGACCGACACCGTGCGCGTCTACCTAGGCGTCCCCCAGGCCTACGCCACGGCTGTCCACCCAGGACTTCCGGCGACGCTCGACATCCAGGAACGGGCGGGTCGCATCTATTCCGGTCGCGTCGCGCGCACCGCGAACGCCGTCGACGCGGCGTCGCGGACCCTGCTCACCGAGGTGGATGCCCTCAACACCGACGGCTCGCTCCTTCCCGGGATGTATGCCGAGGTGCACTTTCAGTTCGCGCGATTGGCGCCGCCGATGCTGATACCGGCGACGGCCATGATCTTCCGGACGGGATCGGCGCAGGTCGCGGTCGTGGGAGCGGACTCGATCGCGCACTTCCACAACCTCCGGATCGGACGCGACTTCGGCTCCGTGATGGAAGTAGATTCGGGGCTGGCCGACAGTGCGTATGTGGTGACGCAGCCGTCGGACGACCTGCGGGACGGTGAGCGGGTCCATTCGCGACTGGAAGCTGCGGCCGCGGCTCCAGGAGGGGCGTCGCCGGGCGGCCGGCCAGCGAATCCGGGTGCCGGGGGAGGGGGAGGGGGAGGGGGAGGGGGAGACACCGCGCAACAGAAGCCGGTACCGGGGGGATCGCCTCGCGCCGGCCAAGCGCAAGCGTCTGCGCCGCCACCCGCACCGCCACCCGCACCGCCACGGCGCGAGACACCACAACTTCGGGAAGGATTTCCGGGCAGCCCGGGCGGGGATCCGCCGGCTCGTCCCCAACCGGCGTCGCCGCCACACCCGCCGCCACACACGCCGTAACGCAGGCCTCAAGGCAAGGTCTAACTCACGCTCCAACGCGACACGAGGAACGGATGGTCATGAGTGATGAGCCGCCGGACCTCGGCGGGGTGCAGGATCCGGTGTCCGGTCCGCCACCACGGGACACACCACGGGACACACCACGGGTGACACCACGGGTGACACCACGGGTGACACCGTCGGTACCGCCGGCGCCGTCGCACCCGCGGAGAGTCCGCGCGTGCTTGCCACCCTCGCGCAGCTGAAGGGGGTGCTCGTGCCGGGGGAGACGCTCGAGGCGTACGCGATTCAGCGTCGCATTTCGCGTTGACCAAACGGCGCGTCCTGGTCGGCGCGACGAGCGGGCGATTCATTATGCTGCTGCGGGGATTCTTCGGCGGCTACACCCCGGTCGACCTGCGATGGCAGGACATTGAGGATGCGCATTTGAAAGTGGGCATCATTGGCGCGGACATTACCCTGCGGGCAATGCGACGCGAGGATCTCGCGTCAGCCAATGTCGCCGGCGGGACATTTTCGCCCCGGGGCTACGAAAGGACCAGGCACAGCGAGTCTATCGCGTGTGTCAGGCACAGAGCCAATCATGGCGCGAGAAGCGGCGCATCCGCGACCTCGACGAGCTCCGGGCCAAGTCCGGCGGCATCCAGTTTGGCAGCGGCGTGGCTGGCCCGGGATTGGCCGGGCGCGACGACGGTGATCCTGGGGCTCGGCTGCACCGCGCCAAAGAAATGCTGACTGAGGGGTTGATCACGGACGCCGAGTACGAGTCAATCAAGGCGAAGATCGTCGATCGCCGTAGCCGGCCGGGCGGGCGTCCAGCGTCAGGACGCCCGCCCGACAATGGCCGAACGCAAATGGCCGAACGCAAATGGCCGAACGCAAATGGCGTCAGGCCGTCTGCCGCATTTCCGCCGTGGTGTGCCGGCGATTCCGAGATTTGCTCGGAAAGCTTGGCAGCCGCGTGATCAACGTGGCTTGCGCGATCCCGTGACGCTGGCGGGTGATGAGGCGTTCGAGGACATCACCCAGACAGGGGCCCATCAGGCGGCTGAAGAGGGAACCGACGGTGACACCGCGCAGATCCACGTCGCGGGCCTCGTCGAGGAGGTCGAGCAATTCCCTCTGCTGTGCGACAAAGCGCGCTGGTGAGGACGACGTCGCGGGCAGCGGGACCGCGTGGCCTCGCTGGCGCTTCGCACGCAGGCGATTGCCAATCGCCGACCACCCGCCCGCGATGGTGCGCTTGTAGGGCGCATCCTCGAACGCGGGGTCGTGCCACGCCGCGAGCATTGGCTCGCGAATTCTCGCCTGGCAGTCTTCGCCGAAAGCCACGAGGTACTCGAACCATTCCGCGACGCTCCACCGGTTGGTGGACGGGCGCCACACCGAGTTGATCGCCCGAGAGTTGTTGGGCGAGACGATCCGCATCGTCGCTGTTTTGCAACACGACGTGCGTCAGTTGATCGAGATGGATTCCGGCAGTTGGCATCGGGCCACACTCTTGAGCGGTGAACGTACGAGACAGGTACGGAGCAGCGGCGTCGCACGCGGACACACCGGAGCAAACGCGGCCGCAACCAGTCGCGGGATCATTCAGCAGTACCGAAGAGCGAGGAGTGTGCCAGAAACGCATCGCCGCGCGAGCTCGGCTGCGGCCCACGCGGCGATAACCGCCGAGCACGATGCCGGCGGATTGGGTTCACACGAACGTCACACGGATCGTCGTCCGGCGAAGAGGCGCGACAATCCAATCAAGATGCACGCGCCAATGATCGCGACGATGATGCTGTACACCATTCCGCCGCCCCCGACGCCCAGGAGACCGAACACGTAGCCGCCGATGATCGCCCCAGCGATCCCCAGCACGATGTCCCACAGCGCACCAAAGCCCGAACCCTTCATGATCTGGCCGGCGGCCCAGCCAGCAACGAGGCCGACGACGATCCACCAAATAAGCCCACCCATGGGTCGCTCCAGTCGAGAGAATGGTCTCGCACCGCCTTGGTGCGGAGCCGGTACGCCGTACTAATGCATAAGGCGCACCACCGGGCTCTGGTGTGTTTGGTCCAGCTCGGTTGAACCGGTAGGCACGCAGCCGAGCGCGGTCCGATCGCCGCTCGCGCTGGGCCGGCGTACGACCGTTAACCGGCGAGAGGTGGCGGGTTCATAAAATGGCACCGACGCCCATATCCGTTGCGGATTGCCGGAAGTGAGAACATTCTTTGCGCGCGTCACTTGCATGACCACCCGCCCGCCACATGAGGACTACGCCCCATGACCGATGCCCCCCGCACGCCGCATCCGGAGCTGACCGCCGAAGAGCGCGACCTCGGGATGGATCGCGACATTACACGCCGCGACTTTCTCAACACTGTCGCACTCGGCACCGGCGCGGCCCTGCTCGGCGCGGCGGCACCCGGCCTCACGGGAAAACTCGCCGCGCAGGCTACACGCGACCCCGCACCGCCGTGGCATCCGTTCACGGGCTATTCGGGAGTCGGTGATTACGCGCGCTCGAACGGCAACACGTGGGGATGTCGTGACGGCGGGCCATGGGATCCGCGACGACACCTACGGAAAAGCGATCGCATCGGCGCCGGATACCGGCGAAGTCTACGACGTCATCATCGCGGGCGGCGGATTCGCCGGCACGATCGCGGCGTACACATTCCTCAAGGCATCGGACCGCAAGAAGACGTGCCTCCTCCTGGACAATCATCCGATCATCGGCGGAGAAGCGAAGCGCAACGAGTTCGTCGTGCGCGGCCAGCGGCTGATTGGGCCGCAGGGGTCGAATGAGGGCGGCGTCCCAAAGGAGGGCTGGCTGCGCGACATGTGGGTGGACATCGGACTGCCGCTCCAGTTCGAGTACGGCCAGCTCCCGGCTGGCCGCAAGCCGATGGTATTCCCGCGCACGAACTACCAGTGGCAACTGTGGTCGGACGATTTTGAAAGCCATGGCTTCTTTTACGACACGCCGGCGCCGCACTGGGTGCGGAACCCGTGGGGTCACGACCTCGAAGGCACGCCGTACCCCGAAGACGTGAAGCGCGATCTCCTGCGGTGGCGCAATGAGCGTGTCGATCCGTGGAAGGGCAATGCCGAGAGCCTCAAGCTCTGGCTCGATACAATGACGTACGAGCAGTACCTCACCAACGTCCGCAAGCTGCACCCCGAGGTCTCCCGCTACGTCGACCCGATCTATGCATCGGGCATCGGCCTCGGTGCCAATGTCTTGTCCGCGTACTCGGCATACTCGGTATCGCTACC
This sequence comes from uncultured Gemmatimonadales bacterium, assembly GCA_963757855.1. Classification (GTDB taxonomy): domain Bacteria; phylum Gemmatimonadota; class Gemmatimonadetes; order Gemmatimonadales; family Gemmatimonadaceae; genus Palsa-1248. The sequence goes on from CAVWTI010000002.1 coordinate 56,649, forward strand.
GGGGTTTGTGGGATTGGGCGTCGACAAAGTCCGTGAACAGTTCACTGGATCGCACACAATGACTGACGCGCGCCTTGGAAACTCATTCCCGGGCGGGAACGACGGCATCCAGCGCTGCATCGTGAAATGGCTCAATCCCGAGGCCATCGAGGGGTCCGCCGAGTTCACACAGGTGCACAACAATCGCATTCGGTTCGACATGCTGGACCGTCCGGGCACGCCCTGCCGGATGCGGGCCGGGGCGACCGTGGTGCACGTCGTGCAGCAGGGCGAGGGCCCGTCGGCGACCGTGGTGATCACCTACGCCAAAGACGGCGCGCTCCACCGGGTGCGCGCGCGGTCCCTCATCTGGTCGGCCGCCAGCTGGACGGCCAAGCACGCCATGGAGGGGCTGCCCGAGGACTACCGGACGGCGATGGAGAGCTTCCCGCGCTCGCCCATGCTGTCGGTCAACGTGGCGCTCGACAACTGGCGCTTCCTCTACGACCTGGGATACAGCGCGTGCTCGTGGCGCGGGGGCTTCGGCTTCACGGGGAACATCCGGCCGAACATGTACGTGGGGGACTACGGCCGCCGCTCGATCCGGATCATCCGAACCTGTTCACGTTCTACGTGCCGTTCAACCAGCACGGGTTGTCGCTCGTGGACCAGGGGAAGGTGGGGCGGCAGAAGTTGTTGTCGACGAGTTACCGGGAGTTCGAGACGCAGATTCTGAAGCAGATGGTGACGTTGTTCGGGGCATCGGGGTTCGATCCGAAGCGGGATGTGGCGGGGATCGTGCTGAACCGGTGGGGCCATGCATACTGCAACGCGGGGCCGGGGTTTACACGCCGAAGAATGGGCAGCCGACGCCGGCGGATCTATTGCGACAGCCGTGGGGGCGGGTCACCTTCGGCCACTCGGAGCTGAACGGCAACCAGCATTGGCCGATCGCGGCCGCCGAGGGACACCGCGCTGCGCAGCAAGTGCTCGCCATGCTCTAGCCACAGCACGGCCATGGCCTAGCAGATTCGCGGAATGAATGCAGGGGCGCCGGGCGCGTTTCCGAACGCCCCCTGTCGCGATACGTTCGCGTAATCGGTTCAGGAGGATCTT
>CAVWTI010000003.1:0-45390 GCA_963757855.1 uncultured Gemmatimonadales bacterium
TTTTCGGCCACCGCATCGCCGGCCAGACCACCGACCTTGTCCAACAGCAGGAGCACCTCGAGCATCAGGCCATTGAGCTCGAGGAGCAGACGACCGCCCTTGAGCGGCAGGCGCAGGAGTCCCGGCCTTGGCCGAGCAGGTCCGGCCGCCAACGACATGCTGGCCGATCTCGTGATCCGCGCCGAGCGCGCGCAGGCTGATCTCTCGGTCGAGCGGCGCTTTCTGCGGCAGGTCATCGACATCAACCCGCACCGTTCATCTACGCAAAGGATCGGTCGGGCCGGTTCACCCTTGTCAACCAGGCCGTGAGCGACACTGTACGGGACGTCGATCGAGAACCTGATCGGCCATACGGTCGCGGAGTTCAACACCAACGCGACCGAGCTTGCCGCCTTCCGCAAAGCGAATGTCGAAGTCATGGACACCCTGCAGCCCGTGTACATCGCCGAGGAGAACGTCACCGATTTTCGCGGCGTCGTGCATACCGTGCAGACGGTGAAATGCCCGATCGTCGGACCCAACGGCCGTGCCGAGCAGGTGCTTGGCATCACCACTGACATCACCGAACGCAAGCGGCTGGAGACGGAGCTCGTCCACTCGCACAAGCTGGAAGCCGTCGGCCGGCTGGCGGGTGGTGTCGCGCACGACTTCAACAACATGCTGACCGCCATCAAGTCGTATAGTGAGTTGTTGCGCGACGCGCTGGAGCCGGGTGACGAGCGGCGGAGCAATGCTGAAGAGATCACCAAGGCGGCGGATCGCGCGGCGGTGCTGACGCGCCAGTTACTGGCGTTTGGACGGCGGCAGATTCTGGAGCCGCATGTCCTCGACGTGAACCACACCGTGAGCGAAGTCCAGCAAATGCTGCGGCGGCTCCTTGTTGGCGACGTCGTCTTCGTCACCGACCTGTCGCCGGGCCTGTGGACCGTCATGGCGGACGCTGGCCAGTTGGAGCAGGTGCTCATCAATCTCGTGGTGAACTCCCGCGACGCAATGCCGGACGGGGGCACTCTGACGATCCGCACCGAGAACACCGAAGTCCGCGCAGACGCGTGCGGGCGGCGGGCCCGACACGATGCCGCCGGGGTGGTTACGTCCGGCTCTCCCGTGAGCGACACGGGCATGGGGATCGATGCCGAGACGCGGGGGCGGATCTTCGAGCCGTTCTTCACGACGAAGGAGAGCGGGAAGGGCACCGGCCTGGGATTGGCGACGGTCTACGGGATCGTGCGGCAGTCGTCCGGCTATGTGGACGTGGAGAGCACGATTGGGGAAGGGACGACATTCTCCGTCTACCTTCCCCAAGATTGCCGTCGCCGGCGAGGTGCGCGCGCCGCATCCGGCGCTGGGTGTGCGTCGCACGCGGACGGAGACCATCCTCGTCGTCAATGACGACGTGGCGGTCCGGGGGGTTGTCCGCCGGATCCTCGAGGGCGGCGGCTACCCGTGTCGTGGAGGCCGAGAATGGAGTGGTGGCGATCGAAGCGGCGGAGGCGGATCCTGGGGATCGGCGTGCTGGTGACCGACATGGTCATGCCGGAGATGGGTGGCCGGGAGCTTGCTCTTGCGCTCCGCGGCTCGTTCCCTGACATCGCGGTGCTGCTCATGTCGGGCTACGCCAACGCGCCAATGCTGCGGACCGAGATCGAGGACACGGGCTTCGCGTTCATCGAGAAGCCATTCACGGCGTGCGGCGCTGCTGTACGCGGTGGTCGGAGCTGCTCAAGGGCTCCGGCGGTCGTTTTAAAAGAGCTCCTCTCCGGCGGCCGGGCGTTAGTCGGCGTCCGACAACAGCCGTGCTGGCGTGAGCGTTGAGGGCCTTGGCGAGCTTCTCAATGATATCGAGCGTCGCGTTCGCCTTGCCGCGCTCGATCAGGCCCATGTACGTGCAATGAACCTTGATCGCGCGGGCGAGCGATTCCTGGGAATACTCGGTTTCCGTTTTCCGGAATGTGCACTACGGTCCGGCCGAATCGCACACGCAAGGACGCCATGCCGCAATGGTGCAGCCCGCGCGACCACCATGCCACAGCATCATTAGGCCCAGCAATATAGTGTTTTCAGTTCACGCGGACTACGCTGGCACACCCTCGACCGGTGGTGGCGCGCGTGTTCTTACGTCGCCCGTCGTGGCATCGCCTGGCTCCTCACCATGGCCCGGCTCCTGGGACGGCGTCATCCCGGAGCGTTTGGCGGAACTCCCGGACGTTCGCGTAGTTGGTAACCGCGTCAATCGCTTTGCCACCAGCGCCACCAGTGCGTCGGACCCCACGGTGCGGACCAACGCACTGGGCTGGGAGCCCGTCACGTCCCGCGTGTCCCGCGCGAGGGCGTCCGGAGTTCCATACCCCAGTCGCGCGGCCACATCGGCGACCCGGTCGGAGCCACCCCGGAGATAGTGATAGCGCCCGGATGACCCGCGCCGCCCGCACGAACAGCAGTGCCGAGGCAAGGCCCGCACGCTGCAGCGCGCGTGAGCATGTCCGGGGTGCCATGCCCGCAAGGCGCGCAAATGCCGCCGCGCCGCGCACCGTGTGAGGTGCCCGGAAGAGGATCACAATGGCCATATCAAGTGGTCCGGGGAGCCGGGCCCGGGCCGGTGACAGACGCTCGAGCAGGCTCGCGCTGACCGTATCCGCGCATGCCCGCTCGACAGTCGCCCGGAATGCGGCAGGGTGATCGTCGTAGCCGCGTAAGATCACGTGCCGCACCCCGAACGCCGCCAGAGCCAGCGATCCGTGCATCCCATTTGCCGACACGGTCACGTAGGCAATGACTGGGACCGCGGGGTATTTCGCGAAGAGCGTGCCTAGTGCGGGCAGATTCGCGAGTCCGGGCACCTCCGGATCGACGACCACGACATCAATGGGCCGAGTCCGATGACGATGTCCAGCTCGTCGGCACTCGCGACGTCATGGATCGCGTCGTGTGCGCCGGCGAGAATCCGAAATCGTGATAGATCGGAGGGACTGAGATACGTCGCGAAATCCACGCAGCGGGCAAGTCTGAGGAAGTGAGACACAACGAATACGCTGCATTCCGCGAGCGGTCGAGTCGGTGGACTGAATCAGTGGCAAGATGGCCCCGATCAGGACGAGCATTTGTGCCTCGATGCGGTACAGTGGCAGCGCGGCCGGCAGGCCCATGACGGGTGTGCCGGCCTTTTCTCATACCGAGGCGTGCCATGCAAACGTGTCCCTCCCCTTCGAACGCCGTGCCCAAACCGATTCTCGTCATTGGGGCCGTCCTGCTCACTCTAGCCGCGGCGTGCTCGTCGCCCACATCACCCGCTGCTACCAATGCGGCGTTCCGGTCATCGGTCAGCCCGGCAGCGCACAACACATGCGGTGTTGTCGCTGGTAGCGACCAGTGCTAGGCTGAGGGCGAGTAGTTGCAGGGCGGGCGTTAGCGATCCGTCATCGGATCCGAATCAGGCCGCGCTAGGTCGCTCCTAGCGCGGTGTCTCGGCCCGTCGGCGCGCGCGTCGCACGACGCGAGCAATGCGCTTGACGGAGGGCGTGACGCTCGAAGGCCTGCACTGGCTCAAGACAGCCCCCCACAGACTGCCCGGACCGAATCGCGGCCAGCGCCTCATCGCTTCGGATCGTCACCTCGTGGACGTGATGCGCGATCCCGAGCGAGAGCGCACGCTCGAACGCGGAAACCGCTTTGTCCATGCGACCGAATCGCGCCTCACCACGACCTTCATACAAGGCGAACTTGGCTGCGAGTTCCACTGGCAGCGTGCCCAGGATCGCGGCGTCTCGAAGCGTACCGCGGTAGATCTCGAACAGATCCTCACGACCATCGGCAATCGCGAGTTCGAGCAAGTTGGTTGCGGCCACCAGCTTGATCTCTCGCCGCCGCGCGCCCGCGACTAATACCTGAAGCGCCTCGCGCGCCACGTCACGCAGCCCCATCTCAGCGAAATTGAGCGCCATGTCGACCCACACCCGTTCCCTGCGAATCGGATCACGATAAGCCTGCCAGGCGGCAAAATATTGCTCCGCCGCCAGATTGAAATCGTGCAGAAGCGTCGCCACGGCCGCCCGGTCGTGCCGTGCCAATGCGACCACATTGAAACGATCATGGACCGCGGCGTCACTTTCATCTTCTTGTCGTGCCCCAGTCGCCCAGTCCGGCTGAATCGCCGTCCCTGACGCAGTCGCGTCCCGGATAATTCCATCCAGCGCGGCGGCCGCCGCTGGCAAATTGCCGAGGTACATGAGAACCTTGGCCTCGGAGATCCGGATCAACCGGTCCGCGTTCTCATCTCCAAGCGCACGGGCGACTGCTCGCCCCGTCGCATACGCTGCCCGAGCCTCGTCGAGCGCGCCCATCATCCGAAGCGACCGCCCCAGCCGGTCATACACATGCGGCACGAAAGGTTGAGGCGCGACCGCGCCGTCCACCCGCGGACTGTCGGCGAACCGGAGTAGCGTACGGTAGACATCCGCGGCCAGGGGCCACCGCGAGTCCGCATGCAAGGCGTTCGCATATGCGAGCAGGCGGTACGGGACATCGCTTGCCGCCCGCGCGCCTGCCGACCTGACCAGTGCTCGGAGCGGCAACGCAACGCCGTCCTCTCGATCTACGGCGCCGGCCGCCACTCTCGCGGCGTCGACGACGGCCGCCGGCACGCCGCCCTCAGATTGGTCCTGTGACCCGAGCTCTTGAGCATCACCTCCCCAATCGTCCGCGGACGCCATTCGCCGGTCGGCCAGTCTGAGTGTCACGAGCCCCGCCACCACGGCGCGCCACTCACGCCCGCCCTCATGCCCGCCGAGCGCCGACAGCGCACTGAAGAACGGCTCGTGATGGAGCTCGCCCCGTAGTCGTTCGGATGCGGCGCGGACGGGACCGGGTGGCTCGGCTTCGGCGAACGGCATGAATTGCAAGGTGTCGGGTGTCCTGGACGCGCGAAAGAGACGTGTCGTGTCGCGGCACGCGCGATGCTTGACGCGTCCGCCAGCGGTGCGTACGCTGCACGATCAGAAATCCGCCCACAAAACGGGACAGGTTCCAATGAGTATTAATCGGTGACATCGGGTACTGGCGGACGACACGTGTGACAGCCGCGGCGGGTCGCTCATCGGTGATTGCAGCCTGGGTGATGGATGCGGCCGCTCGCCAGCGCCTGGCGGCGGCTGTCGCCGAGCGGCTCCCGCGACGGGTGCGTGCGCCGGCTATCCAGTGGTGCGAGTCTGCCGAGGCACTGCTCGCCGCCGTGGCTCGTGGTGGCGCGACGACCGCGATCGTCGAGATCGACGACGCGCCGGATGACGGGAGCCGGATCTCGCGCGTCGCGGAGCTGACGCGGACACTTCGGGCGGAGTATCCGGCGGTCCCCGTCCTCATCTATGCGCCACTCACTGCCGCGGCATCGAGGGCCATCGTCACGCTCGCTGGCGCTGGCATCACGAACGTGATCATCGCGGGCTACGATGACCTGAATCACGCGGTCAGGCCGATTCTGGACGCCGCCGTGTCTGCCTGCATCGCTGAAGCGGCGTATGTGCGACTCACTGCCGTCGCGTCCCGGGACGTGGCCGCGATCCTGGGCTACGCGCTCCGGTATGCGACCGCCGCTCCCAGCGTGGCCTCCGCGGCGCAGGCACTCCGCGTGCATCGTAAGACGCTGGCATCGTGGTGCCGTGCGAGCGGCGCGCCGCCGCCGCGTGTGCTCGTCACCTGGTGTCGTCTCATCGTCGCGGCGGAACGCCTGGCCGAAGCGCACTGGCCGACGGAGCGCGTCGCCCGTGCATTCGGGTTCGGATCGGGCTCAGCGCTCGCCGGGTTGATCAAGCGGCACATCGGGCTGACCCGGTCTGAGCTCCGGGCGGGTGGCAGCGGAGTGGTGGTCGAGATGCTGGCGCGGCAACTGGCGGACGGCCGGCAGCGGACGGACCCCGCCCGCTGACTCCGTGTCTACGTCCGAGCACGCCGCCGGCTTCTGCCCGGGCTTGCCACAAGCAACGCGCAGCGCTCGCGTGTCGCGCCGGGCGCATCTCCCAACTGCGTGATCCACGGGCCCATCTGCGAGCGTTCATCGACTGGTGAGAATGCGACCGTGCGTTTGGAGATGCGGCCGAGGTCGGCCCAGCCCCATTCCTGGCCGGGGACGAGGACGCGGAGCTCCGGATCGAGCTCGGAGAGCAGGTGCAAGAGATGGCCGACGGTCATCGACGTGTGGGATGGGAGTGAACCGGCTCGTTGGCGATTGTCTGCCAGTACGTCGCCGCCGAACACCCTCACCGCCCCGCGATCGCCCAAACAGCCAAGCGAATGGCCCAAGGTGGCAGGCACTATATATAGTGCACACGCGACATTCGTCCGCGAATGTTCTGGCACTGGAGTCACCGATGCCGGCTGTGCGCGGACGACGGGCTATTTCCCGACCGAGCCGCTCCTGACGATCCGCTGACGCGCGCCACCAACCGTCTTCCTCATGCGGTTGGCTGCGTAGCGGACCGTGGCGCGCCGGACGCGTGCCCCTACGAAAGACTCAGCGCCCTGGACGGCGCTGCCGAGTCTTGTGCTGGCGCGTGTGGCACGGGCGTGGGATGCGCTGGTGGCTGAATCCGCGCGTCGCGTGGCGGAGGACGAGGAGAAGGGAAAGCCGGCGATCGAGGCCGAGCGGGCGCTGCTCAAGCGGCTCGCGGCCGGGGATGAGTTGGCGCTCGAGAGCCTTTTCCTCGCCCATGCGGGCGCCTTGCACCGCATCGCGTATCGGTATCTCCACTCCTCGTGGGCCGCGCGCGCGGTCGTGCAGGATGTGTTCACGGCGGTCTGGTGGCGGCGGGCGACGCTCACGATTCGGGGACCGATCGGCGCGTATCTCACGGTCGCCGTGCGCAATCGCGCGCGCACGGTGTTGCGGGAGGAGCTGCGCCGCCGGGAGCGCGATGCGCAATGGGCTGACGACAGCGGCACATTGCACGGCGAAGGGAGCCGCGCGGCCGGCGAACAGGGTGCGGGACCGCGGGTGCGTGTCGCTCCGCGGGATCTGGCCGAGGCGCGCGCGGCGGTGCAAGCGGCGCTCGCGGCGCTCCCCGACCGGCAGCGCACGGTATTTCGCTTGCGCGTGGAAGAGCAGATGTCCAACGCCGAAGTCCGCGCCGCGATCGGTGCGGTGTCGGTCAAGGCGGTGGAGCGGATCTTCTCCCGCGCGGTCCGCGCGCTTCGGGCCCGGCTGCTGCCGCCCGACCCGCCGCGGTCCTCACCCAAGCGCCGTGGCGGCCGGTAGGTGCGCCTGTGACGACGCCTCCGGACGGCAGCGGCGTGGTCGCCGCGATACGAGCGGGGGTTTTGGAGCTTCGGCGGCGTCTATATGCCGTGATCTACGAACTGCGCCCCGCGCGCCCATGGCGTCTGCCCGTTGCTCGGCACCGTCTCCCGGACTCAGCCGCCGACCCAGGGGCTTTACTGGAAGGTTTCCTGGTCGGCGAGCTCGAGCCGGGAGACCAGGCGCGTTTCGAGTCGTGGATCGCTCTGGATCATGTCCGCAACCTCACCGTCGAAGCACTTCGCCATCCACACAACCATGACATCGGGACTCCACCCGGTGACGATGCCGATGTCGAAGGCTGGTGGGCGGAGTGCAAGGATCAGATGCGTGCTGCCGACGCTGAGCACGCGACAGAGGCGGTCGATCTGCCGGAAATGAGGAAGGAATTGCGGATCGGCAGACCGCCGGCCGCCGTCTCGCGCTGGTGGTCACATCCGGGCGCATGGGCTGCACTCGCGGCGTCGATCGTTTGCACCATGCTTGGCATCCAGGCGTTGCATTCGTCCCGCGCCCGGGCGGCTGGTGCTATAGCGGTGGCCGAGCACGCATACATGACCGCCCGCGGCGAGCGGGCAGTCGTGACGCTCGACGGTGCCACGGTCGTGTTGGGGCCTGAGAGCGTGCTGCGGATTGCTGGAAGCTACGGCATGCACGACCGCACGGTCTCGCTGACGGGCCATGCGTACTTCGAATGTGGCTCGCGATACGGCACACCCGTTTCGGGTGTGGGCTCACGGGATCCTTACCGAGGACATCGGCACGCGCTTCGACCTCCGCGCCTATCCACACGATTCGGCCCTGCGGCTGATCGTGGCCGAGGGGGCTGTGGCGATGCGGGCGAGCGGAGCGGCCGCGTCAGCCCTTGCACCGGTCCTTCTCACGCATGGGATGATGGCGACGACCGGTACTGACGGCATTGTGCGAGTCCGTTCGGGAGTCGCCGTGGACCGATATCTGTCCTGGAGCGACGGGCGCTTGACGTTCGAGGACACGCCACTCCCGGACGCCATCGCTGAAATCGGCCGTTGGTATGATCTCGACATCCATCTCGGTGACCCAAGACTCGCCTCAAGGGCGCTGACCGCGACGTTCGACGACCCACCTGCCGCGGTGCTCATAGCCCTCGAATCCGCGCTTGGTCTGCGCGCCACCCAGACAGGGCGTGTCGTGACGCTGTACCCGCCCTAGCCACACCTGCACACCCGCGAGACGCCACCGCGGGCGGTTCGGCCCAATTCGCGTTCTCACCGCAGCCACCCACGCACGTGGGGAGGGAGCTATGGCACGTCCTCGAGTCCGCCGTAACACGTTTGATCGAGCATGGCGGGTGTTCGCATCACTGGCCACACTGGTGATCGCCGTCAGTAGCAGCGCCGAAAGCGCGGCGCCAATGCCCGCAACGAACACCGGGCCTACGTTTTACGCGGCGCCCGCCGGTCCGGGCGCCAGACCCCAGCGTCTGGACACCGCGCGGACCGCGCTCCTGCACCAGCGCATCAGCCTCGATCTCCACGCTGCGACGATTCCGGAAGCCCTCGCTGCGATCGGGCAGGTATCCGGGCTCCGGTTCACGTACGACCGCGCAGTGTTGCCAGCCGGTGTCCGAGTCGACCTGTCAGGCGACGCAGTCACGGTCGCCGCGGCGGTGACCATCGCGCTTCGTGGAGCGAATGCGGACGTGGACGTGACTCCCGATGGCCTGGCATCGATCCTCGCTCGCCCGGCGCTGCAAACCGGGGCCACGATTACAGGCCGGGTGTCAGACAGCAAGACAGGGCAGGGGATCCCGCGAGCGACGCTGCTCCTCGAGGGCGTCGCTAAAGGCGCGACGACGAACGACAGCGGGGGCTACCGCATTGCGGACGTCGCACCCGGCACATACACGCTCGAGGTGCGCTTCCTAGGCTACGTCGCAAGCCGTCATACGGTGACAGTCACCGCTGGCCAGCAGGTAGTCGTCAATGTGGCGCTCATCCAATCCGTCAATGAGCTCGATCAGGTCGTCGTCGCAGGGACCGTGGCACCGACGGAAGTGAAAGCTGTTCCGACGCCGGTTTCGGTGATCACCGGGACCGATATCGAGCTGCAGCGCCCGCAGACCGTCGTCCAGTTGCTTCGGGAGGCGGTGCCAAGCGCCGTATCATGGGATTTTGCCGACGCGATCCGGAACAAACGACCATGTCGGTTCGCGGCGGCAGCACGCTCAACATCGGAACCGGCTCGTTGAAGGTGTACCTCGATGGCATCGAGATAACCGACGAAACATTCGCGGCAGTCGATCCCGCCAGCATCGATCGAATTGAGGTCATTCGCGGACCCCAGGCGGCAACGATTTATGGCTCCGGCGCTATCTCCGGAGTGATGCTCGTCACAACAAAGCACGGAACCGCTGGGCTCTCACGGCCAATCGTGTCCCTGCAAGTGGCTGATGGCGTGATCCAGAGTCCGTATGCACATGAGGGCGGCGGTGACGCCGCGCGCCAGGAGTACAGTGCCTCAATCACGGGCGGGTCCAGCGCCGCGAGCTATAATCTCGGTGGCGGCTACGCGAGCAACGGGAACTGGGTGGCACAGGGCGGTACCACGATGCCGAGCGCGTACGGCGGCGCTCACCTGCAACAGGGGGCTGTGTCACTCGACGTGAGCGGCCGAGACTTCGTCCAGCACGACGGAACCGCATTCCCGCCCGATTTCGCATCGAGCGGATTGTCTTCGTACGCCAAGCCCAACAACGACGCTTCGGCGAATGAGGAGCAGAGTTATGGCGCGAGCCTCGTGTATATGCCAACGAATTGGTGGCGCCACAATCTGACGGTTGGCACCGACCGCTACACTAACGACCTGCGAACAACCGCTCCGGTGCTCACGTCGCCCGCAGACACGTTCCTGGTGTTCGTCGAGCAAAATGAAAACAAGACGACCTTTGCATATAACTCGACATTTCAGATTCCGATTTCGCGGGAACTGTCCAGCACCCTCACCGTAGGAGCCGACCACTATAACCTCGACGATCAGATCTACTTCACCGGTCTAGCGACAAATACCACCGGGACGATCGGAACTAACCCCGCCGAGCCGGTATCGGCCAGCCGGACTCCCACGACAAATACCGGGGTTCGCTTATAACTCGACGTTTCAGATACCGATTTCACAAACGCTCTCCAGCACTCTCACCATTGGTGCGGATGACTACAACCTAGGCGATCAGTTCTACTTCACCGGCCTAGCAACAAATACCACTGGGACGATTGTGACTGATCCTGTCGAACCGGTAACAGCCAGCCGTTCACCTACAACAAATACCGGCCTGTTTGCCCAGACCCAGGTCGACATCGCGGAGAGGCTGTTCCTGACTGCGGGTGTTCGTGGCGAGCGTAATACAGCGTTCGGGCAAGCCCTGGGCACGCCAGTCTTGCCTCGATTCGGCGCGTCATACGCACATCGCTCGGCGAGACGACGGTCAAACTGCGGGCGTCGTACGGCGCTGCGATTCGCCCGCCTGGAGCGCTGGAGCAGGATGGCGCTTATCGGTCCAGCAGAGATCCAACTCGCGAACCCGTCGCTACGGCCGGAGCGGCAGAGCGGATGGGATGGTGGCTTCGATCTCGCGTTCGGCGGACACGCGACGTTCAATGCCACCTATTACAACCAGTACGCGAACGACCTGATCGACAATGTCACTCTCGATGCTGACACGATACCCGAGATACAGCCAGTTCCAGAACGTCGCAACCGTGCACAATACCGGCATCGAGCTCGAGGGCTCGTTGCGCCTTCCCGTCGGACGACTCGCCGCTCAGTACGCCATGGCCAATAGTCGCGTCGATGCCCTCGGCCCCGAATACGGGGGCGACCTGCGGGGTCGGGGATCAGTTGCTGGGCATCCCGCATCGCACTGGCGGCGCAACGCTACAGTAAACCCCTGCGATCGACGACGGTCGTGGTAGGCGTGGCCTACGTGGGGTCATGGACGAACTACAATCAGCTCGCAGAGGTGAAATGCTTCGGTGGCAAAGGCCATGTGCTCGCGTCGACTCGCGGATATTGGCACCTATACCCGGCATTCGCGAAAGTCAATCTGTCCAGTCACTCAACAGATCACCTCAATCGTGTCAGGGTTCGTCTCGGTCACAAACCTGACTAACAACGAGGACTATGAGTTTCTGAACTCCGTGCCGATCATGGGTCGCACGACTGTCGTAGGCGTCCGGAGCGCGGTACTGAACGATGAGACCGACTGAGCGCGCGAATGCACTGGATCGACGGCAGTTAGCTCTCTGCTTAGGACTCGCATTCGCCGCCACTCCGCAAGTGAGCTGGTGCTCAGGCGGCAGATTCATCCCGCTGGATACGTCTTGTCGCAACCCGAGATTCCCCAGCTATATCCCGATCTCACTGTCGCCGGACGGAAAGTGGGTCGCTTTCACGCTGCAGTTTGCGGGTCGGCCTGGGGCTAGCCTGAATCCAGGCTACAGCCGCACAGGTGTAGCGAATCAGTTTGTGGGAATATTCAGTCTGGATCGCCAATGTCGAAACAGGCAAATCCTCCGCATAAGTGGCGGAGACAGTGTCACGGCATGGGCCCCGCAGTGGTCGCCGGACGGCCACATGCTCGCATTCTATTCGGACCAGGAAGGAGTGGCCCGGCTCTGGATCTGGGATAGGGTCGACCCAGACCGCGAAGCCGGCTTCCGATATCGCTGTCGCGGCATTCGCGGCGGTGGAAGGCCCACGATGGACGCCAGACAGCCGGGCGGTCGTGACGCGGATCGCCGTCATACCCCGGCATCCGGCATCAATCAGTCGGATCGACTACCCCGCGAAGCGTCTGCCGGATTCGAGAGCCAAAATCGCAGGGGCAACTGCGGTGGTGTACAGGACTGACTCGATCTGGCGTTCGCGCCCGAAAACGATCCCCCGACGACTATAAATGTCGAGACGGCGTACTAGGCGGATCTGGCGGTGATTGATGTACAAACCGGAGCCGGGACGACTCTCGCGCAGGGATATCGGCCATTTGACTACTGGGTATCACCGAAAGGCAGTTTTGTGGCCTTCACGTCAACGGCTGGAATGAGCGGTGGTCACTCCGGCGGACGGTTCCGTGTCGATCTGGTGGTCGCGCCGATTGACCCAGGGACAGGAGACTCGCTTCACATACTCGCATCGTCGGCGCCGGTGTCCCAGTACGGCATGAGCGTCGCATGGTCGCCAAATGGGCGTGACCTGGCCTATGCGGTCTTGAGCGGAGGAGAGGAGAGGTTCTACGTTGTCCAGTCCCGGGGCATGTCAAACCGAGGGCCTGTCATCCCGACTCAGTGCGTCGCTACTGGCCCACCGCTCGCTCGTTCAGATCTCCGGTGGGATTCCAGCGGACGCGTCGCTCTTCGTTCACAACAGCCGGGTGCTCGCACGCGCTGACGCGAAGGCTGCGCAGCTCGATCGTCGCCAGTCGCCCCACAACCTCACGATTCTCGCAGTGATAGGTCCTGCCGTCAGAGCACGGTGCATTTGCGCGGTGGCCGTACCCTGCTCGTCGTGTCACGCAATGACTCTTCGAAGAGGCAAGGAGTGGCCCGCATAAACACTCGCACGGGATCCTGGACCCAACTCTGGGAAGGCGAGCGAGTTCATAGGATCGGATTACTTTCTGCCAGCTGACGTTGGCGCGGACGGCGAGCGAATAGTGTTCGAGTCAGAATCAGCCGCTCAGCCCCCCGACATTTGGTTCGCTTTCGCACGATTCGGTCGCACGTTCGCCGGGTGACGACGATCGCGCCAGGTCTCACCCGGCAGATCGTACGGCTCGTCCAGCGCTCATTAGCTGGCACACCGCTGATGGCGAGCTTGTCCACGGCGCGCTATTGCTCCCACGATCGTACAACCAAGGGCGCCGATATCCCCTGATTGTCTACCCGTACCCGAACGCACATGCGGTCGAACAATGTCTTTCAGATATGGTTTGAACGGTGATCCGTACCGAGAACATGCAGATATTCGCCAGCCGCGGATACGCAGTGCTCGCGCCCGAATGCGCCAGTCGATGAGGCTGACCAAATGCATAGCCTCGCGCACGTGATCTTCCCAGGAGTGGACAAGGTCATCGCAATGGGGATAGCCGACTCGCCCGCGGCTCGGCATGATGGGTCATAGCTGGGGTGGATACACAGTACTCTCGCTGTTGGTTCAAACGACTCGATTCAAGGCCGCCGATAATGCGTGGAGGTTACGGGGACTTACCGGCCATGAATGGGGAAATGGAGTCAAGCGGCGGAGCGCCTGGCCAAGTACTCGGCGAATCCGGGATGGACACGACACTATGGACGAATCGGTCACGTTATGTCGACAACTCGCCAGTATTCTTTCTCGACCGGATATCGAACTCCCCTGCTGATCATCCATGGAGCCGAGGACGAGACCGTCCCCGTTAGCGCTGCTGATGAAGTATTCGTGGATCTTCGGAGGCTTGGTCAGGAGGTCGAGTACGCGCGGTACAGCGGGGAGAATCATGTTGAGGCCGGATGGAGCTTCGCGAACCAGAAGGACTACATGATGCGAGTATTGCGGTGGTTCGACGATGTACCTTCATCCCTGACATGTCATCCTGAGATAACTCGGGGAATGACTATCATGCCCAGTCGATATGTGGTCAACAGATAGGCCGGTGCCATAATGTTCGAGGCACGCACGGAAATCGGGCGCGCATTGATCGGTGGGTGATGCGTTCACGCGATCAGGTGCTCGGCGAAGCTTAGAGCTGATATCCAACGCTCCCCGGTGCTTCTCCCATCCCGGTCCCGGGGACGATCGGATCTCCGCCTCCATTCTTGCTTAGCCCGTGTCGCTGCTACGACCTCTCCTTTGGCTTCCAGAGCAGGTGCAGCATAGACTTTCAACATTGTCATCTCACTGGACTCGCGTCCTGTTTACCAGCGTTTGATCCGTGTTACGTGACCTCGTCGTGAAGTGTGCGTTGCGCGTTTCTTACTCCAGCGCTGACGCATCACCCACCGATCAGATCTGTGCGCACGCTTCAACCGACCGTTACCCGATCTTGGCCTCTATGTAGACACAATCGTGGCTACTGTGACCTGCTCCGCTTCATTATAAGCGTATTGGATCGGCACGATTGCCGGACTGACGCTCGTGAAACGCGGCTGACCGATGGGCATGGAATGCGTCCTAGCAGACGCTCAGCTTAGAGCTGAAACCCCACGTTCCCAGGCGCTGAGCCGAATCCTGTACCTGCGACGATCGTGTCCTCCCTGCCCAAGGCCGAACTGCGTGAGCTCGATCAGGTTCCCCTTTGTTGCAAGAGCCGGTGCCGTGTAGGTCTTCGACATAGTTCCTCCCTGGACGATTTGTCCGATTAGATCGTGTGTCCTGCAAAGGTGCTCTCAGATCCTGCTGCATTCTTGTCTTGCTGTATTACTGTCACACGCCGGCGCCCACCGGCCAGTTCGAAGCTGTAGCCATAACTCGACGTCAAGTGTCGCCAGCACTCCTGGCGCTCATTGACGCCCTCGAGAATGTCCGCCTCTCGAGGTTGATTTCATCGCCGCTCGAATCCGTGGCACATGTCGATCACGCCGAGATCTGCAAGCACGGAATGCCGGAGGAGGCTGTCGGCGAGATCACGTGCTCATGCGCAAGCGACCACGCATTCAGTCCGCTGCCATTCCCTTTGCCGACACGCGTGCGCACGCCTCGGGCAGGATCCCACGCATCGCCTCGCGAAGAACCCATTTGTGCGCATGAGGGCGGACACACATTTCAGGCCCCAGGCGCAGCGCAAGCTCCACCAGGGGCCGATCGAGATACGGGTGCCGAAAGTCCACAACTTCGCCGGCAAGCCCATCGTCGAGCATGAGTCGAATGCCGTCCACCATTGCCGCTTGGGCGTGCGCAAACGCGTCGTCCGCGGCGAGCGCCGTAGACCTCCTGTGTGCCAGTGTAGGCTTGCAGGTTGTACCGGCGTGTCACGCCATGGCTCGATCCAGGGACGGGATCGTGGCCTCCGGGCTGGTCATCGAGCCGCTGCCGAACCGCGCGGGGCAATAACGGGATGACGGCGTTCTGAAAGGCCAATTCCCAGAACGAGACTCGGCCGATCGCCGAGCGATGCGCCATCTCCCGGAGGGCACGCCACATCTGGCCCGTCGCTAACCAGTCCGCGAAGAAGAACATCGTGCCAAGCACGAGGTTGTCGCCGCCCATACCGGTCAGCATGCACAGACGCGCTGCGCTGCTGCTAGCGTGCCGGCGACAACCTGATCGCGGGCTGCGACGCTGAAGGCCGCGTAGCCCGGCTGATCGTAGCGCGGGGAGTCGCCCAGCAGCCCGCGAGCGATCCAATCTGATGCGGAATCGGTCACATTCCGCAAGCTCGATACCGGGCGACGACAGCGTCTGAATAGATGCGCTCATCGGCAGCTGACCCGATCGGATCAGTGAACGTGATCGTCCCAGCCAATCCACGACCGCCCATCCTGTCTCAGCCAGCCACTCAGCGCAGCTGACCACCGACGAATGAATCCAGCCCTCCTGACAGGTACGACCACGCTGGGTCGAGTCGTGCGGCAACTCTCCGTCTCACCGCCATCGAGGAGCAGCATTCGGAACTGATCGCACTGCTCAGCTTCTGTCCCAAGTCGCTTCGCCGCTCGCCTGTGCGTCAAACGCATTCCAGTACTGGGATACTACTGGAACCATATCTTCCACCGAACCACGCTGGCTGCTGGAACGACGCCTCACGCCTCGGAACGCCGTCTGTCCAGGACGCACGCCGCAATACGACACCCACGCCGCCAGATACTCAATGTTGTACTCATCCCCCTGCGCCAACAGCTCCGCCCGAGACGAAAACGTCACCACCCCCGGACTCGGCGACGCGTAATACAACTGCTTCACCCCAAACGTGTCCCGCGCCGCGATCAGCGTCCGTGTATCCGCCTCCCACACCACAAACGCGAAATCGCCCAGAATCCGGGCTACTCCCGCCGTCCGGCGCCGCAACGCCACCTCCCCGACCAGCGCGAGATCGCTGATCCCGGGATCCACATCGCCCAGCAGCTTGAGGATCTCCGCCCGGTTGTCGACACGGGCCACCCCCACCACGGTGACAGACTCCGACCGCACGATCGCCGGCGGACACGCCCCGGCTCTCAGGCCCCACCACCGCGATCAGCCCGTCCGCCGTCACCCAGCGCAGCTGATGGTCTTTGCAGTACGGCGCCCCACGCATCGCGGCGCGAAACGACAGCGGCGGCATCCCACCATCGAGCCGCACCGCCCCCGCAAACATCCTCACGGCGTCACTCCCACCCGCCGCACCGCCTCGTCAAAGGCCGTGAAGATCCGCACATGCTCCGGGCACGTCGTTGATCGGCTCCCCGCGGTACTCCACCCACGCATGCGCCATGAACGGATACCGCTGGATCCCAAGCCGCATCTGCGCCGCAATCCCTCGGCACCGCAGATAGTCATAGAGCACGAGCGACCGCTCGAGACACTGCGCCCGCCCGGGAAAGAGCGCCGCTCCCATCGCCACGGCATACTCGACCGCCGCCACGACCGCCGGATCATCGTCACCGACGACCGCTACCCGCGCGATCCGATGCTCGACCCACGACCGCGTCCGCTCGTACCCGGCCAGCTTGAGCGCCCACCGCACGACGGTGACGCGCAGCAAACACTCCGCGGCCGATGGCACGCGCAACACACTGCACTCAGCGCGCATGATCGCCGCCCGCCAGTTCCAGGATCAGCAAACCCGCGGCCCGCAAATGCCGCAGCAGCGTCGTCACGTCCTGCTCGACCGGATCCACGCCGGCAGTGCAGGGGACGTCGTACTCCGCCCGGATCGTCCCGACGATCGCCTCGAGCGTCGTACCGTCGGCGAGCAGCTCCCACACCCGCGCGCCGACTTCGTTGAGCGTGTGGTACCGGCCGCGGACCGGATCCATCAGCACGGTCTCGCCACCGCGCGTCGCCGACATCACGTGCATCGGCCGCGCGAGCCGACCCCGGAAAGCCGAGGCCGCCGCAGGACGGCGGATGAATCGCTCCACGAATCGCATGAGTCACCCTCCACCCTCGGGATGAGTCGCCAGTCCGCCGCACGCCGCGGCTGGCCGATCGTCACTCCCAAGTGTGTGGTGCTACACGCGGTCTACCTATCGCCGCAGTGCGCCAGAGTTGCGCCTACGCGACGTACTTGTCTGCGCGCGACATCGAAAAGACAACAACGCGGCGCCAACCACGCCGGCACCAACATCCACACCGATGTCAACCATCACGCCGGCGCTGATTGCCGCGCACGCGTAGTCGAGCGCGGACTCGAAGCCCGCTCCCTCTCGCACCCTGGCCGGTGTCAGCCCGCCCAGATACCGCTGCATGAGCCGAGTGATGGAGCTCGAATGCGCGAACTGCCGGAGGCGCTGGATGCGCCGAGCGGGCCACCCATGCTCCGACATCAGCCACACCGCGTCCAGCGCCCGCACGGTCTGCAAGACCACCCGCGCCGTCGTCCACCCCGCGCGCTTCAGCCGCCGCTCCGCCGTCCTGGGCGAGATCCGGCTCCACGCGCGCGAGCTGCTCCACGCCGCGCCCAGTCGTCGCCTTGAGCACCGCGATGAGCGAGGAACACGCGAACCGGCGGCGGCGCCATCGGCAACAGCCGCCGGAGAATCAGCGGGACGGCACTCGCTGGCCAACCGCCCGCCATCACGCGCCTCAGCGCCGGCAGCAACGGCTCCGCGGGCCGCACCACGAACTCCACCCGCACCCCCGGCACCAGCAACACCGGCAACGCATCAGCCGTCAGCCGCTCCGCCCGGTCATAGACCACCACCGGCAATCGGGAGAGCCCGCCAGCACGCCACGCTTTCATGCCCGTGCGCAGGGTATCGGCATCCGTCACCACGACATCGATCGGCCCGCCCAGCCATCGCCTCGCCCAGTCCATCGATGGAGTCGAGGTATCGCAACACCGCCACGTAGGCCAACTGCTCCCCAATCACACTCCGGTCACCACTCCCGCGCATCACCACGCCCACCGATGGCTTGAGCGGCCGCTCCACCACTCCAGACTCCGCGCGCTGCTGATCCTGCGATAATGACATGACGCCGCCCCGGTCCACACGATGCCGCTCCACGATCCTCGTGCACTGAATGCATGGACCCGCTCGGCCGCGCTGACAAGAGGCGCTCGCACTATCTCGCGAAAAAATCCGCCACCACTCGCGGTCATCGACCACAAGCCGTTCACCAGGTTACACGAACGCTCGTTGTGTCACCGCTGACGCACGACACTCTCACGACCACTCCGTCATCACACGCACCGTCACTCGCAACACACCATCGCGCACGTTCTGCGATGACGGCCGGATGACGCGGCCACCAATGAAAGTGGCGCGAATAGCAGTGGCAGCATATAAGCGCCAAAACACTATCCATCCCACGCATCGAACCCCACCGCACCCATTGCTCACCGTCCATCCGCGCCCCCGTGCCGTTTTGGCGCGCACTCGGCCCAGCCGCCTCTCCACTTTCTACTCTCTACTCTCCACTCTCTCTATAGTCGTGACCCCCGCCCGCCGGATTTCGTCAAACCTTCGTGCATAGGGACCGCCACGCTCGGCCCGCACCCTGGGCGTCGCTCCTCACGCTGCTCACCGCAGCCTACGTCGGCGTCTACCTCGCCTACCTCGCCTGGAGCGAAAGCCCGGGCTGGGACACGGGCCCCTTCGTCCACGGCATCGTCTCCGACCTGGGATACCTCCCGGCCAACCTCCTCATCGCCGCCGTCTTCTGGTTAGCCGCCAATCGGGCCGCTCAATACCCCGGATCGCACGCCCCCTCCAGCGAATCCGCCCACCAGTCCGGCGCCAGCCAGACCCTCGCCCGCGCCCTCCGCCTCGTCGCCCTCCAATCCGCCCTCACCGCCGTCGGCGACGTCGCCTGGTGGTATGTCGACATCGTCCAGCACCACGACCCCGTCAACTCCTGGGCGAACGGCATCTACCTCGCCAGCTACGCGGTCATGCTCGCCGCCCTCGTCTGCATGCCCCGCGGCCGGCGCGCCAGAATCGAGTGGTGGAAGTTCGCCCTCGATGCCGCCACGGTCCTCCTGGGCGGCGCCATCATCATCGGCGTCGTCATCCTCTGGCCCCGCTCGACCGCCCATGTCACCGGCGGCAATTTCTCGAGCAATCTCTCCATCGAGCTCGCATACCCGCTCGCCGATCTCCTCATGCTCCTGGGGATCACCACGGTCGCCCTCCGCCCCACCGGCCGCCCGCCCGCTCCGCTCATCATCCTCCTCGTCAGCCAGATCGCCTGCATCGGCAGCGATGTCCTCTACACGATCGTCTTCCTCGCCGGCACCGGCCCCGATGTCCCCTCCACCCCCATCTGGAGCACCGCCCTCCTCGGCGCCAGCTATGTCCTGCTGATCGCCAGCGGCGAATGGTACCGGCGCGCCCCAGCTCCAGAGCCCGGCCTCACCGATCCCGCCGCACCCGGCGAGCCAACGCCGGCGAGTCCGCGCCCGATGGCGTGATCGAGTCGCTGCACCAGGCCAGCCCTCTCCCATACCTCGCCGCCGCCAGCGCCGCCGCACTCCTGGTCTTCTTCGCGTGGCAGAGCTGGCCCGCGCCACTCAGCATCCTCGTCATCGCCGCGGTCCCGGTCTTCGCGCTGATCGCCATCCGCGGTGTGCTCTCCAGCACGCAGAACGTCACGCTCCTCACCGAGAACGCCGCACGATCCGCGGAATCGCGCATCCGCTCCCAGCTCCACGGACAACTCGTCCACGCCCAGCGCATGGAAGCCGTCGGCCAACTCGCCGGCGGCGTCGCCCACGATTTCAACAACATCCTCACCGCCATCAGCGGCAACGCCGAGCTGGCGATGGAATCGCTGCCAGCCGACGCGGCCGCGCGCGATGATTTGCACGAGATCCGCGCCGGCGTCACCCGCGCGTCGACGCTGACCCGCCAGCTCCTCGCCTTCAGCCGCCGGCAAACGCTCCATCCGCGCGTCGTCGATCTCAATACGGTGATCGGCGGCTGCGAACCCATGCTCACGCGCCTGATCGGCGAACACGTTCGGCTCGAGACCCACCTCGCCCGGAACGCCTCACCGATCCTCGCCGATCCTGGCCAGATCGAACAGGTGCTCGTCAATCTCGTCGTCAACGCCCGTGACGCGATGCCCGGCGGCGGGCGCATCCAGATCGAAACCAGCGAGGTCGTGATCGCCGCCGCTGATCCGGTCCGCTGGCCCGGTCTCACGCCCGCGCGCTATGTCCGCCTCGCCGTACGCGACTCGGGATCAGGCATGGATCGCGAAACGCGCAAGCGCGCCTTCGAGCCGTTCTTCACGACGAAACCCCAGGGCAAAGGCACCGGCCTCGGTCTCGCCACGGTCTACGGCATCATCACGCAATCGGAAGGCTCGATCTTCATCGACAGCGAGCCGGGACGCGGCACCACGGTCGCCGCGTACTTCCGGCCCACCGCGGCCCGCGCCCCGTCGCTCCAGTCATCGGTCTCCGGCGCCGCCCGTCCGCCGATCGCCGGCAAAGGCGAGACGATTCTCGTCGTCGAAGACGAGGTGTCAGTCCGCGAGCCAATGGCGCGCGCGCTCCGCAAGCAAGGCTATGTGGTCCTCGAAGCCGAAGACGGTATCCACGGACTCGAGGTCAGTGCCCAACACGGTCACACGATCGATCTCGTCGTCAGCGATGTCCGTATGCCCCGCCTCATCGGCCCGGACATGGTCGCCCAGCTCCGCGCCGAACGGCCCGGTCTCCGCGCAATGTTCGTCTCCGGGTACACGTCGGTCGATCGCGGTGTGCCACCGAGCCTCATCTCCGGGCAGCTCCTCGAAAAACCGTTCACGCTGCCGACGCTGTTCCGCCGAGTGCGCGCGGCGCTCGATGGGCCGCCAGCCGATGAAGCGGACCGCATCTCCGGGCCCCCACGCCGCCGCAGGCGCATCTCGGCGCATCCGCCGACGCGTCCGCGGGCGACGCCGACGGGGAATCCGGCAGCCTCTAACCCCCGCCAGCGACCACTAACCCCACGTGGTCCGGTCCGTGCGTTAGCTCGCTCGTCAATGGCGAGCAATGACAAGCACTTAGACCTTCGGGACTCCCGCGGCGCACACATGCGGCGCGACGTATGGAATCCTCCGCACGATCGCCGCCGATCGCGCGCGCGCTCGCTCGCACTCACCCTCGCGGTCCCGCTCTCGGTCGCAATGGTACTCACCGCCTTCAACAGCCATGCGCGCCCGATTGACCCGGCACGCGCCGCGTCGTTCACCCAGACCGCCGCGGCAAAGAGTCAGTCGCTCGTCGCTGGTCCCAAGTCTACCGGCCCCGGTCCTCAGCCCGCAACCGCCCGGCAGTGGATCGACATCCACCACGTCGACCTCGGCGTCACCGACAGCGTCACGATCCACGTCCGCACGCTGCACGGTGAGGTCCTTCGCACGTCACCTGACAAACCCGCGACGCTCGATGACCCGCTCTCGTTCAAGATCCGGGTCACCAGCGCCACGGTCGGCCTCACCGGCTCCGACCTGGGCGGTGTCCTCAACACCGTGGTCTTCGCGTATCCGAACGCCCCGCTCCGCGATTTGCAGGTTCGTACCGACGGCGACCAGATCATCCAGACTGGTCTCATCCACAAGGGCGTCGACTTCCGGTTCCGGCTGCACGGCACGCTCACGCTCATGCCCGACGGCCGCATCCGCGTCCACCCCACCGCGATGCGTATCCTGGGGATCAATGGCGAAAAGGTGCTCAGCATGGTCGGCCTGCACCTCGACAACATCATCGATCTGAAAGGCGCCAAGGGCGCGACGGTCAAGGGCGATGATCTCTTCCTCGACCCCATGCTCATCCTGCCACCACCGGCCATCAGCGGCACTCTCGCCTCGATCCGAATCGAAGGCGACCAGGTGGTGGAGGAGTTCGTGCGATCGCCCGACGACTCAATGTTCGGCCACTACGTCAAGTCGGACACCGCAGGCCACAACTTCATCTACTTCCGCGGCGGTGAGCTCCGCTTCGGCAAACTCCTGATGACGGACACCGACCTGCGCATCATGGGCCCGCGCTCGCAAACCCCATTCGACATGAACCTGCTGCACTACAGCAAGCAACTCGTGGCCGGCCAATCCCACACGCTCGCGAACCAGGGCCTGCTCGTCACCATGCCCGACTACGCGACGTTGGGCAAATCCGACCTGACCAAAACGTCCGACGCGACAATCAAATAGAAGTTAGGGGCCGGTCATGACCGGCCCCACGGAATGCTGCTCCTGCACCGTGCCCATCTCAGGGCCGCATCACTCAGCGCTGTCTAACACCCTTTGCCACCGACCTGATTCACCATGACCATCGCCGTCACCGCCGACGCGCCCGGGTCGGTCGCGATGGACTGGACCTGAATCTGCGACGGCTCGACACACGAAATGCCCGGCAATCGTGGCGGCGGCAACTTCGGATCCTTGGCCGACATCGCGAGATACTGCGCCAGATCCAGCGTTCCCTTGTCGTTGAGCAGGCCTTCGAGCTGCCCGTGCACGGTTTGCACGAATCCCTGAAACACAATGTCACTCGTCGGTGCCGCCTGCACATTGGCCTGCGTCACGTGAATCAGCCCATTTCGCGCGACAGGGACGGTGGACACCGACGAGGTCACCGGCGATCGACGGCGCAAACATCGCGTTGATCGCGTAGCTCCCGGCCACGTGCACGGTGAACACCAGCCGCGGCCCATCGATCTTCACGCCCGGCGCACTCAGCGCGAGATCATGGCCCCATGACGAACACGCGGGATTTCCTCGGCATGGATACAGCCGCCCGCTGTCCACGAATAGCTCGGTCCTGAGCACGACGACCATCTGCGCGGTCGGCATGGTCAGCGTATAGGGGCGAGGATCCACGGCCCCACCAGCCCCAGCCACATGGCGGTGCACACCGGCACTGGCACCAACAGGATCATCCAGCTGGACAACAGCGCATAAATCATTGACACGGCAGCAGTACTCCACGGTAGCGGTATCAAAATGATACTCGCCCCCCAATACCATCGCGACCGGAGGGCGCCGTTCCAATGGAACATCTATAGAAGGGGGGATGTGGATTTCGTCCCTGGCAGGGCCGGTCGCGACCGGCCCCTACGGATGCGTCCCTACCGCATCCACATCTCAGGCCACCCCAACCGCATCTGGCGCCAATCCATAGATTCGTACCAGGCGTCCGACGATCACCTGCGTGGCCCAGACCCTGCTCGTACCAATGCCTGCACAACCACCACCACGGAGCACTTCCCGATGCTGACCGATGACCAACTGAGCCATATCCGCAAACGCCTGCTGGAAGAGCGTGCCCGCGCCCTCACCGACGTCAACCGCTCCCAGTCCGACGCGGCCGAAGGCGAAATGGAAAGCACCGGCGACCTCTCTTCCATCACCGATAACGCCGACCGCGGTACCCAGACCGAAGACGAAGAGCTCGCCGCTACGCTTGCCGAGCGGGAGATTGGGGAGATCGCCGAGATTGATGCGGCCCTCGAGCGGCTGTACAAGCACCCGAAGGAGTTCGGCCGGGACGAACGCACCGGCAAGGACATCCCTCTCGCGCGCCTCGACCTCATCCCCTGGGCGCGGACCGCCTCCTGATCCGCTATTGAGGCAGGACCCTCGGCACTGCGATCGGCTGCTCGACCAGCTCCGGAATCGCACACCCCGCGATCTGCGCCGGCTCGAATCGCAGCGCGTCCAGCGTCTGCGCGAGCCGCGCAGCAAAGGCGGATGAATCCGCGGCTGTCGCCAGCGAGGCAGTCCCACGAATCGTCCGCACCGTGGGCATCGACACGCGCCCCTGAGCGTTGACGACAGCCGCGATCGTAACGCTGTCCGCGGCCGTCGCCGGCGAGGCCGCCCGCCTGGGCTTCGCGGGGAGCCGAGCGCCTCGGGTCAAATGCCAGACTGGCACGGCGAGGTATCCGATCGTCACGCCCTGCATCTCGAAGGGCGGCTCCGCCGTCGATACGACCAGGCGCAATCGCGTCGCCCCGCCACCCGGAGGGTGCGCCGGCAGATCGTGAGCTGCCGAGGCCTGCGCCAGCGCCACCAGGATGCTGCTGTCAGCCGCGCCCGACAGCGACGACGCCGTCGATGTTCGCATCTGCCAGCACGCCCAGCGAGTCGATCGTGAGCGCGATCTCACTGGACAGGGCCGGCGACACATCCCGCGTCTGATGCGTCCGCGTCCCGACGACACCAAAACTCGGCAGCCGTAGCTCCGTCGGCAGCAGCGTCCACCGATGGACCGCGCCCAGCACGAGCGCGACATACGCCGGCCACGCCAGCCCACCCGGCACCGGCCGCGATTGCGCGCCCAGAATCGTCGCATACACCGGCAGGTCGGTCTTAGACGGAACCGGTGGCGTCGTACACGCGGAGTCCGCCCCGAACACCGCGTCCACGTGCGTCGCATCGTCGGCGCCCACCACACTCTTCGCCGGCGCACCACGAGCACCGCCCGCACCGCCCGAACACGCCGGCTTTCCCCTTCGTCCACACGACCACCAGCGCGCACTGCTGCCGGTCGATCCCCACCCGCGGCGGGGGCGTCCCCGGCTGCATCGGATGCTCCTGCATGCTCTGAAACTCCGCCGGCCGCTCCAATGCGCTGTAGACCTCAAGCGCACCGACGTTCGAGATGTCGATCAGATTGTCCGGCGACTCGCCGGCGATCACGCCGCCATCGGCGGTGTGCTCCATGAGCTGGAGCTGCGGCACGCCATCCACGACATACGACACACAGCTCCCGGGCCCTCGAGTCCCGCTCGCCGCACTCCCCGGCATCAGCGACGACGGCATCACCGATGTCCCCGTCATGCCTTGGAGCAGCTGCGTAATGGACGTCACCTGCTTGCTCGCGATCTGATCGTACGTCAGGAACTGCCCGTTCCCCATCGTCTTCCGTCTGTCGAATCCCGTCCCGTTCGCGGCCGAGGCGTTGGTCGTGGTGGTGACAGTCGCCAGCACCGGAACGATCCGGTCCATGCTGACCACGACATCCGCGCCCCGCACTTTCCCGACGGTCGCCACGAATCGCTTGGGCTTGAGCCCCAGCCCCCGCACGCTCACCATGTACGTGCCGGGCGTCGTCACGCGCAGCACGAAATGGCCATCACGGTCCGTCTCGGTGCTGTCGGTCGTCCCCAGCAACCCGACCTCCGCGTGCCCCACCGGTATCCCATCTGACTGCAGCACTCTCCCCGCCAGCTCGGCGCGCGCCGGCGCGGTATCCCGTGCGGTATGTGCCGTATCCCGAACCACACCGCCCAGCGCCACCGGCGACCCGTCCGCGGCCCGCGGCTCGAACGCGTAGTCGAGGAGCCGCGCCTCTTCGATCGCGGTGCGCTTGATGGGTTGGCGCGAAATAGATTCGCCCGCCGATATCAGGGGCTGGTCGGTGATGATCGAATCCACGACGGGAATGAGCGGCGCCACTTCGCGATAGGTCGCCGTCACGCTGAGCCCCTGGATCGGCGTCTTCGCGGCCTCTGGCTTGGTCATCCGGAACACCGCGCGCCGCACGATGAGCCGAGTGGAGTCGAGGTAGATCGAGCCTTCGACATCGGGCACGCGGATCTGCTCATCGGGGCGGAAATCGACCTTCCATACCCGGGAGGTGCCGAGTGACCGTGTCCCGCCAAAGCTGAAACAGTGGGCGGCGAGGAAGCTCGCGTCGGAGAGGTCGCGGAACGTCGGCAGGTACATGTACTCCTTGCTCCGTCCATGGTCATCGACGTCAGTATAGATGACCCCTCCGACCTTATACCGCCGCTTCGCGCGCGATTCGTACGACACTGTGTCGGCCGACATGAGGCTGTCGCCGCCGGGATCCGATCGCAGGATGTTGCGTTCGACGCGCCGGTAGCGGTACGGATACTCGTCCGCCAGGAGCCGGAACCGGTCCACGTTCTCAGCGACCTGTGTGAAGATCCGCGCCAGCGGGAGATCGACCGTGGAATCGGGAATTCCGGTGAACACACAGCGTCCCGACCGGCGTCCTTCGACTCTCACGACCTTGAGCAGTGCCGGGATGCGATGCATGTGGAACGTCACCACCGTGACCGCCGGCGCCGGCGCGACCTGCACGGTCGTGTCCTTCGGTGCATACCCGATCTGGCGAGCGCGGACGATGTACGTCCCGGACGCGAGCCCGCCCAGCCGAAACCTGCCTTCCGCATCGGCAAACACCGCCCGCTCGGTACCGACAATCGCCACCGTCCCGTACGGGACGGGATGACCGGCATCGGAATCCGACATCACGCCGGTGACGACGCCAGACGAGTCGTCGGCGTGAGCCGTCCGCGGTACAGCAACGGATATCGCGTCTGGCATCGGCTGGAAATGGCCACCCGCTCGGCCCGGGACGGCCGAGGTGAGCAACAACACACCAATGAAGGCGGAGCGGCTACGTGACATGCGACCCATCCAGTGTGGCGTACCGGATGCCGCTATTGTGGGTCTAGCGCGCGCTCGCCGCCAGTGGCCGTTTGCGGGAATGTGTCACGGACCGCGAGGCGTGCGTCGAGTGCGTGTCCGTGTGCTTCCTTTTGCCTCCGCCACTCAGCCCCTCGAGGAATTCATCCACTCGGGCGAGACCCGCCAGCGTCTTGTTGATGTCGTAGCCGTATCCGATCCGGATGTACTTCCCGATGCCGAAGTGTGCGCCGGGCGTGATGAGCACGGAGTACTCGACCCGCAGCCGCTCGAACAGCCGCGCCGACGGAATCGGCAGCGCGTACTTGACCAGGGTGATCGCCCCGGCGACCGGGCGGATGTAGCTGAAGATGTCGTCGTGCGTATGGATCCAGCGCTCGAGCTGCGGCAGGTTGGTGTGGAGGATGGACCGCGTCCGGGCGAGGATCTGCTCCCGTCGCGCGGGCCCAGTGGCGATGCGCGCCAGCCGGTCTGATAGCACGGACGGCGTGAGCGTCGTGTAGTCCTGGTACGACCACAGATGCGCGACCGTCTTCTCCGGTCCGACGATCCACCCGACCCGCACCCCTGGCATCCCAAACGACTTCGAGAGCCCAGCCGTCACGATGACTTTGGGATATCGGCCCCAGAAGGTCGGCGTGATCTGATCGCCCGCAACCTCAGCCCCGCGATAGACCTCATCCGCGATGATCCATGCTCCAACTTTGCGCGCGAGCCGGATGATCTCCTCCATCTCCTCCGCGGTGAGCACCGCGCCGGTCGGATTGTTCGGATTGGTGACGAGAATGAGTTTGGTCTGTTTGGTCACCGCCTTCCGGAGACTCTCGACATCCAGCGCCCAGCGCCGGGCGCCGTTCTCCTCACGCTCGACGAGCCGATATGCATCTGCCCGCGCGGCATACGCTCGCGCCAATCCCCAAGCCTGGAGGTAGTTGGGAATCATGACGGCCGCGCGGCCGGTCTTGTCGAGCAGACCCCAGAGGGTGCTGAAGTTCGCTTCGGAGGTGCCGGTGGTCACCAGCACATTGCTGGCAGTCGCGCCGAGATAGAAGGAAGCGATATTCGCGCGAAGCTCCGGCGTCCCATTGGACTGCGAGTATTTGAGCCCCGCATCAAGAAACGCCGCCTGCGCGGGCTCGCCCGCGAGCAGCTCGCGAGCCGTCAGTGGCTGGACGCCACTCTCCGAGAGATTGAAATCGACCTCATTCTCATAGAGACACTGCATCCGCTCCATCTGGAACCGATCGATACGCATGTCGAGCCCCGGCCTCGAGGTGATCTCCGACTGTCGAAGAAAGCTCGCCCTCTTTGGCTCTGGCCGTCAGATCTGTGTGTCAAACGAGGCATTCAAAATCCGCGAGAGGAGACTCCCATGCGAATTCGAGTCTCGCCCTCGGCATCGACCCACAGCGTCAGCGAGCACGACCGTACGCAGCTCAATCATGGCGAAGACCGCGATGCGGTTGCCGCGCGGTGGATTGCGCTGGGGTAATGGATCAGCTTTCAGCCGCCAGCACCGCGACCTGTGGTGTAAGAGCCGTGCACCAGAACGGGGGTTGAACCGCGCATGAGCCTTGATCCACGCATTTCCCAGCCGTTCGAAGACGAGAATGGTTTCCCCCTCGAACCGCATCTCATTGTCCTGGGGTTGATGGGGTCGCACAGCCACGGCACCTACTTACCGCCCGAAGATCCCAGCGCGGTGGACGATGTGGATCTCATGGGCTTTGTCGTCCCTCCACTCAGGTATCACCTCGGCCTACCTCGCTGGCAGCACTGGCGGATTCAGGTGGACGAGCTCGACGTTGTCATTTACAGCTTGGACAAGGCCGTGCGCCTTCTGCTTAAGAGCAACCCAAATATCGTGGGACTGCTGTGGCTTCGAGACAACGAATATGTCCACCGGCATCCGATATTCGCGCTCTTGCAGAATCAACGCGGCATTTTCTCCTCGCAGGCTGCCGCAGACGCCTTCGCAGGCTACGCCTACGACCAGTTGAAACGCATGGAGGCGTTCGACCTCGAACGTATGGCAGAGTACGAGGCGCTGACGAAGGAGATTCGTGCCCGCGGACCGATAAGCGAAGTACTCGAGGCCGACCAGGCAAAGCTCAAGCACATCGCCCTACACTGGTCGGTTTCTCTCGGAGCGCTGGGCCGATTCCGTAAGCTCCATCGCGAGCACTTCAGCGGTTACATGGGAGAGAAGCGGAAGGCGATGGTACGGAAGTATCAATACGATGTGAAGAACGCCGCCCACCTCATTCGCCTGCTCCGTATGGGGATCGAGTTTCTTGAGAACGGCCAACTGCAGGTGTTCCGCACGCGGGATGCTGGCGAGTTGATGCGCATCAAGCGGGGTGGATGGACGTTGGATCAGGTAAAGAAGCAAGCCGAGGAACTCTTCAATCGGATTGAAGAAACCCGTGCCCGGTCACCTCTTCCGCCGCGGCCGGATGAGGCGGCGGCCAACGCGCTCATAATTGAAATGCACTTGACAGTCTTGGGCCTCACGAACGGCAGCTAGGTTCTCGAGGCCACGTCGCGACACACCGAGATTGGACTTCGGGCGCGGTCATGGATGTGGTATCTGATCAGATCACCGGTGCGAAGGTGCTGCAATCGGGTCGGAGACGATCATCGGGTATTGGCAGGGGGAACCTACGCGGGGGCGTCTCGGATGGCGGCTCAGTATAGTTCTGGAGACACGACAATCGCATACGTGGATCCCAGTAATCCGGCACAGGCAGTACTGGTGCACGAACCCGCCATTCCTACGATCCCCGTGATCGCGCTTATCGCTGTGCCAGGCATCGCGGCGCTACTCGCGGCGTTGAGATTACGGACTCTGGACCGTGCCAACTCCCAAGTCTGATTTAGTCATGTGCAGGCGGCCGACGAGTACTTGGCAACGCACGAGGGTCGGCGCCGCTGCCGGCCTGGCGTTGTTGTTGGCAGCTAACGTCCTCCGCGCCCAACAGACCGGAGACGCCCGGCAACTCGCCACGAGGCTTCAGCAGCAGTTCGGCGTTCCCTTCCGAGTCGATGATGGGCCGAGTCAAAATCTATTTATTTACGTTGGCGTGGCCTCCGCGTACGCGAAGAAATACTCGATCGATGATCAGAAGAACTTCGCGTGGCGCATCGCACGGTTTGCGCGCGAGCATTCGACGCTGGGTCACAACGCGCATTATATCGAGGTCGGCATGATAGTACTTCGCGACGACGGCAGCCAGCGTGGGGCGACGACTCTGGGCACGTGGGACTGGGAGATCCATTCCCTTGATGATTCCGGCGGCGTGCCGGATCTCTTGAAGGGCTCCCGGCCGAGTAAGACCAGTCCAAACGGCGATGACAGATAAGCACATCAGTCTTCCTCGCCCGGGCCTCAGGTCGATGAGAGCGCCACCACCGGATTCACGTTTGCGGTGCGCACCGCCGGTAAGACAGCTGCAGTTAGTGCTACAAAGGCAAATGCAAGCGCGGCGCCGGCGAACGCGCCAGGGTCATGCGGGTCGACACCGACGAAAACGCTTCCGAGTGCCCGCGTCAGCCACCATGCCGCACCCGATCCCAGTACGATCCCGGTGCCCGCAAGCACGAGCACACGCCGCAACACCGCGCTGATCACGCGCACGCGAGTAGCGCCCAGTGCGAGCCGAACGCCGATCTCACGCCGTCTCTGGCTGACGACGTAGGCGAGCACGCTGTATATCCCGATCACCCCGAGGACCATAGCGACCAACGCGAACAGCGAGGCGAGGAAGGTCGAGAACCGCGTCAACCCGACAGACTCCGCCACGCGCTCACTCATGGGTTCGACTTCAGATACGGGTACCGTCGGATCCAGCGTGAATATCGCGTGCTTGACCGCCGCGGTCTGAACCGCCGGGTCGCTGACGGTGCGCACCGCGATGAACGCGCTCAACACCGGGGACTGCGCATACGGTATGTAGAGTTCTGGGGCATTGTCCGCGGCGAGGCCCTCCTGCTTGACCGGCGCGGCCACTCCGACGACGCGCACAGTGTCTCCGCCGAACGCGAGACGTCGGCCCACGGGGTCCCGGCCAGCGAAGTCCCGTTGCGAGAAGACACCGTCCACAATCCCGATCAGCGGAGACCGCTGATCATCGGTCGCGAGGATTCCGCGCCCGCGCCGAACGGTGATTCCCATCGTACGGAAATAGTCCTGGCTCACGTACACGATGTCTACGGCATGCATTTGCCCCGGTGCTGGAGGCGGGTCGCCAACGATGCTGAAGGCGCCCTGCGCGTTGACGGTGCCCGGCAAATCAGAGCTGATGCTTGCGCTCGCAACGCCGGGCAACGCCGAGAGCCGCTCGACGACACTCTCAGCGAACGCCGCCTGCCGGTCCGGCGTCGCATAGCGGCCGCTCGGGATCCAGATCGCCGCCGTCAATACGCCCTCTGCACGAAAGCCGGGGTTCATGCGCGCGAAACGGCCGAAGCTCTCGACCAGAAGTCCGGCCCCAGTCAACAGGACAAGTGCGACTGCGACCTGAAGCACGACGAGCGTATCCTGCAGCCGGTGGTGTTGCGCGGAGCCGGTCCCGCGTCCACCCTCCTTGAGGAGGCTCGCCAGATCACCGCGGGAAACCCGCCACGCCGGCAGCACCCCAAAGATGAGTACCGTCGCGATCAGCGTGAGTGCGCAGAAGGCGATGAAGCGGCCGTCGATGCCGACTTCAGCGAGTCGGGGAAGCGTCGGCGGGGCCAGACTACGCAATACATGGACGCCTACGATCGCGACGCCAATGCCGAGTGCACCGGCGCCGACGCTGAGCGTCATAGCTTCGGCCGACAGCTCGCGCACGAGGCGGCTGCGGGTGGCGCCCAGCGCCGAGCGGACGGCGAGCTCGCGCTCGCGCGCCAGGTGCCGCACGAGAAAGAGATTAGCCAGATTTGCGGCGCCGATCAGCAGCACGCATGCGGCAGCGGCGAGCAGCGCGAGCAGCGCTGGCCTGACGTCTCCCACCATCAGGTCTAGCACCGGAACAGTGACCACCGACCAGCCTGCGTTCGTTGTCGGATACGCGCTCGCCAGCCGGTTGGCGATCGTTTCAAGCTCCTGCCGCCCACGTTCCGGCGTCGTGCCCGCCTTGAGACGGCCAAACATCACGAGTGAGTGGTCAGCCCGCTCGCTTGCACCCGCGGCCGTGAAGGTGAGCCGCGTCCACAGTTCGCTTCCGCCAGGCACCAATCCTGACGGCATCACACCCACGATCACGTACGGGTGGTCGTCGAGGATGAGTGTCTGGCCGAGGACGGACCCGATCCGCCGAATCGCCGCTCCCAGTAGTCGTTGTCGAGCACGACCTCGTCCGGGCCGCTGGAGTCGGACGAGAGTCCGCGCCCGAGCACCGGCGTGACGCCAAGCGCGGCGAAAAAATCCGGCGTGACGGCGAAACCGCGCACGCGTTCCGGCTCACCCTTCCCAGTCACAGTGAGCGACGCGCTGGCCACCGCGCCCAGCGCAGCGAACGCGGTGCTCTGCGCCCGGTAGTCGAGAAAATTCGCGGGCGCCACGGTGTAGCGCGGGTGCTGCGAACTGGTCTCCCATATCGAGAGGACCCGGTCCGGATCGCGGTAGGGAAAGGCCTTCAGGAGGACGCCGTCGACGACCCCGAACACGGATGCGGTCGCCCCGATCGCGATTGCCAGTGTGAGGGTTGCCGCGATCGTGAATCCCGGACTGCCCCGTAGGCGACGCAATGCGTAGAGGATTTCGGGAATGACCAATGTCATGAGGTGCTCCGCGTCTCGGCAATGTACAGGGCCGCTCGTGCCCTGTTCGACGCCGAAGCGACAACAGGCAGGCTCTCTTGTCAAGTGACACGCTTTAGCGCGCCAGATCATGTGCCCGGGTTGCTGGGGCCTACCATGGTCTGACTCGCGCAGCGCGGCTGCACGCGCATCCGCGAAACCAGCCGCCGCTAGTCACTCGCGCCAGCCAGCTCTTTGCCTAAGCCGCTAATGCGGGCAGCCAGAGGGTAAACACGCTGCCTTCCCCGACCGCACTCTCCACCGTAATCCGCCCTTGCTGCAGCTCCGCCAGCAGCAGCCGCGCAATCGCCAGGCCTAAGCCAGTCCCACCCAACTCCCGGCTGCGCGACCGATCGATTCGGCAATACCGGTTGAACACTGGCTCGAGATGCTGAGGCGCGATCCCCGGCCCGGTATCCTGCACCGACACCTCGACTACGCTCCCCTGTCTCCGGAGGCTGAAACGAATGCCACCCTGCAGCGTGTAGCGCACCGCGTTGGTCGCAAGATTCAACAGGATGTGCCGCGTCCGATCCGCGTCCCCCAGTATCCACACCGATTCCCCGCCTCGCCGCCCACCACAAGACTCTTGTCATCGCCAGCTCGGTGATCTCCCTCACTGATTGAGGATCCGCTCGATCCAACCTTACCGTGTAACGGCCGGCAATTGTCGCCATCTGGCGCCAACTGATTTCCCAACCTCATTATTGGCAGGCCAGACTTTACCCGCGTTGAGTCGCTGAGCAACCGGCAATTGGCCAGCCGTCACCTGGAACCGTCAAATGCTTCGGCACGTCCTGCATCGATGTGTGTTCGCTGCAATAGGACTTACACTGTTCGCCGCCTGCGAGACGTCGAAATCCAGTGCTCCTCTTGGCACCGCCCGCATGACCGTGACGGTCATACCCGCGGATGGCACGACACCATCGGTTTTGATCACAGGTCCGGGCAGCTACAGTAAGACCATCTGGCCACGCAGACTCTCACGGGTCTCGCGGACGGCGCTTATACCGTCACCGCTGATTCAGCATTCGGCCCGGATTCAATCGTCGGCACTGTTATTGACTCCGCTACTGTCACCAACAGCCCGGCGACCGTCACGTCCGGTACGGTTGCAAACGTCACTGTGCAGTACACGACCAGAACCCACGTCGGCGGAATGTCGGTCGGCAACGAGCTCTATCAGTACGCGTATGTCTTCGCGTCCACCCAGCTCCGCGTCACCGACACGACGACAATACCAGCCGATTCGCTGCAAACTGGTGGTACATCCAGGCCCGGATGGTCTCGCGCTCGATCGCAATGGCAATCTGTGGGTCGACGATGTCCGTAGCGACACACTCCGCATGTTCACGCCCGCCGACCGAAACTCCGCCGGCTCCAAGACGCCATCACGCACGCTGGTGAGCGCCGACGTGGGCGCCCCATGGGACATTCAGTTCGACCCCCAAGGTAACCTGTGGGTGATCAATTGCGGCAGTAATTACGGTACGCTCGCCGGAATTCACACCTGGCCAACTCGCGTCAGGAGGCGCGCAAACCGCCGCATCGGTTGCTCGCGCGGATCCCGTCTCGTTCTGCCCGCAAGGCATTGCGTGGGATGGCAACGGCAATGCCTGGGTGACCGATTATTCGCAGAACCGCCTGCTGGAATTCACTGTCGGCCAGATGTCAGCCGGTGGCACACTACCGATCGACACCATTGGCTCCAACAGCGGATCGCTGACCAGGGCCTCGAATCTCATCTTCGACGCCAGCGGAAACCTGTGGGTTCGACAGGCGCGCTGGGCACGATCGGCGGACACGCGCTCGTCGAGTTCACGCCAGGACAGCTCGCCGCGGGCGGTGCTCCAACACCACACACGACGATTACGCTGCCATTGTCGGTCGATCCATATAGTATGGCGTTCGACAGGCGAGGATATCTCTGGGTCTCGGATCCATTCAACAACGCCGTCTATGCGTTCACGCCCGCACAATTGGCGAACGGCAACGCCGCCTCCGCCGTCACGATACGCTGGCAGTCACCCAACTATGAACCTGGCCAGATCGTTCTGGACCCCTACGCCACACCTGATCACTCGGCCGCATCGAGTGCACAAAGCAGGCGACGACCGGCATTGCTGGCAAACCGCCCCGGCACCGCCGGACTACGCACAGTGACGCTAAAGCCACCGCCCGAGCGTTAGTACGCTGCTGATTACCGGGCCGCTGGTTTATCTGACCGCCTGCCGCGCCATGAACCCAGCGGATTCGTCGCGTCCCTCGGCCGAGGTTTGGGTTATGGGGAGGGGGCACCTTTCGGGACTCTGGCCCGGATTCCCTTTGAGCTACCCAGCAAGTAAGGACTCTTCGCCCTGCCATCGAGACTAAATCTCCCGATCCCGAATCCAATCCAGCACCACCTGCTGCATCGCGATGCGGTGATCCGAGAATGCGTGGTCGGTGTTCATCACCGGGATCATGAGACTGGGCGCCCCCGCCTTCCGTAGCGCAGCAATCAGCGCACTCGCCTGATCATCCGGCGAATCATGCTTGGCGACGAGAACGAGCATTGGCAGATCCGAAGGGCCGGAGCGGTGCTCTCAAGCCGCCAATCCTTACCCGGCTGCAGAATCTCCTTCGCGATATCGGGGGCGGCATCGCCGCCCAGCCGCCCGTCCACATCGTCGAATGCCGTATGCGCCGCCGCGGCGAATTGCGCCTCCGGCACCTGGAATTGCGGAATATCCTCCGCGGGACTCCAGGGCGCGATCAGCGCCATGCCCCGGATCGTCGGATGCGCGGCGGCGACACGCGCCGCGACAAAACCACCATAGCTGTGCCCAATCATCACCACGCGCGCGAGATCGATGCGGTACTTGGCCACAGTCGCCTGCTGCTGCAGAAACGCGTACGCCGCCTCACCGTCCTCGACACCGCCAGCCAGGGTGAACCGTCCCGGACTACCCCACGACCCGCGGTAATGAAACGTCAGTACATCGAATCCTGCGCGCCGTAAACTCTGCGCCAGATCGAGATTCTCCTCATTGCCCGGCAAGCCATGGAGCAGCAACACAACGGGATGCGGCCGCACCCCCGACGCCACGTACATCACGCCGTTCATCAACACACCGCCACTCGGAATCCACACCGCCTCGTTCCGGCTGGGATACCGCACATCCCGCTGAGGATCGGTGTTGGCCGCACTCGCCCGCGGCTGGCGAACCGCCTGAGCCGCCACGCCACCGGCCGGATACAAACCCAGAGCCAGCGCGATCGGCACCACAACGGCGGTCAGAATCCCGTTCATAGATCCTGTTGATGGCGAATCTGGATTTGACCAGCGACATAGACGCATAGGTGGTCAGTTACGGAGTGGCGTGCTTCCGCGGACGTCCGCCTTTGGCCCCATTCGCTCGCGCAGCTCGTGCTTTCGCAGGGCTCTTGATGCCAGCAAACGCGCTCACGGATGCCTGACGCCAAGCAACCGGGCCAGGCAGGACCCCCATCAGATAAGGCCACCGATACTCGGAATCAAGCGCGTCCCACCGCAGCCCGCGCCCGTCATCGCTGAGACGCACCGTACGTCGGACCGCGTCGCTGGATCCGCCACATCCGGAAAGACCGACACAGGAACCCGGAACGACGCATTGTTACCGAGCCGAAACGGCGCGTGCCCGACCCCCGCCGCTCCGGGGCGGCGCGGGTCCCCTTAGGCCGTCGATGCAGGAAGCCAAAGCGTAAACACGCTGCCGTCCCCAACCGTACTCTCCACCGTAATCCGCCCTTGCTGCAGCTCCGCCAGCAGCCGCGCAATCGCGAGACCTAAGCCAGTCCCACCCAACTCGCGGCTCCGCGACTGATCGATCCGGAAAAACCGGTCGAACACCGGCTCGAGATGCTCAGGCGCAATCCCCGGCCCAGTGTCCTGCACCGACACACCAACCACACCGCCCTCCCGCCGGAGCGTGAACCGAATGCCACCCTGCAGCGTGTAGCGCACCGCATTCGTCGCAAGATTCAACAGGATGTGCCGGGTACGATCCGCATCCCCCAGCGCCCACACCGGTTCCCCCGCCTCGCCACTCACCGCAAGACTCTTGTCGATCGCCATTGCCTCGGTGATCTCCCTGACCTCGTCGACAACAGCCCTGAGGTCGAACGGCACCCGCGCCAGCGCCAGTTGCCGGTTCTCACCCCGCGCGATGAGCAGCAACTCCTCCACCATCTTGGTGGTCCGCTCGATCTCCCGCTCGATCGCCGTCAGCGCGTCACGCACTTCCACCTCATGCCCCTGATGCGCAAGCGCCCATTGCGCCTGCGCCCGCACAAGCGTCAGCGGCGTGCGCAGCTCATGGCTGGCGTCAGCCGTGAACGCCTTGAGCGCCCGGTGCGCACGGTCCACCCGGTCCAGCATCCGGTTGATGCTGTCAGCCAACGCCGTCACCTCGGCCTGACCCGTCGGACTCGCGATCCTGGTACCAAGGTCCGCTGGGCTTATCGCCTGCGTGTCCGCCGTGATACGCTCGATCGGCCCAAGCGTCGCCGCCACCGCCTGCCGCGCCCCTCGGCCCGCGGCAAGCGCCGCGAGCGGTAGCAGCACCACCACCACACCGATCAGGGCAGCAAGCCCGATCAGATACGGTCCTCGGCTCGCCGCAACATAGATGTCGAACGGATCCAGCTCTCGCCGCAGCAGGCCAAATCGCCACCACGACCGCCGCATGATCGCACCAACCAGTATCCGCCGGACCTGCTCGGGCGACGCACCTTTCGGAACGTCCAGACGTTTCTGGGGCGTCCCCGGGCTCACATAGTAGACCTGTGCCGCGCCACCCGAGTCGGTGGTCGTGCGAGTGATCAATACCTGCCCCCCCATGCTCAGGAGCCGGTCAGCCAGCGCATCGGTCATTACTCCACCCGGCGCGCGCGTCGAGTCGGTGTAGTGCCTGAGCAGCGACTGAATCACGCTGGCGGTATGCTGCAGCGAGCTCCGCATCGCGACTTCACCCGCGACCGCATACGCCACGACCACCAGGACCGCAAAGCCGGTGAGCGCGGTCCACGTCACACGCTGCGTGCGCTTCGTGAGAACGGCGGCAAGTCGCGGCTCGGTCACGGCGCCTCGAGCCGGTAACCCCGGCCACGCACTGTCTGGATCACCGTGGTCTTTTTTTCAAAAGAAAGTTTCTTCCGCAGATAATTCACATACACGTCCACGACATTCGTCTCAGGATCGAACTGATAGTTCCACACCGCCTCGGCAATCCGCGACCGCGAGACCGTCCGGCCCGCGTTGCGCATCAGGAACTCCAGCAACGCGAACTCCCGCGCGCTCAGGTCCACCCGCCGCCCATCCTGCGTGACTCGCCGGGCCAGTGGATCGAGCGTCAAACTCCCCACACTCAGCGTCGCATCCTTGTGGTGGAACTCAGCGCGCCGAATCAAGGCATGCACCCGCGCCAGTAGCTCCGCCAGGTCGAACGGCTTGGTCAGGTAATCGTCGGCCCCGGCCTCCAAACCCCGCACGCGCGACTCCAGCTCGTCCTTCGCGGTCAACATGAGTACCGGCGTGAACACGCGCCGCGACCTCAGCTCGGTCACGACGTCGAATCCGTCACGACCCGGCAGCATGACGTCGAGAATGATGCAGCTGTAATCGCGTCGAGCGCACGATCCAGTGCGCGATCACCCGACTCGGCCTCGACCGCGCCAAAGCCCTCCTCCCGGAGGGCTTTGCTCAGAAACCGCCGCAAGTTGCGGTCATCTTCGACGACGAGAACCTGCATGCTCCAACCTATGGCGAAGGGATTTCGCCCGGCAACCCGCCACCATGAGAGAACAATGACAATGCTCTAATGTACGCCGCCCGTCCTTTCTCCATGCCGGTCCAACTCCAACATTGACCACCCGATGGCCGAGGATTGTCCTCATCGCAGTGTGTCCAACGGGGCCGGCCCATGACTGAGAACCTGCTCATCGACCTGCGGTACGCGGTTCGCGTCCTTCTGAGATCTCCTGGCTTCGCCTGCATTGCGATCGCCACGATCGCGCTGGGCGTCGGAGCCACCGCTGCGATCTATAGCGTCATCGACGCCACGCTGCTCCACCCGCTGCCGTTCCCGAATCCCACCCAGCTGATTCACGTCGAGGACGACCTTCCGGGCACCGACGCGACGGACGTCGGCATCTCCATCCCCGAGTGGAAAGACCTGCAGCGCTCCGGGATCTTCCAGTCTGTGGCCCTTTCCAGCCACGGCGCAAATACGAACCTCACCGGCGGCTCCGAGCCCGAGCGTCTCACCTTCAAGTGGGTAACGACGAATTACTTCACAGTCCTCGGCGTCAGCGCCCAGTTGGGTCACGCACTCGATCCGGCCGATGTCACTCCGGGCGTCAACCTGCAGGCCGTGATCAGCGACGGGCTGTGGCGGCAGGAATACGGAGCCGATCCAAGGATCATCGGGAAGACGCTTCTCCTGGACAACGACCCATATCAAATCGTCGGCGTCATGCCCCGCGGCTTTCGCGATCAGGGCTCGACCAGAGTGGAGCAGAATGCAGACGTGTGGCTGGGAGCGGGCTTTACCGGCGAGCCGTTTCCGCCTCCGCGGCGCGATCTCCGCCTGCATCCGGCGGTCACCGCGCGCTTGAGCCCCGGTCTCCCGGTGACTGCCGCGCGGCGGCGCCTCGATGCGCTGGTTGCGTCGCTGAAAAAGCAATATCCGGCGGACTACCCAACCAAAGTCGCATGGACCGTGCAGTTGATTCCGCTCAGCGACAGCGTGGTCGCCAGCGTGCATAAATCGCTCGTGCTGCTGTTCGGCGCGGTCGGACTGGTCCTCCTGATCAGTTGCGTCAACATCGCCAATCTGCTGCTCGCACGGGCCAGCGCGCGCGATCGTGAGGTCACGGTCCGCCTGGCGCTGGGCGCGCAGCGAACGCGCCTCATCCGCGCGCTGCTGACCGAGATTCTCCTGCTGTTCCTGTTCGGCGGAATCGCTGGTTTTGCCATCCTCTTCGCCGCCCAGCGCTTCCTGCTGCGACTTGTCCCGGAGAGTCTACCCCACCTCAATGACATTGGCGTGGGATGGAGCGTGCTGGGATTTGCGGTCGTCATATCCGTCGTCGCAGGAGCGATCTGCGGGATTGCCCCTGCATGGTTCATGAGCCGCGGCGATTTGATCGGCACGCTTCGGCAGGACTCACGTGGCTCCAAGGGTTCCAAAGAAAGCTCGCGCGCCCGCCAGTTTCTGGTCATCGGTGAATTGGCGCTGTCCCTGGTGCTCATGGTCGCCGCATGCCTGCTCCTGCGCAGCTTCTGGGACCTGTTCAACGTGCGGCCCGGTTTCAATCTATCCCGCGTGATGGTCGTGCAGACCTGGCTCCCTCGGCCCAACGACTCCACCGCAGACGCTTATCACACCGCCACGCAGGAAGCGGTCTTGCTGCGCGAGGTGCTTCGCCGCACCCGAGATCTGCCGGGCGTACAAGAAGTGGCCATCGGCAACACAGGCGCGCTTCCACTGGATCACAGCAAAGGCGATCTGGTGCCGCTGGCATTGATCCGCGAAGGCCTCGGCACGACCGTCAATGAGGCTCCCACGATCGGCGGCGCCCTCGTGACGCCCGAATATTTCCACCTGCTGGGCATGCCGCTCGAGCGCGGACGGACGTTCACGGACCAGGACCTCGAGCCGACGACCCAGGTTGCGGTCATCAATGAAGCCGCGGCTCACACCTACTGGCCCGGCCAGGATCCGGTGGGCAGACGCGTCCACCTCGGCGTCACTGCGGACCGATCGCCGAGCCGCATCTGGACGACGATCATCGGCGTGATCGGGGACGCTCACACGGAATCCCTGGGCGAAGCAGTCGCTCCGCGCATCTACCTCAGCATGTACCAGCGGGCCTTCCAGGCCAGCGCCAACCAGCGGGGCCTCCAGGGCCTGGCCGTCTTTCTTCGCGGACAACTCGATCCCCGCGGCATCCCCGCGCAAGTTCGCCAGCAGATTCAGTCGATCGAGCCGGAACTGCCCGTTTTCGGTGCCGAGACCATGGATGACGTCCTCTCCGCCTCGCTCTCGGTCAGGCGATTCACGATGGAAATGGTCGCGTTCTTTGCGGCGACGGCTTTACTGCTCGCCGGACTTGGCATCTACGGAACCATCTCCTTTCTGGTGAACGAACAGCGACGTGAGTTTGCGATTCGCCTCGCACTGGGCGCGCAAAAAGCCCGAGTCCTCGAGATGGTCCTTCGCCGCGCACTCGCCTTGGCCGCGGCAGGCACCGGGCTGGGTGTGGCCGGTGCGCTCATCGTGTCCCACCTCATGGCTGGATTGCTCTACGGTGTGTCGCCCACCGATCTCCCCACGTTCGCTGGCGTCACCCTCGTACTGACCGCCGTCGCGGTGGCGGCCAGTTACATCCCGGCGCTGCGCGCCATGCGCCTCGATCCCATCGCTGTACTCCACTCGGAATGAGTTCTCGGCAGCGAAACCTTACAGGAGGAATGATGCGAGTGTTTTCCGTAGCAGTATTGATTGGGCTGACGGCGTCTCCCCTGGCGGCGCAGCAGGCGACATCGTCGGGCGCGCCAGTGGCCGACGCGGTTCGGGTGATCATGAAGCACCTGTCGGTGAATCTGGTCGCGGCGGGTGACGACATGCCGGTTGCCAAGTTTGGATTCCGGCCCACGCCCGCGCAGCGCAGTTTCGGCGGCGTGCTGGTACACTCGGCGGAGTTCAACGAAACCGTCTGCTCATGGGTCTCGGGGACCAAGCCGCCCATGGAGCCCAAGCCCGAGCCCAGCGACACCACCGAGGCAGGGTGGCTGACTTACGGGCCCAAGGCGACGGCGCAC
Organism: uncultured Gemmatimonadales bacterium; assembly: GCA_963757855.1. Taxonomy (GTDB): domain Bacteria; phylum Gemmatimonadota; class Gemmatimonadetes; order Gemmatimonadales; family Gemmatimonadaceae; genus Palsa-1248. The sequence continues at coordinate 41,457 of CAVWTI010000003.1, forward strand.
CTCAAGCGCTCGTTCGAGTATTGCGCCACGGCGCTCGCCAACCTTGATGATTCGAAGCTCGGTGAACAGGTGCCCTGGTTCGGCGGGCCGAATGCAAAGGCCTCCCGGGCGCGCGACCTGATCGTGCTGCCCATGGACTGGCAGGACCACTATGCGCAGCTCTCGATGTATCTCCGGCTCAACGGGATCCTTCCACCGTCCGCGAGGCCGAAGCCGAAGACATCATAGCAATCCGAGCCCCGTGCCGACCTCGCGGAAAAACGCCACCAAATCCTCCGCCACGGCCGCTGGCTGCTCGACCGCCGCGAAATGCCCACCCCGCGGAAACACGTTCCACCGGGTGACGTTGTACAGCCGCTCCATATATCCGCGGGGCGGCTCTCCCTCCGGCACCTTCTCGTGCGCGGAAATCCCAAACGCCGTCGGCGTGCGCACGTAACCCGGCACAACCGGATGCCACCGATTGTCCCAGTAGTCCCGCATCAATGACGTGACAGACTGCGTGACCCAGTACAACGTCAGCGTCGCGCAGAGAAAATCGAGCGGCGGCGTGACATCACTCCACGAATACCATTTCTCGCCGAGGTAGGCGGCTAACCCGGCGGGCGAATCATTGAGCCCGTAACCGACGGTCTGCGGCTTCGTTGACTGGATCGCACTGTACCCGCGTTCCACCGCATCCCACCCGCGCCGCACCGCGAGATACGACCGCTCCGCCTCGGACAGCGCGGCATCAGGGGCTTCGGGCGTGAGCTCCGGCGTCGTGAGATGAATGCCAATCACCGACTCGGGATAATCCAGCGCGAGAAAGGTGGACACCCCGGCGCCGAAATCCCCACCGCCCGCGCCATACCGCGCATAGCCCAGCTCCTTCATGAGCCGGTGCCACTGCTCCGCGACATACCGATAGTTGACTCCGGTCGTCGCGGGACGCGGTGAGAACCCATATCCCGGCAGGGAAGGGATGATCACATCGAAGTGGCCGAGCATCGGCAGCATGTCCACGTAGTCGAGGAAACTGCCGGGCCATCCGTGGGTCAGGATGAGCGGCGTCCCGCGTCCGGATGTGGCACGCTGGTGCACGAAGTGGATGCCGTCCCACGTGAACTGCTTCAGCGCATTGAGCTTCCGCTCCCATGCGCGCCAGTCGAACTGATCCGTCCAGTGCGCCACGAGCCGCCGCACCCACTCATAGTCGGCGCCCTGTTCCCACCCAATGCCAGCGACGGGTCCGGGCCACCGGGTCCGGCGCAGGCGCCCTCGCAAATCGTCGAGCACCCAGTCCGCGACGTGTATCCGAAACGGCTCCGCTCCCACTGTCCCCCCGCTCATGACGTCGTATTCTACATTGATCGGTGCTTTCCTGATTGGCTGCCTCGGCGATCGGCGCGGTTCAATGGAACTGTATTCCCGTTAGAGGGCTTTCCCATTCATGCGAATACTCATTGTGGGTGGCGGCACCATTGGCAAGGCGATCATCGCTGGCCTCACGGGCCGCCATGAGCTCGTCCTCGCGAGCAAGAGCAAGGCACCGGAGCAGGTGGACATCAGCGACCCCGCATCGATACGCGCACTCTACGCTCGAGTCGGGCGCGTGGATGCTGTGATCAGCGCCGCGGGAGCAGCCGCGTTCAAGCCGCTCACGGACCTCACTGACGCCGATTTTGCGCTCAGCCTGACCAGCAAACTCATGGGCCAGGTCAATCTCGTCCGCTACGGGGTTGCCTCTGTCACCGATGGCGGCTCATTCACGATCACCGCAGGCTCACTGGCCCGCGAACCCGCGCACGGAGCCGCCGCCATCAGCCTGGTGAACGCGGGCCTCGAAGGCTTCACGCGATCCGCCGCGCTCGACATGCCCCGCGGCCTGCGCATCAACGTCGTCAGCCCGCCGTGGGTCACCGAAACGCTCCAAGCACTCGGCCGCGATCCGGCCACCGGACTCTCCGCCGCCGCCGTTGCGAAAGCGTACGTCGCGAGCGTGGAAGGGAAACAGACCGGCGCCGTGCTCGACCCACGTGCCTAGGATGACGATGGTCCCCGCGTAGCCGCGGTTCCTGGCGGCACCTCCTGGCTCTTACGTCTTCTTGATCGGCGTGGGCGCGGGGACGGGGAGGTCAGAATTGAAGATGTCCACGGCGCACTTCCATTTCCCGTCCGCCTGCTTCCTCCAGACTTCGACGAACTTCCCATGATCGGCCGACGCGACGTCCTTCGGATCCTTGGGTTTGACGTCGTAGGTTCCCATGGCGTAGCCCAGGTCGCCGGACTCCGCGACGTCGACTTTGGTGGCGGTCCACGAGGTGGTCACGGCCGGTGCGACAAGCTGGACCCACACGGCGCGAATTCCCGCCTTATCGGTTGCCATCGGTGCGTTGGGCGCTAATACCAATGCGTCATCGCTGTAGTAGGACACGGTTCCGTCGACATCCCCCGTGCCAGCCGTCTTCGACCATTGCGTGTCCTGCTCCCGGATCGCTGCGGCGTCGGCGACGCGTGTGTCCGGGGGCCGTGGAGAACAGGCCCCGCTGAGGACGAGCAGCGTGAGCGACGCGGCGATCGTGGCGTTCGGTGCGAAGGTTCGCGGAAATCGAATGAGCATGGATCTCTAGTTCTGAGGTGGCCAGCCGGCGACGGATTCGACCGAAGCTACCAGACACCGCACTCCGAGGCCAGCGACTGGCGGCTTGACCGCGTGCGGCGCTCTGCTCAGTTACGGCTTCGGCGACACCCCGCGTCCAGAACGTATCGAAGTCCCGCGTGTCGAAGAACGCGACCGACTAAGTCTGAGTCAGATTATCCTTCTCACGCACACGGAGCCTTGCACCGCTACGGCTGCGCCGACCCCCGCTTGGACGCGAGCTCCTGCACATACTCGCTCAGCGACTTCGACAGCGTCACAAAATCCGACGGAATCATCAGCACCGTCGTGCTGTTGTTCTCCGCACCGACCTCCGACACCATCTGCATCCGCCGCAGCTCCAGCGCCGCGGGATTGCCCGCCATCTGCGCCGATGCCGCCGCCAGTTTCACCGACGCCTCCAGCTCCGCCTCCGCCTTGATGATCCGCGCCCGCTTCTCCCGGATCGCCTCCGCCTGCATCGCCATCACCTGCTGCATCGCCACCGGCAACTCCACATCCTTCATTTCGAAACGCTCGACTTCGATGCCCCAGCGAGCCGTCGAATCGGCAATGGTCTGCCGCAACAACCCGTTGATCTTGTCGCGGTCCTGCAGCACTTCGTCGAGATCGTGCTGGCCAATGATGTTTCGCAGCCCGTCAATGCGAGCTGATAGACCGCGCGCCCGCGCTCGAGACCGCGATGACCGACTTCGCCGCATCGATGATCCGATACCAGAGCACCGCGTTGACCTTCATCGTGACGCTGTCGCGCGTGATCGTCTCCTGCTGTTCGGCGGAGACCGTCCGGGTGCGGATGTCGATGATCGGCGCGTTCGATCCCGAACGGGATGATCCAGAACAGCCCGGGGCCCCGGAGCCCCGAAACCGGCCGAGTCGGAACACCACGCCGCGCTGATATTCCTGCGCGATGCGGAGGCCGGAGAGCAGCACGACCACGGCAGCGACGATGAGCACGAGAGTCACGGGAGTAGCTCCGGAAAGGGAGTCTCGCAACCTGCGCGAGACGGCCTGGCCCGCGCGCTCGCGTCGGATAACAGTTGCAGCACGTATTCCATTACTTCTACCAGCGCTTAACGTTGCCCCACGAATGTCCCGCCCGCGAGAGCCTGGACACACTCGGCCACCCAGGCAACTCTCCGGCAACGCCGTTCACCTGGTCACTCATGAGCAGCATCCGGACTCTCATTAAGCCGGCCGGTTTCACCGTCGCGGCGCCCCTCTCCCTCACGATCGGCATTGGCGCCACCAGTGCGATCTTCGGCGTCGCGAACGCCCTGCTGCTCAGTCCGC
>CAVWTI010000004.1:0-13135 GCA_963757855.1 uncultured Gemmatimonadales bacterium
CCTTTCTGGTGAACGAACAGCGACGTGAGTTTGCGATTCGCCTCGCACTGGGCGCGCAAAAAGCCCGAGTCCTCCAATGGTCCTTCGCCGCGCACTCGTCCTGGCCGCGGCAGGCACCGGGCTGGGTGTGGCCGGTGCGCTCATCGTGTCCCACCTCATGGCTGGATTGCTCTACGGTGTGTCGCCCACCGATCCCCACGTTCGCTGGCGTCACCCTCGTACTGACCGCCGTTGCGGTGGCGGCCAGTTACATCCCGGCGCTGCGCGCCATGCGCCTCGATCCCATCGCTGTACTCCACTCGGAATGAGTTCTCGGCAGCGAAATCTTACAGGAGGAATGATGTGAGTGTTTTCCGTAGCAGTATTGATTGGGCTGACGGCGTCTCCCCTGGCGGCGCAGCAGGCGACATGTCGGGCGCGCCAGTGGCCGACGCGGTTCGGGTGATCATGAAGCACCTGTCGGTGAATCTGGTCGCGGCGGGTGACGACATGCCGGTTGCCAAGTTTGGATTCCGGCCCACGCCCGCGCAGCGCAGTTTCGGCGGCGTGCTGGTACACTCGGCGGAGTTCAACGAAACCGTCTGCTCATGGGTCTGGGGACCAAGCCGCCCATGGAGCCCAAGCCCGAGCCCAGCGACACCACCCAGGCAGGGTGGCTGACTTACGGGCCCAAGGCGACGGCGCACCTCAAGCGCTCGTTCGAGTATTGCGCCACGGCGCTCGCCAACCTTGATGATTCGAAGCTCGGTGAACAGGTGCCCTGGTTCGGCGGGCCGAATGCAAAGGCCTCCCGGGCGCGCGACCTGATCGTGCTGCCCATGGACTGGCAGGACCACTATGCGCAGCTCTCGATGTATCTCCGGCTCAACGGGATCCTTCCACCGTCCGCGAGGCCGAAGCCGAAGACATCATAGCAATCCGAGCCCCGTGCCGACCTCGCGGAAAAACGCCACCAAATCCTCCGCCACGGCCGCTGGCTGCTCGACCGCCGCGAAATGCCCACCCCGCGGAAACACGTTCCACCGGGTGACTCTGTACAGCCGCTCCATATATCCGCGGGGCGGCTCTCCCTCCGGCACCTTCTCGTGCGCGGAAATCCCAAACGCCGTCGGCGTGCGCACGTAACCCGGCACAACCGGATGCCACCGATTGTCCCAGTAGTCCCGCATCGATGACGTGACAGACTGCGTGACCCAGTACAACGTCAGCGTCGCGCAGAGAAAATCGAGCGGCGGCGTGACATCACTCCACGAATACCATTTCTCGCCGAGGTAGGCGGCTAACCCGGCGGGCGAATAATTGAGCCCGTAACCGACGGTCTGCGGCTTCGTTGACTGGATCGCACTGTACCCGCGTTCCACCGCATCCCCCGCGCCGCACCGCGAGATACGACCGCTCCGCCTCGGACAGCGCGGCATGAGGGGCTTCGGGCGTGAGCTCCGGCGTCGTGAAATGAATGCCAATCACCGACTCGGGATAATCCAGCGCGAGAAAGGTGGACACCCCGGCGCCGAAATCCCCACCGCCCGCGCCATACCGCGCATAGCCCAGCTCCTTCATGAGCCGGTGCCACTGCTCCGCGACATACCGATAGTTGACTCCGGTCGTCGCGGGACGCGGTGAGAGCCCATATCCCGGCAGGGAAGGGATGATCACATCGAAGTGGCCGAGCATCGGCAGCATGTCCACGTAGTCGAGGAAACTGCCGGGCCATCCGTGGGTCAGGATGAGCGGCGTCCCGCGTCCGGATGTGGCACGCTGGTGCACGAAGTGGATGCCGTCCCACGTGAACTGCTTCAGCGCATTGAGCTTCCGCTCCCATGCGCGCCAGTCGAACTGATCCGTCCAGTGCGCCACGAGCCGCCGCACCCACTCATAGTCGGCGCCCTGTTCCCACCCAATGCCAGCGACGGGTCCGGGCCACCGGGTCCGGCGCAGGCGCCCTCGCAAATCGTCGAGCACCCAGTCCGCGACGTGTATCCGAAACGGCTCCGCTCCCACTGTCCCCCCGCTCATGACGTCGTATTCTACATTGATCGGTGCTTTCCTGATTGGCTGCCTCGGCGATCGGCGCGGTTCAATGGAACTGTATTCCCGTTAGAGGGCTTTCCCATTCATGCGAATACTCATTGTGGGTGGCGGCACCATTGGCAAGGCGATCATCGCTGGCCTCACGGGCCGCCATGAGCTCGTCCTCGCGAGCAAGAGCAAGGCACCGGAGCAGGTGGACATCAGCGACCCCGCATCGATACGCGCACTCTACGCTCGAGTCGGGCGCGTGGATGCTGTGATCAGCGCCGCGGGGGCAGCCGCGTTCAAGCCGCTCACGGACCTCAGTGACGCCGATTTTGCGCTCAGCCTGACCAGCAAACTCATGGGCCAGGTCAATCTCGTCCGCTACGGGGTTGCCTCTGTCACCGATGGCGGCTCATTCACGATCACCGCAGGCTCACTGGCCCGCGAACCCGCGCACGGAGCCGCCGCCATCAGCCTGGTGAACGCGGGCCTCGAAGGCTTCACGCGATCCGCCGCGCTCGACATGCCCCGCGGCCTGCGCATCAACGTCGTCAGCCCGCCGTGGGTCACCGAAACGCTCCAAGCACTCGGCCGCGATCCGGCCACCGGACTCTCCGCCGCCGCCGTTGCGAAAGCGTACGTCGCGAGCGTGGAAGGGAAACAGACCGGCGCCGTGCTCGACCCACGTGCCTAGGATGACGATGGTCCCCGCGTAGCCGCGGTTCCTGGCGGCACCTCCTGGCTCTTACGTCTTCTTGATCGGCGTGGGCGCGGGGACGGGGAGGTCAGAATTGAAGATGTCCACGGCGCACTTCCATTTCCCGTCCGCCTGCTTCCTCCAGACTTCGACGAACTTCCCATGATCGGCCGACGCGACGTCCTTCGGATCCTTGGGTTTGACGTCGTAGGTTCCCATGGCGTAGCCCAGGTCGCCGGACTCCGCGACGTCGACTTTGGTGGCGGTCCACGAGGTGGTCACGGCCGGTGCGACAAGCTGGACCCACACGGCGCGAATTCCCGCCTTATCGGTTGCCATCGGTGCGTTGGGCGCTAATACCGATGCGTCATCGCTGTAGTAGGACACGGTTCCGTCGACATCCCCCGTGCCAGCCGTCTTCGACCATTGCGTGTCCTGCTCCCGGATCGCTGCGGCGTCGGCGACGCGTGTGTCCGGGGGCCGTGGAGAACAGGCCCCGCTGAGGACGAGCAGCGTGAGCGACGCGGCGATCGTGGCGTTCGGTGCGAAGGTTCGCGGAAATCGAATGAGCATGGATCTCTAGTTCTGAGGTGGCCAGCCGGCGACGGATTCGACCGAAGCTACCAGACACCGCACTCCGAGGCCAGCGACTGGCGGCTTGACCGCGTGCGGCGCTCTGCTCAGTTACGGCTTCGGCGACACCCCGCGTCCAGAACGTATCGAAGTCCCGCGTGTCGAAGAACGCGACCGACTAAGTCTGAGTCAGATTATCCTTCTCACGCACACGGAGCCTTGCACCGCTACGGCTGCGCCGACCCCCGCTTGGACGCCAGCTCCTGCACATACTCGCTCAGGGACTTCGACAGCGTCACAAAATCCGACGGAATCATCAGCACCGTCGTGCTGTTATTCTCGGCACCGACCTCCGACACCATCTGCATCCGCCGCAGCTCCAGCGCTGCGGGATTGCCCGCCATCTGCGCCGATGCCGCCGCCAGCTTCACCGACGCCTCCAGCTCCGCCTCCGCCTTGATGATCCGCGCCCGCTTCTCCCGGATCGCCTCCGCCTGCATCGCCATCACCTGCTGCATTGCCACCGGCAACTCCACATCCTTCATTTCGAATCGCTCGACTTCGATACCCCAGCGACCCGTCGAGTCGGCAATAGTCTCCCGCAACAACCCATTGATCTTGTCCCGGTCCTGCAACACTTCGTCGAGATCATGCTGCCCAATGATGTTGCGGAGTCCGGTCAATGCGAGCTGATACACCGCGTCACCCGCACTCGACACGGCAATCACCGACTTCGCCGCATCGGTCACGCGATACCACAACACCGCGTTCACCTTGATCGTCACGCTGTCCCGCGTGATCGTCTCCTGCTGCTCCGCTGATACCGTCCGCGTGCGGATATCGATTATCCGCGTCGATTCGATCCCAAACGGCATGATCCAGAACAGCCCGGGGCCCTTGAGCCCCTGATACCTGCCCAGCCGGAACAGCACCCCCCGTTGATACTCCTGCGCGATGCGAAGCCCGGAGAGCAGCACGACCACGGCAGCGACGATGAGCACGAGAGTCACGGGAGTAGCTCCGGAAAGGGAGTCGCAACCTGCGCGAGACGTCCTGGCCCGCGCGCTCGCGTCGGATACCAGCACTTATTCCATTACTTCTACCAGCGCTTAACGTTGCCCCACGAATGTCCCGCCCGCGAGAGCCTGGACACACTCGGCCACCCAGGCAACTCTCCGGGACAGCCGTTCACCTAATCACCCATGAACAGCGTCCGGACTCTCATGAAGGCGCCGGGCTTTACCATCGCGGCGCTCCTGTCCCTCACCATCGGGATCGGCGCTACCAGCGCGATCTTCGGCGTCGCGAACGCCCTGCTGCTCAGTCCGCTGCCGTACCCCCACGCCGACCGCCTCGCCATGCTCTGGCAACGCTCCCCCGGCCTCGGCGTCCCCCGCGACTGGCTCTCACTCGGCCAATACCTCGACATCAAATCAGAAAACACGGTTTTCGACCACGTCGCCGCCGCAATCGGCGCCAGCTATAACCTGACCAGCACAGGCACCCCCGAACGCGTCGATGGCGTCCGTATGACCTCCGAGCTCCTCCCCATGCTCGGCGCCCACGCCATGCTCGGCCACCTCTTCACCGCCGAAGACGACCAGCCGGGCCGGCCACAGGAGGTCGTGCTGACGTACGGATTCTGGCAGCGGCACCTCGGGGCCGATCCCAGTGTCATCGACAAAACGCTGATCCTGAACGGGACGAGCATGGCGATCGCCGGCGTCCTCTCACCCGACTTCGTGTTCGACAAGGACGTGATGCCCGCGGTCAACAGCGTCCAGCGCATCGAGCTCGTTTTCCCGCTCCCCATTCCACCAAGCTCCCGCGCCAACCGCAACGGCGAAGACTTCAACGTCTTCGCGTCCCTCAAGCCCAATGTCTCCCGCACATTCGCGCAGGCCGAGATGCAGACGGTCGCGAAGCGGATGCAACAGGACTATCCCGCGTTCTACCCGACAACCAGCGGCCTCACGATCAGCGTCGTCCCACTCATCGACCAGGTCGTCGGTGATACCCGCCAGGCCCTCTACGTCCTGCTTGGCGCCGTGGCGCTCCTGCTCGCGATCGCATGCAGCAACGTCGCGGGGCTCCTCGTCTCACGCGCGGTCGTCCGCGAGAAGGAACTCGCCATCCGCGCCGCGATCGGCGCCGACCGCCGGCGCCTGATCCGCCAGCTCGCTGCCGAAAACCTCACCCTCGCACTCGCCAGCGGCATACTCGGACTGGGCGTCGCGCTTGGCCAGCGTCTGGCTCCTCCGCCACGCCGGTCCCGCCGGCATCCCGCGACTCGACGCCATCCACATTGACGCCACGGTCCTCGCCTTCACGTTTGCGGTCTCGGTCCTCAGCACGCTCGTCTTCGGCCTCGCACCGGCGCTCCGTGCCGCCGAGGTGGATGCCAGCACGGTGCTCAAGGAAGGGAACCGCGGATCAACGATGGGCCGCTCACGCACACGCAACACGCTCATCACCTGCGAGGTCGCACTCTCGCTCGTCCTCCTGATCGGTGCCGGACTCCTGGTCCGCAGCTACGCGCGCATCCTGCGCGCCGATCCCGGATTCGACCCGCGGAACGCGTTGTCATTCCGCCTGTCGCTCCCGCAGTCGAAGTACGCGACACCGGAGTCGGTGACGAATTTCGATCGCGCCCTCGACCAGAAACTGGCAGCGCTCCACGGCGTCGAATACGTCGGCAGCAACTATCAACTGCCCCTGAGTACCGTCTCACTCGCCTGGGAGGACGTGAGGATCGAAGGCTTCGTGCCGAAGGCCGCGGGCGGCGACATCGTCATTACCAGCAGCGGATACGTCAGCCCGGACTATTTCCAGGCGATGGGCATCCCGCTCGCGCGGGGCCGAGCGTTCAACGCGCAGGATAACATGCAATCACCGCCCGTCGTGATCGTCGATGAGGCGCTGGCCACGAAGTTCTGGCCGGACGGCGCTATCGGCAAACGCCTGCGCCAGGGTCCGGATGGCCCGTGGCGCACCGTAGTCGGTGTCGTCCGCGACAAACGCGAGTACCAGGCCAACGCCGCCCCGCAGATCACGGCGTATTTCCCGGTCGAGCAGTACACGATCGCGAGCCGCTTCGTCGTCGTGCGCACACACGCGGCCCTCGCCGACGTGTCGCACCTCACGACCACCGCGCTCGCGGCCGTGCACGACCTGGATCCGGACCTACCGGCACACGACGTGAGCACCATGGAGCAGCGCCTCACCGACTCACTCGCCCGCCGCCGCCTCTCAATGCTGCTCCTCGTCACGTTCGCGATCGCCGCGCTGATCCTCGCCGCCGTCGGCGTCTACGGCAACATTGCGTACTGGGTCAGCCAGCGCCGCCGAGAGATCGGCATCCGCATGGCACTCGGCGCCACCCGCAGCACGATCGTCGGTCTGATCGCCCAGGAGTTCGGGCGCACGGTCGGCGTGGGCTTCACGCCCGCCTCCTCGTCGCGTTCGCACTGACCCGGCTGATGGCGAGTCTCCTGTTCGGCGTCAACGCAACCGACGCCACGACATTCAGCCTGGTGCCGCTGTTGATGGCGCTGATCGCCGCCGCGGCCGTCTATGTGCCGGTGCGAAGGGCGATGCGCGGAGCGGTCATCGAAGCCCTGCGCGCGGAGTAGTAGTCCCTAGTGCCTAGTTGTAATGACAAAGAGGTTGTTCACTGCCGCGCGATGAGTCGCTGGAGTGGTGCGGTGTAGCCGAGCGCGGTGTGTTTGCGCTCGGTGTTGTAAAAGTGAAGGTAGTGGGGCAAGGCCTCGGCGCGCGAGGCACTGGAGCGATAGGCCCGGACGTAGGCCCACTCGGTGAGCAGGGTGCGGATGAAGCGCTCGGCCTTGCCATTCGTCTGCGGTGTGTAGGGCCGCGTCCGCAGATGCCGGAGCCCGAGGCGGAGCCGGGCGGTGCGAAAGGCGTGACTGCAATAGCATCCCCCGTTGTCCGTCATCACGGCGCGCACGCGGATCCCCCAGTGCTGATACCAGGCGACGGCCCGCGCGAGAAAGGCGGCGGTGGTGCCGGCCTGCTCGTCGGGGAGCACCTCCGCATAGGCGAGCCGCGTGCAATCGTCGATCACGGTGTGGACGCGCTCCCAGCCGGCGCCCCGGGCGCGGCGGCGGCGATCGCCGTGGATCCGGTGCCCCACCCCCCGGATCTTGGCGAGCTGCTCGATGTCGGCGTGGAGCAAGGCGCCGGGCCGCCGCCGTTCATACCGGCGTACCGGACGGGGGGCTCGAGCCGGCGGAGCCCGCTGAGCCCTAAGCGGCGTTGCACCGTGACGACGGTCGAGAGCGCGAGCCCGTAATGGTGCGCGATCTTGAGCGAGCTCCAGCGGCGCCGGCGGCCCCGCGCGATCTGGCGCACCCGAGAGCGCGGGAGGCGGCGCGGCGAGCGCCGGGGGCGCGACGACCGATCCCCGAGCGCGCCGGGTCCGTCAGCCCGACAGCGGGCGACCCATTTCCAAATCGTCCGCGGCGAGACGCTGACGGTCGCGGCGACCGCTCGCGCGGGTTCCCCTCCGAGCACCCGCGTCACGACCTGGGATCGCATCACGGGGGTTAACCGAGCATTCTTGTGGATGTTCACTGAGCCCTCTGGCGGTTGTCGGTTGTGGTCTCGACAACTCCAGCTTGCACCGCTACGGCTCAGTGAACAACCTCTTTGCTAATTACACCTAGCCCCCAATCCCGAGTCCCTAGTCTTTCCGCGCCGCCGCGCTCGGCAGCGCCTTCCACGCCTCGTCGGCGTGCGGCGGCAGCGAATCCTGATGCCGTAGGAACGTCGCGATCGCCCAGCGCTCGTCCGCTGTCAGCGTCTCGGCGTACGACGGCATACCGGTGAGCCGGATCCCGTGCGTAATCTTCCAGTACGTCTCTTCGGCCGGATCGTCCGAGACATTGTGCTTCGCGAACTGCGGCGGCCGCTGATAGAGCCCCCTCGCGACGGATGACGCCTGCCCGTCGGAGGTGCCGTGACAGACCGCGCAATTCGCGCCGTACAGACGCACCCCGCGCGTCATTGTTGAATCATCACTCGGCAGCGGATCCGACAACCCCTTCGTCCCGCGATCGATCGCGGCATGCAACGACTCATGGGCGACCCACCGTTCGATCATTGGCGGCCTCGCGTCAGCGTTCGCGGGGATCACCCCGCCGATAACGGCGGCGTAACACAGGAGCACCAGCACGAGGACCGTGGCGGCGGCAGTCGAGACGATCACAGCAGGCTTCCGCGGCGTATCTGGCATGAAGGGCGAATCAGAGGGAAAAGGTAGACGTCACGATCGGTGAACAATAAGGACTGGGTACTGGATACGAGGTACTAGGCACTAGGCATTTAGGGACTAACGTACAAGCCTGTCCGCCCGAAATCGTCCCTAACCCCTAACCCCTCACTCCTAACCCCTGACCCCTAACCCCTATTTCCAAGGCGTGTCGAATTCCGCGAGTCTCGTTCGATGATAGGGTGAGGCCTAGCTTTCGCCGGTCGAAGTACCGGGGCTGGCCCCGCTACCCCAACCTCGCCGAGGTCTGACCATGCGCTTCCTAATGCTGATAATCCCCAAGGGATACGAGTCCCAGGCGCCCGGTTTCCTGCCCGACACCAAGAACATGGAAGCCATGATGCAGTACAACGTGTCGCTCGGGAAAGCCTGGCGTCCTGCTCGATCTGAATGGCCTCCAGCCACCGTCGGTGGGTGGAGCACGGATCACCTTCAAGGGCGGCAAGCCGAGGGTCACTGACGGGCCCTTCGCCGAGGCCAAAGAGGCGCTGGGCGGCTACTGGATGCTCCAGGTGAAATCCAAGGCCGAAGCCGTCGAGTGGGCATCACGCTGCCCGGCAGCCGAGACCGATACCATCGAGATCCGCCAGGTGTTCGAGATGTCCGACTTCGGCGCCGACGCCCACGAAGTGGTCGAGAAATTCCCCGAGACCCGCGCGGCAGCCGCCTTGAAAACCTTGAAGTCCGAGGCGTAGCCTCTGCCCCAGCCGTCCGGCCAGCCGCACGCCGCCGGGGTCCCGAGCGTATCCCACCCGGCGGCGACGCACCGCGCGATCGAAGCGATCTGGCGGATCGAATCGGCAAAGCTCATCGCGAGCTTGTTCCGGATTGTACGCGACGCCGGCCTCGCCGAAGACCTCGCGCAAGACGCGTTCGTGGCCGCGCTCGAGCAGTGGCCTGAATCAGGCGTGCCGGACAATCCCGGCGCCTGGCTCATGGCCACCGCCCGCCACCGGGCGATCGATGCGATCCGCAGCACCAAACGGCACGAGCAGAAACACGCCCAGATCGGGCATGAGCTCGATGCCCGGCAGGAGTTCACGGTCGCGGAGCTCGAAGCGTCGCTCGACGACGACGTGGGCGATGACCTCCTGGGCCTGATGTTCACCGCGTGCCACCCGGTGCTGTCGACCGAAGCACGCGTGGCTCTGACGTTGCGGCTGGTCGGTGGACTCACCACCGAGGAGATCGCGCGCGCGTTCCTCGCGCCGGTCGCGACCATCGCCCAGCGGATCGTCCGCGCCAAACGCACGCTCACCGAGGCTCGCGTGCCCTTCGAGTTGCCCCGCGGCCCGGAGCGCGCCGCACGCCTCGCATCAGTCCTCGAGGTCCTCTACCTCATCTTCAACGAGGGCTACTCGGCCACGGCCGGCGACGACTGGATGCGGCCCGCACTCTGCGAGGACGCCCTCCGGATCGGGCGTATCCTCGCCGCACTCACTCCGACGGAACCCGAGGTGCACGGACTCGTCGCGCTCATGGAGATTCAGGCATCCCGCACCCGGGCGAGGGTCGGCCCCGCGGGCGAGCCAGTCCTCCTTCTCGAACAGGATCGGACGCGGTGGGATCACGTCCTCATCCGCCGAGGCCTTGATGCCCTCGCGCATACCGAATCACTCGGCGGCGCGCTTGGCCCATATGCGCTGCAAGCCGCCATCGCAGCATGCCACGCCCGCGCGCTGACCGCCGGCGACACGGACTGGGCGAAAATCTGCGCGCTGTACGATGCGCTGGCCCAGCTCACGCCATCGCCCATCGTGGAGCTGAATCGCGCCGTCGCGGTCTCGATGGCGTTCGGCCCCGAAGCCGGCCTGGCCCTCGTCGATGCCCTCCGCGACGAGCCCGTCCTCCGGCAGTATCACCTGCTCCCCACGGTCCGCGGCGATTTGCTTGCGAAAGTGGGCCGCACTAGTGAAGCCCGCGCCGAATTCGAGCGCGCGGCATCGCTCACCCAGAACACCCGGGAACGCGCACTGTTGATGGCGCGAGCGGCCAGCCTCGCCGCCGACACCAAGGTGTCCACCAAGGTGTCCACCAAGGTGTCGCCAAAGCGCTGAGAACCGTTGGCCCCGGAAGCGTGACCGGGAGACGGCCACCCCCGTCCTTCATGGTAAACCATAGAGGACCTCGAGAGGACGTGGCTGGCCTGACATGAAAGAGATCCCGACGCTCCGAACGACTTCCGATCGCCACCTGTCCGCCGTCCTCCTCGAAGGCGAGCGGATCGAGGCGGAGCGCCTGCTCAACGGGGTGCGCGCCATCGTGCTGCTGATGATGGCCGGCGCCGTCGTGATGTACGCGCCGGCGCTGACCCCCGCGCTGTGGCTGGTCAATATCGGCGTGCTTGTCCCGATGCTCGCATGGACCGCGGCACAGTACGTCTGGATTCACCGGCCGCACCGTTCGTTCTCCTGGCTGACTACGGTCAACGCGGCCGTCGACATCTCGGCTGTCACGGCGATCCTGTGCGGCTACGGCTTCGCCAGCTCGCCCGACCTGGCCGTACAATCGCCAGTCTGGCTCGCGTACTTCGTCATTCTCGCCGCGCGGCCATTCACCAGTTCGGCATTGCGCGCGGCGGTCGCCTCGGCCATCGCGGTCGCTGAATACGCGCTCATGATCGTGATATTCGTGGTCGTGGGACACATGGCGATGCGCGCCAATCCGCTGTCGGTCGCCGAGTTGGGTGGCACCTCAGTCGCGGGCGAGATCGCCAAAATCTGTTTGCTGGCCGCCGTCGGCGGGACCGCGACGTACGCGACGGCATGGTATGAGCGCACGCTCCGCCAGACGAACTCCGCCCTGCGAGAGAGCGAGGCCGAGCTGCGGGCGCTCGTCGGCGCAATGTCCGACGTCATCGTCGTGCTGGATCGGGACGGACGGTATCTCAAGATCGCGGCCAGCGGCGCCGATGCCCGGCACCGTCCCCCGGCCGAATGGATCGGCCGCCGCGTTCAGGATGTCCTGCCCGCCGACCACGCCAGCATGATCGCCTCGTGCGTGATCCGCGCACTGGAGTCGGACCAGCCGGTCGATGTCGAGTACAGCTTGCCCGGCGAGAACGGGACCACCTGGATCGCGGGCACGGTCTCCCCGATGACCGATGATTCGGTGGTCTGGGTGGCGCGCGATGTCACCTCCCGGAAATCGCTGGAAGCCCAACTCTCCTATCAGGCGCTCCACGACCCACTGAGCGGCCTCGCCAATCGCGTACTGTTCCACGATCGCGTCGCCCACGCCTTCGCCGCGTCAGAGCGGGCCGGCGGCCGCATCGCGGTGCTGTTCCTCGACGTCGACGAGTTCAAGACCGTCAACGACAGCCTCGGACATAGTGTCGGCGACTCGCTCCTCACGACGCTCGCGCACCGCCTGCTGAACGCCACCCGCGGATGCGATACGGTCGCGCGCCTGGGCGGCGACGAGTTCGCGGTGCTGATCGAGCATGCGAGCGCCGACGCCGATGCCCTCATCGTCGCCGGTCGTATCTCGGCAGCGCTCCGCACGCCGTTCAAGCTGGGAGACGGCGAGCTGGCCGTCAGTGCCAGTATCGGCATCGCCCGCGCCAGCGACGACGACAACGTCGATACCCTGCTCCGCAACGCCGACGTGGCCATGTACCGGGCCAAGAGCGAGGGCCGCGGACGCTGCGCGATCTTCGAGCCCGAGATGCACCGGGCGCTCGTCGATCGCATGGCGCTCGAGACCGACCTCCGCGAAGGCATTGGGCGCGGTGAGCTGCACCTCGTCTATCAGCCGATCGTAGAACTCCAGTCCGGCCGCCTGACGGCAATCGAAGCGCTCGTCCGCTGGCAACATCCCCGGCGAGGCCTGCTCCCGCCGACGCTCTTCGTCCCGCTGGCGGAAGAAACGGGTCTCATCGCCCCGCTCGGCCGGTTCGTCCTCACCGAGGCATGCCGCCAGGCCGCGGTGTGGCAATCGGTCGCGAAAGGCGAGGCTCCCGCGGTCACGGTCAATCTGTCCGGACGGCAGTTCGAGCAGGCCGATCTCGCCAGCGATGTCGCGACAGCACTCCAGACGTCCGGCCTCGAGCCCCGCCACCTCGTTCTCGAGATCACCGAGAGCGTGGTCATGCGCAACACCGAGGCCACGATCACCCAGCTCCACGCCCTCAAGGCACTGGGCGTCCAGCTGGCGATCGACGACTTCGGCACGGGCTACTCATCCCTCAGCAGCCTCCAGCGCTTCCCAATTGACATTCTCAAGATCGACAAGTCGTTTATCGATGGCGTCACCCGCAGCGGCAACGACGCAGCCCTCGCCCGCACGATCATCGCCCTCGGCGATATGCTGGCCATGCGCACGGTCGCCGAGGGCATCGAGCACGCCGACCAGCAGGAGTTGATGCACACGCTGGGCTGCCGCTTCGGCCAGGGCTATCTGTTTGCCAAGCCGCAGTCGCCCGACGAGATCACGCGGCTGATCGAGGCCCCGCTAGGGTCCCGGATCGGCCCCGCACCGCAGCCCGCACCCCGTATTTCCGCTCCGATCCTGGCGAGTTAGCAGCCTTTCACCAAGATTTCGGGCGAAGCACACCTGGG
>CAVWTI010000005.1:0-15247 GCA_963757855.1 uncultured Gemmatimonadales bacterium
GGGACTGGCCCCGAGTCCGAGTCTCGTCCCGCTTTCTACTTGCTACTTTCTTGCTTATCTCTTTCGTGTCCCGCGCGGCGGCGGGCGACCTCGGCGACGGCTGACCAGTCCTGGTCTGATTGCCCGTGGGCGATTGCGTCCACGAAGCTGTCGCGCAGGACACCGCCGAAGGGCAGGGGCGCGTGGACCATGTCGGCGGCTTCGAGCGCGAGCCGGACGTCCTTTAGCCCGAGCACCAGCTTAAAGCCTGCAGGCTCGTAGCGCTGGGCGGCGATCATGCCCCCATAGTTCTTGTACAGTGGCGCGGTGAAGAGCGTGTTGGTCAGCACCTCCATCAGTTCCGACGGGGCGACGCCGTGCCCTTCGGCCATCGCGGCCGCCTCTCCCATCGCTTCGATGGCCGCGGCGATCATGAAATTGCCGGCGAGCTTCACGACGTTGGCGCGGTGGGGCTCGGCACCGACGATCCACGTTTTCTGCCCGATCGCATCGAGCAGCGGCTGGACGCGCTCGATCGTGGCGGCGGCACCGGCGGCCACGATATGCAGTTTGGCGGCGGCCGCGGCATCGGGGCGGCCGAAGACGGGCGCGGCGACGTAGCCGAGGCCGCGTGCGTGGTGCAGTTCGGCCAATTCCCGCGCGAGCGCGACCGAGATCGTTGCCAGATTGACGTGCACCAGACCGGGCGGGGCACTGGCCAGGATCCCGCTGTCGACGATGACTGCGCGAACGACATCGTCCGCCGACAGCATCGAGAGCACGGCATCGCCCGCGAAGGCGTCGCGTGGCGTCGCGGCGGCGTGCGCACCTTCCGCCACCAGTTTCTCGACGGGACCGCGGGACCGATTCCACACGCGGACGTGGTGGCCGGCTTTCACGAGGTTGGCCGCAATGCCCTGGCCCATGCCGCCAAGGCCAATGAATCCGATGTTCACCCGTTCAAGTTACCGAACGCCGCCGGATGCGAGGAAGTACGTGTGGCAGGCTCGAGTCGAGCGAATTCCAGTCGAGCACGGGCGGCCGTTTGTCGAACTGGGCCTCCCAGCAGACCTGTTGGACGAGGTCGCGGGCGTAGCAGGGTCGGAGCTGCTGCTGCAGATCCGTGCGCAGGTACGTCATGAGCTGGCCGGCGATGGCGTCGTCGTATGGAACGTTGAACGCCGCGCACACCCGGCGGAAGATCTCGCGGAACTCGTCGGCCGAGACGAAGTCGAGCCGGATCTTGTTGGGGATGCGCCGGAGGAACGCGTCATCGTTGAGCGCGGTGGTCTCGTGGTTCAGCGTAAAGACCCCGGCCGCCTCGAGGTTGGTCGAGAACACGACGAGACAATCGAAGGGCATCTCGAACTTCTTCCCGCCGCGGAGCGTCAGGAAGTCGATCTTCCGGTCGAGGGGCACGATCCATCGATTCAGCAGCGCCTCGGGTGGAATCCGCTGGCGGCCGAAGTCGTCGACGATGAGCACGCCGTTGTTGGCCTTCATCTGCAGCGGCGCGACGTAGACGCCGCTGCTGGGGTTGAACTGCAGATCGAGCATCTCGATCGTCAGCTCGCCGCCCACGGTGACGCGTGGCCGTTCGCAGAGCACCCAGCGGCGATCACTGCCCGGGCGCTGCACGCCATCGATCCGGCAATGGACGGTGGGATCGTAGACCGTGATGATCTGGTTGTCGTGCTCCACGGCGTGCGGAATCCAGACGCCGCCCTGGTAGACATCGGGGATCAACTCGGCGATCGCCGTCTTGCCGGTGCCGCTGGGTCCGTAGAGGACAATGGAGCGCGCGGCGAGGATCGCGATGCCGAGCTGCTTGCGGAGCTCGGAGCCGAGTACGAGCTTCTCGAAAGCGCGGTCGACGTCCGCGGCGCCCACCTCGACCAGGCCGACGCTCTGCTCCCGGACCCGATGCACGTAGTCGGCGAGGGCGACCGGCGCCGGACCGACGTACTGATTCACGGCGAGCAACTCCAGCGCGCGGGCGGCGCCGTTGCCGTTGGGCGTGATGCGCGGGGCGAGACCATCCATCGCCGTCACATCGCAGAGCTTCCGTTTGCGGAGGCGCTGGAACAGATCCTCGGCGACGGCGAATCCTACGCCCATGCGATCGGCGAGGATCCGCACCGACACCTCGCCTTCGACATAGATCGTCTTGAGCGCGAGGTCCTCGAGGACACTGCGGCGAATGCCGGTGTCGTCGATGGAATCGGGGCTCGTGAGCGGGTGTCCGTTGGTTGGCTGCATGGGTGCGCCACAGAATATGGGATGGCGTCTGCTTGCGATAGTAATCTTTCGGGGGAAGAGGGCGCCGGCTGGCGATTCGCGGGGGTCGCCGATCATGACAGCTTCGTCATGACCCACCGAATGGAAACCGCGCGTAGCTTACGCTAGCTGTCCAATGAGCCCGGCCGGCCGGCGCGAGATCCGGGGCGGACCGCCTTCCGCGGAGGGGTGCTCGATGGATGATCTGCCGACCCAGGTCGAGTCGCTGCAGTCGCAGATGGCGATGCTCCAGGCGCATCTCACGTCCCTGCTCTGGATCACGACCATCCTGTCGTTTGCGTTCGCGCTGGCGTGCGCGTACGTGGCCGGGCGCCGCGGGCACAACGTCTTCCGGTGGGCGACACTGGGCGCAATCCTGGGGCCGATCGCGCTGATCGTCGTGGCGCTGATCCCGAACGCGAAAGTCGCGACGAAGGTCTGTCCGGATTGTGCGGAGAGCGTGAAGGCGGAGGCGGCGAAGTGCCGCTTTTGCGGATACCGGTTCGATGAGGCGGACATCGTTCCGCGGATCACCTGACCCCGCAGCCGGATCAGGCGAGTGCGCGGATACCGGCCAGCGAGAATTCGACGATGTGACTGGCGATCGCGGGCGCAGAATCGGCACGCAGGGGCCAATCCCCGAGCACGGCGGTGCGGAACGCGTCCGGGCGATAGAAGAGGCACTGCGCCTGCACACCCGCGACGCATCGGGCGACCCGTGGATCATCGCGGTCGCATCCGATCAACTCGGCGATGACACCGCTCAGATATGCAACGCGCGGACGAATGGCCTGCTCGAAGAACACACTCGCGGCGGGCGTCGGGGCGACCTGCTCGTGCTGAATGAGCTCATGGCACCAGGATGTGCGCTCATTGACGTTCATCAACTGGCCCACGTAGACACTCACGTAGTGGCGGAATCGCTCTTCGGCTGAGTGGAGCGGGCCCGGGAGCATGGTGAGGGCGTTGACCTCGAGCGCGATCCCGACCGCGACGTCCACCACCGCCATGTAGAGACCCAGCTTGTCGCCGAAGTGATAGTTGACCGCGGCGAGGTTGGCGCCGGCATCGCGGCAGATATCGCGAACCGCGACATGCTCGAATCCCCGCTGGGAAAAGAGCCGGATCGCGGTCTGGAGCAGCCGCTCCCGCGTGGCCGTGCCGTCGCCGAGCGTGTCGTGCGGGCGGACGGCGGGGCGGAGGAGGCGGGCTTGATTGTGCCTCACGGTTGTTGCCTCATCGGCCCAGCCTCATAACGTCCGCCGGAAGAGCAGCGTTGCAATGGTCATCGAGACGATGGTAAACAGCATCAGAAACGCGAGATCGGGCGCGATGGCGGCCAAGCCCGTGTTCTTGAGCAGCAGGCACTTGAAGGCGTGAACGCCATAGGTGAACGGATCGGCCTTGGCGAACACCCGCATCCAGCCGGGGAAGGCTTGCTGCGGGTAGACTGCGCCGCTCGGGAAATAGAGCAGGGTGTTGAGCACACCGAAGAGAGCGCGCGGGACGAGCGGGTCGCTCATTCGCACCATGATCATGAACATCATGCTCACGAGCGCGAGGGACGTGACGACGACGACCACGAAGAGCTTGAGGAGGCGGATCGGCGCGAGCGGGTCCGGGATCCCGGCGATGATCGACCCGAGCGTCATGAGCACGGTGCCAGCGAGCACCGCCTTGATCGCGCCTGAGATGACGAACCCCAGGATCAGCTCCAGTTTGCTGATCGGGGTGACCAGATACCCTTCGTGGAGCCCGCGCGCCTTGTCATCGATGAAAATGATCCCGCCGCCGATCATCACCATCGTGAAAATCGCGAGGAGGATCGTGCCCGACAGCAGGTACTGGATGTACGGGACGAAGGGGTAGACCTCGACGACATCCAGTCTCGCCTGCGATGGGATGCGCGCCGGACCGGTCTGGTCATCGTTGTACGCATCGACCATTCCCGACATGCTCTCCGCGAGCGCACTGGTGACGAAGTTGTCGGTATTGTCCTCAATGAGGGCGACGTGTGGCGCATCCTTGGCCAGCACCCGCCGCGAGAATCCGGGTGGGATGGTGAGCACGCCGTTGAGCTGGCCGGCACGGAGCGCGGCGAGTGCGGCGCCGGGATCCGAGTAAGGCACCGTCTCGAACGTCTTCGCGTTCCCGGCCACGGCCACGGTCAACTCCCGCAACTTGACCGCGGGCAGCCCGCCGTCCTGGTCGACGACGCCGACGCGGAGGTGGTGGACGGTCCCCCCGAACGCGTAGCCCAGGATGACCAACTGGAAGAGTGGGAGCACGAGCGACATCACGATCAGCATCGGGCTCTTCCGAAACCGGAGCAGATCCCGCTCGACCATAGCCCAGATGCGCAGCATCGCAGGCCCGCTCAGCGCCGCATGATGAATGGACTGTCTGCCATCGACGGTCCCTCGAGCTGATCGCGCAACTGGCGCCCGGTGAAATGCAGGAATACATCGTCCAGCGTCGTGTTCGCGACACTGATCGATTCGACCGTGACCCCGCGCTCGGCGGCTTCCGCCAGCACGGCACCAGTCGTGGCCGCACCGGCGTGCGACGTCAGCCGGAACTGTGATCCATCGCCCGTCACGCTATCGACGCCCGGCAATCCCGCGAGACGTCCGCGCCAATCGGCCGGCATGCCGCCGAAGCTGACCTCGACGGTCGAGACGCCGGACACGGCGGCCTTGAGGCGCATCGGCGAATCGAGCGCGATCAGCTTGCCGTGGTCGACGATCGCGATCCGGTCACAGAGCTTGTCCGCCTCATCCATGTAATGCGTCGTGAGTAGCACGGTGAGGTCCCGCTCAGCCTTGATGCGGCGGAGCATATCCCAGACGCCCGTACGCGAGACCGGGTCGAGTCCCGTGGTCGGCTCGTCGAGGAAGAAGATCTGCGGCTCGTGGACGAGAGCCCGGGCGATCTCGACGCGCCGCCGCATGCCGCCCGAGAGCTGCTTCACCGGCTTGTCGGCCCAGGCGGTCAGCTCGACACTGGCCAGCAATTCGTCAATGAGCTTCTCCCGCTTGCCCGAGGGGACGCTGTAGAGTTTCGCGAAGACGCTCAGGTTCTCGCGCGGCGACAGTTCCTGGTCGCTGGTCATCGCCTGCGGGATCACGCCGATCGCGCGCCGGACATCGTCCGGGTTCTTGACGACATCGGCGCCGGCGATGATCGCGGTCCCGGAGGTCGGCGTGATGAGCGTGGTGAGCATGCGTAGCAGCGTGGACTTCCCGGCACCGTTGGGACCGAGGAGGCCGAGGATCTCACCGGCGCCTACATCGAAGGAGATGCGATCGACGGCCGTGAAGGTGCCGAACGTCTTGGTGATCTGGCGGACGTCGATCTCGCTCATGGCGTGCTCAGGACCGCCGGCTATGCCGCAGGCACATGATGACAGTCTCACGACCGCTTGGACGCCGGCAGGAGGACATATGCCGTCATCCCGACGGCGAGCCGCCGGTCGTGATTGTCAACGCGGAGGCGGACCTCGAACGTCTTGATGTCGCGCTTGGACCGGCTGACATCGCGCTGCGTGGCGAACCCGGCGTCCGCACCGCGAAAGAACACGACGCCCGGGCGTTCCGTCCCGGACGGGAGGCGTACCGTGAGCGTGTCGCCCAGCCGGATGCGATCGATATACGTCTCCTCGACATCAACCCGGACCCACAGTGAGTCGGGGTTGATGAGCGTGAGGATCGGCTGCCCGGCGTTCACGACCTCGCCCGTGAGCGCGGCCCGCACGTCCACGACGCCGGAGATGGGTGAGCGAATCTCGGTGTAGGCGAGCCGGACGTCAGCCTTGGCCTGCTGTGCCGCCGCGGCCTGGCGCTGCTGCTGATCGGCACCCAACTCGCTGCGCTTGATCGACACCTGCTCGGCAGCCGCCTGGGCGAGCGCAAGCGCGGCGCGCTGCGCGCCGACCTGCTTGTCGGCGGCATCGGCGCGGGCCTTGGCGACGGAAAAGGACGTTCGCTGCTGATCCAGGTCTTGCTGCGCGATCGCGCCCGCGCGTGCGAGCACCTCGTAGCGATCGAGCATGGTCTTGGCATTCGACAGATTCGCGGCGGCCTCGGACTGCTGCGCCACGGCGCCGGCGAGCTGCGACTCGGCTTGCGAGATCTGGTCTTCCGTCTGCATCGTCTGCAGGCGGACTGATGCTTCGCCCTCCTGGACCCGGACGGCGCCTTCGGCCGCGCTGTGCGCGTAGTAGGCGGTGTCTGCCTGCAACTCCGACGGGACCAGCCGAGCCAACAGCTCGTGTGGCGCGACCGAGTCGCCCTCCTTTACGAGCATTTTCTCGACCTGACCGCCGACGAGCGGGCTGATGACGACATCGTCGGTGGTCACGATGCCGGTGAGAACCAGGTCGCCGGACCGCGCGGTGATCGCCCACACGACGATCGCGATCAGCAGGACAACGCCAATGGTGATGAAGAGCCGCTTACGAGGCATAGTGGCGATCGCGGGCGACGAAGTACGCGGGGACGAGTAGTGTGTCGGGAGTCATCATGAAAGGCCCGGGTCTAACATGCGTATGAAACGACTGTTTGACAAGCCGCCCTCGCCGCCCGCGTGCCTGGCGGCGGTGTGGTCACGAGACGGTGGCTGTAATGGGCGTGCGATCAACGCGGCTGGTGAGGGTGACGCCGCCGATGGTGAGATACAACTCTCGGTCCGTGACGGTAAGGGCGAACACCATGCGGCGGGTGAGATGGGTGCCGAGGGCGGCGAGGAACTCGCGATCGATGCCATAGAGCTCGAGCGCGTCCGCGTGATGGATCCGCTCGCCCGCGAGCTGTCTGGCGAGGAATGCCGGATCCTTGTGGGTGTACACGACAACGCGCGGCGCGAGCTTGCTGGCTTTGTGCAGACGCGGCGCGTCGGGCGTGCCGATATCGATCCAGACGCGGAGCGTCCCGGTGAGATCGCGCACGGCGATCGCGGGCTCGTTCGGCTCGGCCAGCCCGCGTCCGAACGCGATGCCTTCAGTGTATTCGAGGCAGTACGCGAGCACCCGCGCCAGCAGGAAGGGCTCCGTCTCGGACGGATGCTGGGCCACGCGCAGCCGCAACGACTCGTAGACCTGGCGATCGACGTCCGACAGCTCGATGTCGAAATTGTAGATGCTGGCGGCAGTGGCCACTACGTCATCACCCGCGCGTCACCGGGGCACGACTTGGAGTGGGCGGTAGTTCGGCCCCGGGGCCATCCACGATGCGGTGTTGACCGTGTGGCCGTTCGGGTCGGTCCAGTAGTAATTGCCCTTTGAACCCGTCGCGACCTCGCGCTTCTCGCCCGTCTGTGGGTCCACGGTGGGCGTGACGCCATTGATGATGTCATCGAACGCCTGTTCGTCGCGGTCCTGCGTGCCCTCGGCCTTGGCCAACTGAGCTTGCCGCGCCTGCTGCTGACGGCCGAAATCCGCCATGATCTGGTTGTTCTGCTGCTGGGCGATCTGCAGGATGCCGGCGTACCACTGCGGGTTGGGGCTGACCGAGAAGGCCATGTGGCGCGCGATGGCGAATCCTTCGCCGGCGCGGGCGCGTGTCGCGGTGAAGCCGACGAGGACGGGGACGCCCCAGGTGCCGATGGGTGAGCTCGGGTCGTGCAACCGCGTCGTGATCACATAGAGGTAGCCCACGCGGCCGTTGTTCGGGCATTCGAAGTAGACCTCGCCGACGTCGGTCGTCGAAATCGGCGTCGCCGGGGCCGCGAACGCCGGCACGGGGAGCGGGCGGCCGGCCTTGAGCGCGGGCTGTGCGCAGAATGGCGTCATCATCTTTTTCGCGTAGTCGTACGCGAACGGCAGCGCCGGCGTATAGGCCTCGATCATGAACCGCTGGCCGCGGCTCACGGTCGTCATGCCCTGATGCAGGCCAAGCCGCTCGTTGAGCGGCGTCGGCTCGGAGAAAGCGGGGATGCTGCCGTCGTTGATGCGGACCGCGATCGAGGCGTCAGGCGCGTCGGCCCGGGTCTGGAGGACGTAGTCGATCGGCCCGCGCTTGACCGCCTCAGGTTTCACCGTGTAGCCCTGAGGGCCGTCCACCGTGAATGCGTGCTCGGCGGGTTCCGTGTACTTCACCCAGGTGATTGCGGCGTCCGGCGCCGGATACTTCGCGTGCTGGGTCTGCGGTGCGGTGACGAGACCGGGCAGCGCGGCCAGCGTACACAGGACTGCGGAACTGCGAAATGTGATCACGGCGTCGTCTCCGGTCAGGCGCATCCGTACGGGAGCACAGAAATTGGGGCCGGAGCGGGACATCCGACAGACCGTCGCGGCGCTGGGCGCTGATCGCGGGTCCGGGCCGGCCCGGTGCCCTCGCGCGGGGCTCGCCGACTGGTGATGATTGACAACACGCTGGCGACGCGCCTGCGAGGCCGGGTCCACCCGGCGACTATGTAGGAACGCCACGCAGGCGCCACCCGGGAATGGACATGCCCACTCGCACGACCTTCGCGCCCGTCACGCTGTCCGACATCGAGGCGGCGCAGGTGCGCATTGCGCCGTACGTCCGCCGCACCCCTCTCAACCGCAGCGACACGCTGAGCCGCCGCCTCGGTACCAACGTGTATCTCAAGGCCGAGGTCTTTCAGAAGACCGGGGCATTCAAGGTGCGTGGCGCGTTCAACAAGATGCTGAGTATCCCCGATGATGCGCGGGGCCACGGCGTGGTGGCGATGAGCGGCGGGAATCACGCCCAGGCGGTGGCGTACGCGGCCCGTGCGCTTGGCATGCGCGCGCTGATCTTCATGCCGAAGTCGACGCCGGCCAACTACGTCGACGCGACGCGGGATTACGGGGCGGAGGTGTCGTTCACGGAGACGTCGCTCGATGGGTTCGCGGCGATGGAGGACTACGCGACCAAAGGCTGGGTGGCGGTGCATCCGTTCAACGACCCGCTCGTGATGGCCGGTCAGGGCACCGCGGGCCTCGAGATCGTGGAGGACGTGCCGCAGGTGACGGACGTCATCGTGAGCATTGGTGGCGGCGGCCTGATCGCCGGCATCGCGACCGCAGTGAAGGAGCGGCACCCGAAGGCGCGCGTGTGGGGCGTGGAGACGGAGGGGGCCGACTGCATGGCGCGGGCGCTCGCGGCCAACGAGGTGGTGACGATGCGCGCGATCACGTCGATCGCCCGGACCCTCGGTGCGCCGGCCGCATCGCCGGAGACCCTGGCGGCCGTGCAGCGCTACGTCGAATCGGTGACCGTGGTGAGTGATGCCGACGCCCTTGCGGCCATGCGGTTGCTGCTCGAACGCACCAAGATGCTGGTCGAGCCGGCGGGGTCGTGTACCCTGACGGCGGCCGAGCGGCTTCGGGACAAGTTTGGACCGAACGCCCACGTGGTGTTGTTCCTGTGCGGTGGGAACATCAGCGTCGAGGACCTCTGCCGCCTGGCGTGACGGAGTCTGGGGAGGCGCGTTTCGGGGACGATGCCGGGGGCACTCCGCCCGGTTAATCTTCGGTCGCGCGGCCGCGATCCCGCGGCTGGCCGTCCACTGAGGGACCCGCGAGGTGCACATGGACAATCGGTTCATTCTCCGC
The DNA here is from genome assembly GCA_963757855.1 of uncultured Gemmatimonadales bacterium. Lineage (GTDB taxonomy): Bacteria > Gemmatimonadota > Gemmatimonadetes > Gemmatimonadales > Gemmatimonadaceae > Palsa-1248. The sequence continues at coordinate 9,815 of CAVWTI010000005.1, forward strand.
AGCATCGATGCGGGGGTGTTGACGCTGACGATGAACCGTCCCGACGTGCTGAACAGCTGCAACCGCGGGATGGTGACGGAACTGCGCCAGGCATTTGAGGGCGCGGGGACGGACACCACCGTGCGGGCGGGCTGCTGACCGGCGCGGGCCGGGCGTTCTGTGCGGGGCAGGATCTGGCCGAGGCGGTGCCGCCGGCGGGGAAGGCCGCGCCGGATATCGGGGACATCGTCGTCGGCTACAACGGGTTGATCCTGGCGATCCGGCGGCTCGAGAAGCCCGTGGTGGCGGCGGTCAACGGGGTCGCCGCGGGGGCGGGCGCCAACATCGCGCTGGCGGCGGATTTCGTGATCGCGTCGGCCGAGGCGTCGTTCATTCAGGCGTTCGTGAAGATCGGGCTCATCCCTGATAACGGCGGCACCTTCTTCCTGCCGCGGCTCATTGGCCTGGCGCGGGCGACCAGTCTCGCAATGCTGGGGGGCAAAGTCGCCGCGCCGCAGGCCAAGGAGTGGGGGATGATTCACGACGTCGTGCCGGCCGAGGGACTCATGGAGGCGGCGGGCGCGTTCGCGCGGCACTTGGCGGGGCAACCCACGCGAGCGCTCGGGCTGATCAAGCGGGCATTCAACGCGTCGCTGGGAAACGATCTCGAGGCGCAACTGGCCCTCGAGGCGAAACTGCAGCGTGAAGCGGGCCGCACGGCGGATTACCTGGAGGGCGTGCGGGCCTTCCAGGAGAAGCGCGCGCCGGCGTACACGGGCCGGTAGCACGATGCCGCTCTCGATGCCCATCTCGCGCGACGCGCGCATCGGGGTCGTGGGTGCTGGCGCGATGGGGAGCGGGATCGCCCAGATCGCCGCGGCCAGCGGGCATCCAGTGGTGGTGGTGGACAGCAACAGCGCGGCGCTCGCGCGCGGGGCGTCGGCCTTCGAACGCGCGATCCAGCGTGAAGTGGAGAAGACGCGGATGGACGGCGCCGCGGGTGCCGCAGCGATTGCTCGCGTGCAGTGGCATCATGCGTCCGGGTCACCCGGGCTCGGCGCGCTCGCGGGCTGCGATTTCGTGATCGAAGCGGTGGTGGAGACACTCACCGTCAAGCGCGATCTGTTCATCCAGCTCGAGCGCGTGGTGACGGACGACTGCGTCCTGGCGACCAATACCTCGTCGCTGCCCGTCGCGGCGATCGCGGCCGCCTGTGCGCATCCCGAGCGTGTGCTGGGCGTGCACTTCTTCAATCCGGCGCCGGTGATGGCGTTGGTGGAGATCGTGCCCGCGCTCGGGACGGCGATCGATGTGACGGCGCGTACCCGGGCGCTGGCCGATAGCTGGGGCAAGACCACCGTGTTGGCGTCGGACACGCCGGGGTTCATCGTCAACCGGATCGCGCGGCCGTTCTACGGCGAGGGGCTGCGCCTCAATGACGAAGGGATCGCGGATCCCGCGACCATTGATTGGGCGATGCGGGAGATGGGCGGATTTCGCATGGGGCCGTTCGAGCTGATGGATCTGATCGGCCACGACGTCAACTTCACGGTCACGCGATCGATCTTCGAGGCCTTCTTCTACGACCCGCGCTACAAGCCGTCGATCACCCAGCAGCGGCTCGTGGACGCGGGGATGCTCGGGCGAAAGACGGGCCGGGGGTTCTACGACTACCGGGAGGGGGCGTCACGCCCAAAGCCCCGGGAAGATCGCGCGCTGGGCGCGGAGATCTTCGAGCGGATCCTGGTGATGCTGATCAACGAGGCAGCCGACGCCGTGTTGTGGCGTGTTGCGACGCCCGCGGACATCGATCTGGCGGTTCTGAAGGGAGTAAATTATCCCAAGGGATTGCTGGCCTGGGGGGATGCGATGGGCCTGGATCACGTGCTCACCAGGCTCACCGCCCTGGAGCAGGAATACGGAGAGGACAGGTACCGTCCGAGCGCGCTGCTCAAGCGGATGGTGCGGGAAGGGAGTCGGTTCACATGAGCCCCCCGTCCGGAGAGATGGCGGCGGAGAGCGCGCAGGCGCGTGCCGAGCAGCTCGTATCCTCCATGCGGGTGTCCGACGGATTCAGTGCGTGGTTGGGGGTGGAAGTGGTGTCGCTTGCGCCGGCGGCGTGCACCGTGCGGGCCACCGTCCGCCCCGAGATGCTCAATGGGTTTGGCGTGTGCCACGGCGGAGTGACGTATTCGCTGGCTGACAGTGCGCTGGCGTTCGCATCGAACACGCATGGGCGCGTGTCGATGAGCATCGAGAACGGTATTTCGTATGTCGCGCCGGTGGCTCTGGGTGATGTCCTGACGGCGGTGGCGACAGAAGAGGGCGTGGGCGGCCGGGGCGTTTTACCGCGTGACCGTCCGCAACCAGCATGATGCGGTCGTCGCGCTGTTTCGCGGCACCGTCTACCGCACGCAGCGCGAGATGCTGTCGGAGAACCGCACAAATGGCTGACGCCTATATCATCGACGGGGTCCGGACGCCGATCGGGTCGTTCGGCGGGAGTCTGAGCGACGTGCGGCCGGATGACATGGCCGCCCTGGTGATCCAGCGTCTGCTGGTCCGGCACCCGGGGCTCGACCCATCGCGGATCACCGATGTGATACTCGGGTGCGCGAACCAGTCGGGCGAGGACAACCGCAACGTGGCGCGGATGGCATCGCTGCTGTCGGGGCTCCCGGTGTCGGTGCCGGGCGAGACTGTCAACCGGCTGTGCGCTTCGGGATTGAGCGCGGTCGGGCATGCCGTGCGTGGCGTCAAGCTCGGGGATGGCGACGTCTAGATCGCCGGGGGTGTCGAGAGCATGACGCGGGCGCCGTACGTGCTCTCGAAGAGCGGCAAGGCGTTTGCGCGCGATGCGCAACTCTTCGATACCAGCATCGGCTGGCGGTTCGTGAACCCGCGCATGCGCCAGCAGTATGGCGTGGACGCGATGGGCGAGACCGCGGAGAACGTCGCGGCCGATTTTCACGTGTCGAGGGAGGATCAGGATCGCTTTGCGTGCCTGACGCAGGCTCGTGCGGCGGCGGCGCGGGGGCGAGGGCGCTTCGCGAGCGAGATCACGGCAGTCGAGGTGCCGGGGGAGAAGCGCGGGGAGGTCCGTCAATTCGATCAGGACGAGTTCATCCGGGCGGACACGACGCTCGAGGCGCTGGCGCGGCTCAAGCCCGCGTTCCGCGCGGGCGGGTCGGTGACGGCGGGGAACTCCTCCGGGATCAACGACGGGGCGGCGGCGCTGCTAGTGGCATCGGAGCGGGCCGTCAAGGAGTTCTCGCTCACCCCACTCGCCAGGTCGCTGGCCACTGTCGCGGCGGGCGTGGAGCCGCGCATCATGGGTATGGGGCCGGTGCCCGCCACGCGAGCGGTACTCGAGCGCACGGGGCTGGCGCTGTCGCAGATCGACGTGATCGAACTCAACGAGGCATTCGCGGCGCAGGCGATTGCGTGTCTCCGCGAGCTTGGGCTCAAGGACGATGATCCGCGGGTCAATCCCAATGGCGGCGCGATCGCGCTTGGCCATCCGTTGGGAATGAGCGGAGCGCGGCTCATTCTCTCAGCGGCGCGGCAGCTGGAGGCGACGGGTGGCCGCTACGCCCTGGCGACCATGTGCATCGGCGTGGGGCAGGGGATGGCAACGATCATCGAGCGCGTGTGAGCGGAGCGCAAGGGCCGGGCGGGCGAGAGCGGGGCACCACGGGACGCGAGTCCAGCTTCTTCGCGTTCGAGGGCATCCGTCCCGTGGCGCACGAGTCGGCATTCGTGCATCCGCGCGCACGGTGGTCGGCAACGTGATCATCGCGCGATGTGTACGTCGGGCCGAGCGCGGTGATCCGCGGCGATTGGGCGGGGTCGTGATCGAGGATCGGGTGCAACGTGCAGGAGACCTGCGTGATCCACTCGTTCTCTTGCGTGGACCGTGGCGAGGCCGGGGCGCACATCTGTCATGGCGCGGCGATTCACGTGCACGCATCGGGGACGCGCTGGTGCGGAATGAACGGGGTCGTGATGGACGGGCGGGTGGGTGGGCGCCGGGCGGCATCGTGGGCGCGCTCGACGTTCGCGCCGGCGGAGACGACATCCCGGAGCGGAAGTCGTGGTCGGGAATCCGGCCCGCGTGGTGAAGGACGTGAGTGACGAGACGTGGCGCGTGGAAGACGAGTGACGGTCTCTATCAGGAGCTGCCCGGCCAGGCCGGGACGCCGGGCTCGGTCCCGTGTGAGCCGTCGCGAGAAGTGCCGGCGGGGCGGGTGCGGCAGGCGCCGGCGTACCAGACGTGGAACGAGCGGAAAGAGAGGAACTAGGGATCTAGGGGGCTGGGGGTGGGGTTCGGGGCTGGGGCCGGCTGCATCACAATGAGGTCAGGGTCGATGCGGCTGCAGGGTGACGTGCACGGCGAGTGGGTCGAAGGGAGCGGGGGAAGACGACGGCGCTGTACAACCCGTTACCGGCGAGAGGTCGGCCAGGCGAGAACCGGCGGCGTGGATTTTCGCTGCGTGCTGGACTATGCGCGAACCGTCGGGGGGCCGAAGCTTCTCGGGGATGACCTTTCACTAAGCGCGCGCGGATGCTCAAGGCGCTGGCCCAGACCCTGACGGCGCGCAAAGAGCAGTTCTACGACGTGCCGAAGGCGACCGGCGCGACAGGACCGACAGCCGGATCGACATTGACGGCGGTTTCGGGACGCCGTCCGCGTACGCGAGCCGCGGCCGCGAGTCCCCGACGAGACATCTACGTGGACGGCCCGGCGAGATGGTCTCCAAGGAAGGCACGTTCATCTCCGACAGATCGCCGTACCGCTTTAGGGCGCTGCGATCCGCATTAACGTGTTCAATTTCCCCGTGCGGGGGATGCTGGAGAAGATGTCGATGGCGCTGCTCGCCGGGGTGCCGTCGATCGTCAAGCGGGCCACCGTGACCTCGTATCTGACCGTGCCCGTGGCACAGTCCATGGTGAATCAAGGACCTGTCTGCCGGGTGCATTCCAACTGCTGTGTGGCAGCGCGGCGACCCTCGACCATGTCGGCGAGCAGGATGCCGGCGGCGTTCACCGGACGGCGACGCATCGGGCCAGATGATGCTCAAGACCGGCCGGGCGATGGTCGCAACATTTTGGTGCGATTCAACCAGGAAGCGGATTCGCTCAACTTCTCGATGCTCTGCGCCCGATGCGCGGGCCGGGGACCGAGGAGTTCGATCTCTTCATTAAGGAAGTCGTTCGCGAATACGACCGTGAAGGCCGGCCAGAAGTGCACGGCGATCCGGCGGCACCATCGTGGGTGGGGGGATGGCGGGCGATGTGATCGCCGCGCTCAAGAAGCGGCTCGACGGCGTCCCTACCGGAGTGACCCCGGTCACGAGGGGTGTTCGCATGGGGCCCCTCGCCGGGCGCACCCAGGTGGACCGAAGTCCGGCCAGAACGTGGAGCAATACGAACTGAAGTCGAGGCACCAGCAAG
>CAVWTI010000006.1:0-24622 GCA_963757855.1 uncultured Gemmatimonadales bacterium
GCTGGTCTCGCTCTCATCGAGCGCCGTGGTCTCGCCCACCTATTACATCAATCCCGACAACCACGTCAACTACCTCGTTGCCGTCGAAGTACCGACGCCTCAGATGACCTCCGCCCGGGATCTGATGAACACCCCGGTGACGCGTTTCGGCCAGTCGCTCGACCAGCACCCGATTCCCGCGGGCCGCACCACCGATCCCGTCCCCCACCAGCCTGCCCAGACGCTCGATAACGTCGCCCAGATCACGCCCACGGCGGTCCCGGACGTGATCAATCACTACACCGTGGCACGGGTGCTGGACGTCACCGCCAGCGTAACGGGACGGGACCTTGGATCGGTCGTCGACGGCATTAACCAGAAAATTGCGGCGCTCGGGAAACTGCCCCCGGGCATGTACATCACCGTGCGCGGCCAGGGTGACGTCATGAACCAGGCGTTTTCGAGCCTGGCACTCGGCTTCGTCGTCGCGATTCTGCTCGTGTATTTCCTGATGGTCGTGCTGTTCCAGTCGTGGATCGATCCGCTGATCATTATGGCTGCGATCCCCGGCGCAATCGTCGGCATTCTCTGGATTCTGATTTTCACTCACACGACGATCAACGTCGTGTCGCTCATGGGCTCGATCATGGCCGTGGGCATCGGCGTCTCGAACTCGATCCTCGTCGTCACGTTCGCCCATGACCTCCGCGTCGATCGGCGCGTGTCTGGCGCCGCGGCCGCCATCGAAGCGGGCAAGACGCGCCTCCGGCCAGTGCTGATGACGGCTCTGGCGATGATTCTTGGGATGATCCCCACCGCCATCGGGATCGGCGAAGGCAGCAGCCAGAACGCACCACTCGGCCGGGCAGTCATTGGCGGCCTGATCATGGCCACACTGTTCACGCTCTGCGTCGTCCCCGTCGTCTATTCGCTCGTGCGCCGTCCGCTCCCCGAACGATTCTCGCTCGAGGAGCGCTTCAAAGCCGAGGAGCAAGGCATGGCTTATAGCGAGGGCTACTGAGATGGCGAGTCCGGATAACGCTCCCCCAACAGCCGGCCATTCCCGGCGGCGTCCCTCCGTGGACACCGAACCACCCGCCCACCCGGCGCGCCGGATTGTTGCTCTACATTGGCGGCGCCGTCGTCGTCGTGGCCGCGATCGTGGGCGTGATCGCACTGGCCGCGTTCAAGCGGGCGTCGGTGTCTCGCGAGCGTCACTCGCGCGTCACCACCGTCGCCAATGGTCCTGCCGTCCGAACTGTTCTCGTCGAGCGGTCGCCCGGTGCACGCACGATCCTGCTCACAGGCGAGACGCGGCCATTCCTGTCCGTCGCACTCTACGCCAAGGTCAGCGGATACCTCAAGGAGGTCCGCGTCGACAAAGGTGATCACGTCAAGGCGGGCGACGTCCTCGCCGTGGTCGAGTCGCCGGAGACGGACCAGCAAGCCCAGTCCGCGATCGCCGACGCGCGCAACAAGCGAATGATCGCGGATCGGGATACCCAACTCATTGCACAGAAGCTGATTGCGCCCGAAGAAGCCGAGCAGGCCGAAACGGATGCCCGGATGGCGGCCGCCTCGGCCGACCGGTTCAAGGCACTCGAGGACTACGAGCGGATCCGCGCACCGTTTAATGGCACGGTGACCGCGCGATACGCAGACCCGGGCGCCCTCGTCCAGAACGCCGAAGCATCTCAGACCAGCGCTCTCCCGGTGGTCGAGGTGGGGACGACCGACAGTCTGCGGATTTTCGTCTATCTCGCCCAGCGGGACGCCGCCGACATCCGGCGCGGGCAACCGGTGACGATCACCGACGCCAGCCGGCCCAATATCCACGCGACAGGTACAGTCACGCGGTATACGGGCGAGCTGGATCCAAACACGCGCACGCTGCTCGCGGAGATCGACTTGAGCAATCGCAAAGAGACGATCGTACCCGGCAGCTTCGTGCAGGTCGCGCTGTCGGTCATCGCACCCCGGTACCTCAAGATTCCCGCGGAAGCGTTGATCGTCCGCGGCGCGAAACACTACGTGGCGGTCATCACACCCGATAACCACGTGAGCTATCGCGAGATCCACATCCTCGACACCGACGGCGTCACGGTTCGCGTCGTGAGTGGCATACAGGAAGGCGAGCGGATCGCCCTCAACCTCGGCGACAGTGTGGCAGAAGGACAACACGTGGAACCCGCTGCCCCCGACTCGGCCACCCACCCCGCGGTGTCATGATTCGGGGTCGCCGCTCAGCGCCGTGTTGCCGCGTCTTGGTGGTGTTTGTGCTCGCGATGCTCGCCGGAGCCGGCACTCACGTCGCTGCGCAAACCACGACTTCCCCGCCGGACAGCGGCCGTTCAGCCGCCGCGCAACCGGTCCCGCTGCCACTCGCTCCGCCCAAAGCCACGGCGATGAGCACGGACCCGCCGCCGGTCCTCACGCTCGATACCGCGGTTGCCCTGGCCCTCGAGATCGGGACTGCCGTCCAGCAAGGACGCTTCGCCAGTGCGAATGCGCGGTCGGAGGTCAGCCGCACCTACGGGGGCATACTGCCGTCCGTCACGGCATCGGGACTCCGTACCGTGACACAGGGCGATCCACTGGTCGGCGCGCGCGCGATGGCCCCGTGGAACACGCAATTCGAGACGATGGGTTATCAGCTCCAGACGTCGCTCAACCTGCTGGGCGGCATCAGCGCATATCCCGCGATCAGGTCCGCCCAATACCGACGTGAGACGACCGATCTCACGCTCGAGCGGACCAGGCAGTCGGTCGCGCTCAATGTGTCGCAGGCGTTTCTGCAGACGGTGCTCGATAGCCAGCTCGTGACCCTGGCCGCACAGAACATTCAGGTCTCCCAGGAGCAGGTCGTCCAGTTGCAGGAGCTGGTGCGCGTCGGGAAGCGGCCTCCCGCCGACCTCTACCAGGCACAATCACAGGCCGCCGCGAACCAGTCCCTGTATTTCGACGCCGTCAACCGCCAACGCGCCGACGAGATCTCGCTGCTCCAGCGGATTCACATCGATCCGCAGCGGAGCGTCATCATCGCCACGCCGCCCATGGACACGACGCTCCTCGGACCGGAGTGGCGCGACACGGCCCGCGTCGCGACCGAGGCGCTGCAGCACCGGCCCGACTTGCAGTCCGCCCATGCCGAGATCGATGCCACGCGATGGGGCATGCGCCGCGCGGCCAATGAGAACATACCCGCGCTGTCGGTCGGCTTCACGGTCTACTCGACAGGCCGGGTGTTCGATTACGCCAGCCAGGACGGCGTCTCGCAGATCGCGACGCCCCAGCCTGTTCTCATCAATCAGATCGGGCCGCAGACGGCCCGGATCTTCTCGATCGGGCTCGGATACAGTCTGTACGATCTCTTTCGCTCGCGGCTCGATTATCAGGAGGCCCAGGTCGCGTACGGATCGGCGCAGGTGGCGGAAGGTGATGTGCGGCGCGCGGTGACCGGTGATGTCGCGCGCGCGATCAGCGAATACGGGGTGGCCGTCCAGCGCATGGCCTCGACCGCGTCAGGCCTCGCGTCCGCCCAGGCCGCATTTCAGTTGGTCTCCGGCCGCTACAACGTCGGATTCGCCTCGATCGTCGACTTTCTCTCGGCGCAAGCCGCCCTCGCGCAGGCACAAAGTCTCCGCGCCCAATCCATCGTGCAGCTGTCGCTCGCCAAACGCGCGATCGCCTACGCGATCGGCCTGTCCCCCACCGACCGGCTGCCCTGAACGGAACGGCGTCGCCGAGTCCCGGGCGCCGCTCGCGATCGGCGCGATGTCAGCGCTTCTGGGTCTCGGCGGCGGGGCGATGACAGGCCAACCGGCCGAGGCACATCGGATGGCGCGTCAGGCTCGAGATGAGCCACGACGCCCCGCCGGCCGCCGTCGCCATTCCGGCCCATTCCCCCGCCGTGCGCAGCGATCCCAGCACCGTGTCATCTGACTCGTCGGGCGCGAGGAACGAGGTGCGCGCCAATCCCGTGAACCCGGCGAGGCTCACGACGCTGAGCCAGTTCGACGGCCCGTACGCTGAGTGAGAGTTCGCGAAGGCCGAGGGGCCGGCGCCGAGGCCGATGGCGCGCTCGAGTTGCGAGAAGAGCACGAGCCGGCTCGCGGTCGCCGAGATCTCATCCCGCAGTGTCGAAGGAGTCGTGAGCTGGCTGCCAATCGCGCTTGCGCTGTCGATCCGCTGCGCCAGGAGGCGGTACCGGCCAGACGGTGTTGCCGCAAGCGAGACGTCCGGCACCAAAAGCGGCAAGTATGCGCTCGCGCTCACCGTGTCCGCGACGGCACGCGCGGGGTGCAGATCGTCCTCACGCTGCTGGGCACCTACGAATGGGGCGACCGCGAACGTCGCCACTATCGCGCACACCGGCAATCGGACTGGTAGACGCACTCTGGCTCCTTCCGGGAGGGCCCTTTCCAATATTATGAGTGGCGCACCTGTCCGCCACTCAGCGGGGTATCAACGACCCAACGCCGATCCGGTTAGGTTGTGGCGACGTTCCTGGGAGAGAGGATGGGGATGCGACGGCTCGTAGCGACAGTCGGATGCGTGTTGCTTGGAATGGTGATCGGCGCCTGCCACAGCAGCGCCACGACCACCGGCCCGGCCCTGCCGGCGATCGCCGGGACCTACGGCGTGAATTTCATCCCGACGGATTCCAACACCTTCTTTCCCATCCCCGACACCGTTGCCTACCTCGGCGGCACCATCACGATCGGGCCGGTCGCGAGCGACGGGTCGTTTACGGGCTCTTACTACCTGGCATTCATCACCGGCCAGCTCTCCGGCACCGAGAACGGCAAAGGCATCATCACGTTCACGTCGTTCGGAACGAACGGGAAGCCGCCGCTCGAGGGTGAACCGTATCTCCAGCAGGTGCTCCCTGCCTGTCAGTGGGGTATGGCGGCCGGCGGCACGATGACCGGCAGCGTCGCGCAGGATTCCATCGCGCTGCTCACGGTGCGTGGCCAGGTCACGGTGAACTGCCCCACACCGGCCGACACGGGCGCACCCGTCCCCACCGTCGTCACCATGTTCGCGACGACCCAGACTTTCGTCCCGTAGCATGCTTGGATCCGTGACAGCGCAGCGCTTCGACGATCAATGGGAAGGCGGACCGCCCGCGGGGGCCGACCTGCTCGGCCAAGTGGTCTACCTCTCCAACATCGTCGGACGCGAGGCCCGCCTCGTGCAGCCCGGCGGCGGCAACTCCTCGGTCAAGTCGGGCGACACGCTCTTCGTCAAAGGGAGCGGCACGGACCTCAGGTCGATCGGGCGCGGTGGCTTCACCCAGCTCTCGCTCACGTCGCTGGCCGCGCTGCGGTCCGCCACGTCCATGCTCGATGCCGAGATGATGCGGTTCATGGCGAGTTGCATGGTGGTGCCAGGGCCGGCGCCGAGTGTGGAGACGCCACTGCATTCGCTGTTGCCGCATCGCTTCATTGTGCACACGCACGATGTCGGGACGATGAGCGTCACGAATGTCGCCAGCGACGTGGCGGAGCAACTGCTACGCGAGCTGTTCGGCGGCCAGATCGCACTGGTGCCGTACGTGCGCCCGGGATTCCCGCTCGCGCAATCGGTCAGCCGCATGGTGGATGGCCTGGCTCCAGGTGTCTACGGGCTCGCGCTCGCGCATCACGGCCTCATCGTGTGGGGCGATGACGCGCGCACGTGCTACAGCCGGTTGATCGAGTCCAGTAACCGTATCGAGGAGTATCTCGCCAGCCGGCGGCGATCCACGCCAGTGCGCGCTCCCGCAACGCTTCCGCCGGCGGATCAGCGCCGCCGCTGCGCCGAGGTCGCGCTCCCCGTCATCCGCGGAGTGCTGGGCGCTCCCCACCGCGTGATCCTGCACTTCGACGATGCCGAGGACGTGTTGTCCGCCCTGGCGCTGCCAGGCGAATCGGCGCGCGTGCACCGCGGGATGTCCACGCCGGAACACATCCTGAGGGCGGGCCGCCTGCCGGTCTGGCTCGATCTCGATGTCACCGCGCCGCCGGACACGATCGGCAAGACGATCCGCTCCCAGCTTGGAGAGCAGCGCACGGAATACGAGGAGTACCACCAACGACACGCGGCGCCCGGGACGGCGCCCCTGGACGATTGGGCCAAGGTGGTCCTCGCCCCCGGCCTCGGCATGATCACCGCGGCGCGCGACAAGACGAGCGCGGTCACCGCGAATGTCTGCTACCGCGCCGTGCTTGAATCCATGGCCAATGCCGACGCCCTCGGCGGGTTTGAGTTCATCGCGGAATCCGAGGTCTTCGAGTTCGAGCACTGGCAGCTCGAACGACGCAAGATCGACGAGCAGGACGCCCGCGACCGCGCGACGCTGCTGCTCCCGCGGCACGTCGCCCTGGTGATCGGTGGCGCCAGCGGCATCGGCAAAGCCGCCGCCATCCGGTTCGCGCGTGAGGGCGCGCACGTCGTGGTCGCGGACGTCGATGCGCGGGCGGCGGACGCCGTGGCAGCCGAGATCACCAAGACGTACCCGGGGCGGGCGCTGGGGGTCGCGGTCGATGTCCGAAGCGACGACAGTCTCGCGGCGCTCATCCAGCGGACCGTGATGGAGTTCGGCGGGATCGACTGCTTGTTCTACACGCCGGGGCGCGCCCCTCGCTTCGCCGGCGTGACGGACCTCCGCCGCGACGATCTCCAGCAACAGCTCGACGTCCACTATGTGGGCGGCGTCCTCGCGGCCGGGGCCGCCGCGTCCGTGATGCGCCGCCAGGAGCTCGGCGGTGCGATCATCGCGTCGGTGTCGAAAGCCGCCCTCGCGCCGGGGCGCGACGCGGCGGCCTACGGCGGCAGCAAAGCGGCACTGCTGCAGGCCATGCGCGTCGCGGCGGTGGAACTTGGTCCGGACCAGATCCGCGTGAACGCAATCAACGCCGATCAGGTCGAGACGCCAATGTTCATGCGCTTCGTGGAGGACCGCGCCGCGATGCGCGGCATCTCCGCGAGCGACCAACTGGAGTCCTACCGCAAGCGGAACGCAATGGGCGTGTCGTTGATCCCCGCCGACGCCGTCGCCGACATCGCCGCCCTACTCGCGAGCGACCGATTCCGCTACACGACGGGCGACATTATCACCATCAATGGCGGCCTCCCCGACGCATTCCCCCGGTAACGTCCCTTGGAGGGACCGGTCGCGACCAGCCCCTCCGGATGCGTCCCTACCGACGACCCATCTCAGGCCGGCTAGACCGCCGCCTCACCCTCTGGCTCGTCCTTCCGCAGCGTCCGTCCCACCACGACGGTGACATTGTCGGTGCCGCCACCATCGAGCGCGTCCTGCACGAGATCCTGACACACCTGGCGTGCCGACGTCATGTTGAGCAACCGCTCCCGGATGCGCTCATCCGACACATGCTTGGTAAGCCCGTCGCTGCACAACAATCCGACGGTGCCCCACACCTGCGAGAGCGATGTCACGACGGGTGTGGTCTGCTGCCCGCCGATCGCGCTCGACAACACGTTCACCCACGGACTGCGATAGGCGTCGGTGCGGCTCAGGACTCCAAGGTCAACCAGCTCCTGCGCCATGGTCTGATCGCGTGAGAGCTGCGTGAGCTCCCCATCGTGCAGGATATAGCACCGGCTATCACCGACGTGGAGCAGGTACGATCGCGGCCACAGGCCGATCCACATGGTCAGCGTCGTCGCCATGCCGGCGAGTTCCTGCCGATCGATGGACTGCCGCAGGATACCATCATGGCACTCCCGCGCCGCGTCCTCGAGCGCATGCGCGAACGCATCACTCGATCCCGCGGAATCAGCGGTGCACAACCGGATCGACCGTGTCACGTACTGCGTGACCGCTTCGACCGCGAACCGGCTCGCCTCCTCCCCCATCGGCCCGCCGCCAACGCCGTCCGCCACCATCGCGAGGAGCGCAATCCGCTCGGCCCCCATCGGCAACCGGTCGAGCGAAGGCAGGCTGGACAGATGCACCTCCATCTTCCGGCGCATCGAGCAGATCAGGAAGTTGTCCTGATTGTTCTTGCGCACCTTGCCGACGTTGGTGAGCCCAAAGAAATCGATCTCGTCGTCGCGCGGGGCCCGGTCAGTCGCCTGAGGGCTGGTCTTGGTGTCAGCAATCATCGAGAACTCCTCCGCTGAGCGCGAGCCGCATGTTTCTGTCCCGGCCCCTCAAGGTGCTGCCTACCCCTGCAAAATCGCAACCGAAGCGGATTTCCCGTCACGCCCAACCGACCTCTGCCATAACACCTTTCTGGGCCCTGGTCAGGGCAACCGCAACAACATCAAATCCTCGTCGACATACCCCGCCCCAACTTTGAGCCCGTGGGGCTCCGTCCCATAGGTGACAAACCCAAGCGACCGATACAGCCTCGACGCGGCCCCACCCACCGCCACGGTGAGCAACACCTGCTCAATGGTGGGATCCTGCCTCGCGTTATCGAGCAGCCGCGTGATCACGGCCCGCGCGACGCCCTTCCCCCGGTGCACACCCGACACGTACACGCCATAGAGATGCGCCTTGTGGCGTGATTTGATCTCGGATTCCCGCACGAACGTCGCGGTCCCGACGAGGCGCCCATCCTCGAACGCCCCGGCCGTGACATTGTCCGGCGGCCCATCGCGAAACCGTCCCGCGACCACCTCCACAGACATCGCGCGGTGCTCCTCGACGGACTTTCCAAACGCGAACGGCTCGGCACCCAGCGCCTCGAGACGGAGGTCCCACCACGCCTGGGCATCATCCGGGCCAAGGAATCGAATCTCCATTCGCGCGAATTTAGCCCGCGACTTGCATTGGCGGCTCGCTCATGGCCACACCGACATGGATTCACCGTCTTGGAAGTCCCAAGTCAGGTTACCGGTATACCGATGATCAGGGCGCGCCGGTGCGGGCGAAACCGGTGCTCGATCGCATCGACGCGTTGCGTATCCCGCCCGCCTACACCGACGTGCACATCTCGCCCAGCGCCCGCGCGGCGATCCAGGCGTGGGGATTCAATGCCCGAGGGCGGCGCCAGTATCGCTACCACGCCCGCGCGGTCGAGCGCGGCCAGCTGCGCAAGTATCACCGGGTGGCCCGCCTCGGCAAACACCTCCCAGCGATCCGCGCCGCAGTCGCGCGCGACATCTCCGGCGAGGAGTTGACGAAGACCCGTGTCGCCGCCGCGGTCGTGGCGCTCATCGGCAAGGGACACCTGCGAGTCGGCGAATCCCGCTACGAGCGCGAGAACCAGACCTTCGGAGCGAGCACTCTCCGCAAATCGCACGTCGCCGTCGAGGGCTCTCGCGTCCGCCTCGGCTACAACGGGAAACGCGGGATCCCGCAGCATCACGAGATCCGCGACGCGAAACTCGCCACGGTCATCCGGGAGCTGGGGCGCACACCGGGGAAACACCTCTTCCGCTATCACGCCAAAGGCGCGTGGTACGACCTCGCCTCGCGGGACGTGAACGGATATCTGCGCACCATCGCCAACGTCGCCTACACAGCGAAGGATTTCCGGACGTGGACCGGGACACTCGAATCCGCACTGGCGTTAGCCAAGTCCGGACCGGCACCGAATAAGACCCAGGCAAAGAAAAACGTCGTCGCCGCCATACGAACGACGGCCGGCGTATTGGGCAACACCCCGGCGATCAGTAGAAAGTCGTACGTGCACCCGCTCGTGATCGCGCTCTACATCGACCGCGGCATCACGTTGGCGGATGATCTGCGCCGTGCCCGCAAGGCCAAACGCCTCTCCATCGAGGAATCGGCATTGACCCGATTCCTCGACGAGCACTTCCCCGACCGCCGGAAGAAACCCCGGACCGACTAGCGCGCTACCGCTTCTTCCGCGCCCGCGTCCGTGCCGCCTTCTTTGCCGCAGCCGAGCGACCTGCTGCGCCCTTGGTCCGCACGGCCTTGCGCGCAGAGGCCGACCGGTCGCTCGCGCTCCGCCGCCGGGCGCTCGAGCCGGCCTGCTTCGACAGCGCGCTATGGGAGGCCGCGCCGCTGCCCTCTTTCTTGAGCGCCGTCAACGCCGACCGCGATCGCTTGGCGGACACTTTCGCCTTGGGATTCTTGCCTTTCGCCGAATCCCGTTTTTCCTGCTGGATCGCGGCCGGCGATGCGCTCTTGCTGAACGGAACGTCGACGCCTGCCCGCCGCGCCTCGGAGAGCCCGATCGCGATCGCCTGTTTCGCCGACCTCGCGCCGTGCTTTCCATCGCGGATATGATCGATCTCCTGGCGGACAAACTCACCCGCCTGAGTCGATGGCGACTTTCCTTCCCGCGCATCTTCCTGCGCCCGATCGATCGCCTCCTGTTCTGGCATCACCCCTCCCCGTTCGTGGTAATCCCGCCGGTACATCAGGCGCAGCCGTCGCCGCGCTTCGGAAGCCCCTGCGTCCCACGGCCCAACTCGCACAGGCCGTACCAGCTCAGCCAGAAGATCTTGGTTGGGATGTCGGCAGCTATCGTACGCTGCGTGCGCGGATCTTGCAAAATCGTCTCCCAACGCACGCGGACGATGGACCTTTATGAAGCGGGGGAGGATGTATGGCGAGCGAATCACTGAAAGGCGTCAGGGTCGCGATCCTGGTCGAAGATGGGTTCGAGCAGGACGAGCTCATGAAGCCGCGGAAAGCCCTGGATGAGGCAGGCGCCCACACCAGCGTAGTGTCTCCCAGGCCGGAGAAAGTGCGCGGGTGGGAGATGAAGGAATGGGGCAAGACCATTCCAGTAGACGTACCCCTCGGCAATGCCTCACCCGGCGATTTCGATGCGCTGCTGCTGCCCGGTGGTGTCATGAATCCCGACAAGCTGCGCATCCAACCCCAGGCTGTGGCGTTCGTCCGCGCCTTCTTCGATGCCAACAAACCTGTGGCCGTGATCTGCCACGGTCCGTGGACCGTGTTGGAGGCCAAGGCCGTGAGTGGCCGGAAGATCACCTCCTGGCCGTCACTCCAGACCGATCTCCGTAACGCAGGCGCGCACTGGGTCGATGAAGAGTGCGTCGTCGATGGCAACATGGTGTCGAGCCGCAAGCCGGACGACATCCCCGCATTCAACCGTCACATGATCGAGCTGTTCAGGCAGGTCCACGCGCCCGCGTGAACCCGGACGCCATATCGCCGGCTACTTCGGCACGTACCCGTCCGCCTTGAGCGAGTCGGCGGACATGTTGATCACGTCAATGTGCAGCGCGATGGGAGTGTACGGCTTGTTGGTCGTATCCTTGGGGACCGATACGATGGATTCGACGACGTCCATGCCTTTGAAGACCTGCCCATAGACGGTGTAGTGGTTGTCGAGTTTGGGCAGGCCCTTCTTGTTCGCGACGATGTAGAACTGGCACCCCGCGGACAATTGGCCCGGATTGTCATCACGCCCGGCCCCGACCGCGCCGTAGACGTGTTTGAGGCTGTCGCTGAACTCCGGCGCGAGGAGATAGGGCGAGCCCCCGAACCCTTGCGGCGTGTCGGGACATCCACCCTGCGCCACGAAATCCTTGATGACGCGATTGAACGTCAGTGAATCCCAGTAGTGGCTCCCCGCGAGTTTGATGAAGCTCGCCTTGTGCCGTGGGGTCTGGTCGTAGAGGACGAACAGGATCTCACCCATCGGCGTCCGGATGCGGGCGACCTGATAGGTCTTGAGTTTGTGAGGGTTCGCGCTGTGAGGATTCTCCGTCCGCGCGGCGGTGAACCCCAATGGCACGGCGAGCAGGAGGACGAGCAGGATGCGGCGCATGGGCGGCAAAGGTGTGAGGTCCAGGGACAGGCTGAAGATCGCTCCCCCAATCCCTAATCCCTAGTCCCCATTGCTCTCCCTGAACAGGGCGAGAGAAGAGGACGATGGGGCCCTCACGGCCCAAGCTGCCAGCACCCCGCCGGTGCCGTACATTATCGCGGCAGGCCGGCCCCTCCGGACTGCTCGACTCCGCCCACCCTCCCAGTCCATGCCGAGCCTGATGCCGCATCGCGTATCATACGCCTACGTGCTCGCCAGCTCGCTCGTGCTGGCGGCATTTGCGCCGCTGCCCGCGCACGCCCAGGTATCCACTGAGTGGCCGATCCATTCTATGGACCGCCCGCGGCCGCCCATTGTCGACCCCGGCCCATATCACGAGCCCGCCCCGCCGCCCGCGGATGCCATCGTCCTGTTCAACGGCCGCGATCTCTCCGACTGGCGCAACGCCGACTCGGCCAACCTCGCCGCCCGCTGGAAGGTCGAGCGGGACACATGGAGGTGGTGGACGGCACCGGCAACATTGCGACGACTCGCGCGTTCGGGGACGCGCAGGTCCACGTCGAGTGGCAAGCCCCGCTGCCCGCCAAGGGTGAGAGCCAGGAGCGCGGCAATAGCGGCGTGTTCCTGATGGGGAAGTACGAGGTCCAGGTGCTGGACTCGTACGACAACATCACCTATGCCGACGGACAGGCGGCCGCGATGTTGGCCAGTACCCGCCCCTCGTGAATGCCAGCCTGCCGCCCGGACAGTGGCAGACTTACGACATCATCTGGCACGGCCCTCGGTGGTCCCCATTGGGCGATCTGGCCTCGCCCGCCCGCATCACGGTGTTCCACAACGAGGTGCTCGTCCAGGACAATGTCTCCCTCAGTGGACCCACGGCCCACATGCACCGCCCCCCCTACACGCACGACCCCGACAAACTCCCGCTCGTGCTGCAGGATCATCATAGTCCGGTGCGGTTTCGCGATATCTGGATTCGTCCGCTGACCGATTAATCGCCCGAACTGACCGCGCGCCGCTACCAACCGCTTCGGGCAAGGCCTCCACGCACGGCATGCGACTCCAGCCGCGGCAGCACGTCTACGATGTCGCCATCATCGGATCCGGCGCCGGTGGCGGCATGGCGGCCTACATGCTCACGCAAGCAGGCGCCGACGTGGTCATGCTGGAGGCCGGCGCGCCATGGAGCGCCGCCGCCAACGGCGCGATGCTCAAATGGTCCTACGACTCCCCACGCCGCGGTGCCCCGACGCCTACCCATCCCTTTGGCGAGTTCGACGGATGCATTGGCGGCTGGGAGATCGAGGGCGAGCCCTACACCGTCGCCCCCGGCACCGAGTTCGGCTGGTGGCGCGCCCGGATGCTCGGCGGCCGCACCAACCACTGGGGACGGATCTCCCTCCGCTTCGGACGCGATGACTTCCGCCGCAAGTCGATCGACGGCCTGGGCGACGACTGGCCCATCACCTACGACGACCTCGCGCCCTACTATGACGCCATCGATCGCCTGATCGGGATCTTCGGCTCCAACGACCAGCTCCCCAACGATCCGGACGGCGTGTTTCTCCCGCCGCCTCGGCCGCGCTGCTACGAGTTGCTCATCAAGCAGGCCTGCGACGCCGCCGGGGTGCGATGCATCGCGTCCCGCCTGTCCGTCCTGACTCGCCCGCTCAATGACCGCGCCGCCTGCCACTACTGCGGCCAGTGCGGACGCGGCTGTAAGACCAATTCCAACTTTTCCAGCCCCGGCGTCCTGATCGAGCCCGCCCTTCGCACCGACCGGCTCACACTCCTCACCAACGCCATGGCCCGGGAGATCACCACCGACGAATCGGGGCGGGCCTCCGGGGTCTCGTACATCCACAAGCCCTCGGGCACCGACGAGCACGTGCGCGCTCGCATCGTCGTGCTCGCGGCCAGTGCCTGCGAATCGGCGCGGCTCCTGCTCAACTCCCGAAGCGCACGCTCGCCCAACGGTCTCGCCAACACGAGCGGCACCGCCGGCAAGTTCCTCACCGACACCACCGGAACCACGATCGCCGGCGCCGTCCCTCGGCTCGCCGACCATGTTCCCCACAACGAGGACGGCGTCGGCGGCTCCCACATCTACATGCCGTGGTGGCTCGACAACCGCGCGTTGGACTTCCCCCGAGGATACCACATCGAGCCCTGGGGCGGCATGGACCAGCCCACCTACGGCTCGATGGATGGCATTGAACAGTTCCCATCCGGCGGCGGCTATGGCACCACGCTCAAGTATGACTACCGCCGGTTCTACGGCGCCCGCGTGGGTTTCTCGTGCCGCGGCGCCATGGTTCCCAACGCCGATTCGTATTGCGAGATCGACCCCGATGTCGTTGACCGGTGGGGCATTCCGGTCCTCAGGTTCCACTGGAAGTGGAGCGACCACGAGTACCTGCAGGCCAAGCACATGCAGGAGACCTGCCGGTCTCTGATCACCGCCATGGGTGGCGAGCCATTCACCGCCATGCCCACCCGCGAGGAAGGCTACGGGCTCCACGCCGGCGGCCGCATCATCCACGAGGTCGGTGGGACTCGAATGGGCGACGACCCCGAAAGCTCCATTGTCAACCGCTGGTGCCAGGCGCACGACGTGAAGAATCTCTTCATCGCCGACGGCGGCCCATTTGTGTCCCAGGCCGACAAGAACCCCACGTGGACGATCCTCGCGCTCGCCATGCGAACCGCCAGCCGCATCGTGACTCTACGCAAGTCAGGTGATTTATGAACTCCGACAGCCCTGACACCAATGGGCCTGCCGCGCACGGCTTCTCCCGGCGCGAAATCCTCGGCCTCCTCGCCGCACTCCCCCTCGCTGCCGCCACCGAGCCCGCATCGCTCGTCGCCCGCGCGTGGGAGCACCTCGAGCAGTTCGCCGGCGACACCGCGCCTCCCCACACGCCGCGGTTTTTCACGCCGCACGAGTGGCGCGTCGTGCGCCTGCTCGCCGATGACATCATCCCCGCGATGGCCGCTCCGGCAGCGCAACCGATGCCGGTGTGCCCGAGTTCATGGACTTCATCATGCTGGACCAACCCGCGGCCCGGATCCCAATGCGAGGCGGCCTGCATTGGCTCGATACCCAGTCGCACGGACCGATTCGCGTGCGGCCTTCGCTGATTGCGCCGCGCCCGGCGCTCCACGCTGCTTGACGAGATCGCGTTCCCCGCGCGCGCCCACCCGCGATGAGCCAGGGCGTGGCATTCTTCACATGTTCAGGAACCTCAGGCGTCCGGGTTCTGGTCGAGCCGCATCGGCGTGGCCGACTTGCGATACATGGGCAACCAGGTCGTCCAGGCGTGGCAGGGTTGCCCCCCCCCGCCCTGGCCAAACTCGGCGTCTCCTACTGATGGCGCGTACGACACCCGGCAGCGCCAGCCAGCCCGCGTCCAGGCGCTCGGCATCGGGATCATCGGCGGCGGGTTCGTCACCGGCTTCCACCTCCAGGCCTTCGTCGGGGTCCGCGAGGACACGTCGTCGGCATCTGGAGCCGGACGCGTCAGCGCGCCGAAGACGCGCGGCGCGCGCCGCCAAAGTTGGGCGCCGCCACAGCCGTTCGCGTCGATCGCCGCCATGGTCGCCGACCCGGCCGTCGATGCGATCTGGATCTGTGCCCCCAACTACGCGCGGGTCGAGACCGTCCAGGCGATCGTCAGTGCCGTCGGCCGCGGCGCGCGGCGGTTGACCGGCATCGCCTGCGAGAAGCCGCTCGTCGAACCGTCGCCGAGGCCACGCGCGTCCTGGAGCTCGTGAATCGGTGGGCCTGCAGCCACGGATATCTCGAGAACCAGGTATTCGCCCCGCAGATCCAGCGCGGCCACGCGATCCTCTGGGCGCGTGGCGCGCGGGTCACCGGGCGTCCGTATCTCGCGCGCGCCGCCGAGGAACACAGCGGGCCGCACGCGCCATGGTTCTGGCAGGGGCGCTCCAGGGCGGCGGCGTGCTCAATGACATGATGTGCCACTCGGTCTTGCTCGTCCGCCACTCTGACCGCACCGGACGCGGGCCGCGACGCGCTCCGCCCCATCCGCGTCTCGGCGCACATCAAGAGCCTCAAGTGGAGCGCCCCGAGTACGCGGCCCGACTCACCGCGACGATGGGACCGGAGGTCGACTACGCCCACCATCCGGCCGAGGACTACGCGAGCATGATGATCGAGTTCGAAGCCGCCGATGGCCAACGGGTCATCGGTGAAGCCACCACATCCTGGAGTTTCGTCGGCGCCGGACTTCGTCTGTCGGCCGAGTTGCTCGGACCGGAATACTCGATGGCCTGGAACACGCTCGACACGGGCCTCAACCTGTTCTTCAGTCGCGAGGTAAAGGCGGCACTCGGCGGGCGAAGACCTGGTCGAGAAGCAAAACGCCGAGCTCGGGCTCATGCCGGTCGTTGCCGACGAGGCCGTGGCGTACGGATACGAGGCGGAGAACCGGCACTGCGTCCAGCGCGTTTCTCCGCGGGGATCGGGCGCGCAGTTCGAGATGGCTCGAGATCGTGAAGATCTCATGACCGCGTACATGAGTGCCGAGCAGGGGAGACGCTGGACTTCCCGCCCACGGGGCTGGCGAAGTTCGTCCCGCAGGTCGCCACCGGCGAGTGGAAGGGATAGACCACGCCCCCGTTGCATCTACGAATCCTCTTCATCGGCGAGCCGCTCAAGGAATACGTCGCCACCCTCGAGCCGGATGACTCCCTGTCGGGCCAGACATTTCCTCGGCTTCGCCGGCGACCTGCGGGACGAACTTCGCCAGCCCCGTGGGCGGGAATGCCAGTGTCTTCCCCTGCTCGGCACTCATGTACGCCGCCATGAGGATCTTCACGACTTCGACGCCATCGTCGAACGTGAACGCGCCCGGCTCACCGCGGAGAAACGCGCGGACGAAGTCGTCGGCCTGCGTGTCCGTTGCACGGCAAGCTTCATCGGCCACGACCGGGCATGAGGCCCCCTTTTCGGCGTTTTGCTGCTTAACCAAGAGCTGCGCTGGGAGCACGAACCAGCCTGGCATGAAACGACGCGACCGCATGGCCTCGCTAAACTCCCACTCAACGGCAGCTGCGTCTTCAGCCTGTTGGGATCTGGGAAGTTGCTGCTTTGTTGCGGCCCGTCCAGAACCAGGATGGTTGCCAAGAGCTTGATGGATGCCCAAAGAAATCGTGGGCATATTGCTTCTCCAGAACTGACAACGTGTCAGTTCTGGAACAGAGACTGAGATAGCCGGGGTTTACGCGGACCCGGCCAGGTCTTGCATAGGTCTGCGGATCCGGCATCAGGCTATCGAATCTCAGAGAAATTATCGTCGAGGGCGGATGCCCGATCCAGGGCTGTGATCGTCGACTTATGCCGCCACTGGCCACAGCGCCATCGACAAGGCTGAAACTGGAAAGTTGGCGCGGTAGAGGTTTTGC
Organism: uncultured Gemmatimonadales bacterium; assembly: GCA_963757855.1. GTDB lineage: Bacteria > Gemmatimonadota > Gemmatimonadetes > Gemmatimonadales > Gemmatimonadaceae > Palsa-1248. The sequence continues at coordinate 17,136 of CAVWTI010000006.1, forward strand.
TCCACAAACCACACACACACCGACCGAAGATCGCGGTCGCCTCTATGCGTTCCACGGTCATGTCGGGGCCGACCGAGCTTCAAGCACACAACATCGCCCGCTGTGAAAGCATTCATGGGGAAGACCTCATTTCCCTTTTCGATGCGACTATCCCAGGGAATGCTTTGTCATTCGTTAAAGCGCGGGGCTTGCAAACCTGGCGCAGTTCAGGCCGCGCATGCGCTCCCCCCGCAGATGGCGATTGGAGCTTTCACGGTGGATTGACCATTTCGAGTCGCGCCTGGGGAACTCTTCGGGACCAAAAATGCGAAACCTATTTTCGAAGGTTGTAATCCCGTTTACACATCATGACCCAATGGACGCATTTTTAACAGCAAATTCATATGATTATCGGTTCGCACAGAGATGCGCCACCATCCGATCCGGCTTTGGTTAAGTGGCTAATGATGCGGATACCCTTTCGGGTGCCGCATCCCGGGATTTGCGCAGTGCGATGGGGGCGCGGGCAGGTGATCTCGATAATCACGGTCTATCTATTTTGCAGCATGGCAATTGCCATAGCAGCAGGGATCACCGCTGGTTTTATGGCAGGGTTGTCCGCCATGGGAACGGCACTGTTGGCACTAACGGCTGCCGGTAGTCTGAAATTTGGAGTGTTGCGGGGCGACGGTCAACAGGTGATGGGGATCGCAATAATCGCCATTGCTGTTTTGGTGATTTCTTACTGGCTATCGCGAAATTTTTCTGTCCAGCTTTTCGGGGCGCATCTAACCGGTTCGCAGTGGGGCTTATTCGGTGCCGCCATCGGCTTCATCTGCGTGACCAAACATATGACCGCTGAATGAGGCTGGCGCTTCTATCGCCTCAAGCTACCAACGCATCCCATTGCTGCCGCCTCTGCATCAGACCGCTCTGACGCAAAAATCCCTCCAACGCGCCAGCACACTTAAGAAAGCGTCTCTCTAGGCCAGTGACCGCGTCGCCGTTTATGACGGGGAACGGTGGCTCCTTTTCGCGCGCCGGAGCAGAATTTGTCTTCCAGAAGTCCGGGAAAGCCTGGGCGCGCGTGTTGCATCAGCCGAGCCGCCTTTCCCGGCCAGGGCTGTCTGGACGATTGCCTGCCAGATCGGCATGCTGCGGTTTCCAGCCGAGCTGCTTTGCCAACTTTTCTGTTCGCGAACACGATTGCGAGAAGCCTTCGCCGGGTCGCCGTGCCGCGGTTTCTACGGCAAGCTTCTTTTTCGCGCGCGCTCCACAGCGGACACGACTTCGCGAACCGAATAGCCATGCCCATATCCACAATTGAGCAACAGAGAGGTATTCTCCTTTCTCAATTTGCGCAGCGCTCGCTCGTGTATATCCACCAGGTCGGAGACGTGAATATAGTCGCGAACACCGGTCCCATCCGGTGTCGGATAGTCAGTGCCGAATATCGTCAGCTTTTCAGAACGCCCGGTGGCGACCTCGCAGGCACGCTTTATCAGATGTGTCGCCCGCGGAGTTGATTGTCCGGTGCGTCCTTGTGGATCGGCACCTGCAACATTAAAGTAACGAAGGATTGCATATCGCAGCCCGTGCGCTTTCGCGGCATCCTGCAAAATCCATTCGGTCATCAGCTTGGACCGGCCGTAGGGACTGACCGGATCGGTTTGCGTGTCCTCCGAAACCGGCACGACCAGTGGCGACCCGTACACGGCAGCGGTGGACGAAAAGAGGAAATTAGGCACGCCGTGGCGGACACAGACCGCGATCAACGACCGGCTGGCGGCGGTGTTGTTCTGGTAATAATCGAGAGGGTGCGCCACCAGATTCGGGGACGACGACAGATCCGGCAAAATGAATGACCGAGTCAAAAGGACGTGATTGAAATAAGCGCGAAACCAGCGCTTCATCACCGATATTTCCCTCGACCAGTTCGCAGTTGGCAGGAAGGTTTTTTTTAACGCCGGTACTTAAATCGTCCAGGACAATGACATGCTCACCGCTTTCAATAAGCCGGTGTACCATGTGACTGCCGATGTAGCCCGCTCCTCCCGTGACCAAGACAGCCATACTATGCACCCTATCGCTGGACATGCCCGCCATGAGCAGGTCAATTGCGCCGGTTACCAGAATTCCGTCAGCTATAGCGAATTTTCGGCTGGAGATCCCAACCGCAATGTCGCATCAGGGATTCGAGACAAATTCTTGCCATGATTGTTTACAGAATTATCCGTCAGCACGATAACTATGTTTCTATTGTAACCGCTCCCTCCGCACTCTGGAATGGCAAGCCAATAGCTTGGCGCTGAGTGCGCCGGGAACACATACCGGTGCTTGTCTTGCCGCTTTACTGGATACGGGAATTCATGGACGGTCATCTGGCGATCATGCCTGCGCCACAGGCTGATGGCCTGGAACGCGCCATTCTGTACTGGAAGGAGGAGGGCGTTGATATCGTGGTATCCTTGCTGGAGCAGGATGAAGTCCCCGGTCTTATCGAGGCGGAAATCGGATTGTGCGACGAGATCGGCCTTGATTTTTTGTGGTTTCCCATTCAAGGACGGATCTGTTCCTTCCTCGGCAAACGCGTTCAATGCCCTGATAGCGAAACTGGGTGAAGCGGTTGCGATGGGCAAATCCGTGGCCATACACTGTCGCGCCGGCATCGGCCGGTCCGCCCTGGTCGCGTCTGGCGTATTGAACTATCTGCACATAGATGCCGGGACCGCGCTCGATATGATGGCGGAGGCCCGCAACGGTTGAAGTTCCCCAGACAGAAGAGCAGCGCCAGTGGATATTGGATTATCATCCTGTGCGTCCGCGCTAGACGGAGTTTCCTTGCTGGCGGTCAGTTCTTGTTTTGATGGCCGAGCGCTTCGGTCTTGCCAGAATTCATCTGGCTGAGGATATGTGGAAAGCGCGCGCGCATTGGCATTCAGCTGGATCAGTATCGCTGATGCTTCGGAAGGTGACCATTCTTTGTCCAGAACCACCTGGAGTGTTTCGAACTGATTTAGGAAAGTGGCATACGTTTCTCGCGTGCGTCGGTCGGCATAGGCCGGAATGGGAAAGTGTTTCCATTGGAACGCGGCAATTCGGGTGCAAAGCGAGCGGGCCGATTCATCATCGACGTCCAGGGACGATAATGAAGACAGCGCAGATCGCAGCAGGCTGCGAAGCTTCTCAAGATTGCCGTTGACGTTGTCCAAGGTGTCGGCGTCGATTGCGCCTGGCTCCGCCGGTGCTCTCAGATCTTGTGAAACCGACAATTCCCGCTTCTCACCGGATGCGGCCGCGCGGATTTTCGCAGCTTTTACGATCCCTGCAGCCAGAATGATGCTCGCCAAAACGGCCAGCAGGCCGGCCAACAGGGGCTGCCACTCTTTGGCCAGTGCGATCCATGGATCAAGCACAGCCAATGTCATGATTGCCTCCAACCTTGCGATGGGCTTGCAGCGTACCAGTTCAAGTTACGGGTCAGACCGATCGGATGCCGTGAACTAGCACGATCTCGGGGGCGTCCAGGTGACAAACCTCAGACATGATGAATGGATTTAAGTAACAGGAATATAATCCCATGACTGCCTAGAAGTCCTTAACCATTGGGAAAGGAACTCTCACTATCGTCAGTCCATAGGCCATAAGTCGCTACTAGATGTAGGCATCATGACAGTCGCAATCATATTTGGAATATGGTTGGTGTGTTCACTGATCGCTTCGCCTTTGATCGGATGGCTCCTATTTTCCCTCGGGAAAAATGACACCGCACCGCTCCGGGCCCCGCAGAAGGAGACGCTGCGGTTTTCCTTGGGCAAAGGGGTCAAATTTCTCACGCGACATCGCCAACGCGGTGACACAGTTCAGCCCGCTCGCCGCGCAGTGCGTAAGCGGGCCGGGGCTTAAGGCGGGCGCCGTCTTTGCAGGGGCCTCGCCGCCAGCGGCTTCCTTACTCAGAGATCCCGTCTCGCGAAAACGTTTGACGATGGGCCGGACGTGGCGTTCCTGGCGTGGCCCTGCCCAGCCAGCCAGGCAGCCCCAACCGGTGCGGCCAAGGCGTGTTCCTCGCCGGCACGATCGAAATTCGCGATAGTCCTCTGGGACTATTGCCGGCTCTCTGGGTTGCCCACACAGGGCCACCCGGCGAATGGCGCCAGGTCGGGCCTGTCGCGAATTTTTTAGGAAAAGATCACTGTGCGGCGACCGTTCAGAAGGATGCGGTGTTCACAGTGCCATTTTACTGCCCGGGCCAGGCAGTGACTTTCGATATCGCGTCCGACCGCGACATAATCCTGGGGTGAGAGCGCATGGCTGACGCGTTCCACCGACTGCTCGATGATGGGTCCCTCGTCCAGGTTTTCCGTGATGTAATGGGCTGTCGCCCCGATTAGCTTGACGCCGCGGTCATGGGCCTGGGTGTAAGGGTTGGCGCCCTTGAAGCTGGGCAGAAAGCTATGATGGATGTTGATGATGCGCCCTAGTCGAGGCGCGCAGAAGTTTGGAGACAAAATCTGCATATAGCGCGCCAACACGACCAATTCGATGCAGTGTTTCTCCAGAAGCGTCGACAGTTGGGCTTCTTGCTCTGCTTTGTTGGTTCTTTCCACCGGCAGGTGGACGAAGGGAATTCCGTGAGCTGCCGCCACGTCGGCGAGGTCGGTATGGTTGGATACCACCAGCGGACTTCTAGCCGGACGGCCTCAATGCGGACACGGTATAGTAGGTCTACCAGCGCATGGCCGAACCGCGATACCATGATGACGGCGCGGGTCTTGCGCTGACTGTCAAAGAATTGCGCCTCCATTTGAAACCTGCGCGCCAGAGGCGCGAACTCGCCTTCCAGTTGTTCGATGGGAATGCCGGCTTCCGATAGGCAATGCACCCGCAGGAAAAAGCGGCCATTGCCGCGATCGCCGAATTGCTGGCTATCCAAGATGTTGCTGTCGCGCTCGACCAGGAAGCGCGATACCTCTGCCACGATGCCGCGACGGTCGGGACAGGATACGCACAACACGAAATTCGGAATGTCCAGCATGGCCCCCCCCGACGCGCTAGTTGTAACCATTTTCGCGCAGGTATTTGACGATGGCCTGGGCGCGGTCTTCCAGGATCGTCTCCACTGTGCGGAAGGTGATGTCGGCGCGTTCGGGGGCCTCACAGGGGCTGTCAATGCCGGTGAAACTCTTAATCGTGCCGCCCCTAGCCCCTTCGTAGAGGCCCTTGGGGTCGCGCTCTATGAACATCTGGATCGGGGTGTCGACGGGGATCTCCGAGACCTCGCCTTCGCCCAGAGACTTCTGCGCCATTCGCCGTCCGGGGCGAATGGGTGAGATCAAGGCGGCTAGCACGATCGGGCAGGCATTCACGAACAGTTTGGCGACCTCGCCCATCCGACGGATGTCGTCTGCCACATCGGGGTCGGCAATATAACACTGCTGCCACTGCACAAATTTTGTCATTCACAACTTCTAGCTGTGGAATAAGACCCGGATGTTGAACAGCATGGGCGCAGTTTGGGAGCTATTGTCGACGAACATCGTGAACAAACTGCCAGCTAGTACGTTCTGCCACCTAGTACGCTCTGGAATATTGCCGCATCCACGCTGCGAGAGTTTTTTGCATCCCCGTTAACCATAATTCTGCAGGAAGAAAAAATCCAAATTGGAGGAAACGACGTAGGGGTAGAAAGAATTTGTATCAAAACGCGGCGCACTGTCTCGCCTATGCAGCAAACATGCTGCACTATCTTAAAGTCAGTGACGAGCATCGGTGGGCTAACCGCTTTTTGCGGGGTGTTCGCGGCACAAAGTTTGCCAGGTGAAGCTGGCAATATAAGGGTTGGGGTCATGAGTTCTGATGGGCTGTCGCGAAATGAGACAGTAGTTGCAGTTTCGACACTTACAGTTCGCAAAGCTGCTCCAGATACACACAACCGCCGCGCTGCCGAAGACAGCCAAAATTCCCGCTTTCCGCAGGACCGACTCCGCTGGCGCAAGAGCTACCGCGAAACTCCGTTATCCCCGTTACGTACCGTCCGCGAACGTAGCGCAGCTGCTTTTGGACCTGGTGCTGATCGCCGGCTCCCAGGCGATTGTATTCACCCTCATTCGCTCACGACTGGACCTAAGTTCCCTCCGCGAAGTCTTTGCAGTCGTCGGTTTATCGACGCTGTTGTCGCTGATTCTGCTTTATTCCACAGGATGTTATGGCCGAGATGCCGTGATTGACAGGGCGGTTGCGATCTCCCGCGTGCCCACGGCGCTGACAATCGCCGGAATATTACTTGTTATCGGCCTTCATTATGGTTTCCCCTATCTCTTCCCGTTGCAACGCATCTTTTTGAGCATCAGCCGATGCGTTACGATCATGCTGATCGGGACCAGCATTTCCCTGGTTGCTTCAATCCTGAGTCGCAACATCATTCGCGTTCTTCTGCACGGTGATATTTTCTGCCGCCGCGTCCTTGTAATCGGCACCGGCCAGAGGGCGAGCCACATCGAGGCAATCAATCGTGCCCAGGGAGGCCTGCAGGAAATGCACTTTGTCAGGGCCGAGGTGCTACTGGGTCCCGATACGTTGGCTGATGGCGCCAGTCCGCTCTCCCGCGCGTCCCTCTACGAACTGGTGGACAATCTTGCCATTGACGAAATCGTGGTTGCGCTTGACGACCATTCGCACGTTCCTCTGGACAATCTCCTTCCATTGAAGACCCGTGGCATTCCCGTCACGAACTTCAACTCTTTCGTGGAGCGTCAGACGGGCCGCATTGAAATGGCATGGCTCGAAGTGCCATGGCTCATTCATACGCCGGGATTCCAGTTCCGTCTGATCGATGACGTGGTGAAACGGTTCACGGATATCGCGATCAGTTTTGCCGCCTTGATCATCTGCCTCCCCGTCCTGCTCATAGCTATGGCGCTGGTCCGTCTGGAGTTCGGCCGGCCCCGTGATCTATCGCCAGCAGCGCGTCACCAGAGGCAGTCGGGTTTTCTGGCTTTACAAGCTCAGAAGCATGCGCGTGGACGCAGAAAAGGACGGCGCCAAATGGGCCGATAAGGACGACCCGCGCGTTACGAAGGTCGGCAACTTCCTGCGCCGCACCAGGCTCGACGAGCTTCCCCAGCTCTTTAATATCCTGAAAGGCGACATGTCGATCGTCGGCCCCAGGCCTGAGCGCCCGTGCTTTGTCGAGGAGCTCTCGGGCCAGCTGACCTCTATCACCTACGGCACACCGTGAGGGCGGGCCTAACAGGCTGGGCGCAGATAAACTATCACTACGGAGCATCGTTCGAGGATTCCCAGCGGAAACTTGAATACGATCTCTTCTACATCAAGAATTTCAGCCTGCTGCGCGATTGGGCAATCATGCTGCAGACCCTGCGCGTCGTCCTCTGGCCCGATGGCGTTCGCTGAGCGCCCCATTTCTTTGTCTCTGACTATGTTGCCGGAAGAACCCCATTCGCCGCCAGCACCTTCCAACGCTGGCGACAGCAATCCGAGCAATACAT
>CAVWTI010000007.1:0-19739 GCA_963757855.1 uncultured Gemmatimonadales bacterium
AGGGTTTCGAGCCGCCTTCCTAACCCACGCACCGACAACAGGTTAGAAGTAGTCTCTCGGGTTGCGGCAGGCGTCCGGACCGGGTAGCTTTCAGGGTTCGGTCATCTGCCGTCCGGCGGCTGTCCGACCGCGTCTCCGGCGCGTGTTCCGCCGCGGCATGGCCGTCGTGGCGTGTCCGCGCCCGCTCGCTGATCCTCTCTGGCCGAATCATGACCGCACCGAACAACCGAGAGCGCATTCTCCCCCGTCTCATCGACGACGAGATCAAGGAATCGTTCATCAACTATTCGATGAGCGTGATCGTCTCGCGCGCACTGCCGGATGTGCGTGATGGGCTCGAAGCCAGTGCACCGGCGCGTGCTGTACGCGATGAACGAGCTGGGACTGGTTCCCGGGCGTCCATATAAGAAATCGGCGACGGTCGTCGGGCGATGTGCTGGGCAAGTACCACCCGCACGGCGATGCGTCGGTCTACGATGCGCTCGTGCGCATGGTGCAGGATTTCTCGCTGCGCTATCCGCTGGTGGACGGACAGGGGAACTACGGCAGCGCCGATGGCGACAACGCGGCGGCCTATCGGTACACCGAAGCGCGGCTCACGCGGCTGGCCACCGAGATGCTGGCCGACATCGACAAGAACACGGTCGACTTCGCGCCCAATTTCGACGACCGGCTCACCGAGCCCAAGGTCCTGCCGTCGGGATTCCCGAATCTGGTGGTGAACGGGTCGTCGGGCATCGCCGTCGGCATGGCGACCAACATTCCGCCGCACAATCTCAAGGAAGTCGTCAACGCGGTGATCGCGCTGATCGATGATCCGGAGCTCGAGCACGGGCGATCTGCGCAAGATCGTGCAAGGGTCCCGATTTCCCGACGGGCGGATTCATCTACGGGCGGCAGGGGATCAAGGACTACCAGGAGACGGGGCGCGGACGGATCGTGATGCGTGCGCGCGCCGTGATCGAGGAGAAGGAATCGGGGCGCGCACAGATCGTCGTCACCGAGCTGCCCTACCAGGTCAACGGCGCGAAACTGCGAGCAGGTGATTCGCGACCTCGTCGCCGACAAGCGGCTCGACGGCATCACGGCAATGCGCAACGAGACGAGCCGCGAGGGCACGCCGGCTGGTCCTCGAATTGCGGCGCGACGCGATTCCGCGGGTGGTGCTCAACCAGCTCTACAAGCACACGCCGATGCAGGCGACGTTCGGCGTCATCATGCTGGCGCTGGTGCCTGACCCGACGACGAAGCAACTGGTGCCGAAGGTCATGGGGCTCAAGGAGATCCTCGGGCACTACATCGGGCACCGGCACGAGGTCGTCGTGCGGCGAGCGCAGTTCGAGCTGGACAAGGCCCAGGAGCGCGAGCACATCCTCGAGGGCCTCAAGATCGCCGTCGACAACATCGACGAAGTGATCAAACTGATCCGGGCCGCCGAGGACACCCCGCGCGCCAGCGCGCGGTTGCAGAGCCGCTTCAAGCTGTCGGAGGTGCAAGCCGAAGCGATCCTCAACATGCGGCTGGCCAAGCTCACCGGCCTCGAGATCGACAAGCTCGAGGCAGAGCTGAAGGACGTGCAGGCGATCATCAAGGACCTGCGCGCGCTTCTCGATTCGCGGCCCAAGCGGATGAAGCTGATCAAGGACGAGCTGACGCAGATCCTGGAGCAGTATTCCGACGAACGGCGCTCCGAGATCATCAAGCGATGAGGGCGAGTTCTCGGTCGAGGATCTGATCGCCGAAGAGGACATGGTGATCACGGTCTCGCACTCGGGCTACATCAAGCGCACCGCGGTCTCGACGTACCGGCGCCAGCGGCGCGGCGGGCGAGGCCTGTCAGGCCAGGATCTCAAAGACTCGGATTTCATCGAGCACCTGTTCATCGGCTCGACGCACGATCACATCCTGTTCTTCACGGATGATGGCCGCTGCTTCAAGCTCAAGGTGCACGAGATCCCGCAGGCCGGACGCGCCACCAAGGGGCGTCCGATCGTCAACCTGATCAACGTGTCGCCCGACACCGAGATCAAGGCGATGCTGCCCGTGAGCGAGTTCTCGGAGGAGCAGTACCTCTTCTTCTGCACCAAACTGGGCACGGTGAAGAAGACGGCGCTGAGCGAGTACTCCAATCCGCGCACCAACGGCATCAAAGCCATCAAGGTCGAGAGCGGCGACGAGCTGATCGATGTGCAGATCACGAGCGGCACGAACGACGTGATCCTCGCGACGCGTCACGGGCTCTCCGTGCGCTTCCATGAATCGGATGTCCGCCACATGGGCCGCGACACCACGGGCGTGAAGGGCATCGAGCTACGCACCGGCGACAACGTGGTCGGCATGGTCGTGCTCAAGCGCGATGCGACGATTCTCGTCGTCACGGAGCTCGGCATGGGCAAGTGCTCGAACCTCGACGAGTATCGCGTGCAGAAGCGGGGCGGGAAAGGCATCATCACCGTGAACCGCACCGAGCGGACGGGAGACGTGGTGACGGTGATGGAGGTGCTGCCCGAGGACGAGATCATGCTGATCACGAAGCAGGGCATCATCATCCGGTCGTCGGTCGCCCAGGTGAGGGTGACCGGCCGCATCGCCCAGGGCGTCAAACTGGTCCAACTCGACCTGGGCGACCGGGTCACCGCGGTCGCCCGGGTGGTCCCAGACGAGGCCGAGGGGACGGAGCCCGCCGAAGCCACGGAATCGGCCCCGGCTGGCCCGGATGATGCGTCGGGAGACGAGTCCTAGCGGAGCTCTTCTGCACGCTCTTACAATTCGGGCATGACTGGTTCGGCAACGGAGGCGGTGACCTAATCACCGCCTCCGTTGCGGTTTACGAACCCAGTCGTCAAGGGCCGTCGCAACGTGCTTGCGAGCAATGTTTCTCCGCACTACACCGGATGTTTAGCGCGATGAGCTCGCTTTTTGCCTTACCGTGGCGTGCGCGGACGATTGTTAGCGATGACTAACGTCTGCCTCCGCGCGCTGGCGGTCTCCGGGACGCACTTGGGCGGCCTCGGAGAACGAGGGATGACCGGTTCGCCTGCTCTTACAGACCGATCGGGGTGCATGGACCTCTCTGGAGTCACGCCGCTCTACCCCACGACGCCCCCCGGACGCCCGGTTGGCCGTCCCGGGAGAGATCCCTGGTGTCAGGAGGTCGCGCGTCGCCCGGGTCGTGCCGGAGGTGCAGGTGGACCTGCGCGCGGGCTGCGCGGATCTCGCGCCCGCCGCAGACGCGGGGCTCGGCGCCGAGGCCCCAATCGCGCCCGTGAAACCGTCGCCCGCCCCGGACGTGTCACCCGTCACGGCCCGCCCGACCGCCGTCACTCAGGAATGGCCGGTCAGCGATCCGCCCTGGCGCATTTCGGACAAAGTGACCGCGGCCGGAGCGGAGAAGCAGGTCGTACTGTGGCAAAACTGGGCACGATATGTGGCGGCGGCGCTCATCATTGGCGCGGCGGCCGTGCAACGCTTTTCTGGGAATGGCCCCGTTCAGGGGCAGGCGCTTGCCGGTGTGGGGCTCGCGTACGCAGGGATAACGATGACAATTGGCTGGCTCCTGCGGAGGACAACGGCGGAAGCCGTCCCCCGCCGGCTGCTGGTCCTCGTGCTCGTGACCGACCTGATCGCCGCGGCGAGCGTCGTGTATCTCACGGCCACAGTGCGGGACTACGATCGATTGCTCATCTTGGGGCTCGTGGCCGTGCAGATCGCGGTCGTGTACTACGGGCTTTCGTTCGCGGTGTGGGGGCTGCTCTCGACACTTGCTGCGTACCTCGCTGGCTCGCTCATGCTCACACCGATCCGTCCCGGTCCGCCGGCTGACGGGTGGGCCCTCGTGACATACTCGGCGATGTACCTCTTCGCCGGGTGCACACTGCTGTTCGCGTTCGGCAGTTTCCGGTCGCGCATGACGGCGCTCCGCCGGCTGTGCCACGACCTGGAGGTGGGCGACCTGGGAATGCCGCTCGGCACGATCGTCGAGCGCCGCACCGACGACTTGACGCTCTAGTGGCGCGGAGCATCAATGACATGCGCGCGCGACTGATCGAGTTGATCGGCACCGATCCATTGACCAAGGAGTCCCTCAACCGACGCGCGTTCGAGACGCGACTCACGCGCGAGTGGCGTCAGGCCGCTCCGGCGCGGCACGCCGCTCGCCGTGCTGGCGATCGACATCGACCGGTTCAAGCCGATCAACGACGGGTTCGGGCATCCGTTTGGCGACAGCGTGCTCCAGACCGTCGCGCGGCATCCTCAAGCAGACGGTGCGCAGAAACCGACGTGGTGGCCCGGCCGGGCGGCAATGAGTTCGTGCTGATTCTCCCCGACACCGGGTGGCAGGGGGCGACGACGTTCGCCGAGCGGCTGCGGGCGAACGTGGACGACCACCGGTTCGGTGGCGAGCCGACGCCGCTCGAGGTGACGATCTCGGTCGGCGTGGCGGTCATGCGCGGTCGCGGAGACGTCGACGCCCGAGGCGGTGCGGCAAGGAAGTGGGACCCGCCGAGCTGCTCGAGGAGGCCGACCGCAGTCTCTACCGCGCGAAATCGGCGGGGCGGAATCGGATCAGCGCGGGGGGTGATCTTGCCGAACACGCGCATTCTAGTAGCAGATGATGACTCCGGCCGTCCTCCAGACCATGGCCTGGGTGCTCCAGGAGCAAGGCTACGAGGTGAGCGCCGCGCATGGCGGGCAGGCGCTGCTCGAGCGGCTGGAGCACGACGCGCCGCCCGATCTGCTGTTGCTCAATGTCACGCTGCCGGGCGCCGACAACTACCAGACGCTCGAGCGGATCAAGTCTGACGACCGCTGGCGCGATCTGCCGATCCTGATGGTCTCGGCGCTGCCGCCCGAAGAGGCCGCGGTGCGGACGCTCGGACTTGGCGCCGCCGACTTCGTGCGCAAGCCGTTCCGCGTGCGCGAGCTGTTGGCCCGCATCCAGGCCCAGCTTCGCGTCCGCGCCGCGCTCCGCTCGGCGCGCGAAGCGCTCCGGACGACGGAGCAGGAGCTGCGGCGCGCGCGTGAGGAAGCCGAGAGCCGGCGCAAGCTGGTCGACATCCTCCATGAAGTCACGGGCAACCTATCATCAGGACGAGATCTATCACATCCTCGCCCGGCGCGTGGCGCGCGCGCTCGCGCTGTCGCACTGCTCGGTGATCCTCGCCCGGCCGGGTGATCGGGGGTCGGGATCGTGGCGACCGCGTATGAGAACCCCGCGCTGCGTAACCTCGAGATCGAGCTCGATCGCTATCCCGAGATCCGCTCGGCGCTCGACAGCGGGGCGACCGGTGTTGATCGAGGATCTCATGACGAACGCGCTGTACAGCGAGGTCCGTGAGAACTGGGTCGCGAGCGGGATCCGGGTGGCGATTCGGTCGGTCATCGCGCTGCCGTTCAGTCTCGACCGGACGCAGGCCGGCGTTTTCTTTCTCCGCCGGACGGGCGACGAGTCGCCGCTCTCGGACGAGGACGTGGAGTTCGCCGACACGGTGATCAAGGCCGCGGTGGCGACGATCCAGCGCGCCCAGGTCATCGGAATGACGAAGGCCGACAACGCGCGGCTCGAGGCCCTGGCCCACACCGATCCGTTGACCCAGGTGCTGAACCGGCGCGCGTTGACGCTCCGGCTGACGTCGGAGCTGGATCGAAGCCCGCCGGTACAGCTTCCTGTGACGCTGCTCATGATCGATCTCGATCACTTCAAGCGGATCAACGACACGTACGGGCATCTGACGGGCGACGACGCGTTGCGGGAGGTGGCGCTGTTGCTGCAGCACGCCGTCCGCAGCGTGGACGTCGTGGCCCGGTACGGCGGCGAGGAGTTCGTGGTCGTGCTGCCGGAGACCGCCGAGGGCGGGGCGGTGGCGTTCGCGGAACGGATCCGGGAGCGGATCGAGGCGCAGACGTTCGCGGTGATCGGCGCGCCCGGGGTCGAGCGGACAGGTTGCGGTTCACAGCGAGCATCGGGGTGGCGACATTCCCCGGACCTGAGCGTCGATCGGCGGAAGATTCTTCGCCCAGGCCGACGCCGCGTCTATCGCGCCAAAGCCGACGGACGGAACTGAGTGAGGACGAGGCCAGGACTGCGTGGCGGGGACTGCGTGGTTGTCGCCCGGCGCTAGATTTTCGGGGCATGACTCTGCGATGCCCAACTTGTGGCGCGCCTATCGTGGTACCGCCCGTTATTGCCCACGCGACGGCGCCAAGCTCGTGGCGGACGGAGATCCGGCGAGCTGCGCCCGTCGCTGGCGCGGAGGCACCGTGCCGCCCCCCGAGCGCCCGCCCTCACCGGGGTTTCGCCGGGCGCCGTGCCGAGAACGAAGGGGCCGCCGCGAGCGCTCCCGACCGGGCAGGGGCCGGCGTTCACCAAAGGCAAGCGACGCCGGTGCCGTCCCCGCCGAATGCGACCCTGTCGGGGAAGTCCTCGACGGCCGGTACACGGTGCAGCGCAAGCTCGGCGAAGGCGGCATGTCGAACGTGTACCGCGCGACGACAGGGGCGAACACGCAGGACGCAATCAAGGTGCTGTCCCCGGCGCTGTCAAGGACGACACGGCCATGACGCGGTTCCGGCGCGAAGCCAAGACGGCCGGAAGCTGCTACATCCCAACGTGTGCCACATTGAGCGCCTCGGTCAGACCGCGAACGGCATCGTCTACGTGGTAATGCCGTACCTCGAGGGCGAAATCCTAGCGGACCGGACGTATCGGTTGGGGTACGTCCCGCTCGGCCAGGTCGTCCGTTCGTGGGCAGATCGCGGCCGGGCTCCATATGGCGCACGAGCATCGGATCGTCATCGGGACCTGAAGCCCGAGAATGTCATGATCGTGAAGGGAGAGGATGACCGAGAGTACGCGGTGGTGATGGATTTCGGGCTCGCCAAAGAGCGGAAGCCGGGAGCGAGATGGAGAGATTGACGGCGACGGGGATCTGCTCGGGACGCCCGAGTTCATGAGTCCGGAGCAACTGCGCGGGAAGCCACTGGACGGACGGACCGACGTGTATTCTCTCGCGTCGATGACGGTCAGATGTTGACCGGGAATCTGCCGTTCACCGGGAAGTCACAGCAGGAACTCATGATCGCTCGTCTCCGGAATGAGCCGACGCCGCTCCGCAAGGTTCGGCCGGAGCTAGATTTCCGGAGTCGGTCGAGCGCGTACTGCTGAAGGGCTTGAGCGCGATCCCAATGACCGGTACCCCACCGCCCCCGATTTTGCCGTCGCCCTCGACGCGGCGACCCGTCCGGGCGGCCTGGGCACCACGACCGCGGCGTTGAAGCGATGGTTCGGATGAACCGACTCGGAGGCAGGGCGCCATTGCGCGCGCTGCGATCACTCGCCGGCCTATTGCCCTGCGGCACATTCGGAATGGCGCTCGGTGCAGGGCTCGCCCTGGCGGCCGTCCCCGGGGCGGCATCATGGGCCGTCGCCCAGCAGACGACGCCTCCGGCCACTCCGTCCGCCAGCAAGGCGAAGGGCAAGCGAGCCGTCGCACCAGCGCCCAAGCAACCTCCGGCCGACACCGCCCACCATTTCTCTGGCGTCATTGGCGTCGCCATCGCACAGTATCCACGGCGGCCCATTGCGGGCGGCGACGGTGACCATTGTCGGCACGAAAGGTTCGGGCGTCACGGATTTGCTCGGCCAATTCCGTATCGACAGCGTGGTGCCCGGCGAGTACAAGCTCCAACTCTCGCATCCGCTGCTCGACTCGATCGGCATTGCGATCGAGACGCAACCGATCGCGATGCCGCTTGCGCGGTACGCCGTCGTGCGGTTGTCGACGCCGTCGCAGTCCACCGTGCTCAACCTGTTCTGCCCAGCCGGACAAGCGCCTGACGGGACCGTCGGCGGTGATCGGACGCGTGCTGGACGCCGATACGGATGCACCCGCGACAGGTGCTCGCGTCGTGCTGTACTGGACCGAGCTCGAAGTAAGTGCAGCCACGGGTGTGCACCGCGCACCGCGCGTCCGCGAGGCGACGGTGGACTCGAGCGGTTCGTATCATTCCTCCGCGGCACACCAGCCAGCGTGCAGGGGTCCGTCCGCGCGTCGCGGGGTGGTCTCGCGACCGCTGACGTCCCGATCACGACGCAGGGTGAGCTGGTGAGCATTGCGATGTTGCACGTTCCATCGCCCGACACCGTCGTCACGGCCAGCGCACCCACGCCTGCGGCTGGCGCGCCCGCGCCGCCCAAGCCGGCCGTGCCGGTCCTGCGGACCGGCCGTGCAGTGGTGCATGGGCGCGCGACCGACCCGAGTGGCAAACCGATCGCCCGCGCCGAAGTCGTCCGTGGCGGGGGCAGCGGCTACGACGACGACAGGTGACAGTGGCACCTACACCCTTCGTGGGCTGCCGTCAGGAACGCAGGCGCTCCAGGTCCGAAAGCTGAGCTACTCGCCGATGCAGATCACCGTTGACCTGTCGGCGCGTTCGCCCTCAACACACCGACGTCAAACTGCTCCCGGCCCCGCCGACACTCACGCCGGTGCAAGCGGAGGGAAACGGAAGAAGGGCCTGCGAAACGTCGGATTCACGCAGCGGCAGAAATCCGGTCTTGGCCGGTATCTGACGGAAGATCAGATCGCGGAAGAAGCTGCCGACCGTCATGACCTGAACATCTTCACCACGGTGCCAGGTCTCATGGTGGATTATTCGACCGGGCAGCCGCAGCTCAAAGGCTCACGGGGAGCGGGTGGCACGTGTCTGACGTACGTGATCGACGGTGTGCCGACTCCCATGCAAGGCGACTTCAACGACTACATGCATCCCAGCGAAGTGGCGGCGGTCGAAGTGTACCAGCCGTCCGAAGCGCCTGCGCAATTCCAGGCGACCGGACAGTCCGACTGTGCGTTGGTGGTGATCTGGACGAAAACCCGGGTCGGAGGATGAGTCCGATGGTCCGTCGCGTTGCGATGGTGGTCACGGCGGTGGCCACGCCGGTCGTCACCGCGTGCATGTCGTCACGGACGGCGGCCCAGCCAGCGACCGACGCCGATCTGCAGCGGCAGCTGACGTTGCCTGAGGGGCTCAAGGTCCAGTATTTCGCGCATTTGCCGGGTGCGCGGTGGATGGTGTCAGGGGCCGACGGGTCCGTGTACGTATCCGTGCCGCGGCGAGGTACCGTCGTACGCCTGTACGCGTTCAATGGTGCGGGCATTCCGGATAGCCAGACCGTCGTCGCCGAGGGGCTCAACGAGCCACACGGGATGGCGTTTTCACAAACACGCCTTTTATGTCGCGAACAATGACGGCGTGGTGCGGTTCGGGCTCGACGCGCGCGGCATTCCTACGGACTCACCGGCGTACGTAAATCACTACGGCGGCGGAAGTGGCCATTCGACGCGCACGATCGTTACTTTCGGTTCCGACAGCGCGATGTACGTGTCCGACGGCTCGTCGTGCAACGTCTGCATTGAGACTGATTCCACGCGCGCCACTGTGATGCGGTTCGATGAGAGCGGTGGCAACGGGCGGATCTTCGCATTGGGTCTTCGCAACGCGGTCGGTGTGGCCGTCGATCCCGCGACCAAGGACATTGGGGTCACGGTGAACGAGCGCGACAACCTGGAACCCGACCACCAGAACTCACCGCCGGACAAGGTCAATGTCATCCACGCGGGCGGATTCTACGGCTGGCCCTACTGCTGGGGCGATCACAACGCGAGTCCCGAGTTCCACGATCCGGCGAAGTGCACATTGATGACTGTCCCCGCCCTCAACGTGCAAGCCCACTCCGCGGTCCTCGGCATCACGTTCCTCGACGGGGCGACGGTGCTGCCCGCGGCGATGCGAGGCGATGCGCTGGTGGCGAGTCACGGATCGTGGAATCGCTACGTGCCCACCGGTGACAAGATCATCCGGGTGCACATCGCGAATGGCCAGCCAGACAGGTGTACGACGAGTTTCATCACCGGGTGGCAGCGTCCGGATGGCAGCCGATGGGGACGCGTCGCCGACGTGATGGTGGCCGCCGATGGATCACTCTTGATCACCGACGACCAGCTGGGCGCCATCTACCGGGTCTATCGCTAGCGGATGTACCGCTAGACGCGTCGGTCGCTAGCTCTTCAGCTCCCGGATATTGATGCCGCGCTTCGCCAGCTCGGCAATGTAGCGCGCGGCGGCTGCATTTCATCCGGCGTGTGGACGCCTGGGGTGATTTCTCCGCGAGCTTGCATCTGACCGGTGATGGAGAGCGAGTAGCCGGTCGTCCGCTCCATGGCACTGATGCCGTGGGCCGTATCGAAATAGTCGAGCAGCTCCCAGCCGAGCTTCGCCGGGACACCGGCTTTGGCGCCTTCGACGATGACACGGAGTGCCAGGAGGTCCTCGCCTTGCGGCTTGGTGAGCCGTGGCCCGACGACGCCGACCACCACATCGCGCGGGATGACCTTCGATCCCTTAATGTCGATGGGCGTGAGATCCAGAAGCCCGAGATCGCGGATCGCCTCGATGATGTGCGCGTGGCCGGGGTAGCGGAGCGTCTTGTACTCCATTGTCGGGATCTTGCCCTCGTACCGGAACGCGAGCGTCGAGAGTCCGCCCGCGGTGTGGAATGCTTCGAGCGTCCCGACTGGAGCGGGGAACGACACGGGCTCGCGTTCCGACAGCGCCTTCACCTGGTGGCGTTTCCCGTCGCGCAGCACCCACGACAGCGTCGTGTAGTAGTCGAGGACACCCTCCAGCGAATACACGATCTGATAGTTGAGGGGCAGTTCGGGATGCTGCGGCAGGCCGCCCGACGAAGATCTTCACGCTGGAGACCTGATCGAGCTGGGAGATCCCGTACTGGGCCAGGATGTTCACCATGCCCGGCGCCAACCCGCAGTCCGGGATCACGGTGACGCCCGCGCGGCGGGCCCGCTCGTCCAGCCCCTTTTGCTGAAAGACGATCTCCGTGTTGCCACCGAGGTCGCAGAAGTGCACGCCGGCTTCGACGGCGAGGCGCGCCAGCTCGAAATTGAAGTAGTAGGGAATCGCGCTCATCACCGCGTCGCATTCACGCATGACGGCGCCGGTCGCCGCCGCATCGCGGACGTCGAGCCGCGTGGGAATCAGCCGCTTTCCGGAATACGGGGCGAGAAACTCGGGAAGATGGTCCACGTGCAGGTCGGCGACCCGCACCTCGGTGACATCGGGATTCTGCAGGAGATCGTAGGCGCAGGCCGAGCCTTGCAGCCCACGCCCCAGAACGAGCATGCGCATATGGTGGCGTACTCCAGGTGACGAAGATCGGGAACGGCGGCCGGCGGGCCGGCCACGCCAGACGCCTAGCGTCCGCGCATCCCGGCGCGTGGCCGGGGGCCCCACAATCTAACGCAATAGCTTAGGGTATGGACCGATCCGCATCGCCGCCCGCACTCATCCCCTGCAACATCCCCTGCAACATCCCCTGCAACGCGGCCTGCTCCCGGCGCCCCGCGGCCGCCCGGCCGGGCAGTGGAGTCCGACGCCGGCATCGCCGCGCTCCTGGCCACCATCCACCGGGTCGCGGTGCTCGGCATCAAGCCAGCATTCACCGGGCAGCCCGCCTACTACGTCCCCGCGTACGCACAGCGGACCGGCCTCGAGGTGATACCCGTTCCGGTTTACTATCCCGAAATGACGTCGGTACTGGGACAGCCCGTGTATCGGCGGCTCGCCAATGTGCCAGGGCCGATCGATCTGGTCGACGTCTTCCGGCGATCCGAGGATGTACCGCCACACGTCGACGACATCATCGCGGCATCACCACGCGCGGTCTGGATGCAACTCGGCATTCGAAACGACGACGCGGCGGCGCGGCTGCTCGCAGCCGGCATCGATGTCGTCCAGGACCGCTGTCTCCTGGTGGAGTTGCAGCGGCTCGGACGGTAGCCGCTTCGGTTGTCCGACCTCGGTCCTACCTCGGGCGCTCCCGCCACGCCTGGATCGCACACACGACGAGCACCACGACGAGCAGGGCCCAGAGGAGACCTTGCCGCTGCACCTCAGCGCCTCCTGGTGAACTGCCGTTGAACTCCTCGTTACGACAACACCGTTACGACAACACCGTTACGACAACACCGTTACGACAACACCGTTACGACAACGCGTCTTCGCGGTACACCAGCCACCCAGTCTGTTCCTCGGCCACCAATTCTACTTCGGTACCGAGGGGCAGCGTCAGATTGGGGACTTCGTGGCCCGCCGGAAAGTCCGCCAGAATCGGTATGTCGAGATCGGCGAGCAGGTCTGTCAAGAAGTCCTCGAACTCATCCTCCTCGGACCGGTCGAGCGACAGCTGGCCAAACACTACACCGCGAACGTGCCGCAAAAGTCCGGCCGCGCGGAGGTGCACGAGGCGTTCGTCGGCCACCGACATCGGGTCGCGTGTCTCTTCGAGGAAGAGGATCGCGTCCCGAGTGTCGATCTCGTACGGAGTGCCGATGGATTGCTGGACGAGCGACAGGTTGCCGCCGGTGAGTCGTCCGACAGCCCGGCCTGGCCGCACGACACGCGCGATCTCGCGCCCCATGCGGGCGGCGGGCCTCGGGGTCGTGAGCGCGGCCAGCAAGGACGCCATGGTGGGGTCGCGCGCACTCGGGATGAGGTCGTCGACCGTCGGACCGTGGAACACGCGCAAACCGGCCCGGCGCATCAGCCACAAATGGAGCGCGGTCACGTCCGAGTAACCGACGAACGGTTTGGGATTGAGCCGGAACACCTCGGGTTCGAGGTGCGGGAGCATCCGCATCGCTCCGTACCCGCCAGTGCCGCCGATCACCGCCTTCACCTTCGGATCCAGCCATAGCCCCATGAAATTCTCTGCGCGGCGCTCGTCCTCCGCTCGCTGGAAGCGCCGAAGCGTGCCCAGCTCGGGGTCGAGAATCACGCCGTAGCCGAGTCGCTCGAGCGCCTTGACGCCCCGGGCAAGCCAGCCAGGTCTCGGCGCGTACGAGGGCGCCACGACGCCGATGGTGTCGCCTTTTACGAGCGCGGGTGGTCGCAGCAGCGGCGTCCGCGGGGCGATCGCCCGGGGTGGCGCGCCAGGACTGACGTCGGCGAGCAAGGCCGGCGCAGCCGTGGCCATCACGGGCTGCCCGCCGTGCGAGGTGGCGGCGCCAAAGTCCGGATCGGGAGTCGCGGCGTCAGCCGCCGGCTCCAATGCCGACGGGGTGCCGTTGTCGGCAGACACTGACAGGGGGGCGGTTTGGGGGGAAACAGCCGTCTCAGGGCAACGTAGGATAGGATGACGACCGAGGGAAGGTCCGAGGGGCGGCTCAGAACCAATACGGTTCTGCCGTGTCGCCTCATGGCCGGTCACATCGTCCGCGGGCGCTCGGTTGAGCTCGCCGTTTGCCGTGCCAAGCGTTCCGTGAGTCCGCTGAGGACCCGTTCGGCTAGATTGGGGCCATGCCGTTGCCGGAGACGACGCCGACCTACTATCGGAAGGGCTTCGGGCTCAAGGCCGAGGTGCACGACACCCTCGCCGCCGATTATACGGGGCGGCTGGTGGACCTCCTCCGCCAGCGCGACTACGTGCTCGCGGCCGAGGGCGTCACGGTCCGACTGGCCCGCGAGTTCGGATTCTGTTACGGCGTCGAACGGGCCGTGGAGTACGCCTACCAGACCCGCACGAAATTTCCGGACCGGCGGATCTTTCTCGCGGGCGAGATCATCCACAATCCGCACGTCAACGCGAAGCTGCGGGAGATGGGCATCACGTTCCTGCGCTCCGAGGATGGCCATTTCGATTATTCCGTCGTCGAGCCCGGGGACGTCGTGATCCTGCCGGCCTTCGGCGTGACGATGCACGACTTCGAGACCCTGCGAGCCAAGAACGTCGTCGTGGTCGACACTACGTGCGGGTCCGTGCTCAACGTGTGGAAGCGAGTCGACAGCTACGCCCGGAGCGGATTGACCGCGGTGATCCATGGGAAGTACTACCATGAGGAAACGCGTGCGACCGCATCGCAGGTGTCGGTGTATCCGGGCGGCCGCTATCTCGTGATTCGCAACATGGATGAGGCTCGCATCGTCTGCGATTACATCGAGGGCCGTGGATCCCGCGAGGAGTTCGTCTCGCAGTTCGCGCATGCGGCATCGCCGGAGTTCGATCCCGACCGTGACCTGCGGCGCGTCGGGGTCGCGAACCAGACGACGATGCTCGCCCGCGAATCGCTCGCCATTGGGGAGGAGATCGGGCAGGCCCTGGCTCGCGCGCATGGTGCGGACTACCGGGCGGAGCACTTCCGGACGTTCGACACGATCTGTAGCGCGACCCAGGACCGGCAGGATGCGGTCGAGGCGTTGTTGCGTGAACCGCTCGACGTGATGCTGGTGATCGGCGGATACAACTCCAGCAACACGATCTCGCTGGCGGCAATTTGTGGAGCGACCGTACGGACCTTTCACGTCGAGGACGCGGAGTGCCTCGACGTGACCCGGGGCGTCGTTCGCCACCGGCCGATCGGCATGTCCACGGATATCGAGACGCCCGATTGGCTGGGTGGCACGGGGCCGGTGACGGTCGGGCTGACCGCTGGCGCAAGCACGCCGAACAACAAGATCGGCGAGGCGGTCGCGCGCGTGTTCGCCACGCGGGGAATCGATCCCGGCGACATCGTGTGACCTTCGGCTTCATTGAGCTGGAAGGCGGCGCGACACGCGTGCGCATCGTGCCTGCGCTCGGCGGCCGCATGGTGTCACTCGTCGCGCTGGGGCGCGAGTGGCTGTGGAGCAATGACGCGCTGCCACCGCGCGAGCCCGTCGACGGCGCCCCGTACGGCGAGACCGGCGACAGCGGCGGCTACGACGAGTGCTTCCCGACTGTTGCCGCGTGCAACATTCCCAATGGTATCCCGCGATTCGGCGGCCTGGCGCTGCCCGACCATGGCGAGTTGTGGGCGCAGCGCGCGGCGGTCGTGGTCGAGACCGATCCCAACGGCCATCGCGCGACGTGCGCCTGGGAAGGGCGGCGGATGCCGTACCAGTTCACGCGGATCGTGCAGGTGACCGGCGCGGGCGCGGTCGTGATGCAGTACGCGGTGCGCAACACCGGGCACGACCGCCTGCCGTTTCTGTGGGCGGCGCAGCCCCTGTTCCCGCTGACGCCTGCGACGCGGCTCGATCTGCCGGTCGGCGCGAGGGTTCGCGTGTGGTCCCACCGCGGCGACGCGCTCCGCGGGCTCGTGCCGGAGTTTCGGTGGCCCCATGCGCGCGTGGAGACGCGCATCGTCGATCTCTCGCACCCGGATCTCGCCGGCCGGCAGTACGCGTGCAAGTTGTTCCTGGACATGCCTCCCGGGCTCGGCGTGGCGGCGATCGCGGAGGGGGACCTCCGCATGGAAGTCGCGTTCGACGAACGGACGGTGCCGAATGTCGGCATCTGGCTGAACAAGGGAGAGTGGACGCCATTCAAAGGCGGACGTCCGTATCTCAACGTGGCGATCGAGCCCGGGCTCGGCGCGGCCGATTCGCTCGCCAATGCGCTGGGTGCGTGGGGCGGCGCGCACTGGGTCGAGCCGGGCCAGACCCGGGAGTGGGCACTGACGTGGAGGCCGATGAAGGCGAACGGTGCGTAAGGGCGCGAGTGGCGTTGCAGCCGTGTCGCGTGCGGAGTTGCGTCCGGTGCCGGGTGGAGCGCGCTGTTTCTCATGGCGGCGTGCGCGGGACACCCAGCGGCGCTAGCGCCACCTCCGGCGCCGGTGACGCGGGGTGTCGCGTCATCGAGCCAGAGTGTCTATCTCGATGAGCCGCGAACTCATGGTGCCCGTGTCCGGCGTCGCGCCCAGCCAGGTACCGGACACCTACACCTCGCCCCGCAGCGGAGGGCGCGAACATCGTGCGCTCGACATCCTGGCGCCGCGGGGCACGCCGGTGCTGGCGGCGGACTACGGGCGTGTGCTGCGCTTGCGCTCGAATCCTGCCGGCGGCATCACGATCTACGAGATCGATGCGGGCAACCGGTATGTGTACTACTATGCGCATCTCGACCACTACGCCTCGACCCTCACGGAAGGGAAGGACGTGGCCAAGGGGGAGATCATCGGCTATGTGGGTACCACGGGCAACGCGCCAGCCAACGTCCCACACCTGCACTTCCAGTTGATGAAGCGCCCCAACGCGGCGCGTTGGTGGGATGGCGAGCCGATCGACCCCAAGCCGTTCCTGACGCTCCCCGGGCGCCCTGCCAGCGGCTCGTAGCGTCTGGCCGCGGATTCTTGTTAGTTTTCACCTTCCCTCTTCCCCGGCCACCTCGCCGAGTCTGACATGCCGTACATCATCACCGAGCCGTGCATCGACATCAAGGACAAGTCCTGCGTCGATGTCTGCCCAGTCGATTGCATTTACGAAGGGGAAAAGATGCTCTACATCCACCCGGATGAGTGCATCGATTGCGGGGCGTGCGAGCCCGAGTGTCCAGTGACGGCAATCTTCCCCGAAGAGGATGTGCCGGCGGCGCAGCAGCAATACATCCAGATCAACCGGGACGTCTTCAAGAGCGAGACGCCGCCCGGAAAGCCGACGCGGAAGTAGCGGCGGCAGAACGGCCCCTGGGCCGCTCCAAACGCCTATCCTGAGCCGCTACTGGTCCCGGTAGGGCGAGTCGCTGGGTGGCGTGACTGTCGCCGCCGGTGCCGCAGCTGGCTGGGATGGCCACAAGACACTCAGAAATCCTGGGGCGAGCTCCGCCGCCTGCCAATGGCGTAGCTCGGGCATCGCCGAGAGATCCGCCGCGGTGGGCGGCATGCGGCGCGCGACGGCTTCGAGGCGCTCCCGCGAGCAGAGCACCCCGGGGTCGAGGTCGAGCCGGGCTGCGGTGGCGTCGCGCACCACCTTGAGCCGCGCCACGCGGTCATCGAGGTCCGGGTCGCGGTCCCAGCGCGGCGCCTTGGGGAACCGCGGCAGCGCATCATCCGGGGTGTCGAGGCCGCGCCGCACGGCCCGCAGGATCTCCGCGCTCCGCGTCTCCGTCATCCCGCGCGGCATGCCCTTGATGGCGGCCAGCGCCTCGCGATTGTCGGGGGCCTGGCGGGCGATCTCGAGCAATGTCTCGTTGCCAACGACGCGGAACGTCGCGCGGTCGAGCTCCGCCGCGACGCCATCCCGCCACGGGACGAGCTCGCGGAAAATGGATAACTCCCGGCGGGACAGATCCCGCGCGCCCTTGACGCGCAGGAACGATTCCGCCGGATCCTCGGCGACCCAATGCGTTCCTTCGAGCCTGGCGAACTCCTCCTGCGCCCAGCCCCAACGGCCCTTGTCGCGGAGCTCGCCGGCGAGCTGCTCGCGCAGGTCGAGCAGGTATCGCGTGTCCTGGGCGGCGTAGTCGAGCATCCCCGGCGTCAGCGGCCGCATCGACCAGTCTGCGCGTTGGTGCTGTTTGTCGAGCTTGACCCCGAAATACCGCTCCAGCAACGCCGCCAGCCCGAAGGCGCGAATGCCAAGCAGCTGGGCCGCGACGCGCGTGTCGAAGATGTGGGTGACGCGCCAGTGGTAATCCTGGTGGAGCAGCCGAAGGTCGTAGTCGGCATCGTGAAACACGATCTCGACCGCCGGATTCTCCAGAATCGCCCCCAGGCCGGCGAGCTGGCCGGCCGACAGCGGATCGATAATGGCGCTCTGCGACCGCGTCGAGATCTGCAGGAGATAGATTCGATCGACGAAGCGGTGGAAACTCGCCCCTTCAGTGTCGAGGGCGACCGCTCCTGCTCCCGCAAGCGCGGCGACCCACTGGTCCGCGGCCCACGGGGTGTCGATGTACACAGCTTGGGGGGCGCCGTCGGGGCGGGACGTGACGGCGGCCGTCACCGGTGGTTGGGGAGACGCCGTCGGGCGCCGGGGGGCTTGGGACACGATGCGTGGAATCTAAGGGTTTCCCGCTCTTCGATCGGTTCCCGGGCCTCGCGGTGGTGCCGCGCGTGGTCCTCGGCACCTACCCGTCGCCTGTCGAACACATCGGGCTGCCCGGCGGCGGGGAGCTGTGGCTCAAGCGTGACGACCGGAACGCAGCCGCGGCGGCGGGCAACAAGATCCGCGCGCTGGAGTTTCTCCTTGCCCCCGTCCGTGCCGGCGATCTCGTGCTCGCCGTGGGCGGCGAAGGATCCACCCACGTCTATGCGACCGCGGTCCACGCGGCCCGCCTCGGCGCCAGCACCGACGTGATCCGATGGGCGCACCCGATGCATCCGGTGTCTCGGGCCGTGGCGCGGGCGATCGTGCGGCACGCAGCCGGCACCTCCCGCAGCCGGTGGGCGGCGGTGGCGCTCATGCGTGCGGCGGCGCGCGGCCTGGCGTGGCGCGCGGGATCGCGGGCCGCGTCGCGCGGACGCCACGCCATTCCGCCTGGCGGCAGCAGTCCCACTGGCATCCTCGGTCATGTGAACGCGGGTCTCGAGCTGGCAACACAGATCGCCGAGGGCCAGCTGCCAGCTCCGACGCACATCGTCCTGCCGCTCGGCACCGGCGGGACGGCCGCGGGGCTCGCGCTCGGCCTGGGCATCGCCGGCGTGCGCACGACCATCGTGGCGGCACGGGTCGCGCCGCGCATCGTGGCGAATTCCCATCATGTGTACGCGCTGATCGGGCGCACGCGGCGTCTCATTCGGCGGGTCACCGGCGATCGTGGCCCGTTGCCCGCGGTGCCCGTCGTGGTCGACCACTCGGCCTACGCCGGCGCCTACGGACGACCGTCGCCCGCGGGCGCGATCGGCGGCGACGCAGTTGTCGGAGGCCGCGGCCCGTGCCGGCGTATCAACGCCCCTGCTCGACGCGACGTACGCAGCAAAGGCGGGCGCCGTGGCGCTCGCGCTCGCGACGACGCGCACCGGCGTGTCCGATCGCCGCGTGCTGCTGTGGGTCACCTTCGATGGGCGGCCGTTCGCGGAAGAAGGCGAGTAGCGCCTTACGTGAGCGCCGTGCCGGACTAAATTTCATCACGGTCATGGCGTCGTCGCGAAATGTGGGACTGAGTGGAATCGACAGCAGGATCCTGGCGGTTGATGGCGTGAGCGCACGAGTGGTGCGCCGCCCTGCCGACGTCGTCATCGATCATGCATCTGCCGCGGCTGGCATCGCCGACGCCGCGGAGCGCCGGCGCGCGAGCGTCGCCGGCCTGGCGGGCCACAGCGCGAGAGCGCGGCCGCGCCCGATGGTGCGGCCCGGGCCGGAGCAGATGAGCGCCGCGGAGCAGACGCGCGCGGCACGTATCGGCGCGTGGCTCTTTCGGTATCGCGGCGTGCTGCCGATTCCCGTCCTGCTGGTGCCGCTGTGCGTCCATGCATCGATGACGCGTATGACGTGGGCCGTGGGCCTCGCGACGATCGCGCTCGGCGAGTTGTTGCGGCTGTCGGGTGTCGCGGCCGCGGGGCCCGCGACGCGGCGGCGGACGCGGTGTGTGCCGCATCTCGTGACCGACGGGGCGTTCGCGTGGGCGCGGAATCCCATCTACATTGGCAACGCGGTTGTCTGGACCGGCGTGGCGATCGCGACCGGCGTGCTGTGGTACGTGCCGATCGCCGTCGCGGCATTCGCCGTCGAATACGGATTCATTGTGCGGTACGAGGAAGGCGTGCTCGAGTCGACGTTCGGGACGGCGTACCTCGCCTACAAAGAGCGCACGCCCAGATGGATCCCGCGATGGCCATCGCTCGGCCCGCGCGCGGTTGGGCGGCACCATGACTGGCGCGCCGCCTGCCGGTCGGAAACGAGTACCCTGGTCAACTGCGCCGCGGCGATCGGCGTCGTTGCGGTGAAGGGATTGTTCGTCAGCT
>CAVWTI010000008.1:0-39495 GCA_963757855.1 uncultured Gemmatimonadales bacterium
GTCAATCATTTCGAGACCAACTACGGTGTGCCGGGCGTGCCGCCCAACGCCGGCTGGCTGGACGACCCGCCGACCACGTCGCGCATCTCGCAGCAGCGCAACACCGTGGAACTCCGTACGCTGGTGAACGTCGGCAGCGCATGGCTGGATCGCGTCAAGTTCTCCGGCAGTTACAACGATTACGCACACTCGGAGTTCCCGACGATGCAGGACTCGTCCGGCGTGTCCGACCCGCAGGCTAACCACTTCGACAGCAGGAGTTCAACGGCGTGCTCCAATTCGAGCAGACGCCGGTAGGCAAACTGAGTGGCACGGTCGGGCTCTGGACTGACATCCAGGATCTGACCATCGAGGGGCAGCAGCCACTCGGCCCCAACTCGCGCACGACGGGATTTGCCGGGTACGCGTACGAGGAATATCAGGCGGCAGCCCACACGCGTCTCCAGGGGGCGGCGCGGTTCGACTACAACGGGATCCAGACTCGCCCATACGCCCAGTCGCAGGACTCGGTGTTTCAGTCGATCCGGGTGTCGCGGACGACCAATGCCGTGACGGGATCAGTGGGCGCCGTTCAGGAGTTCCCCGCTGGCATCACCGGGTCGCTGAGCCTCGCGCGGTCGTTCCGGGCACCGACGGTGCAGGAGCTGTTCGCGAATGGCCTCAATGCGTCGAGCGGGACGTACTCGATCGGCGACTCCAAGCTCGGACCGGAGAGTGGATATGGCGTCGATGCCTCGCTCAAGGGCGGCTTCGACCGCGCGGAGTTCGAGATCTCGCCGTATCTCAACATCATCAACGACTATATCTACGGGTTCCTGCGAGGAGACACGATCCAGGGTTTCCCCGTGCGGCAATTCACGGCCAGCGATGCCCGGCTAATGGGGTTCGAGGCCGCGGCCACTGTCGCACCAGTCCAGTCCATCGCGCTTCGAGCGAGTGCCGACTATGTGAACGCCGAGAATACGCAGCTCAACGTGCCGCTTCCATTCATTCCGCCGCTCCGCGGGCTGCTGCGTGCGACGTATCAGGACCAGACCTACATGGGAATGGTGGAGTGGCGTGCCGCGGCGAGCCAGACCCGGCTCGGCGTCGGCGATACCCCGACCGCCGGATGGGCGATCGTGAACCTCGGTACCGGCATCCGTGTGACCCAGGGAAGCGTGGTCCACAACATCAGTCTCCATCTGGATAACGTCTTCAACCGGCTCTACCGCGATAACCTGTCAGTGATCAAGGATTTCGTGCCGCAGCCGGGGCGGGGGCTACGGCTCAACTACGAGCTCCTCTATTGAAATGGCTCTGGCTTGGTGTCAGGGCTTCGTGAGGTAGTGGTGGGATTGTTCATATGCGCTGAACGCGATCAGGAAGACGCAACGAGCTGGTTAGGTAGACCGGTACAAGCCTACGTTGTCGCGACGGCAACCATAGTCTTACGGGGGCGGTCATACCGAGGCTGTTTGGGCGGTACCTGTGGGTTCGCGTCCGACGTTCCGGGTGGCACGACGGGATGGCGACGATTCCACGGATGCATCCATGGGCCGGTCGCGACCGGCCCCTACCAGGGACGAATCCGCGCGGCGCCGCAGGCGCGGTCGCATAGGAGATCAGGGTGACACCACAGGGGGAGTTCTGGCGGTTCGTGTTCTGCCCGCCAGCGGCAGGCACCGTTGTGTTGGTTGTCGCTCTCATCGTGCTCGGACGGCGGATCGGCAAGAGTCCGGATACGTGGCCGGTGCTGGGGCGGGTGTTCGTGGCGGCATCGCTGGCGGCATTCGGCGGTGAGCACCTGGCATCCGCCCAAGGGCTCTCACAGATGGTGCCCTCGTGGATGCCGTTTCCGCTCCTCACGGCCTACTTGGTCGGTATCGCGCTCTTTGCCGCCTCCGTATCCATTGTGTCGGGTCGGCAGATCCGCCTGGCGGCATCGCTGCTCGGCACCATGTTCTTCATCTTCGTCCTCTCGATCCACATCCCGCGCGTCGTCGCGAATCCGGCCGACCGCTTTGCCTGGGCGGTTGCAACCCGCGATTTCACGTTTGGACTGGGCGCGTGGATGCTCGCGGCGTCGTGGCCGGACGACGGGGACGCGGAATGGCCTCGCGTGATCGCGGCGTGCCGGATAGTCGCTGGACTCGTGTTCGTGTTCTACGGCGTCGAGCACATGATGCATCCCATGTTCGTCCCAGGCGTGCCGCTCGATCGGCAGATGGGGTCCTGGGTGCCGGCCGCACATGTCTGGGGACACGTGGTCGGCCTGCTGTTGATCGCGGTCGGCGTGCTCATGGTCATCAACGTTGAGGCGCGTGCTGCGGCGACTTGGCTCGGCGTGGCATTGACGGTCACGCTGCCGGTCATCTATGTGCCGATGCTATTCGTTGCCGTCGGTCCGGGCGAGCAGGTCGTTGCGGTCAACTACATCTTCGACTCGATGCTCTTCGCCGGCACGGTGTTTCTGCTGGCGGGCGGTATGCCGCCGGAGTCAGGCCGATCGATACCGGCGGGTGCGTCGCTGTCTCAGAGATGAGAGGCAGCATCCCAGGGTGAAATTGGGCGACCCTTCAGCCCGTGAACCGGTCTGCGACGTCCCGGGTGGCATGACGGGATAGCGACGGTTCCACGAATGCATCCATGGCCGGTCGCGACCGGCCCCTACCAGGGCAGGACCCGTGCGCGATCCTACACGCGTGCGATCCTACGGACCTTGACCTTACGCAAATAGCGTTAATGCTTACGCCATATGCGACAAAGCACGTCGCTCGACGCTCTGCTGCCCAAGACGCGTCAGGGCATATTAGTCGCCATTCTCATGTGGCCCGAGAGGGCGTGGAACACACTGTGGCGTGACCGACACGGACGCGGACGGGCTGCTCGAGGCCGTCTAGCAGTTTGCGATCGAAGTGGGGCGTGGCTCAGGTATCACCACCCATCGCTGGCCTGACGCAGGTCTACGACGCCGCGGCTGGTTGAGTCCGGCACAACATCAATAATCCACGCCGACAACGTGCTCGACCCCGACATTCGCATGAAATAGTCGCGCCTGTCACGGGCTGGTGACAAGTCCCGCCTTGGGTCGCAATCGCGTTATGATGAATCATCGCGCGATCGCGCACACCTAAATGATCAATCGGGAGGATGCCTGCGATGAGTGAAACGGTGAAGAACGATTCCATGCAGGTCGGGAAGGAACTGGCCGACCTCTGTCGTCAGGGCAAAGTCATGGAGGCGATCGAGACGCTGTACAGCCCCGACGTCGTGAGCATCGAGGCCGAGACGCAGGGGACGATGCCCAAGCGTATCCAGGGTCTGGATGCCGTTCGCGGCAAGAACGAATGGTGGGAGAAGAACCATGAATTGCACGACGCCACGGTCGAGGGCCCATGGCCGCACGACGATCGCTTCATCGTTCGATTCAAGTTCGACGTGACGGCCAAGGCCGGCCCGATGGCAGGCCAACGGATGACGCTCGACGAGACCGCGCTCTACACCGTCGCCGACGGCAAGGTCGTCCAGGAAGAGTTCTTCTATAGTATGGGGTGAGGGGCGCCCCTCATCGGTCATCCGCACCCGGTCGTAATGATCGCCGGAGTGCGACAATCGTAAGCGAGGCCAGTCGCAGCGCATCGCGACCGGCCTCGTCGTACTATGTCATCTCGCGTACTCGTGCAGGGTCACTTACCGATCGGCGTACAGCCGGTCTTTCGGATTGTGCCGGCGAGGTTGAAGATCTTCCAGCCATCCGGTCCTTTGCGAAACAGAAACGTGTCAATCCCGCAGTGGTCGACGGTGGTCTCACCACCCTTGGTGTATGTGTAGTACGCCCAGAGCGACGCCATCTGGCCGTCGATCATGATCTTCGGGTCCTTCATCCGCTCGTCGCCGCCGGGGCCAGTTCCCTTGCCAACGCCCGCAATGAACTCGCCCACCGAGCGTTGCCACACGATGCCGGTCGGGCCACCCGGGATCACGACCATCGTCGAAGGCAGGGAGGTGGCTTTCATGAGCGCCGTATCGCGCGTCCGCATCCCGTCGAAGAAACGGGTCGCCACCGCAGTCACGGCCTGGTCCTCGGATTGCGCGTACGCGGGGCGGGCGGCGATTGCGTTCGAGGCGACCAGCACTAGTGTGCAGATCGCAATGCGGCCGCTCGCGTGAGCAGCGATGAGACCTCGGGCCTGCAACATCGCGCGGCGCGGGAAGGAATGCAGTCGGGTTGGCATGGTGGGAGGAGTGACCTCATGTGGAAGGAGCGGCGCACACGGCATATCGGCTAGCAGATCCTATAATTGACTCGCTCTTGGCCGGTCCGTCCATGAGCACGGCGCGACTGGTCCCAATGTTGCGCGTATCACAGTACCATTCTGTGGGCCTGTGCCTACTGGAGGTGCCAAATGGGAAGACAGGGAATGGTGGTACCCTACGTCGTGGTGATGGCAGCCGTCATTGTCGCCGTGGATGTCCTGTTCTTCAAGAACCGCTTCTGGGAACGGCTGATGGTGAATGCCGGTATCGTCCTGGTATTCGGCGCATTCTATCTGAGATTCTTCCAGCGTCCCTGAAGCAGCTAGCGGTGCGACGATTTCGGTCGGTGCCTCTCGCTCCGAACTTAGCCGGATCCTGTTGCAACTCTTTGGCGGCTGTCCCGCACTCACTAGGGACCACCCCTCGGAGGCACTTCGTCCATGATGCGTTCGATCCCGCTGCTATCCCTCGCCGCCCTCCTGGGCGCCGCGCCGCCGCATCCCGCGCTCGCTACGGCGCCGTCGGCGCTGGCGGCTGATCGCGAGATCTGGACGCTGATGATCGGCTACGTCACCAGGGCGGCCGAGCAAGTGCCGGATTCGAGCTACTCGTACCGGCCCGTACCGACGGTGCGCACGTTCGGCCAGCTCGTCGCGCACATCGCCGGCTCGCAGGACATGTTCTGCGCCCAGGCGCTCGGCGAAAACGCGCCCGCGTCGGACGAAATCGAGAAGACCATCACGGGGAAGAGCGCGCTGATCGCGGCGCTCAAGGCCTCCACTGAGCATTGCAAGAAGGCATATGGGTTGGCCGACGCGGATGCGATGAAGCGGATGGTCAAGACGTTTACCGGCGAGCGGTCCGCGCTCTGGGCGCTGATGTACAGCACCGCGCACACCAGCGAGCATTACGGAAACATCGTCACCTACATGCGCGCGCTCGGCATGGTGCCCCCCTCGAGCCAACCAATGCGGTAGCGTACGGTGCGCCAGCGGCCAGTTGCGGATTGACGGCAACGACGCATCCTACCGGGCCGGTCGCGACCGGCCCCTACGTCAATTCTTCGTGCGATTCAGATGGTCAATGCGCTTTCGCGCCTCGGCGACCCGCGGCTGGAGGTCCGAGTCGGCGTTCTTCCAGAGGTCCACGAACCGGCCGTAGTACTCGGTCGCGTGCTTTGCATCGCCGGCGTTTTCATAGAGCTCGCCCAGCCGGAACAAGGCCGGCGCGAGGAAGTAGGCGTCGAGGCCATTGCGGCTCGTGCCACCCATCTCGGCGTATTGCGTCAGGTATTTGCGCGCCGAATCCGGCTGTGCCCCACGGTCGAACGCCTCGCCGATGAAGAGCGGAGTGCACGCCGTGCACTTGTACGTCGGTAGGCCGTCGGCCTCGTTGTCGCCGCGGCGAAAAAACGCCACCGCGCTGTCAGTCCTGCCCTCCGCCAGCGCGATGAACCCACGCACTCGCGCGAGAAAGACCCATTGGTCCTTGCGCTGGAGGGAATCCAGGCGCGCCTCCTTCTGGCTCAACACGCTGCGAGCTTTCGCGGTGTCACCGAGCAGCGCGTAACCAAGCGACAACCACAGACTTTGGCCGCGCACGTCGGGCACGGTAGCCGGTGGCGTGGCACGGAGTGCCGAGTCGAGCGTCGCAATGGCACGCGGCACATTGCCGCGGAGGCCGCCGTCCACCACGGAGTGCAGGTACGCCACCTGGTACGGGCTCGCCGTGTCGCCATTGAAACGGGCCTTCGCGTCGTTCACCTGCGCAAACCGCCGCTCGCCCTCGCGAAGGCGCCCGCGGAGCATCGCAATGTCCACGAGCGCGTTCTGCGCGTTCAGGGAGGAGCGCGGTTGGGAGGTATCCACCTTCGCACGCGCCAGGCGCTCGGCGCCGTCGTAGTCGTGACTGTTCCAGAGTTGCGTGAAACGGATCGGGCCGGTCGGATACGACAGGCCGCTGCTCGCCATCTCCGCCAGCACCGTGTCCACAGCCGCGAAGTGCCCCTCGATCCCGTAATGGAGCCCCAAATTACTGAGTATGGTGCCGTTTCCCGGGTTGTCCGCCAGCGCCAGACGGTACATGCGGTCTGCACCCGAATCGTCGCGTGTGTCTTCGAGTGCGACGGCCAGCGAATTGGCCGCATCGTAGTTCGTCGAGTCGAGCTCCACGGCACGCCGGAGGGCGTAGATGGCTTTCGGCCGATCCGGTGCCGCGCCCATGTAGTAGGCTCCCTCCACGTTGTAGCGCTCGCGCTCGGGTAGCCGGTCGCGGAGCCGGAAAGCGGCGGTCAGCGCCGCTTTGGCCGAGTCGAGACTAGGGGGAGTGCCAACGGTCTGCAGCGTGTAGGCGAGCTGTACGTAGGCCATCGCAAAGGAGCTGTCCTGCCGTATGGCGTCGTGGAAGTCCTGGATCGCGGTCGGGTAGTCGGCCAGAATGTCGTTCGCGTGCAACCCGGCCACGTAGCTGCGAAGCGCGCCAAGGGATCCCGTGGTCACCTGGTCGAGGCGCGGCGCATCGCGAACCGTCTTGAGGGACTCGCCGATCTTTCCGCGCAGCGATTTGGTCAGACGGTCCACCGCGGGGATGATGTCACCCGCGTCCTTCGCCGACTCGTTGTACGACGCCAGCTCGTCTCCGGTCTCGGCACCCACGAGGCGCGCCGTCACAATGTATCCGCCGCCCGCCCGCACGACGCTTCCGCTGACGACCGCCTTAGCGCCGATCCGTTGCGCGACCTCGCGCGCCGTTCCCAGGTCCAGGCGCACCGTGTCCGGCCGCTTCATCTGCTCGAGCGCATTGACGACCGCGCTGGATTGTACGACGCGCACGGCTTGGCTCTGCGACAGATTCGTGCGCACCGCCTCCGAGATCGTCGAGCCGAGCGACGAGTCCACCGCCGGTGCATCGAAGGCAGCGACCAGTACCTTGTCACTCGCCGACAACTTACCCGAGGCCAGAAGCGATCCCGCCGGCCCAATGCCAAGCAGCCGCAACACCATGTAGCCGGCGACGAGCAGGATGAACGCGCTCACCGCGATGAGGCCACCGCGCGCGGTCCGGTTCCACGAGACGTGCGGACTCGCCTTGACCGCGAGCGTCGCCATGGTGCCGTGCACGGCGGGCAGCGACGGCGTGCCGCCCGGCGTGTAGGTGGGCGTCGCCGCGGCCATGCGGTGCGCCACGTACTGCGTGTACGCTGTGAACAGGATCACGGGGAGGCCGAGCGCCATCACAATGAGCGCACCGGGGAATACCCACTCGGGGAGTCCGATCGCGATGATGGCCGCGCGCGCGATGACCGCGACGCCCACGAAGGCGCCTGCGTAGACCAGAAGTGCGCGGTAGAGCATCGAGCGGCCGCCCAACAGGATCGCCGGCATCGCGGCCTGAGGAGCCGAGGGCGACGCAACGGCGTCGAGACGGCTCAGCAGCTCGGTGGCGCTCGCGGGCCGCGACGCGGGGTCCTTCGCGAGGCATTGCATGACCAGCGCGGCGAGCGCCGGCGGACAATCGGGGCGGAGGCCGGCCACCGGCGCCGGCATCTCGGACATGTGCGCGACCATCAGTTTGTGCGGCGGCAAGCCGGCGAATGGCGGGCGGGCCGCGAGCAGCTCGTACGCCATACAACCGAAGGCGTAGATGTCGGCGCGGCTGTCCGTCGCCGGGTCGCCCGCCGCTTGCTCGGGGGCCATGTAGGCCGGCGTGCCGACCGCGGTCCCGAGTTGCGTGAGCGTCGTACCCGTCGGCCCCTCAGCGGCGGCGGCGATGGCCTTGGCGATCCCGAAGTCGGTGACGACCGCGGTGTGGCCGGACAGGAGCACGTTGTCGGGCTTGATGTCGCGGTGAACGACGCCGCGCTCGTGCGCGTACGCCAGTGCGCGAGAGACGTCCCGGAGGATGCTCACGATCTCGGCGATCGGCAGCAATCCGCGGCCCAGCCGCGCGCGCAGGCTCTCGCCCTCGACGTACGGCATCGTGTAGTAGGGGAGGCCTTCGATATCGCCCGCGGCCAGGACCGGGACAATGTTGGCCTGCTGGAGGGACGCGGCGACGCGGATCTCGCGCTCGAACCGCGGGACGGATAGCGCCGCCGCCAGCTCGGGCGAGAGGACCTTTACCACAACCTTTCGCCCAAGGCGCTGTTCGTCAGCGACGAACACCTTGGACATGCCCCCGCCGCCAAGCTCACGCTCGAGGGTGTAGCTCCCGGAGAGCGACTGCTGGATGCGGGAGCGGAGGTCAGACATACCGGATGCGCTCGGGGGCGAGAGGGGGACGGCCGATAATGTACGGTTGGATAAGCCTAATGGCTACAAACGGTTGGACCGAAGCCCGGAGGCTCAATAACGTAGATCGCAATGGAGGCGGACTACCCGCCGCAGGTCCGCGGCTTGTTGACCACTAACGGCCGAGGACTGGGCTGATTCGCGATCCCATAATACGGGATTCGGTGCCAATCGGCTATTGCCGGAAGAGTTTTTCCCGGGCGTCGGTGCTTGTCGAGCGCTCCATCGATCCGTAACTTGGCGATCGTGGTATCCCGAGCCGCACTGCGAACGACCCAACGCGCTCATGCTGCCGGCGACGCGTCGTATCGGCTCAAGAGCACAACAACGGATTAGCTGGGCAATGATTTTTCGGACAGCATTCACGATCTCGCTCATGGTGGCCATGACAGGCGCTGTTCGGCCGCCACTCTACCACATCAAGCTCGAGCCGCAGAACAACTGGGCCGCGGGATCGGGCGGCGGGGCCGCCGACCTGTTCCTCGCGCCGTCGCCGTTCGACGTGACGCTGACGCCAGACGGTCACGTCCTCTACGACATCACCGTCTCCACCGCCGGCCTTCCGGCACCGGCGTCCGCCGGCGCCACGCATTACGTGGCGTGGGTCGCAAACGCCGATCTCACCGACGCGCAGCTCATCGGAGTGCTGGATGCCAAGGGCAAGGCGTCCGGGCACGTGTCATACAACAAGTTCATCGTCGTCGTCTCCGCGGAGCACGGCCCGCCGGCCAAGCACTGGACCGGCCCGATCGTGATGAGCGGGTTCTCGCCGAGCACGTACCTCGAGAACTACAGTGGGAAGGAACTCTATAATGGAGGGACTCCCCAGTGAACGTGTGCGGCCGGTGGCTGGCCGCTGGCGTCGTCGCATCGGTGCTGCTCGCCGCCGGATCGGCGCGCGCGCAGCGTGGGACCGCTGACAGCGGCGGCATGGCGGGGATGGCCGGCATGCCGGGAATGAGCGGGATGTCGTCAGGGGACGCGGGCCGGATGCCGCCAATGCCGCCCGGTATGCCGATGATGGCCGGGACCAATGGAGGCCCGGCGGTCCGTCCATGGCTGCCGGACGTGGGGCTCGACGTCTCCGCCCTGCCGATGGCGCAACCCGGGACGACGATCACGCTGCGCGATGGCGATACGCTGGACCTCTCGGCAGCGCCAGTGCGGCGGACGATCCGCGGACGCACGCTCGTGATGTACGCCTACAACGGGCAGTATCCGGGACCGTTGATTCGCGTCAAGCAGCGATCCACGATCACCGTCCGCTTCCACAACAAGCTCGTCCTGCCGTCAGCCGTCCACTGGCATGGCATCCGACTCGACTATCGGTCGGACGGTGTCCCCGGCGTGTCACAGGTTGCGACGCCGGCCGGGGGGTCATTCGTGTACACGGTGACGTTTCCGGACGCCGGGATCTACTGGTACCACCCGCACGTTCGCGAGGACATCGAGCAGAACCTGGGTCTCTTCGGCAACATCCGCGTCGACTCGCCCGATCCCGCGTATTACAGCCCCGTCAACCTCGAGACGCCGCTCATGCTCGGCGACATCCTGATGGACGCTGGGGGGCTCTTTCCGTACGGGCGAGACAGTGCCGACTTCACCATCATGGGCCGCTTCGGCAACGTTCCGCTCGTGAACGGGGATCCGAAATACGCGCTCACGGTGCATAAGGGCGACGTCGTGCGCTTCTTCCTCACCGACGTTGCCAGCGCGCGCAGCTATAACCTCGTCTTCGGCGGCGCGGCGGTGAAAGTGGTGGCGGCTGACGTGAGCCGGTTCGAGCACGAGGTCATGGTCCCGAACGTCGTCATCGCGCCTGCCGAGCGGTATGTCGTCGAGGCGTATTTCGACAGCGCGGGGACGTTCGCGATCACGAACCGCGTCCAGGCGCTGATCAACATGTACGGCCGGTACGAGCCCGAGGTCGACACACTGGGCACGATCACGGTGTTGCCGGAGCGATCCGCCACGAGCTACGTGCGCGAGTTCCAGACACTGCGGACCAACGCGGAGGTGACCAAAGACATCGCGCGCTTTCGCGCCGCCTTCGACAAGCCTCCCGACAAGCAGCTCGACCTCACCGTCAACATCCAGGGGCTACCAACGCCGCTGGTCGCGTTCATGACGTTGGACTCGCTCTACTTCCCGCCGGTGGAGTGGAATGACGGGATGCCGGACATGAACTGGGTGTCGAGCGCGCGCGAGACGCGGTGGCTCATGCGTGACGCGCAGACCGGCAAGGAGAACATGGACATCGACTGGCACTTCAAACAGGGCGACATGGTCAAAATCCGCATTCATAACGACCCGCTGTCAATGCATCCGATGGGGCACCCGATCCATTTTCACGGCCAGCGGTTTCTGGTCCTGGCGCGGAACGGCGTCCCGAACTCGGATCTCGCGTGGAAGGACACGGATCTCATTCCGGTCGGGCAGACCGTGGACATCCTGCTCGACGCGTCGAACCCTGGAAAGTGGATGGCCCACTGCCATATCGCCGAGCACCTCGAAGCGGGGATGCACATGATGTTCACGGTCGATCCGGCTGGCGCCGGCGCGCAAGGCAAGTGAGTCGAGAAGCAGGCCGATAGTTGAAGGTCCGGGGGTGGGGGACGCCCGCCGCCGTTGTGCAGGATCACGATTCCATCCGGAGGTCGCTCAACATGCTAGTGAAGTCCGCACGACGTATCTCGGCGATCGGGGCATGCGCCGCGCTCGCGCTGGCATTAGGGGGGGGAGGGGCGGCGTTCGCCCAGGCGACCGAGCAGGCGAACGGAGGGCCTGGCCAGCTGCCGGGCGTCAAGACCGGGCAGAGCTCGAACCTTCACCTCGTGGGCCATATCCCGCTCGGGGGATATTTCCGGGTGCTCGACGACGAGATCGAGCAGGATCCCAATCGCCCCTGGGCGTATGTGAGCATGGGCCGCGAGCGCGCCGGGTTCGCGATCATCGACCTGCGCAACCTGAATCACATCAAGCTGCTCTATAGCTGGCACATCGAGAACCCGGAGCTGCACAAACCCATCGTTGGCGGGATGGACGGCAAGTATTTCAAGTATCACAACCGATACTATTACGTGCAGTCCATGCAATTCGGGCAGGGAACGCCCGACGCCGATCTCGGTGCCGTGGTCGTCAATGTGACTGGCCTGCCCGACACGAACACGATCAAGATTGTGGCCCGCATCAAGGCGCCCGAAACGCCAGGCGGGTTCCACAACATTTTCATCTATCGCCACTCCGACGGCCGAGTGCTGCTGTTCACGACCGTCACGCAGCGGTGGGCGAATGTGTATGACCTTGGAAAGCTGCTGGCGGGCGCGCCGGACTACGGACTGATCGGCAAAGTGCCCAATCCAGCGAC
Organism: uncultured Gemmatimonadales bacterium; assembly: GCA_963757855.1. GTDB lineage: Bacteria > Gemmatimonadota > Gemmatimonadetes > Gemmatimonadales > Gemmatimonadaceae > Palsa-1248. The sequence continues at coordinate 11,896 of CAVWTI010000008.1, forward strand.
GGCGGTCCACACCGAGCAGCTGCTGCCGGGCAACGACAGCATGCTGACCGCGCGTGCCAAAGCGCCGGGCGGGTACCATGACTTCTATGTCGGGTACGATCCCGAGACGCACCAGGACAAGTTCTACGGCGCTGGACGAGGCGGGTACTACGTGTTCGACATCTCCCACATCGGGGCGGAGGAGCCGAAACTCATCACGTCGATCGTGGGCGCGGCCGGTGTGTCGAGCGGGCACACGTTCACGCCAACGCCAGACGGGAAGTTCGCGGTCACCGAAACCGAGTACGAGTTCGCGCCGCTCCGCATCTTCGACCTCCGGCCGGGACTCGAAGGGAAGGTGCAGGCGATCACGTTCCCGGTCGGTGCGTGGACGGCGGACTGGCATGACCTGGCGCATAACCATGAGGTCCGCTGGCCCTACGTGTTCGTGTCGGCGTATGAGGATGGACTGCAGGTCTTCAACATGAACGACCCGACGAACCCGGTGACCATCGGCTGGTACTACACGTGCATGTGCCCGCACCAGCATGGGTATGTTGGTCCGCCAGCGTTTGAAGGGAACACGATCTTTCAGGGAGCGTTCGGCGTCGACGTCCGCAATTACGACGGGCTCATCATCCTGAGCGACGCCAACACCGGCGTGTGGTTCTTCCACCTCGACGGTTTTGACGGGTGGAATGGGCACGACTGGGGGATGCCGAACATTTCCAGCGTGCAGGATTATGACCACGGTCCCAATGGTGCTCCGACGCCAGCGAATGTGGCTGCGGCCCACTAGCTGCCGGCGGATTCATTGCGGTCACTGATGATCTGATGCCGTGAGCGTGACGCCACGAGGCGGCGGGAAGAGCCGTCGGCCTCGTGGTGCCGCTCGTGGTGCCGCTCGTGGCGAGCGTTGCTCGCCATCCACACCGTTCGTGATCGCGCCCGACGCCGCCCAAATGGTGCACTTCGACCAGCCGGAGCTCGTTCGCCAAGCAGTGGTCGCGGCCAGCAATGACGGCTGACGACGTGTCCGGCCTTCCTGCGACATCACTCCGCGCAGTGCTCGGAGCGGTAGCGCGTCACCGCGGGGTCCAGCTCGCGGCGGCGCTCTGGATCGCCTCTACGATAGCCGTCCTCGCTCTCGGCGGTGGCTCGCTCCCGTTCAGCCGCCCGGCTGTCGCGGCGCTGCCGTTCGTCGCGCAGGTACTGGGCCCGACCATCGCGCTGGCCGAGGTGTTCATCCTGATGGTCGTGGCATTTGTGGTGACTCGGAGACGGGCGATCCCGGACATGGCCGCGCGTGCGCCCGGCCGCCAAATCGCCATGCGAGAGACACTGTTCCTCATTCTCTACGCGGCGGCCGGACAGGCGGCCGGTTGGGCCCTCGGCCACGCGCTTGGTTACCGGCCCTTCAGCTTCCATCTCGCGGGTTCGATGTATGGCATCGACACGCCGCCGCAACCGGCCGAGGTGGGCGTGTGGGCCGCCTACAATTTCATCATCTTCGCGGTAGTGCCGTACGCCTACTTCCGGACGCGCTACACGAACACACAGCTCAATCTCCGTTCGAGCGACCGCCGCAACGACGCCCTGTTGATTCTCGTCGTGCTGATGATCGAATCGGCCGTCGAGCTTCTGGTCTTCCGGACGAACATCTTCGGCCTGACCGCGCGACAAATGCTCATTGGTGCCCCACTGAGCTTTGTGATCTTCTTCTTCGGGACAGTCCTTCCGACGATGGTGTTGATCTACGCGATACTGCTGCCCCGGTACCTGAAACTCACAGGTTCGGCGATCACCACCGTCCTGCTGGGTGGTCTGACCTATGCCGCGATGCACCTCGTCGAAGGGTGGTCCATGTTCGACTCGCCGCGCGATATCGGGCTGTCGCTGCTGTTCGTGTGGTTCCAGTACTTTGGGCCGGGCATGATCAAGGCCGTGCTGACACTGCGCACCGGCAACGCCTGGGTGCACGCCATCGGGTACCACGCCATCGCGCCGCATGTCCTGGTCGACACGCCACTGGTCGTCGGCATCTTTCAGATAGCCCCATGAAGATCCACGCCATTGAGACGGGATCCGTCCGGATCAAACGCGCTCAGGCAGTCGGTCGAGGGCACGGGATCAGACGACAACTGGCCATCTTCACCGAACACGAATGGACTGATTGGCTGCCCACGTATGCGTGGGCAATCGATCATCCGGAAGGAGTCATCGTGGTCGATACCGGGCAGGGGACGCACCTGCTCGACCACGCCAAACTGTTGCACCCCTATCTCCGATGGGAAGTCGCGTTCCGCATCGAGCGCGAACAGGAGATCGGCCCGCAACTCCGCGCACTGGGGATCGGGCCGAGCGACGTCCGGCGTGTGATCCTCACGCACCTCCATGTCGATCACGATGGTGGTCTTGAGCACTTCAAGGACACCGAGATCCATGTTCCGCGGGGCGAGATTCAGAAGGCGAGCGGATGGATGGGGATGATGCGGGGCTACCTCCCTAACCGGTGGCCGGCATGGTTCGAGCCGGTGCCGCTCGACCTCGACGTGGAAGCGTTTGGCCCCTTCAGCGCCTCGAAGCGGCTGACGAAGGCTGGTGACGTCACCGTCGTTGCTACCCATGGTCACACGGCGGATCATGTCTCGGTCGTGGTCCAGGACGGGACAACGACGATCTTCCTCGCCGGCGATACGTCATACGACGACGGCTTGCGTCTGGACGGCGTAAGCCCCGATGAGCGCCACGCCCTCACAACGCTCGACGCCATCCGTCAACTGGCGCAGGCGGGGCCGACGATTTACCTGCCGGCCCACGATCCACGCTCCGCCTCACGACTGGCTGAGGGGCGGATCCTTCAAGTCCCGGCCGCCCCAAACCCGCGACAGGGTGCGGATGGTGCTATGCTCCTATAGGGAAGCGATCTGGAATAGATCCGTGCGCTGCAGGTATCTCGCATCGGTTGAGCAGGCCCTATGATTGTGTCGCGTCGCGTGCTGTCGTGATTTCACCCACTGAAGGCAGGGCGTGGAGCGAAGCAGCGGGTGAGCTCCGCTATCTATCGATCCGTCTGCAGGGATACATCGCGGAGCTCCCGAATCTGAGCCTCCCGCCGCGCGGGCGCGTCCAGTGGTCGCAGGCCGAACTCGGTGAGCTGGGTGTGCTGACACGAGCGCTCGCTGTGGGTGAGGAGGACGCGAACCGCGCCGTCGCGTCGATGGATGCCATCCAGACTCTTATCCAGCGCGGCGATGGGGACGTGGCTGCCGGCTCCATTCCGGGTGGCCATCCGGTTGCGGCGGAGGCGCCAGCCGAGGTGTCACTGCTCGAGCGGTATATCACGCAACGGGCCATCGCCATGGACAGCTTGCCCAGGCTCCAGCGATTGGGAGAGCCAGGGCAAGCGGCGACGCGCACCGCTCGGCCGCCGCTCCCTACTCGGGACGGACAGTCATTCTGGTCCCGCACGCTCGCAAAGGTTCTGTCGAAGCGACCGCGCTAGGCGTTATCGGGCTTCCGCGAGGCGTCTAGACCAGGCGGACGTTGTGTTTGATCGTGCGGACTACCTCGTCCATCTTTCCGCTCAGGATCTGCTTGGCCATGCTCAGGGTGAAGCCCTTCACAGCGTGGAAAGGGACGTGCGACGGCAATGACAAGGCGAAGGGGTCCACCACGGCGTCCACCACCACCGGGCCCGCCCTGTACGCCAGCGCCTCAGCGAGAGCTTCCCGCACGTCGCCCGGGTCTTCGATGCGGATGCCCTTGGCGCCCATCGCTTCGGCCACCTTGGCGAAGTTGGGGTTCTCGAAGCCGGTGCCAAATGGCTTGATGCCGGCTTCCTGCATTTCGATGTTCACGAAATCGAGGCATTCGTTATTCAGGATGATGTTGAGCACGGGCGTTTTGCGCTGGACTTGGGTCAGCAAGTCGCCCAGGCCGAGCATCGTGAACCCACCATCGCCGCACAGGGCGATCGTCTGACGTCCTGGGAAGGCCAGCTGCGCGCCAAACGCGTTGGGCGAGGCGTTCGCCATCGACGCCCAGGAGAATGAGCCGAAGATCCGGCGATTGTGTCCGCCGCGGATGTGCCGCGAACCCCACATGCACGCCGTGCCGGTGTCAATGAAGAACATCGCATCGTCGGCGGCGAGCTCGCTCAGCGTCGCCACGAGGAACTCCGGGCGGATCGGCTTCATGTCCGGGCCCTTATCGACGTAATGACTGAGCAGCTCAGCGAATGACTCGGTCTTCGTGATCTGGTCGTTGAGGAATCGCTTGTCGGTCTTCCTGCGCACCATGGGCAGGAGCGCGGCAATGGTGGACTGGATATCGCCTACCAGGCCGAGGTCGACCGCCGTCCGGCGGCCAATGTGCTTGGCGTTCGTGTCGATCTGGACCTTCTGCACGCTGTCGCCGGGTAGAAACTCGGGGAAGGGGAAGTCCGTCCCCAGCAGCAGCACCAGGTCGGCGTCGTGGACGGCGCGATACGCTCCCCCGTAGCCGAGGAGCCCGGTCATACCAACGGCGTTCGGATTGTCGTGCTCCAGCCACTGCTTCCCACGGAACGAATACCCGACTGGCGCCTGCAACTTGGCGGCTAGCGCGAGGACCTCCTCGCGACCACTGCGGCAGCCGTCGCCACCAAAGATCGCGACCTTCTCCGCGGCATCGATCATGCCGGCAAGCTTCCGGAGGTCGGGCTCCGAGGGGCGGTGCACTGGTGCGGACGGAATCGTGAACTCGGTCGCGTGCGAGGGCGCATCGGCGGCCGCGACATTGCCAGGCAGGGAGATGACCGTGGGGCCCTTGTCGAGCAGCGCAGTCAGAATCGCGGTCGTCACGACGGGCCGCACCTGCTGCGGGTTGACGAGGCGGCCGACGTAGAGACATGCGGTATCGAAGAACTTGTACGGGTTCAGCTCCTCGAGCGCCGCCGTATCGATCACGCCCGTCTCGACGTCACCGGCGATCGCGATCACTGGCGCACCTTCCTTGCGCGCGTCCATCAGCCCATTAAAAAGGTGGGTCACGCCGGGACCGGCGGTTCCGCAGACCGCCACGGGGTTACCGGTGAGATACGCGTCGGCCACCGCGGCGAAGACGCCGTACTCTTCGTGGCGCACGTGGATGAACTCGATCTTGCCATTGCGCCGCAGCGCGTCGATGGTCGGGTTCAAGGCATCGCCAATGATGCCATAACAGCGCTTGACGCCGGCCTTGGCCAGCATCTCCCACATGACATCAGCCACAGTGCGCGCCATGGGTACCCGTCCGAAGGTGTTAGCGGTGGTATGAATGTGCGGCTGAAAATTCAGCAGCGCCCCGCGGGACGACCACCCATACCATCGTATCAGGCGCCGTCCCGCCCAGCGTCAACCGGCCAGATCGCCCGACCAACTGCACGCGACGCGCCAGCGTAGGGGGAGCCCGTGTTCCCTTACCCCTCGATCTTGTAGATCTCGCGTTTGCCGCGCTCCACCAGCTCATGGTAGTCCTTCATGATCTTCTCCATTTCCTTCGCATCCTCGGCGTTCTGCCCCTCTCCCTTCATCATCGCCTCGAACGCCTGCATGCTCGGCACCTCCATTTCCGCCACGACGGTCCAATACCGCTCAGCGCAGAAATCGGTCATGATTTTCATTGGCGGCATGCCCGATTTGGTACCCAGCTTTGACATTGCGAGGAACTTCTCGACGAGCGGGCGAACCTTGCCGGGCTTGCAATACATCACTTCGCGGATGAGCAGCATGGGGACTCCGGTGGCGGGCGGACTGGGGGAACGAGGATTAGAAAACAGAAACTAGAGTCTAGGGACTAGGGGTGGGGACTTTATCACAGAACAGCTACACGATCAGGAGTTGCGGGGGTGTGAGCGCCGAGTATCATTTTGCTCATGAGTCGCTCCTTCGGACGCCCCATCCTATTAGTAGGGTTTCTCAGCGGGCTTGCAGCCTGCGGACGCAAGGACGACGCCCAATCGGGTACGCCGTCGACCAGAGCCGCTCAGGCTGAGTCCGTTGCCGCGGTCATGACCAAGGTTGACCCGCGTGGATCCGGCGGTGGTGGCCACAAGTTCGGGCCGCCGACCGGGCAGATCCGGGTCGCCAATCTCCTCGAGCTGGGGGGCAAACACAGCGGCCCGCTCGATTTCTATGACACGCGCACGCCGGATTCGTCGGCCAAGCCGCTGATCGCGAATCTCGGGTTCGGCCAGATCTCGGACTACGTGTCACCTCGCGCCGCCGATGCGTATCCGGGGAGCCCGAGCAACCTCTACAGCTTTCCGGCCGGAACCAAGAAGACTGCCCCTCCGTTTGGCGACCGCATCGACAATCAAGGGTTCGCGGCCACCGACCAGATCACCGTTGCGCTGGGCCCCGCGAATATGAACGGCGTCCCGAGCATCGCGCTTCCCGCCATCGATGAAGCAGGGAAGCGCGTTAACTCGTTTCGCGATTCGAGCCGCGCGTTCCCGGCGGACAAGGGGCTTCTGATCATGCTACAGGGCGACGCAAATCTGGACTCGCTGCCAGCAATGTACCTCTCGGTCGATGGCGTGTGCCCGCTGAACGCGAACGATTCCCGGAACACGCATCCGACTGCCATTGGCAATGATCTCAACCTCATCGTCTCGGCAAGCGTGCACACGCTCGCCGTCGTCACGTCACCGCGCGGGCAGGGGCTCTTCGATTGTGGTGGAAAGAAGCCCGGGGAGCCGTTGTTTCTCACGGTGGGTCCGGGCCAGCGATATGTGATATTTGTGTATGGGTTGCCGAGTGACGGGTTCAGGGTGGGGGCGGCACAGATGGTTACGATCACGCCCTGACTGGGCGGACGGCATGAGACGGTGCCGATGTTGACGCGGCATCCGTAGGGGCCGGTCGCGACCGGCCCCTACCAGGGACGATATGGGAATTCGCTAAACGGCAGGGAAACTTGCAAGTCTAACTTGCAAGTTTCCCTGTAGAGCGGTACCTTCCGGGCATGACGACCCGGAAGGCGCTCGACGCCGCGGTGACCGACCTGATGCAGGCCATCGGGCTCCTGGTGCGCCGAGCACGGGTGGCGGGGGCCTCGCAGGAACTGTCGTGGACCGAGTCGTTCGTCATCGGGCGCCTCGCCAAAGACGGTCCCGCGACCACGGCCGAGCTGGCGCGCGCGGAAGGCGTGAAGCCCCAATCAATGGGCACCACGATCGCGGTCCTCGAGGACCTGGGTCTGGTCGAGCGCACGCCGCATCCGACCGACGGCCGCCAGGTGAACATCGCGCTGACCGCCAAAGGCGCCGCCATGCGCAAACACGCCAAGGACGCGAAACTGGCATGGTTGGCGTCGGCCGTCGCGCGCCTCGATGAACAGGAGCGCGACACGCTCTTCAAGGCGGGCGAGATCATCAACCGCCTCGTCAAGCACTGACACCGACTGCACACCACATCCACATCAGCATATCATGCCGCTGACCACACTCGATCCCAACACCGCGCTCATCGTCATCGACCTCCAGAAGGGGATTGCGGGTTTGCCCACCGTGCACCCCTTTGGTGCAGTCGCCGACAATGCGAGCGCGTTGGCGGCCGCCTTTCGGACGCACGCCCTTCCGGTCGTACTCGTGAACGCCGACGGCGGAGCGCCCGGCCGCACAGAACAGTCCTTTCGGCCGGGCAGCCTTCCACCAGGATGGACCGATCTCTTGCCCGCGCTGAATCAGCAGGCGTCCGATTACCTGGTGACCAAGCGGACATGGGGCGCGTTCACGAACACCGACCTCCGCGACCGCCTACAGAAACTGCAAGTCACCCAGGTCGTCGTCGTTGGCGTCGCGACCAGCATCGGGGTCGAGTCGACCGCCCGCTCGGCATTCGAGCTGGGATTCAACGTCACACTCGCGACCGACGCCATGACCGACCTGAACGCGGACGCCCACACCAACAGCGTCACGCGCATCTTCCCCGGCTCGGGGAGACCGGCACCACGCGAGAGATCATCGCACTGCTCGCCAGCACCCGCGAGGCGGGGAGGAAGTAAGGCGCGCGCGGCGACTCCGGTGCCCGCCATACGCCCCGGAGACGGCGACCAGCTCGACCCGGCGATCTGGAAGATCACGTCCGTCGCGATGCTGGGGTCGTTTCTCGCCCAGCTCGACGCGACCGTCGTCAATGTGTCGCTGGCGAGTCTCGCCGCGGAGCTGCATAGCACCCTCGCGGTGATCCAATGGGTCACGAGCGGCTATCTCCTGGCCCTCGCGCTGATGCTGCCCCTCAATGGCTGGTTGGTCGGCCGGATCGGCGCCAAAGCCGTCTACCTGTGGTGCTTCTCGGCATTTACGATCTCATCGGCCATGTGCGGCCTGGCCTGGTCGGCCGATTCCCTCATCGCGTTCCGCGTCGTTCAGGGCATGAGCGGCGGGCTGCTGGCGCCGATGGCGCAGATGATGATCGCGCGCGCCGCGGGGAAGCACATGGCGCGCATCATCGGCTACGCCGCCATCCCCGTCATCCTGGCGCCGCTCCTCGGCCCTGTGGTCGCCGGGGCCATCCTCCAGTACGCATCGTGGCGCTGGCTCTTCCTGATCAATCTGCCCGTCGGTGTCCTGGCGATCGTGCTTGCGGTGCTCTTTCTGCCCAACGACCGGCACGAGACGCGGGCGCGGGAACTCGATCTGGCAGGGTTCGCGCTGCTGTCACCGGGGCTCGTGCTCTTCCTCTATGGGTCCGATCACCTCGGCCAGCCCATCGGGCTCGCGGTCCTGCCGGTATCTCTCGTGCTCCTTGGCCTGTTCGTGCGGATGGCCCGGAGAAAAGGCGCCAGCGCGCTGATCGACCTTCGGTTGTTCCGGGGCAAAGTCTTCTCGGCATCGGCGACGACGCAATTCATGGCCAACGGCATCGCGTTCGCCGGGCAGATGCTGATCCCGATCTATCTGATCCGCGCCTGCGGGCGTTCGCCCAGCGCGACCGGTTGGCTGCTCGCGCCACTCGGCGCCGGGATGATGTGCACCTATCCCTTCATGGGCGCATTGACCAAGCGCTTTGGCATTCGCAAAGTCTCGGCTGGCGGGGCGCTGCTGGCGTTCGCCGGTACGCTGCCATTTCTCTATCTCGCCAGCCACGGATTGGTGGTGGGCGTACTGGCCGCCACACTCTTCGTTCGCGGTGTGGGCCTGAGCGGCATCGGCGTTCCGTCGATATCGGCGGCGTACGCGTCAGTGCAGCGGGCGGACCTGCCGATGGCGACGACGGCGCTCAATGTCGTGCAGCGGCTCGGCGGTCCGACCCTGACCACGTTGTGCGCGACGTTTCTCGCCTGGAGACTACAGTCAGCCAATGACTCGGGTGGCCTGCCGGGCGCGTTCACCGCCGCGTTCGTTCTGCTCTGCGGGCTGCACGCGGTCCTGTTTGTCGCTGCCCTCCGCCTCCCGCTCTCAGTGGAGGGGGCGACAGAGCACGTACCGGAGCGATCAACCGACCGGGCTGACCCGGCGCTGTTACAGGCGGCCGAGGCGCTCGCCGACTAGGGCAACACCGCGGGTGCCGGACAGCTCAGCGCGACTGGCTGGGCTCGCACTGTCGCACAACAGCGGGGCCCAACTGATTCTGCAACAACTCGTGCATCGACGCGAAGTCGACCCCGCCAGTGTTACCGAGCTCAATGTGGCGGCGGTCGGTGGCGACCAGCGAGATCGTTCTGATGGATCCGTCGCTCTGCGAGCGGCAATCCACGTGGGCAATGTCCCCCCAAGCGAGGCTGAGCGGCTGGCTATGGAATACGCTCTCTTGCGTCACGCCCGAAACAGTCACATACGTTTTGGGGTTTCGGACCAGCGCAATGAGCACCACCAGCGGGCCGATCCCGATCACCGCCGGGGCGAACGCAACCACCCCCGTGATCATCTGCTGCGTTCTTGTCGCGCCGGGCTGCGTTCGCAGGACGCGGATCGCCTGTGGCAACCACCAGCCAAAGATGAAGAACACGAACAACGACACTGCCGAGCCCATCATCAGGCGAACTGTACCCGAGGCGTAGGGTACCTCGTACAGAACGTGCGACGGCGTCACGCGTCGCCCGTGTCCGAGCCCGTATCCGATCTGTTCGCCAGGAACCGAATTGCCGTCTGCCAGGCATAGACGGCAAAGAGGTCCATGAACACCGCGCCGAAGCCAAACGCGACCCGGCCGACGGCCGAGCTGACGGGACCGCCGGGATGAACCGCGGACGCGCCCGCGCGGAATGCGCGCTGGCCCGGGACGAACGCGATCCAGTCGAACAGCAACGCCATCGAAGTGATGGCCAGGGCGCCGAGGAATTGCTGGCGGACGTTGGCGACCGCTGGGGAGCCGAAGATGGCGGCGCCGAAGCACAGGACACACAGCCCGAGCAGCAGCTCGGACATGGCGTCGTCCACTATGGGATGCACGGCGTGCAACACATTGCGTAAGCCCGCGATGGCACACGCCAGACCGGCGACGACCAGGACCGTGCCGAGCGCCATCCGGAACCCAGGGGACGCCTGGGTTGTTCTCACACGCATGTTGACTTGCACGTCAGTCATCGGTTGGTCCTCCGCGCGCGCGCTCACGGGACGATGAAGGCGACGACGTTCGACGGCGTCGCGCTCACGTTCGGGTAGACGGTGTTGCCGGTGGCGGTGTCGACGTACGAATTGGTGAAGAAGCTGTCGCCGTAGCCGACGACGAAGGCGGGCGATCCCTCTCCGAAGGCGGCGCGGAGGTTGGCGAGGGTGGTGTCGGTGATTACCACGGACAGCACGCCGTTCGTCGTCTTGAAAGACGTCGACACCATGTAGGCACTGGGCGCCGCCGACACCGTCGTATCGGGTCCGAAGAAGAGTCGCACGAGTCGCGAGAGTCCCGCGGGCGGCGCGGCAATGGAGCCAGTGACTCGCAGCGTGTCGTGGCCGGCAATGCCGCTGGCCGCCAGCGACGTCACGGTTCCGGCCGACGCGGTTGAGAAGTTTTCGACGCCGAGGAACTGGGTGCCACCACCGACGAACGCGACTTCGGGGCGGAGGAAAGTGCCCATCGCGTCGCCGCTGTAGGCCAGCGTGTAGGCGCCCGTGTGTACGCCATCGAACGTGTAGCTCCCGTTGGCGCTCGATACCGTCGACGGGCCGGCATGGCCGTTGTTGCTCAGGGTCACCACGACCCCGCTGTCGCTGGTGAGTGGCACGCCGAACTCGTTGTGCATTACCACGAATCCGTGCCAACTCCCGCTGAGCGATGGGCCGGCCGAATCGCTGGAGCACGCGACCGCGCCGGCGATGGTGGCGAATACTCCAAACGCGACCAGACGTCCCGACATTCTCTGATGCATTAACCCTCTCCTGGATGGCCGCCTGCCGACTACTAAATACGATCCAGCAACCGGCGGGGCACCGTCTGGCCGGTCGAGGGCCAAACATCACACCAGGAGGGGGCGGCGTGGTCCGATTCTGCCGAGCTAAAGGGACGCGCCTAGCGGGGGGCTGAGATCCGGGTGTCGTAGGTCCATTTGCGGACCTTGAGGGCGCGGGCCAAAGCGACATCAGCATGGCGCGGGTTGACCAGCACGTTCGATTCCTCTGGCACGATCACCGAAGGCACGGCGCCCAGCAGGGTCGTGCGCGCGGACGCCCAGGCGGTGCCCCAATCCAGGGAGACTTTCCCGGCTGGCTCGGCATCCCATCCGATGTGTTCAGTGGGATCGATGACCGCGCGCTGGCGCCACAGGGCGGCGGGTACGCGGATCTCCACCAGGTAGCGATTGAGCGGGAGATCGTTGGTGCCGAGGTGCGCGATGGATTCGAGGCAGGCGAGCGCGCGCGAGCTGGACGCGTACACCACCGGCGTGCCGGGGCGGTTCCATCGCCCGCCGCTCAGCTCCGCGCCCTTACCCGAGAGATCGTCAGCGGTGAACTCTCTGGTGTCGGGCGCGATCCGCCACAGTGTGACGTACGCGGAGTCGCCGGTGCTCACGCGTATGCCGCGGACTGCGTCTGTGCGATCAACCCTGCTACGATCTCGCGACCCTCCGCGGTATCCATCAACATCGCCGGCTCGCGGCCGCCCAGTGCGGGCAGCGGGCGATTGAGCCAGCCTGCGACCCAGCGTGCGGCGCTGAAGTCCACCGGGTCGCCGGACTCGCGCACGATCTCGTGGACCTGGCCGATGAGGCGCAACATGCCCATGACGCGTTCGCCCTGGTCGGGGTCGAGGCGCTGGCCCAGGCGAAGCTTTCGCTCGATGGTGGCGCGTGCCAGGCCGAGCGTGGCGTAGAGTTTCTCGCGCGCGATGCTCATGTCGTCGGCCACGACGCTGACGGCTTCGGCGGGGATGCCGTCGCGAACCAGGCCGATGCGCGCCATCGGGGTGAGATTGTGGAATGCGCCGAGGGAGTGCGTGCCGCTGAGGAGGGGTCCCCAGAGTGGGTCTTTGGCGGACGACCTGGGGGTGGCGTGGCGTGCCTTGGTCAGCGGCGCAGCGGCGGGGGCCTTTGGGCGGGGGCGGGCCCGTTCAGCCACGCGCCGTTGTGGGATACGGGGCATGTCTCCTCGGCCATATCAGATGAGACTAATAATAGTCTCATCTGGCGAGTCTGTCCAGTTCGGGGGTGTGGGTGCGAACCCGTCGTCCCTACCGGGCTGGTCGTGACCGGCCCCTACCAGGGACGGATATGGCGGCGTTTGCGCAGGCGAATTGCAACGCGGCAGCGACGACCTTTGGGTCTGCCGCTTCGAGTTTGACCAGCGTGCTTCCTTTGGCACCCCAGGCGCCTGTCGCTCGTTCGAACGACGCGGAGTGGCGCTCCAGGTACAACGCCTGGTCGGTTGGGGACAGTTTGATCATCCCCCACGAGTCGTCGGGGTAGCCCAGGGTCGCGAAGATGCGGCCGTTCGCGCGGAAGTCCGGGTGGCCCTGGTGGGATCCTTCCGTGACTCCCTCGATTCGCAGCGCGAGTTTTCTGAATTGGCCTCGGGTCATCGCGGCTCCTCTTCATCGTGCGCACGGCGTTCGTCCGCGATGATTGCTCGAAACTCATGGCGGCCGGCCAGACTGACCGCGTCGGGATCGAAGGACCTTAGCCTGCGCGCCGGAATCCCGCTTTGCCGCGAAACCGGTTCCAGAACTGGCTGCGCTCGGGCTTTGGCACGAGCCAGAAGTGCATGGCGATCGTCGCGGCGGTCGCGATTACGATGTTGGAGGGGGAGAATCGGAGCGGCGGGAGTTGCGGGTGCACCATTCTGATGTGGCGCGCAAAGATCCAGGCGTCCGACAGGCAGTAGATCGCCCACAGCCAGATCAACCCGAGCCGCGCGACGTGGCGTAGCCGGCGATACGTCGGGTGACTCCGAGCGTAGATCTGGTCGACGAACGTCACGACCCATGCTGAGACAAAGGCGAAGAAGAACGGCGCCGCGAACAATCCGGAGTTCGTGAACATTCAATCGCCGGAGAAATACATGAACGCGCCGACGAAAATGCCGAGGCAGACAATGCCAGGCAACGGATACAGTGCAAACCAGAGCGGGATGCTGACGTAGTAGAGCGGCGCTCCCACGAAGAGGAGGAGCAGCAGGCCGAGCATCCCCCGGCAGCTCGCATTCCGCTCCCGGCCATTGAACCACCGCCGACGACTGGCCCAGACCAGTTGGGGCCAGACCACACCGGTGCTGCCGGGACGATCGGGGTGTACCCCGTGTTGGCGACCGGCTGGTTGTTACTGGCGATCATGTTGTCGTTCCACGTTCTGATGCTGCGGCCGGCCTGCCACTCGTTCATGTTGCCGCCTGGCGGCAAGCCCATCCCGGCCAGGCCCGCATTTCGGCTTTCAATATCGTCCATTGGCTCCTCGGCACCCGTGTGGTTTCGCTCGGCGCTTTGCCTGCCCCGAAAACGCGTGGCCCTTCACAATGCCATGCGCGGAATGCCCGGGTTGTCCGTCATTCGTACTCAGTGGGCGCCGTGCATCTCCATGTCGCCCATGTCGTCGGCCGCGGCCATCGTGTCTTCGAAGTCCTGCTGGTAGATGGCGTTGGTGGGATCGACGTGCGGCCAGACTGTCCCACGGTCCGGGATGAACAAGCCCGCGACCGCGCCCATGCCGCCGTCGGTGATGACGTGGTCCGTGGGATTCACGTAGGTCACCTTGATGCGGTATCGGTGTTTCGGCACGATGTGGACGCCCAGGCGGTACCACCGGTAGAAGCGCGCGACCGGCAGCGACACCACGCGGCCGGTGGAATCACTGACCACTGACGCGTTCCAGATAACGTGTCCCGTAGTCGCATCGGAGAACTCGAGCGCCACCGCGTAGTCGTGCACGTGGCCGCCGCAGCCGACGATGGTGCCGGGGATTGCGGGACTCGCCTCCCATTCGTGTTCCGAACGTCCCGGCGGGAGATCGAACGCCTTGCTGCCGTGCGGGCGTTTGCCGAGCGGGAACATTGCGTCCATCACCCACGGAACACGTGGAAGAGCGGGAGATATTCCCGAGCGGAGCGTAGCCGAGGATGACACGGACGCGGACACCGTGATAGGCGGTGGTGGTGGGGTTCGCCAGCATCGCCATCACGAGTAAGCGCTCGCCGCCTTCGAGTGGCAATCCCATGACCATTTCGGAATCGTCACCGCCGGCGTTTCCTTGCTTGCCGCCAGGATGTGCAGCGACGTCGGCACGAAGAGATCGCGACGGCTCGGATCGGTGAGATTGACGTGGTGCAGGAAGTCCTTGGGTAGCACATTGCCGGCGCTGTCGAGCACCTCGATGTGCACCTGGTAGATCGAGCCGGACGCCGGGATCACCGCCTGGTACGTCGGCGGCACGACCATCGACTCCTTGTCGGGGGTGGAGCCGGGCAGGTCGACGGGTGGCAGCTCGATGGTGAGCGAGTTGCGGTCGCGATCCAGGGTGACGCGGGTCGGGGGTAGCGCGGCCACCATCGCCGCGACCTGGGCGCGGCTGATCACGGGAGCCGCCATGCTACCCAGCATGCAACCGGCGAACAACAGCGCGGCCGGAAGGCACCGGACGAGTCTGGCAGAGGGGCGTGTCATCCAATCAATTCCCTGAAGGAGCGGCGCCGCGACGCGATGGAGGACGGTCCACCGTTTCCCGTCGGGTCAGGGGACCTACCTCGACGAGCCGCGACTTTAATGTATCGTTTAATGGCGGGCGTCAACCGCTTCGCCAGTCGCGTGCCACGCCACTGGACGCGGTATGTGAGGCAAGTGGCGCTACGATAACAAGCTTACCGTGGTGCGGGACCGGGTCGATGTCGTCCAACCACGTCAGGTACCCCCTTCATATCACGTTACGGGGGTCCGCCCCGGTGCACCTTCCAACGGCCCAGGACGTTTGCTTCGACCATCGACTACCAGGGGAGGACGCCATGCAGGGATCGGACGGGATACGCACCGCGCTCGAGCGCAGTGCCCGCGCCGTGGAACTGAGACCGTCGCTCGGCCAGGCCACCGCCGTTACCAAAGTGAGACTTCAAGACGGCGTTTCCTGCGAGGTCGAGGACGGTCCCTGCGAAGTTCACGGTGGAGATGCCGGAGCCGTATGGCGGCACCAAACCGGGTCCCAACCCGGGAGTCTACGGCCGCGGCGCAGTCGGGTCCTGTCTGGCGTTCGGCTACAGCATGTGGGCCGCGCGACTCGGCATGACGATCACCTCGCTCGAAGTCGAGATACAGGCCGATTACGACGCGCGCGGCGAGCTGGCGGTGTCGGATTCCGATCCCTGCTGGGCTACCTCGCGATGCGCTACGTCGTGACGGTCGAGAGCCCGGCATTCCTCGACGACATCATGCGCATGCTCGATGCCGCGGACAAATGCAGCTCCTGGCGCGACGACATCTCGAACGGCGTGCCACTCACGCGCGAGGTTCGCATCCTCGCGGCGGAGCGGTAGCGATGGACGCGCGCCTGCAACGCCGGGTGCAGCGCTACGGGTGGGACAAGGCCGCGGCCTATTACGACCAATACTGGGCGAGGCAGCTCGAACCGGCGCAGGACCGCATGCTCGCGCTGGCTGCTATCGGGGAGGGTGAGCGCGTGATCGACGTCGCCTGCGGAACCGGCCTGGTGACGTTTCGCGCGGCGGAAGCCACGGGGCCACGGGGCAGAGTGGTCGCCACCGACATCTCCGACGTGATGGCCGATCGTGTCACCGCGATGGCGGCCGGGCGGAACATGCTGTATGTGACGGCCGAGCGGAGCGACGCCGAGGAGATCAGCTGGGACGCTGCGTCGTTCGACGTGGCCCTGTGCGCGCTTGGGCTCATGTACGTCGCCGACCCGTTGCGTGCGCTCGAGCAGATGCACCGCGTCCTGCGCCCTGGGGGGCGGGTGGCGGTCGCGGTGTGGGGCCAGCGATCGCGCTGCGGGTGGGGAGATTTCCGATCGTCGAGCGGCGTGTCGATTCCGAGGTCTGCCCCGCTCTCTCTTCAGCTGGGCGGCGGCGACGCGCTCCATTACGCGCTCACCCGAACCGGCTACTCGGACATCGCGGTCGAGCGGATGGAGACGACACTGTCGTATGTCTCGGGGGAAACCGCGTGCGGGGCAGCGTTCGCGGGTGGGCCGGTGGCGCTCCCATACTCACGGTTCGATGCCGCGACGCGCGACGAAGTCCATGCGGAGTATCTCTCGTCGATCGCCGAATATCGTCGTGGCGACGGCTACGAGGTGCCGGGGGAGTTCGTGATCGCGCGGGCGGGGAAATAGCAGTAGGGATTAGGGACTAGTCGCGATGCCCGCGGCCGCTCGCGCGACCGTCAGAGATTGTGGTCGCTGAGGGTATCGATCGCGCTTTCGAGCTCCGTGGTCACTTCCGGATGCGAGACCTGAAAGGCGACGGCGGCAGCGGCCAGGCGGTCGCGCAGGGCGCGAAAGGCGGCCACGGTGGACGACGAGTCGCCCTCATCGAGCGTCCGGCGCACGTCGTCGGTCACCTGCCCCAATCGCGCGCGTGACGCCTGGTCTTTGGGTGTCGTCGCCAGGAGTTTGGCGTGCAGGTGTTCGAGATGCTGGTGTGGAGTGCGATCGGCCATGAGTCTCTCTGGTTAGTGCGAATACACGGGACAGTCTCACAAAATGGGGGCAACGGAGGCCCCTATCTTGGTGTCTCAGAAAAAGATACGCCGTAGCGAGGTCATGTTCATGCCACCAGGTTTTGCGCGTGTTAATTCTCGCATCTTTTCTCATCTCGGCCGTCGCCGGTGGCGACAGCCTCAAGACTGCGCTGTTGCCGACAGCCTCAAAGCGCCCCCGCCCAAAGTCTACAACGGACGGCAGGGGCAAACCTCGGTCCATATCCCGCGGCTCGATGACCTCGAGATAATCGACGGGACGCTCAACGACCCCGTCTGGCAGCAGGCGGCGGTCCTGACCGGGTTCTCCGAATACACTCCGATCGACGGGCTCCCGGCCGAAGACTCGACCGAGGTGCTGGTCTGGTACTCCCACAAGGCGATCTATTTCGGCATCCGGGCCTTCGAGCCACACGGCGTCGTCGCACTACAAGCTCGCCGATCGTGACCGGATCGACGCCGACGACAACGTCCAGATCATTCTGAGCCCGTTTCTGCATGCGCGCCAGGCCTGGTGTTCGCGGTCAACCCGCTGGGCATCCAGGAGGATGGCACGATCACCGAAGGCGTGCGGACCGGCACGCGGTTCAGCACGGGAGCACCCAGACGGGGCGGCCGACCACGGATCTGAGTCCGGACTTCGTGTTCGAGTCCAAGGGGCACGTCACGCCGCGGGATACGAGGTCGTGGTCCGGATCCCGTTCCGCAGCATCAAGTACCAGTCCGCCGATCCGCAGGACTGGGGCATCAACATCATCCGAGAGGTCCAGCACTCGGGCCACGAACAGACGTGGGTACCGACCAAGATCGCAGCCTCGTCGTTCCTCGCGCAGTCGGGGACCATCGTGGGGCTCACGGGTCTCAGCGCGGGCTCGTGCTCGACCTGAATCCGTTCGTGACGGAGCAAGTCACTGGGTGACAGCGGCGGTCGCCCAAGCCGTGGCAGTTACGACAGCGACCGGCCGGCGTTCGGCGCGAACATCGGTGGGGGATCACGAACAACCTTACGCTCAACGGCACCTATCGGCCGGATTTCGCCGAGGTGGAGTCGGATGCCACGAAGATTCAGCTCGACCCGAGGAACGCGGTGTCGTATCCGGAGAAACGGCCGTTCTTTCTCGACGGACTCGAGCAGTACAGTACGCCGAACAACTCGATCTACACGCGAGCGATCGAGGCGCCATCTCGCGACCAAACTCACCGGAAAGATCGGCGACGTCACGATCGCCTACCTGGGCGCGCAGGATCATCGAAGACTCCTCGGTGACCGGCGCCGGGCATCCCATCTACAACATCCTGCGGCTATGGGACGACATGGGCAAGGCGTCGCAGATCGGTGGCGCGTTTACCGACAAGGAGCAGGGCGGGGCGTACAGCCGAATGGGCAGCGTCGATGGGCGATTCGCCTTCGGGGGGCGTCTACTCGCTCGCCGGTGCAGGCGGGAACGAGCGAGACGCGCGACAGCGCCGGTCACACGACCGAAGGCCCGATCTGGTACATGCGGTTCATGCGGGCGGGGCACACCTTCGGCATGGATTACCTCGTTCCGGCAGATCGATCCGCAATTCGTCGCGGGCAGCGGGTTCATCTCCCGGGTCGGTGTGGGAACGGTGTCAGCTCGACCATCGGGTCACGCTCTACAACGCGCCGGGAAGCCTCATCGAGACGTACGGCGGCGATTTCCGGATCAGCGACACGTGGGGAGGCCGATCGCTCACGGGACTCCAGGGGGCGGAGGACCAGCGCTATCAGTTCAACACCACGGCGTCGCTCCACGGCGGCTGGCAGATTGGCGCGGCGATCTATCTCGAGCACTACGGATACGACCCGCACCTGTACTCGGAATTACTATCTCGTCGATCGGGTCGGCCAGTCGACCACGTACCTACCCGTTCCCGTACCAGAAGCGGATCCCGAATACCGACTACGTCTTCAACCTCACGACCCCGCAATTCGCGCACTTCTCGGGCAGCTTCGTCTGGGTGTGGGGCCGGGACGAGAACTTCTACGAGTGGTCGGCGGGCGATCTGTCGCTCCCGTCTCTCGCCATCACGTGGCAGCCGACGCAGCAGCTGCGGTTCAACGGGACCTACACCGCAGAGGTCGACCACCGGCATACTGACGGCAGCATCGTCGAGGCGCAGTACCTGCCGCGCCTCGACGCCGAGTATCAACTCTCGCGGGTGATTTTCTTCCGGATCATTGGGCAGTACAACGCCGTCTATCAGGACAGTCTGCGGGACGACTCGCGGTCCAATCTGCCGATCGCGATCCGGGATCCGGCCACCAGGTGATCAGCCGCGCGACGGCGGTGAACAGCAACGTGTTGACCGGGTCGGTGCTGTTCTCGTATCAGCCGGTGCCGGGCACGGTGGCGTTCTTCGGGTATGGGAATGATTCGAACGAGCCGCAGGCGTTGCATTTCACCGGGTTGACCCGGCAGGCGGATAGCTTCTTCGTCAAACTCAGCTATCTGTTCCGATTGTAGTTGCGCCTAGGGTTCCGTGACCGGGAGGTCGTGGTCCCAGTGCAACGCGTGGTACTTCTCCAGGATCGCCAGCGTCTTGTCGATTGGGAGCGCGTCGACGGTGTGACCGCGGTAGGTCACGGAGGTGGCGCGGAACATTGAGTTGATCAACGCCTCCTCGGTCGCTTCGACTGTCGCTTCGAAGAGCGGGGCGAGGTCGTCGTGGTTCAACTCCTGAAGCGGATAGGGGGTCGCCGGTGTCATTGCCGCCCGGCGCCGCCGGACCGCGGTCGCGGTCGAGAACGCGATCACGTAGTCGCCGGAGCCTGGACTCGCTGACGACCCGGTGCGGGCGAGCGCGAGTGCGGCGCGTTTCGCGACGCGCTCCAGATCCCGCGATGACAGTGGTGCGTCGGTCGCCACGACGATCATGCACGATCCGTGGCCCGCGGGCGCGCCGTCCCGTGCGCGGGTGGCGAATGGGTTCTGGCCCAACTCACGGCCGACCGGCGCGCCGTTGATCGTCAGCAGGCCGCCGTAGTTCGATTGCACCAGCACGCCGACCGTGTAGCGGCCATCCGCGGCCGGCAAGCGGCGCGAGCTGGTGCCGATCCCGCCTTTCCACCCGAAGGCAACGGTGCCAGCGCCGGCACCCACCGAGCCCTCCTGGACCGGGCCCCCCGACGCCGATTGCAGCGCCTGCCGCACGTGCGCCTCGGTGATCGGGCGGAGGCGAATGTCGCTCAAGCCGCCGTCGTTCGTCTCACCGACGACCGGGTTGATCGACAGGACGGACGCCATGCCGGGATGCTCGAGCAGATAGCCCACCATGGCGTCGGCGGCCTTCCAGACGCAGAGCGTGCAGGTGAGGAGAATCGGCGACTCCAACTCGCCGTGCTCCTGGAGCTGCGTGACCCCGACCAGTTTGCCGAATCCGTTCAGCACGAAGAGCGCGGCGGGCACGCGTTCCTGGAAGATGTTGCCGCCGTGGGGAAGGATTGCCGTGACGCCCGTGTGGATCGTGTCGCCGGCATTCACGGTGGTCTGGCCTACCCGCACGCCATTCGACATCGGTAATGGCGTTGATCGGGCCGGGCTGGAACACGCCAATGATCACACCGGCATCGCGGGCGCGTGGCCTCGGTGGTTGTTGGCCGGGCATGGGCTCAGGGGAAAGAGAAGCATCACCGCCGCGGCGGCCGCTATGGCGTGTGTCGTCCGCATACACTCGGCCTCACTGATTTACTGCGTTGTTATTGCGTGCGCAGCCAGCACACCCAGTTCGACATGTCCGTCCCACCACTCTGCCGCCGCACGTAGCGGCCGGCCGGGGAGTCCAGGTCCAGCCGGTCGCCGTCGCGTATCGCGGTGACGTCGGGCATGTTGTTGCAGGCGACCGAGGCGACACAATTCGTCGCGAATTCGTGGATCTCGTACGAATGCGCCGCCGGACGATACGCCCGGCACATGATGTAGCGCCGCTGTGTCGCCTGCGCGCTGGGCTGCGCCAGCGTCCGGAGTTTGAGGATCCGAGTCGTCGTCGCCTGCAACTCTCGCGGGATGTGCGACGGATCCCGCCACGCGAACACCTTCGATCCGTCCACGACTACACCACGATCGGTCACCGCATATGTGCGCGCCCCGGAAATTCCACCACGGTGCCTCGGCACAGTGGAGCGTCTCGTCCAGCCGGCAGATCATGTAGCCGTACCCGCGCATCAACTGCCCGCATTTCGCGACCATTTGGAATGACAGGTCGCCGCTGCTCCCGATCACGTACCGGGCTTGACCGGTATAGACACAGGGACCGCCTACGTCGCCGGTGGGGAAGTGGATGATGTAGCTGTCGCCGGTCGCTGTGCCGGCGACCATTGTACCGGCAAAGGCGGGCTCCGGCGCACTGGCGTCCACCGTGATCGGGCGTCCGGTCTTGTCGATCGTCGTGACCGGGCGAATGACCGGCGTGAAGATCCCGTCACCGGCCCGAGGCTTCGGCTGCGATGACGGTGCGTGCGCCACCCACGCGATACCGGCCGACATCGCAACCCACGACATGGCGGCCAGATGCAGCGCGGACCTCATGTCATCGCCTTGCCGTGGCGCGCCACCTTCAGTGGGGTCGCGTCAGGAAGTTCACGAGCGCCTCCACGAAACGCGGGCGCGCGCTTTCGAGAAATGCCGCGTGGTCCACGCCTGGCAGCACCACGAACTCGCGGTCCGGCGTTGCCAACCGGCCGAAGAATGCCGCTTCTCCGCCGGGACTCTGCGTCGAGACTGGATCGCGCTCCCCCATAATTTCGAGCGTCGGCACATGTACGGCCGAGGGGTCGAGTGCATTCCATTGGCCGATGTGGTTCCAGTCGGCTCGCACGGGATCCGCGGCCAGCGCCGCGCGCACGTATTCGCGGATGACGGCCGAGTCGGTCGCGGCGGGCGTGATGAAATCCTCGGCAGCCGCCTTGGCGGTCGTCGGTTCCCGCGGCGGCGGTCCCGCCGGCTCGGGCGGCGGTGGGGGAAAGCTGAAGTGCCCGAAGAGCACGAGCGCCGAGATGTCGTCTGGTGCGCGCTGGGCCGCCAGTTGCGCCGTGACCGACCCGTAGGACCAGCCAAAGAGTGCCGGCTTGCCGGCGACGCCGGAGTGCGCGGCGACCCATTTGACCACAGTGATCACGTCCTTGGCCGCGCGGTCCGGCGTCAGCCACCCCGACGAATCGCGCGCGGTGCCGCCATAGCCGCGCGCGTCGAGTGCGTAGACGTCAAATCCGTGCTCAGCCAGCGCGTCCATCAGCGACACGGGGTGACCGGGTACCTGCAGATCGAAATCTGGAATCGCGCTCCACGTGCGGCCGTGCAGGAGCACGATCGTGTGGCGGGGCGATTTGCCACGCTTCTCCCAGACCGCGAGCGGATGGCCGTCATCCGCGGTGATGACGTGGCGCGTGGGCGCCTGTGCAGCGGCCAACGTCGCCGTGGTGGCCATGCAGCAGGCAGCGACGAGCAGGCCTGGAATCGCAGACAAACGGGGAGTGCCGGTCATGGGAGGCCCCATTTTGTGGGTCCGCGGGTCGTGTGCTCAATGGACCGAATATAGGCAGAAGTTTGCTCGGGCTCCGATCTGGCTTGACAGTCATGCCGCACGCGGTGCATTTGGCGGTGGCTCATTCGACGACCCGATACCTAATGCATCGTCCACGGCTGGCCATCATCCGAAGGTCCCGGGTCCACCGCGCGCTTGGACCTGTGTTCGTCGCGTACGGGCTCGCCGGAGTGTTCCTGCCCTTGAGCGCCGCCGCACAATCGGCGGCTGCCGCGGGCGCGCCGCTCGAGGTGCCTCCGTGGGCGTACACGGTGCCACCCGTCCGGGCGTCCACATCGGCACCGCCGATGGACAGCGCGACGGTATTCCATGTGCCGAACAGCACTGCCGGCATCACGTGGGGGCGCATGTTGAGTGCGTTCAACGTTCCCGACTGGCACCCCGACGGACATCCCACAATGCCGGCGGTGGTCGGGAGGGGCGTCGGCCGGTGATGATCCCCTGTGGCTTCTGTCATCTCCCGGACGGTGCGGGCCGTCCAGAGAACGCGACGCTGGCCGGCCTCCCCGCTGCGTACATCGTGCAGCAGGTGCGGGACATGAAGTCTCGGGCCCGCCAATCCGCCTGGACTGGTCCGTACGTTCCGACCGATTTCATGCAGACGATCGCCGACAGCGCGGCCGACGCCGAGGTGGCCGAGGCGGCGGATTACTTCTCCAAGCTGCCGGCACGGGTGCGGACGCGCGTCGTCGAGGCGACAACCATTCCCAAGGCGAGGCCCAGCCTTGGTCTGTACTTTCGCACTCCGGGGGGCGGCACGGAGCCGCTTGGGAAACGGGTGGTCACGATGCCCGAGGATACCCTGCGGCACGAACTGCGCGATCCCGCGATGCTGTACGTGACCTACGTACCGCCCGGCAGCCTCGCACGCGGCAAAGCGCTGGCCACGACCTGGCGCGACGACGGCGCAGCGCCGTGTACGAGCTGCCATGGAGACCAACTCCACGGCGTCGGGCCGATCCCGCCGACCGCTGGCCGATTCCCAGTGTACATCGTGCGGCAGCTCATGGCATTCAGGACCGGGCGGCGCTCGACGCCCGCGAGCCTGCCAATGCGGGATGTCGCGTCCAAGCTCTCGCTCAATGACATGATCGCCGTCGCGGCCTACGAGGGCTCGCTCACGCCGTGACGACCGCGGCGATGACAGGGGTGCGGGTCAAGCTGTCGGCCCTCATGTTCCTCGAGTACTTGGTGTGGGGTGCGTGGTACGTGACGATGGGCACGTACCTGGGCCAGGCGCTCAGGTTCTCCGGGACGGAGATCGGTCTCGCGTACGGGGCCACGGCGATCGCGGCAATGATCTCGCCGTTCTTCGTGGGGATGGTGGCGGACCGGTTCTTCGCCACGGAGCGGGTGCTCGCGGTCCTGCACATCGCGGGCGCCAGTCTCCTCTACGCCGCGTCCCGGGCGACATCGTTCGGTCTTTTCTACGCGGTGCTGGTCGGCTACGCGCTCTGCTTCATGCCCACGCTCGCGCTCAGCAACTCGCTGTCCTTCGACCATCTGCGGGATCCGCAGCGGGAGTTCCCGCGGGTGCGGGTGCTCGGCACCATCGGCTGGATCGTGGCTGGTCTCATCGTCGGGCGGCTCCGGCTCGAGCCCACGGCCGTCCCGCTCCGGTTTGCGGCAGGCGCGTCACTCGTGCTGGGCGTCTTCTCGCTCATGCTGCCGCACACGCCGCCGCACGCCGCCGGCCAGCCACTCCGCGTGCGCGATGTGCTCGGACTCGACGCCCTCTCGCTGTTCCGCGACCGCTCGTTCGCGACATTCATGGCAGGATCGTTCCTGCTCTGTATCCCCCTCCAGTTCTACTACGCGTTCACGAACCTCTACCTCAACGAGATCGGGTTCGCTGAGCCCGCGAGCAAGATGACCCTGGGCCAGGTGTCGGAACTGGGATTCATGATCCTGCTCCCGTGGTTTCTGGTGCGCGTTGGGGTCAAACGCATCCTGCTCGTCGGGATGGCGGCGTGGACCGTACGGTATCTGTTCTTCGCGGCGGGCAATACCGGCGGCCTGGCGTGGATGCTATACGCGGGCATCCTGCTGCACGGCGTCTGCTACGACTTCTTCTTCGTCACCGGGCAGATCTACGTCGACCAGCAGGCCAGCGTGCGCATCCGGGCGGCGGCGCAGGGGTTGCTCGCCTTCACCACGCTGGGCGCGGGGCTCCTGATCGGGGCATGGCTTTCCGGGCGGGTCGTGCAGGCGTACAGAATCGGGGGCGGCGGCCATGACTGGCGCTCCATCTGGTTCGTGCCCGCGGGCTTCGCGCTGGTGGTCCTGCTGGTCTTCGCGGTGTTATTCCGGCCAGCGGCAGACGGCAAGGACCTGGCGCCCGCGCGCCTATAGCCGGCGCGGCTAAGCGTGCTTGTCGTCCCGCGGCGTGTCGAACAGCCCGGGATCGAACACCATCGCTTCGCCGTGTCGTGGAAGCGCTCCGTCGAACGTCACCGCCTGCGACGCGATCGCGAGCGCGCACACGGCAGCGGCGTTGCAGGACCGCCCGGCGAGCCGCGCCGCGAGGTACGTCCCCGCGAAGGCATCACCCGCACCGACTGTGTCGGCGATGCGGCCCGTCGGCGGGACATCGAGGCGGTCGACGCGCGCGACGCTGCCCACGAGATAGCTGAGCAGAATCGGGAGTGCGTCGTTGGTCACGACGATTTCCGCGCGCGGATTCAGGTATCGCAACTCCTGGATCGCCTCATCCGGCGTCTCGCACCCACGGAGCTGGCGCTCGTCGCCGAAATTGGCGAACACCACGCCCGCCAACGCAATCGCGGCGTCGAGCCAGTGGCGGGCCTTGTGCCGCCATTCGGCATCGTTCGGCGACAGTCCGGCCGCGTGTTCGCGATCGGGCATGTGCCAGTTGGATGCGCGGAGGTTGGTGCAGACGACGATCTGCACCGTCGGGTCGGCGATTCGAGCCCCTTCCAGGAGCGCGAGGAGATTCGCGCGGTCGAGGATGCAGGCCAGCGACGTACCAGAGACCACGATGTGACTGTACCCCTGCGCCATGCGGCCCAGGACTTCGCCGGAGGCCCCGGCCAGTAGCTCTCGGAAAGCGGAGTTACCTCGGTCGAGCCGCACCTTCGCCGGGGCCGGGGCGCCCGTCCTGTCCTTGAGGTTGATGACGATGCCGAGCTCTTTCCCGGGGAGCCGTTTGGAGTCGCGGTGGATACCGAGCGAGTGCGACTTCAGGTCGGCGAGAATCTCATTGCTCATGGGATCGTCGTCGGTGCCGACGGCCGTGAGGACGTCGATCGCACAGGACACACCGAGGCGTGTGGCGGCCCTCCGGGTATACGACGCCATGTTGGGAGCCAGGTCGCCGGCGAAGCCGAGGAATGTCTGGCCCGACAGGGAATCATCCGGCTCGAGGGTGGCGACGTATTCCTTGAGCGGCTCGCCGATGAAGAGGATCTCGTAGATGCAACGGGGGCGTGGTCTATCCCTTCCACTCGCCGGTGGCGACCTGCGGGACGAACTTCGCCAGCCCCGTGGGCGGGAATGCCAGTGTCTTCCCCTGCTCGGCACTCATGTACGCCGCCATGAGGATCTTCACGACTTCGACGCCATCGTCGAACGTGAACGCGCCCGGCTCGCCGCGGAGAAACGCGCGGACGAAGTGGCGGTTCTCGGCCTCGTATCCGTACGCGGCGGCTTCATCGGCCACGACGGGCATGAGGCCCGTTTCGGCGTTCTGCTTCTCGACCAGGTCTTCGCCCTCGTCGCCTTTGACCCGCCGGCTGAAGAACAATTTGAGCCCGCTGTCGAGGGTGTTCCAGGACATGGAGTATTCGGGGCCGAGTACTTCGGCGGAGAGGCGGAGACCAGCGCCGACGAAGCTCCAGGAGGTGGTGGCCTCGCCGATCGCCGGACGGCCATCGGCGTCGATGAATTCCACCGTCATGCTCGCGTAGTCCTCGGCCGGGGAGACCGCGTAGTCCACTGAGGCGCCCATCTCGCGCTTGAGGCGTGCGACGTATTCGGGGCGGCTCCACTTGAGGCTCGCAATGTGCGCCGTGATGCGGGACGGCCGGAGCGAATCACGCGCGGCGCCGGGCTCGGTGAGCAAGTGGCGGACGAGCAGGGCCGAATGGCACATCATGTCATTCAATACCCCGCCGCCCTGAAGTTCCCCCTGCCAGAACCATGGCCGGTGCGGCCCGCTGTGCTCCTCGGCGGCACGAGCGAGATACGGACGGCCGGTGAGCGTGGCGCCGCGGGCCCAGAGGAGGTGTCGTCCGTGCTCGACCTGTGGGGCGAACACCTGGTTCTCCAGGTATCCGTGATTCAGGCCGCAGCGTTTGACGAGCGCGGTGACGCGGGTGGCCTCCGCGACCGTGCGGGCGAGGGGCTTCTCGCAGGCGATTCCCGCGAGCTGGCCGCGGCCGCGGCCGATCGTGTCGGTGATCTCTTCAACGTTCTCCAGGCGGGAGAAGTTGGGCCCACAGAGCCAGATGGCGTCGAATGCCGGGGTCGGCGACCATGGCGGCGATCGACGAGAATGGCTCTGGCGGGTCCGACATCGAGGCGGCGGGCGAGGGCCGCGGCGTCTGCGGCGTGCTTCGCCGAGGGGCTCCGAATGCCGCGGATATCCGCGTCGCGGACCCCGACGAATGATCGGAGGTGGAACTGGGCGTTGAATCCGCTGCCGACAATGCCGATGCCGAGGCGCCTGGACGCGGGCTGGCTGGCGCTGCCGGGTGTCGTACGCGGACGGGGCATTTAGTAGCTCACTCCCAGTTTGGCCAGCGCTTGGGGCGGGCAGCCCTGCCATTCGTGCACGACCGTGTTTCCCATGTAGCGCAGGTCGGCCATCCCCACCTTGCTCGTCCAGAAGCCTGACGCCACGAGGTTCCGGAACATCGTAAAGAACGCCACACCCTGGCTCATTGACGGGTGGGCGCGCGCGGGCCACGCGAATGTCGTCAAGCAGGGTGGAGCGCCGAGCGGT
>CAVWTI010000009.1:0-10263 GCA_963757855.1 uncultured Gemmatimonadales bacterium
TGGCGGCCACCCGGCCGCACGGCACCGTAAGCACCACCGCGTGGAAGCGCCGGGATGACCCGTCGGCGAACCGCACCTCGGATCCGGACGCGTCGCCGCGCACATCCGCCGCAGGTCGTCCGCACACAATGTCGATGCCGCGCGATTGGAGCGCCGGCCGCAGGCGCGTGAGGACGGAGTCGTATCCGCCCTCGACGTAGCCAAACATCTCGCGCTTGAGCCCCGACCGGCGGGCGGCATAGAGGCGGGCAATGATTGCCCAATGAAGGCCGCACTCGCGAGCCGGTAGTTCTCACCAAGCTTGCTGCGGAGTAACGGAAGCCAAATGCGCTCGACCGTACTGCGGCCCGAGAGGCGCGTCAGCCAGTCGACGACCGTGACCTGCTCGAGCGGCGCGGGGTCGGTGACACGGGACGCGTGAAGAATGGTCCAGCCAAGGCGGGCTTTGGCGAACAGGCCGAGTGGCGGGAACATCAGGAAGTCGAGTGCCGACGACATCGACACCAGGCGCCCACCGGTGAAGAACCCGGTGCGCGTCGTCCGCCAGCGCAGCCGGTCGCCCAGCCCGATCTCCTCGAGCAGCTCGCGTAGATACGAGTCCGAGAGCAGCGTCACGTGGTAGAAGCGGTCCCACGTGACGTCGCCAATGCCGTCGGCCGCCGCGAGGCCGCCGAGGGTGGGCGCCGCTTCGAAGACCGTGACGCGGTGGCCGGATTTCTCGAGTTGCGAGGCGAGCCCGAGTCCGAGCATACCGCCGCCGATGATGCCGACGTGCGGGCGCGCGCCTGTGCTCGGGCCGCTGCCTGGCAGCCCGCTCGGAGTGCCGCGGTCAGCAGGCTTCACGACTTGCGGGGCGACGCCACGCGTTGGAAGGCGAGGCGCGCCAACAGGCCCAGGTGGCCGGCGATCGTGCGCAGCACCTTCATCTTCGACCGCCCGATCATCCGGACCTCGAGCGTCGTCGGGTATTCCGCGATCTTGGAGCCGCCCAGGTCGAGCTTTCCAAGCATCTCCGCGACGCCGAGGAAGCCCGAGTTGTCCAGCCTCACGGCGGCCGCCGCGCTCCGGCGGTAGACACGGAAGCAGCTCGTGTACGTGGCCAGCCGCTGATGCAGGACGATCCGGTACAGGCCAGACAGGGATTTCGAGAGGCCGAGCCGCCAGGCAGGGACGTTCCGGACTTTGCCGAGCGCGTGGTACGGCGACGCCGTGACGAGATCGACGCCGTCCGCCAGGAGTGGGATCATGTGCTGCAACTCGTGCGGATCGTACGTGCAGTCACAGTCCATCGAGCATACGATCTCGGTGCTGGCGCGCATAATACCGGTGACGATACCCGCCGCGACGCCCTGATTGGTCGCGTGGCGCACGATGATGCAGTTGGGCCGATCGCCAAAGATCCGGTGCAGCGCCTCGTTCGTGCCATCGGAGCTGTGGTCGTCCACGAAGATGAACGTGAACGCGTACGACGTGAGCTGCGCCTCGACGCTCGCCAGCGTGTTCGCGAGGTAGGGGAGGATCAGCTCCTCGTTGTAGCACGGGATGACGACCGAGACCGGCGTCCGAACCGCCGGCGGGGCACCGGGCGCCGGCCCTGACGCGGGACCGGAACTCAGCAGACCCCGGGCGTCAGGGGCCGCGATCTGCGCGTCGCCGGGTGTCGCCGGCTTCAGCACCATCACGCCGCCCGATACGCGGGCGCGCGGCAGGATGGTCTCGCGGCTATCGGTCCGGATCGCGGCCGGCGTGAGTCCCAGGTATGTGGCCGCCGTCGTGAACTGATACCGCTTCAGATAGTACCGCAGGATCTGCGGCATCCGGTCGAGATTGCGGTACTGGCGCACCCGCGAGAACCACGGAGCGGAGTTGATCTTGGGCTGGTCCGGATCGAGCTCCCACGTGTGGAAGTACATGACGTAGGGCGCCGTGTACGTGCGGGTCCACTGGGCTACCGCGCGGCGGACCATCCGCTCCGGGAACTGGCGGAAATAATTGCCGCCCGCGATCGGCACCAGGAAGCCGAAGACATCGGCAGTCGAAATCGGCAGTTCCCACAAGGTCCGATCGCCGTAGCGGTGCAGATGGGCGAAACGGCGCCACGGTTCGGATGCGTACGACCGTAGAATCGGACCGACGCTCGAATCGTACTCGTACCCTTCGTCAGCGAGGACGTCCAGCGCCCACAGGTCGGCCGGCTGAAACCAGTCGTCCGCGACACGATAGCCGAGGATCTGGCGCCCGCCTGCCCGTTCGAGCGCCTCGCGCGCCCGCGCGAGATCGTCGCGAAACTCGGCCGGCGTGAGTTGGCGGATGTTGCGATGGTAGTAGCCTTTGCTGGCGATCTCGTGGCCGCGTTCGGCGACGACACGGATCAACTCGGGCATCGTGTCGGCGACCCAGCCCAGCACGAAGAACGTCGCTCGCGACTGGAACTCGTCCAGCAGGTCGAGCGTGCGCAGCGTGCTCGCTTCGATCCGGCGCTCGAACCGGTACCATTGGCCGCGCTGGATGACCCGGTTGAACGCACCGACATGGTAGTAGTCCTCGAGCGCGACCGTCAGGATGTGCGGCCCGGTGGCCGACGCGTCCTCGAAACTCGAGGCGCGGACAGGCAGGCTGGCGCTGGGCGTTTGTGTGCTTACTCGCACGGGCCGGAAGTCACGACCAAGGGAGGAAGAGTCGGGGCGCGTCACCACGGGCCGGCTCACGCCGGTCTCCGGGTGCGAACTTGCAATGGGGTCCACAGCGTCCACCCCTCAGCAAGCCAGTGGCCACGCGAGGCGACGCCATGGGCCCAGACTCGGGCTCACAGGAATCATTCTCAAGTCTATGCCGAGTAGCGAGTTAACAATCGTCAAGGCGATCAAAACACCGGGTGCGTCCGATTCCAATCCTCAGGCCGGCGGCCCGGGTGCCAGCATCTGTGGCGTTGTCTCTACAATCGACGCACATCCGCGCGATACGCCACTTGGAAAATAGCGAGCCGCCGCGAATGCCCTGGAGCAAACCTCCAATTGATGGTATGGCACCCCTATACTGGCCCCCGGGTTACCGCTAGCGTATGGACGTGCCCGTCGTACTGCCGGTGTCGCAACGATCGATCCTCCACGTCCTGGCCCCCGCTCCGGCAGGCGGCCTCGAACGAGTGGTCCGGGCATTGGCCGTCGGCCAAGCTGCGCGGGGCCACACGGTTACGGTCGCGACAGTTCTCGAGCGGGGACAGCGCCGAAGCGCCGACGCCGCCGCGGAGGCGTACGAGCACCCCTTCATCACCGGCTTGCGCCGGCACCGGCGTGCTCGTCGTGCCGGTGATCGTCGGCCGGCGGGGATACCTGGGCGAGCGAGCAGCGGTCCGGCGGCTCGCGATCCAGCACTCAGCCGGGATAGTACACACCCACGGCCGGCGCCCGGACGTGGTGGACTCCGGAATCGCCCGGGAGCGCAAGGTGCCGGCGGTGACCACCGTCCATGGCTTCACGGGCGCCGGGCTGCGGAGTTTCGTCAACGCCGCGATCCAGCGCAGGGCGTTTCGCCACTTCGACGCCATCGTGGCGGTGTCGGACACGGTGGCCGACGCACTCATGCGGTTTGGCGTGCCACCGGCCCGGGTGCACGTGATTCAGAACGCTTACAATGAAGTGGCGCCGCCGCTCTCCCGGGCGGATGCCCGGATCCGGCTCCGGGCCACTGGCGACGAGTTCATCATTGGATGGGTAGGCCGCCTCTCCCGGGAGAAGGGATTGGACGTGCTCCTGGCGGCACTCGCCCACGTGCGTGACCGGCCCGTCACTGTCGCCGTCATCGGCAGCGGGGCCGAGCGGGCCGCGCTCAAGGCGGATGCCGTGCGGCTCGGGGTCGACGGCGCCGTCCGCTGGATGGGGCAGGTCAACGACGCGCCCCGTTTGTACCGCGGCTTCGATCTCTTCGTCCTCAGCTCTCGTACCGAGGGTACGCCGATCGCACTGTTTGAAGCGATGGACGCGGAAATCCCGGTCGTCGCGACCGCCGTCGGCGGCGTGCCGGCGGTCGTGTCGTCCGCAGAGGCGGCTCTCGTAGCGCCGGAAGACCCCCTGCGTTGGCGCAGGCGATCCGCTCCGCGTACGACGACCGCGCCCCGGCACGGGCCCGCGCGGCCGCCGCACGGTTGCGCCTGCGCGCCCAATATGCGGTCGGTCCGTGGCTCGACCGGTACGATCGCCTCTACACCGACTTAGTGGCGGTTCGGCCACGCCGAAGCTCGGCTGGAGGCACGTGACCCTCGCCGGGCCGTGGTGGGCGTTTGCGCTGCTGCTCGTGCCGTTGGCGCTCGTGGCGTACGCCTACGGGCTGTATCCGCTGCTGCTCGCGGTGCTCGGCCGTACCCGGCCCGTGGTGCGCGAGCCCGACGCGCCGCGCGAGTGGCCGTTCATCAGCATCACCGTCCCGGCGTACAACGAGGAGCGGTCGATCGGCGCCACCATCGAGAATCTCCTCGGTGCCGACTATCCCGCCGATCGGCGCCAGATTCTGGTGGTGTCGGACGGCTCGACTGATGGGACGGATACGGTGGTGCGTGCCTTTGCGGATCGGGGCGTCGAGCTCTTGCGGCTGCCCGTGCGCGGCGGCAAGACCGCAGCCGAGAACGCGGCCGCCGGCGCCGTGCGCGCGGAGATCATCATCAATACCAATGCGTCCGTTCGCATTTTGCCGGATGCGATCAAGCCCCTGGTTCGCGCTTTTGGCGATCCGACGGTCGGTGTCGCCTCAGGCAGAGATGTCAGCGTGGGCGACGTTGAGGCCGAGGGAAATCGGGGCGAATCGGGATACGTCGGCTACGAGATGGCGGTTCGCGATCTCGAGACGCGGCTGGGATCCATCATCGGCGCCAGCGGCTGCTACTACGGATTTCGCCGCGCCGTGTACGCACCGGATTTTCCTGATGCGCTCAGCCGCGATTTCGCGAGTGTTCTGATCGCGCGCGAGCGTGGATTCCGGTCGGTGTCAGTCGCCGCGGCTCGCTGCGTCGTCCCGCGGACCGTGTCATTGCGCGCGGAGTTCCGGCGCAAGATCCGGACGATGGCTCGGGGACTCGCGACACTCTGGTACAAGCGAGCGCTGCTCAATGGCCGTCGGTATGGAGTCTTCGCCTTCATGCTGTTCAGTCACAAATTGTGCCAATGGCTGGTGTATCTGGCGATCCCGCCGGCTCTTGTCGGACTTGTCGTGTTGGCGGTGACGAATCGCGCCGCGGCGGTGCTCCTGGCGGCAGCCATCGTGGGAGCGGGGACCGGATTTCTGGCCCTCCGGGCTGGCGAGCGGCGGACGCTGGCGCGCCCGATCGCGTTATGCGGCTATCTGGTAGGCAGCGTCACGGCCGGGGTACTGGCGTGGCTGACATTCTTCCGTGGAAGACGACTGCCGATGTGGGAGCCGACGCGGCGGCCGGTCTAGCGGACGACGCGCGGGCGAATTTACGGCCCGGTGAACCGGTGCCGCAGAAGGACGGCGGCGCAGAGCGCGCCCCAACCCAATACCGTCGCGATGAGCGGAACGTCGGCCCAGACAGCGTCCGTCGGTGACTCCGACGCGGTCCCGGATTCGGCGATGTACCAGTACCGAAAGAGACCGAACAACACCAGCGGCACCGTGACGGCGAGGCCCGGCCGGACGGTGATCACGAACAGCCCGTAGAACACGACGGCGCTGAGCGCCGACATCTCGGCGTAGCGATCGAGGAGACGGACCGTGTACAGCCGGAGAACGGATCGCGCGGAGCCGCCGGTCGCCACGAGCTCGTCCCGGCGCTTGACGGCGGCCAGATAGAGCGCGAGGCAGAGCGTGGTGATCAGCATCCACAATGAGAGCGGCACGCCGATCGCGACGGCGCCGCAGAAGACGCGCAGGACGAACCCGGCGGCGAGTGTGAAGATGTCGACGACGGGGATGTGTTTGAGCTTGACCGTGTAGGCGGCGTTGAGCACCAGATACAGCACGGCGACGGCGGCGGTCTCGAGACTCCAGAGGGCCGACGCGCCGACGATTGCGTAGAGCACGCCGAGCAGGATGCGCGCCTGCGCCGGGGAGATGTCACCCGCGGCGATCGGACGGGTTCGTGACTTCGTGGGGTGCGCTGCATCGGCGACGCGGTCGGTCAGATCATTGAAGACGTACGTCGCCGACAATGCGATGCAGAACAGCGCGGTGGCAATGACGGCGCGTTCCACCGACGTCGCGTAGATGAACGTCCCCGAGAAAATGAGAGGGGCGAGGACGAACGTGTTCTTGATCCACTGCCGGGGGCGGAGCAGCCGGATGAATGCGGCTGCACGGCCGGGGCGGACGACAACCGGACGCGTCATGCCGCGTGCGGGTGTCTGGTGGGCGTTCGGATTCACGGTGCCGTGGGGCAGGGCACCAGCCGGTTCCACCGGCGGCTACCAGCCGCCGCGCTTGAAGAGCATCACGGGCAGGGTCTTCAGCATGATGCGCACGTCCTCGACGAGACCCTGGCGCCGGAGATACTCGAGATCGTAGCGCACTTTCACCCGGACGTCGTCGATCGACGCATCGTATGCGGCGCTGATCTGGGCGAGCCCGGTGATGCCGGGCTTAGCGCGCTGGCGGAGCGCGTAGTCCGAGATGTCTTCCTTGAGGCGTACGACAATGCCGGGGCGCTCGGGACGCGGCCCGACGATGTTCATGTCGCCTTTCAGCACGTTCCAGAGCTGCGGCAGCTCATCGATGCGGGATTTGCGCAGGAACCGGCCGACCGGGGTCACGCGTGGATCGTTCTTGGTGGCCCACACCTCGCCGCTGTGCCGCTCGGCGTCGATGTACATCGAACGGAACTTGTAGATCGTGAAGACGAGCCCACCCACATCGCGCGCGCGACGGTCGTACAGCGCGAGCGCCCGCCGCGAGCGGCGGTCGATGCCGACCCGGGTCTGGGTATAGAGGATCGGTCCCGGGGACGTGAGCTTGACGATGATCGCAATGATCACAAAGACCGGGATCAGGGCGATCAGCGCGACGCTGGCGATAACGATGTTGGCGACGCGGTTGGCGATCTCAGACCGGCTGCGCGGCGCGTGAGCCGCGCGAGCGGCCGCCTGCGCGCTCGATGTGCGCGGACGGACTGCCTCGGCAGGCGCGAGTCCTACGATCGCGCGCATAGCC
The DNA here is from genome assembly GCA_963757855.1 of uncultured Gemmatimonadales bacterium. GTDB lineage: Bacteria > Gemmatimonadota > Gemmatimonadetes > Gemmatimonadales > Gemmatimonadaceae > Palsa-1248. The sequence continues at coordinate 7,156 of CAVWTI010000009.1, forward strand.
GCCCCCGAGGTGCGCGCCGCACGGATCTCCCCGGAGATGCGCGACGTAATCTTCGTGCGCACATCAGGGAGGGCCTGGCCAGATTGCCGGGAGGGGGCGCGAGAGAGGTCCATGAGGCGGCGGAAGCCGTCGGGTCTGGGTTAGTGGCGAGCAATCAGGACGACGCTTACGGCGATGCCGGCGACGGCGCCCACAACTTCGAGAACGCGGATGAAGTTCCCGCCCGGCGGACGCTCGCCGACCACAATGGCGTCGCCCGCGCGGACATCGAGCTGGTCCAACGTCTCACCCCGAGCCAGCGCTTCCTGCACCCGCGTTGCCGGTTGCACCAGGACTTCGCCGCGGCGGACGACGGTCTTGTTGATGTCGGCCTGGGGCGACAATCCACCGGCCTGCATGACGACGTCGCTCACCAGCTCATCGGCGGGCGCCGTATAAAATCCGGGCCGGAGCACCGGTCCCAGGACGTCGACGCGCACGAGCGAGACCGCGCGCACGTCCGGGTTCCGGAGATACTGCCCGAGTTGCTGCTTGAGATAGTCCTGCAACTCCGACCGGAGGACGCCGTGAAGCGAGATGTCCGGCATATTGGCGAGATGGACGATCTGATTGGCGCGCACGGTGAGTGTGTCGCTCAGCGACGCCTCGCCCTGCACGACCATCGCGATCCGGTCGCCTACCTGGAAATCTCCGTTGGCCAGCCGCTCTCGCGCCGACTCGGCCTGAGGCCCGTTGCCGGCAGCCAGGGCCTGCAGGTCCGACCGGGACGCAACGGCACCGAGTCCCGTCGTTCCCGGTGAGGTCACCGCCGGCGGTGGCGATGAGGTTTGGGCACCCACAGTCATGGGCCCTGCCGCCGCTCCGAGCGTCACCGCCGCGCACACGCGCCACGCCAGACGCGCGGCCGAACGGCCAGCGCGTCGTGAATCGGGGAACGATTCGGATGGTGTTTCGCCGGATTGTCGGCATAGCAATGGCATCAACTGCGCTGCCGTTGGGGGGCGACGGACGGGGCGATCGATTGTGGCAACAGTGGACACGGGTCTCGAAGCAAGAAGCGGAGGAAACATACGCACCCATTGTGCTACGGCAGGTGCGCGCGAGGAATTTTGTTAATACCTTGTAGTGTTGACGGTTACGCGATGAGTCATCCGAATATTCATGTGGCTAGAATACGCCACCTGTGGGGCGCAAACTACATGAGTGTAGCGTCAGGCGACGGATGCCTTCTGTTCAAGACTGGTCATCGGCGTTCAACGTGACATCAAGACGGCAGTTTTGCCCCGGCGGTTGTGACGGCCGTCGTGGCGGCCGTCGTGACGACTGGGCGAGGCCGTCGTAGGGTATGTGGGGGGCACGCAATGTCACTTGCGCGGCGATCGTGTTACGTGCCACCATTGAAGCTGTAGGGCCGGTGCGGCACCGTGTGACAATGGACGAGTCTGTCATGATTTCGGAACTCGTTGTGCGTGTGAGGGTTACGCGGATCGCGAAACCCCGCACGAGACCTGCATAATCCGAGGCACATGCCAGAGGCAACCTTAGCGGCGACGCCACGCGCCGCGCGCCCGCTGCTCGTGCTCATCGCGAACGACCAGGAGTGGTCCGCCCGGTCGCTCGAAACGATTCTCGGCCCGCACGGGTACGCGGTACTCCGCACCTACAACGCGCGCCAGACGCTCGACCTCGCGCGCCGGGTTCGTCCGGACGCGGTGATCCTCGATGCACGGCTGCCGGACGGCGACGGACTCGAACTGTGCGCAGCGTTGCGCGGCGAAGATCAACTCGGGCCGGCGACGCCGATCATCGTCACCACGTCGGACCCGGGCCAGCGCTCGCAACAGGTCGCGGCATACCGCAGCGGCGCCTGGGACTATGTAGCACTCCCGCTCGACGGCGATGTCCTCCTGCACAAGCTGGACACTTTCGCGACGGCCAAGCGCGAAGCGGACCGGTTGCGGGACGAAGGATTGCTGGATCCGGCGACCGGCTTGTACAACGCGCGGGGGCTAGCGCGTCGCGCCCGGGAGATCGGCGCAGCGGCCGCGCGGCGGCGGGACCCGCTCGCCTGTGTCGCGCTCACCGCCTCGCCCGAAGGCTCGCGCATTGATGACGCGGTGACCGACGACGCAGTGGTGCGGGTCGCCGAGCAACTGGGCGGGGTGTTGCAGCGGACCGGCCGGACATCGGATGCGGTCGGGCGGCTCGGGCCGATCGAGTTCGCCATCGTTGCCGCGGCCACCGAAGCGTCGGGCGCCGAGCGGTTGGCCGAGCGCGTGCGCGAGGCAATGGACGCGGAGCACATGGTCATCCCGCACGGGGCCAATGGTGCGGCGCGCGTGCGAATCCGCGCCGGGTACTATGCGGTGCCCGACTACGCGGAATCCGCAGTCGACGCGGTGGAGATGCTGGTCCGCGCCGCGGCCGCGCTGCGGCAGGGCGGCCGCGAGGGTGATCCGAGGCTCGCGGCGATTCAAGCGTTCGCCGGAGTGCGCGCCTAGACCCGACGGCGCGCCGGCTTCGCCGGCGCGGTTTTCACTATCCCGTGATAATAGCGGTGATCGGCGCGGCCATCGCCGCCGCCGGCGCCGCGAGCGGGTAGTGCTAGCCCGTCACTTCCTCACGCGTGCCGACCTCGCCCACTCTCGACGGGAGCTGTGCCTGGCGCTCGGAGTCGTCGAGGTTGTATCCGTAGAGGTACGAGTAATACCGGAAGGCGCCCTCCGCCTTGATGTCATTCAGGACGCATCCCAGCACGCGAATGGGGTACCGGTCGACGACTCCCAGCTTGGCTTGCGCCAACTGGCGATCGCTCCGTCCCACGCGGAGCACCACCATCAGGTTCCCCGTCGCCGCACCCAGGGCAAAGGGATCAATCCCGGCACCGAGCGGCGGGCTGTCGACGACGATCGTCGAAATGCGGGCGCAGGGAATTCAGGAACTGCGGCATGCGCTCCGAGGCGAGCAACTCGGGGCCGCGGTGGCGGCGCGCTCCACAGGAGACGACAGTCAGGTGCTCATAGTCCGTCTGCTGAAGGACTTCCTCCAGCGACGCGTTGCCGGTGAGGTAATCGAGTACGCCCGGCGCCTGGTGGATCCCAACGTCGC
>CAVWTI010000010.1:0-68282 GCA_963757855.1 uncultured Gemmatimonadales bacterium
CTCTGTCCTGTACTTGGTTGGATTACGTGCTTGCTCCTGACCCCGCGCGGTCCAGGATCTCACAATGTGTGTCCCTCCCGTAGAGGCGGCCTTCCCCGGGTTCCCGCGCGAGAAGCTAGCGGAGCAGTGCCAGGCCGGGCGTAACAAACCGTCAACGGTCAGGCCGGGACGTCCGGCTCCCGCGCAGATAACAGGAATGCCACTAATCCCCCAACGAAGGAGTATCACAAAACGGGACGGTGGTGTCGATTCTTGACGCAACGGCCAGCCGGTCGCAACTTCGGCTCCGACCACTTCTCCCAGAGGATGCGCGTGTCCCCTATTCATTGTGAGTCGCGACTCGCTCGGATGCTCCGGATCGGCGACGGTCGGATGTGTGCTCGCCGGGCCAGTGCGCTGCCCGCCGCGCGCCCGCTCAGGTCTTTGGCGGCCGAAGAGGCCCAGGCGTACATCGACGCCCATGCGGACATCGAAGACATGGTGATGGTGCCCGATGCGCGACGGCGTGCGCCTCTACCATCTGCATCCTCTTTCCCAAAGGTGAGCCGCGGCAGGACCTCCCGACCGTGATGATCCGGATCCCCTATCTGATCGACGCGCACCACTTCGGGCGACTTCTTCGGACCGTTCGTCGCCAGCTTTCTCCAGCACGGCTACGCCGTCGTCTGGGAATACGAGCGCGGCCGGTTCTTCTCCGAGGGACGTACACGTTCCTGGTGCGCACCGCCGAGGATGGCTTCGATACGATCAAGTGGATCACGTCGCAGCCCTGGTCCAACGGGAAGGTCGGCGCGATCGGGTGCTCGTCGAGCGCCGAGGAGCAGCACCGGCTCAACGCGGCGCAATATCCCGGGATTCGCGGCGGTCGTGCCAATGGGCTCCGGCGCAGGGATCGGCCAGGTCGGACCATACAACGAGATGGGCAACTTCTACCGCGGCGGCGCGGTCCACCTGGCCGGCTGGGTCGGCTGGTACGACAGCATGGCATCGGGCAATCCCGCTCGGCCCGTCTTCCCGTCGACGTACACGCGCGACGACATGATCCGCGATCCATCAGCAGTGGAACATGATGCCCGAGATCCCGATCAACCCGCTGAAGATCGACTCCGCGATGAGCACGCTGCCGATCAATCAGATCATGAACGTGCTCGGCGCTCCGCCGAACGACTTCGACAACTTCGTCAATCGCCTCCCGAACGATCCCCAGTGGAAGGACACCGAGTTCGGCAGCGACGAGGACCACAACAGCGCGCCGGCGCTTGTACATCAACTCCTGGTACGACATCTCGATCGGGCCCAACGTCGCGATGTTCGAGCACGAGGTGAAGGACGCGGCGACCGAGAGTGCCCGGAACGACACCCGGATGATCATTGCGCCGACACTGCACTGCTCCCAAACGCGGGCGACCGAGCACACCGTCGTGGGGCAGCGTCGACATGGGCGACGCCGGTTCGACTACGTCGAGGCTCGTGCAGAAGTGGTTCGACCATTTCGTGAAGGGGGTCGACAACGACGTCCTCAGCGAGCCCCGCGTACGCGCTTACATGATGGGTCGTGAACCAGTGGCGCAGCTACGACAGCTGGCCGCCCAAGGAGGCCCACGAGTCGACCTATTATCTCGACAGCGATGGCGGGGCGAACACCCGACTGGGCGATGGTCGGCTGACCACAACACGGCCGACGAAGCATGCGGCCGACCATTTCACCTACGACCCAATGACGCCGGTGCCGACGCACGGTGGCGGGACCTGGTGCTGCTATTCGCACTCCGCACTGACCGCGGGCGAAGGGGCCGGCGCATATGATCAATCGGGGATCGAGATGCGCGCCGACGTGCTGGTCTACACCACGCCGCCGCTCACGCAGGCGGTCGAGATCATGGGGCCGGTGACTGCACGCTGTACCTCTCGTCCGATCGGAAGGACACGGACCTCACCATCAAGCTCATCGACGTGCACCCGGACGGGAAAGCGTACAACCTCGACGAGACCATCCAACGCGTCCGCTGGCGCGACGGCTACGATCACCCGGTCTTCATGCAGCCCGGTCAGGTCTACAAGGTGGAGGTCAGCCCCCTGACCACCGGCAACGCGTTTCTCACGGGCCACCGGATCCGTGTCGAGATCTCGAGCAGCAACTTCCCGCACTTCGACCGGAACCTGAACACCGGCGGGAACAACTACGACGAGAAGGATCCGCTCGTGGCCCACAACGTGATCCACCACGGGCCGCAGTATCCGTCGGCGATCGTCCTGCCAGTCGTGTCCGCCACACCCGCAGCCGGTACGTCGGGCAAGTAAAGCACCCGGAGCGAGGGCAAGGAGGGGGACGCCGGTATTTACGGCGTCCCCTCTTGCTATGGGCGTGCCTATTCGCGACCGTGTACGGAGAGGTGCTGCGCGCCCCTCAGCCACTCTTACAGGGAGAGCCGTCATGGCATCCACCATCGACCGGCAGGCCACCGTCGTCCTTCCGTCGAAAGCCGACACATCCAAGCTCCGCATCCCCATTCGCGCACGCTACGACAATTGGATCGGCGGTGAGTACGTTGCACCTAAGCGCGGCCAGTACTTCGTCAATCCATCGCCGATCACCGGCAAGCCGCTGTGCGAGGTGGCCCGCTCGACACACGAGGACGTGGATCAGTGCGCTCAATGCCGCGCACGCGGCCGCAGTGAGATGGAACCGGACGTCGGCGGACGACTCGAGCCAACATTCTGGACACAAGATCGCGGATCGCACTGGAGGAAATATTGCGAGAACATGGCGATGATCGAGACGGTGGACAACGGCAAACCGATTCGCGAAACGACGCATCGCCGACATTCCTTTGGCCGTCGATCATTACCGTTATTTCGCCGAGAGCCATCCGGGCGCAGGAAGGGGCGGTCAGCGAGATGGACGAGGATACCGTCGCCTCCACTCCACGAGCCGCTCGGCGTGGTGGGTCAGATCATCCCGTGGAACTTCCCGTTGCTCATGGCCGTGTGGAAGCTGGCGCCGGCCTTGGCGGCCGGTAACTGCGTGGTGATCAAGCCGGCGGAGCAGACGCCGGTGTCGATCATGGCGTTCATGGAGCTGATCGCCGACATCCTGCCCGAGTGGCGTCGTAAACGTCGTGCAAGGCTTCGGGTCGAGGCTGGAAAGCCACTTGCGTCGAGCCCGCGGATCGGCAAGATCGCCTTCACCGGCGAGACCACGACCGGTCGGCTGATCATGCAGTACGCATCAGAGAACCTGATTCCGGTGACGCTGGAGCTCGGCGGCAAATCGCCGAATATTTTCTTCGCCGATGTCATGGAGGCTGACGACGACTTCTTTGACAAGGCGCTCGAAGGGTTCGTGATGTTCGCGTTCAACCAGGGCGAGGTCTGCACCTGCCCGTCGCGGCCCTGGTCCAGCAGTCCATCTACGACCGGTTCATGGAGCGCGCGATCGCGCGAACCAGAGCGATCGACCAGGCGACCCGCTCGACATGACGACCATGCTCGGCGCCCAAGCCTCCAATGACCAGTTGGAGAAGATCCTGAGCTACATCGACATCGGGAAGAAAGAGGGCGCCAAGGTCCTGACCGGAGGCGCCCGCCTGAATCAGCCTGGCGAGCTCGCCAGACGGCTATTACGTGGAGCCGACGATTCTCGAAGGCAATAACCGGATGCGAGTGTTCCAGGAGGAGATCTTCGGCCCGGTCGTCTCGGTGACGCCGTTCAAGGACATGGACGACGCACTCGCCATCGCGAATGACACGTTGTACGGACTCGGGGCCGGTGTGTGGTCTCGCGATATCAACACCGCCTATCGCATGGGACGCGCGATCAAGGCGGGCCGCGTCTGGACCAATTGCTACCATGCCTATCCCGCGCACGCCGCATTCGGTGGATACAAGCAATCGGGCGTGGGCCGGGAGAATCACCGGATGATGCTCGACCACTACCAACAGACCAAGAATATCTTGGTCAGCTACAGCACCAAGAAGCTCGGCTTCTTCTGAGACAGCGAGCCCTCCCCGAGCCGGGGCCGAGGCATCCATGGCCGGCAGTCATCCCGTCGAGCGCGTCGCCATCACCCCACAGGCCGCGTCCATGGTGGAGCGGCTCCGTGCCCAGCACGGGGCCTTGCTCTTCCATCAGTCCGGTGGGTGCTGTGACGGCAGCTCACCAATGTGCTATCCGCGGGCCGAGTTTCTGATCGGTGAACAGGATGTCTACCTCGGCTCGATCGCCAATGTCCCGTTCTACATGGGCGGGCCGCAATTCGAATATTGGCAGCACACCCATCTCACGATCGACGTGGTGCCGGGCCGCGGCGGAGGCTTTTCGCTCGAGGCGCCCGAAGGGGTCCGATTCCTGACTCGGTCACGCTTGTTCAGTGACGACGAGTATCTGGCCTTCAAGCGCGAAGGCGCGGTCCGCCGGGGCCCGCAGAGCTGACGGCGAGCCTCGGCCGGACATCGCTGATCCGTAACCTGTTGTGTGCCCCTACGACGAGATCGCGATCTTGAACCCGTCGGGGTCCTTGATGCGGAACACCCGCGCCCCCCACGGCAGCGTCGTTGGCTCTGCGTCGAGTGTGCCGCCCCCGAGTTGTTGATGGCGGCAGCGAGCGCATCGATATCCTGGGACGTCGTGATGCGGAGCGAAAATCCTTCGCCCTTGGCGCGGTCCCAGCCCTTCGCGCCATCGTCCTGACCGATCAGGATCTCGACACCGCCGGCTTTGAGCGAGATCGCTCTCACCTTCCCGCCGCGCTCATGCTCCTTGTTGACGGTAAAGCCCGCCACGTCGCGGTACCAGGCGAGGCTTTTCTGCAGATCTTTCACGGTGAGTGAGGCCGCGAGCGCGTGGCCGTGCAACGATTCTGCGGACGCACCCGGTGCTGTGCCGGCGGATTCATTCTGCATTCGCGGTCCCTTTGGCTACGGTGAGAAATGCACGCCCTGTAAACATCCGCGGCCGGTCAGCGTACTGCAATGGGCGCGGTCCACCGGAAAGGGCCCCATTCCATTGTCAGCGCGCCACGAGTCTTGCTGCTGGACACGATGGCAATCGTGAACTTTTCCGCCGGCGTCGCGACCGAGTCGGTGGTCATGTGAGCGAGGCCGAGGTCCCGGGAGGCGTCGTAGTCGGTGCCCCATTGGCCCGTCTCCCGGTTGACGATCAGATCGGCGCCGTGCTGGCGTGGAACGGTCCACAGCGTGTACGTCCCGGCGGGCACCTGGATGCCCGCCACCGTCACCGGCGCCGACGTCGTGAATTGCGTCGCGGCGTTCGCGCCCGTGCGCCAGACATGGTCGTACGGAAGAATGTTTCCGACGAGCACCCGTCCGCGCACGAGCGGCCGGCCATAGTCGATCGTAAAGACCGCGTCGCCAATACTCGCACGGACGGTGTCCCGCACGCTCAACTCCTTGACGCCGCTCTTCGCCTCCGCCGCCTCAAATCGCTGAGCCGCTGCCTGAACGTCAGGCGGCGTCGCGAGACGGCTGACGTCCACTTTGTACGTCGTTCGCGCGCCGGAGTACGCCAGCATGCGACCCGCGGAATCGAAGCTGGCGTGCCCAACCCCGGACAGCCAGTCGTGCGCGATATCGGCGCTGCCGTCCGCCAGCCGGCGCACCACACCGTGCCCGAGAGGAAACCGATCGAACTCACGATCAATGTAGAATTGCCGAACCGGCTCCGTATCGCCTGGCGGTCGTTTCTCCTGCTCGGCGCGCATCAGCGCCGCGGCAAAATAGAGCTCGTACAGGCTGTACATCTGCGGGAGGTGGGCCTCGACGAGCCCATGATTCGCGGCGAATGTGCGCCGCACCGTGCCCGTACTGTCCGTCTTTGAGAGGTGTACGGAATCTCCCGTGACCTCGGCGACCACGAGACGGTGCCGCTGATTGGCCGGTTCGCTCGGCGTGTAGATCTGCATGACGGATGCCGGATGCTGCCGTCAGGTCCGAGTTGGATCTCCGTGTGCCGCACGCGAACCCTCGGAAACCGATCGGCCTCATCGCTGGTCTCGGTGTCGCCGTGACGCGTCACGCTCTCGACCGAGACCGTGTCGTTGCCGAGGCGCGCAATGAACCCGTAATGTTCAATGGGTCCGCCGGGCCCGCAGCCGACGAGCAGCAGAGACGCTACGAGCCCGCGGGAGATCCGCGGCGCGCAATGTGCTCGATTCGACTGGGCATGAGTGTGACGGCAGCAATGGTGGAAGGAGTAACGGTGGCATGGCGGCAAACGCCGCCATACGCGATCATGTCTAGCACGGCCCGCACTGCTTGTATTGGAGAAACCGGTCCCGCAAACGGTTGCCGGACGGGGCCTGGCGACATCGCCTCGCGGTGCAGTGTCTACTTGCGGGGATACGCGGCGGCGAGTCGGAGTGCTTCGACATCAAGTTCGTATTCCAGCGTCTGCAGCACGTCGTCACCAATCGCCCCACTATCGCCGAGCGCGATCACGGCCTGGCGCTCGGCGCCGAGCACTGCCGGCGAAGCCAGCCGTACGACTGTCCTTCGTCGGGTCTGCATTCCCCGATCGTACTTCCCTCGGACAGACGGTTCAACCTCGACTGATATGACTCCCTGAGCCGATCGATCAGCGCGTCGGACGCCTGGCCGCGGAGCTGCTCCAGCCGCTCCAGCCCCGCGGTAGCCGCCGCAAGCCGGGCCGCCGCTTGCTCACGCTCCGCGTCGTCGCGATTGTCGACCCGCAGCCAGTGCAGCACCAGTGGCAATGTTCCGCCTTGCACCACGAGCGTCGCGAGAATCACCGCGAACGTCAGATACAGGATGAGCCCTCGCGCGGGAAAGGGCGACCCATCCCCTGCGGCGACCGGCAGCGCGAGGGCCGCGGCCAGACTCAGCACACCGCGCATGCCGGCCCAGCCGATAACGGCCGACTCCCGCCAGTCGAATGCATCGCCGCCGGCTCGGTGAATCCACCGGGCGAACACCGTGCCCAGGGGAACCCACACGAAATGCGAATACCGATCACCACTGCAGCAATCAGCGCTCCATATCCGATCAACGTCAGCGCGGTCGCGTGCGCCGACAATGGCAGCGAGGGCCATACCTGGGGCAGCTCGAGACCGGTGACAATGAACAGGATGCCGTTCAGAAGGAACACGAGGAGGTCCCACACGGCGCGCGACTGGACCCGCGCCCGAGGCGTCGCGTACCGGCTCACGGAATGCCGGTACACCAGTCCGGCTACCGCAGCGGCCAAAATCCCGATGTGCCGAGCGCGCTGGCCGAGAGGTACGCGACGTATGGCATCAACAACGTGAGTACGATCATCGTGAGTTCGTCGTCGGTGAAACGCAGCAGACGGCCCGCGACCCACCCGACACTCGCGCCGACAAGGCCCCCAATGACGATGACGGCGATGAAAACGAGCATGGCGGCGCCTGCGGAGAACGCCCCCGTCACGGCGGCCGCCACGGCAACGCGCGAAAGGGCGAGCCCGGTGGCGTCGTTGACGACGCTCTCGCCCTCGATCACGGTCATGACACGGCGCGAAAGCCCGAGGCGGCGCATCACGGCCGTGGCCGCCACCGGGTCGGTGGGCGATACGACGGCGCCAAGGACGAATGCGGCCGGCCAGTTCAAACCCGGAATCGCCGCATGCGCAATGGCGGCAACCCCGCACGCCGTGGCCAGTACCAAACCAATGGCCAACACGCCAATCGGCCGGAGATTCGCGCGAAAATCGCGCAACGACGTCGCGTAGCCCGCCGAGAACAGGAGTGGCGGGAGGAAGACGAAGAAGACGACGTCGGGGTCGAGCGCGACCTGTGGCAACCGCGGAATGAAACTCAAGGCCAGGCCGCCGACGACCAGCATGATCGGATACGCGACGCCGATCCGCCGGGCCACGGCGGCCAGCGCAATGACAACCGCCAGGAGCCCGATGACCGTTACGACCGGGGGCATGGAGTCAACATATCGCCAATCTGCCAACAGGCAATGTCGTGGGCCGCGGCAAGCCAGTATGAGCCGCCGCGGCAGGCCTACACGGAGCCTGTTGGGCCGCCGTAGTCCGGTAGGGTGAGCCGATCCCGAACGCTCCCGGCGAGCACGAGCTTCGCAAGACCCGGAATCGCGAATGCCCGCGTGACCTGGTTGCGGAGCATCAACCCCCACCAGGTCTTCGGGGCGAACGACCGCGCGAATCCCTCCGCGGCCCGTTGCTTGCCGGTAATGAAGGGTCGCAGGAGACGCTCGTATCGTTGGAACGCCTTCCCTGGACTGCCACCGCTTCGCGCGAGCTCTCCCGCGAGGACGTATGCCGCAATCATCGCGAACGCGGAGCCCTGCCCCGCCAACAGCGAAGGACAGAAAGCCGCATCGCCGATGAGCGCGACACGCCTGCGTGACCACGCATCCATCCGGATCTGGCTAATGCGGTCGAAATAGAGCTCGTCACACGTGTCGAGCGCAGCCAGGATGCGCGGACACTCCCACCCGGCGTCGCCGAACGCGGCATGCAGCTCCTCCCAATGGGCCGCAATGGTGTCCGGTACGATCCGGTCAGAGCCATCGGTGGCGAACACGAACAGAAACACGGTGCGATCGCCGCGCATCGCGAACCGCGCCACCTGCTTGCCGGGAACGCCGTAGGAGACGTAAATGTCCTCGTCCCGGGGCCGGTAGCCGGGCGCTTCAAACGCCGCGACGCGGTAGTGGAGATACCGCTCGAATTGATCCTCGCGTCCAAACACGAGCTCCCGCACGACCGAATGCAGCCCGTCGGCCCCGACGACAAGATCGAATCGGCGCGGGGCCGCCTGAACAAAGGTCACGGCCACACTGTCTCCGGATTGTTCCATGCCGGCAATGCTGTCGTTGAACAGGGTCTCGCATCGCCCCGCAATCGCGTCGTAGATCAACGCCGCGAGGTCGCCCCGCGCGAGGCTCACATAGCGCCCCCCGGCCAGCGACCGGAAAATGCCGGCGTCAATACCCCCGACGCGCGCGCCATGTGCATCGACCAACCGGAGCGCTTTAATGTCGTACCCTCGGGTGCGTATTCCCGCGACGAGTCCCATCTGCTCGGCGACGTCGTAGCCGAGCCCCCAGAAGTCGATGATGTAGCCGCCCACCCGCGGCGCCGGGGCTCGCTCGACAAGCGTGGGACGAAAGCCGTACCGGAGGAGCCAGTACGCGAGGGTCAGGCAGGCGATCCCGGCTCCCGAGATCAGAACTAATGTGCCGTCCACGGCCGGACCCCGGCTCGCTGGGCCATGGCGATCCGGCCATGGCCGCACACGATTCATGTGCGGAGCGCCCGGAGCACTGCCTGGTGCACCGTGGCCTCGGTCGAGCGTGACATCGACGGCCAATCCATGAATGTATTGACGTTAATGTATACCGGCGCGGGGATGTCGTGCTACGGCGCGCGGCCGGAAGCATCCGGCACGGGCGGCCGCTCGGCTAGTACGTGTAAGTCGTTGTAGCGAAAGGTGCCCCCGGGGTGACTCGAACACCCGGCCAACGGTTTAGGAAACCGCTGCTCTATCCACCTGAGCTACGGGGGCAAACACTGGCCGCACGGGTACTTACGCTCAAGCTCCGCCAGTGCAACATAGCGAAATACCTTCCAACGTTCACGGCCCGCCTCCTGAGCGTTGCCATCGCCAGCGCATGCCCTTCCGGGTGCGAATGAAGGAATAGTGCCGGTGAGACGGCGTGAAGGTGCACGGCGCCCCTCTCCTTGCTCCCGCCAGCGCCGGAGACGCAGTATTTGCATATGAACCGCCTCGCCGACGACGTCCGCATCGCGCTGCGCATGTTGGGGCGGTCGCGGACATTCATGGCGACATCGATCCTGGTTCTCGGACTCGGGATCGGGATGGCGGTCGCGGTGTGGGCCGTCGTGAACGCGGTGCTTGTGCACGGGGTGCCGGTTCAGGATGCGAGCCGGATCGTCCTGCTGCGGTCGTTCGATCAAGCCGGCGTCGATATTGCGCTCACGAGACGCGAGGTTGATCAGCTCCGCCGAGAGAGCCGCACAATGCGCGAGGTCACCGGCGTCGCCCACTTTGGATCGTCGTCGGGGTGGCCGATAATCGATGGCGACCGCCCACTCGTACTGCGGGCGGCTCAGGTCGATGGCAATTTCTTCGAGTTGCTCGGTGTGCGGCAGGCGCTCGGACGACTGTTACGATCCGGCGCCGACACAGCGTCGAACGGCATGGTCCTGAGCTACGGTGCATGGCGGCGCGACTTCGGTGGCGATTCCTCGATTATCGGCCACGCTGTCGACGAGCCAATGCTCGGGCATCACTATACGATCGTCGGTGTGGCGCCCGCTGGACTGGATTACCCGCTCGCCGCCGACTATTGGGTATTCCCGCCGTTTCCGCAGGGCGAAAACGTGGTCGCGAGGCTCGCTCCCGGCGCGACGCTGGCAGCAGCCCGGGCGGAGTTTCTGGCGTTTGTCCAGAGGATGGATCGCCAGCGGACATACCCGTTCGACGTGGGCTCGGGACATCCGCACGCTGACGACCGGCGTCGTGGGAAATGTTCGCCCAGTCCTCCTGCTGTTGAGCGCCGCGGCTGCGGTGCTCCTGGTCACGGCGTGCGTCAACGTCGGCAACCTGCTCCTGCTGCGCGTGGCGATGCGATCACGCGAGCTCGCGGTCCGCCGCGCACTAGGCGCCACGTACGGCGACATCGTGCGCCAACTCCTCGTCGAAAGCGCTCTCCTCGCAGGTGGCGGCGGGATAGTTGGGTTGTTTGTCGCCGAGCTCGCGCGGCGGCGCTCATTGCGTCCGCTCTGCCGCAGCTACCCCGCCTCGAAGTGGTGCGGGTGGCGGGCGCGCCCGTTGGCGCGGCCGTCATCATGGCATTGGTCTCGGTCATGATCTTCGGCCTCCTGCCCGCCCTGACTGCACTGCATCGGAACTCACCGCTCGCGATTCGCCTCGACGACCGTTCGGGCGGCGCCAGCCAGCAGCGACGGCGGATCCGGCACGCCTTGGTGGCCACGCAGGTCGCGTTCGCACTCATCATGCTGTCCGGGCAGGCCTCCTCGCTCGCACACTTGGCCGGCTCCAATCGGTCGATCTGGGTTTCCAGGCGGGCCACCTCTCGATTCTCCAACTCATGCTGCCGGAGAGCGATTACGGACGCAATGCAAAGCGCATCGCATTCGGTGATGCGCTGTTTGCCCAGCTGGCCGCTATACCAGGCGTGCGCGCGGTCACGCCAGTACTGATTCCGCCATTCTATGGGCCGAACTTCTGGACTAGCGTGTGGCAAGTGGATTGGCAGTCCCGGGCGGACGCGCAGAAGAACCCGTCACTTCCGGAGGAGGAGGGAGGACCAGATTATTTCCGGACCTTCGACATCCCCATTGTCCGCGGCCGCCACTTCCTCGAGACTGATCGCGAGAATAGTGCGAAGGTTGTCGTGATCAGCGAGTCCGTCGCGCGCCGGTACTGGCCCGGCCAGGACCCGATTGGTAAGCGGATGCGGGTCAACAGCGACAGCGAGCCCTGGAGGATGGTCGTAGGCGTGGCCGGCGAGTCGCACTTCCGATGATGCGTGAGGCCGTCCCCATGGTGTACCTGCCGTGGCGCCAATCGGTCTGGCAGGGATACATCGCGGTCCGTACGACGACGAGCCTTGGCGCGGCGCTTCCGGGAATCCGCCGCGCCATCCGTGAGGCAGACCCCCGCGTCACGCTCTGGCTCGCTCGCACGATGGATGACTATGTCGGCGAACAACTCGTGCAGCCGCGATTGAGCGCAATCCTGCTATCGGCGTTCGGACTTGTCGCACTGCTACTCTCGGCTATCGGGCTCTATGGCGTCATGGCCTCCGCAGTAAGCGATCAGACGCGTGAGATTGGCGTGCGCATGGCCCTCGGCGCGACGCCGGACCGGCTGCGGCGCGATGTGCTCGGACTGGCGCTCACGGTCGCTAGTGCCGGCACGGCCGTGGGGCTGGCGTGCGCGATCGCGACATCGAAGCTCATCTCGTCGTTGCTCTATCAGGTGAGTCCCACGGACCCCATCACTCTGGCCGGGGCCTGTGCAACGCTGCTCGCCATCGCTTTGCTGGCGGCGTACGTTCCGGCGCGCCGCGCCACGCGGATCGAACCGGCGCGAGCACTCCGCGCGGAATAGCTCCGCCTCGCGACGGGACCATGTTCCGCCTCGATGAGTTTTGAGGTCAGCGTGCCCGACCGCCCTCGTGACGGTGAACGCGCGCATACGGTCATCGAAACCATCTCCGATCGATACGCGTAGGCTGGACAGGAAGCTGGCGACGTCGTACCGCAGCGGAGCAGGCATGATGCGTGTGTACCGGGTCACCCGATCGGCTTGTATTCTGGCTCTGTTGTGCACCCCCCGGTTGGTCACGGCCAGAGCGACAAGGCGGCCCTGACCGATAACCCGCTGGCAACCTCGGTCGATTCGGCCGTGCAGAGGGCTGCGACGGTCTACATGAGATATCCCGGATCTGTCGGGCTCTCCGTCGGCGTCTACCGGGATGGGCGCGCCACGGTCTACCACTATGGCGAATCGATCAAAGGCAGTGGCCACCTGCCTCGCTCCGATCAGTTCTACAACCTGGGGTCGGTCGCCAAGGTCTTTGTTGGAACCCTGCTCGCGGAGGCGGTTATCGAGAACAGGGCGAAACTGACGGACGACATTCGCCTGTACCTGCCGGGCCGGTATCCCAATCTCGAGTACGAGGGCCACCCAGTCCGCCTCGTGGATCTGGCGAACCATACGTCGGGCATGCCCGGCTCTCCGCGAATGTCCCGCAAGCGGTGCGCGACAGCATGGCGAAACTCCCGCTGGCGACCCAGGTGCGATTGCTCCGCCTATATACACCTGACAGTCTGTTGCGGGACCTGCACCATTTCCGGATCGACACGATCCCCGGGACCAGGTATCGGTACAATGGCAACGCGATGATGGTGCTCGTCGTGCTGCTGGAGCGGATCTACCATCAGCCGTTCGAGCAGTTGGCGACGCACTACCTGCAGTCGCATCTCCATCTATTCGATACCCGGACCGCGATACCCGCAGGCCAATGAGCCGCTTTGCGCAGGGATACGGAGATAGTGGGCGGGCGATTACGTGGTTCGACTCGGCTGACCACTCACAGAAGTACTTCACGACGCTGATCTTCAACAGCGGCGGGCCGAGCATGAACTCGACCATGAACGATATGATGACCTTCGTCGGGGAGAATCTGGCGGAGCGGGATCCGGCCATCCGGCTCAGCCATCAGCCGACGTGGCACGACTCGACCGGATTCGCGGTAGGGCTGAACTGGATGTTGGGCCAGTACCACGGCGAGCGGTATCTCTACCACTCTGGCCATACCGCGATCGGGTTCAATACGCTCTGTACACTCTATCCCCGAGACCGGCTCGGGATCGTGATTCTCGTTAACGACGGCGTCGATCAGGACCGCGTGTCGGAGGTCGAGCGCGTCGTGCGAGCCGCACTACACTAATTCCCCGGCCAGACCTTCGAGAACGTGCTGGCGCCCACCAACGCCATCAACACCCCGCCGAAAAAATCCTTAAAGTAGTTCCACTTCACTTGGCCCCCAGCGCTGCATCCACCATCGCCTGCGCCTCCGCCACGATCTGGTCCAGCTGCGGCTGCCCCCGGAAGCTCTCCGCATAAATCTTGTAGATGTCCTCCGTCCCCGACGGCCGCGCCGCGAACCACCCCGTCGCCGCGCTGACCTTTACTCCGCCGATCGGCGCGTGATTCCCCGGCGCCTCGGTGATGATGCTCTGGATCTTTTCCCCTGCCAATTGATCCGAGTGCACCTGGCTCGGTGACAATGCCGAGAGCCGCTTCTTCTGGTCCGAGCTCGCCGGCGCTTCGACGCGACCGTACACCGGCTCGCCGAAGTCCCGCGTCAGGTCGCCGTAGATCTCGCCCGGGTCGCGCCCCGCCCGCGCCGTGATCTCGGCCGCGAGCAGCGCAGGCACAATCCCATCCTTGTCAGTGGTCCAGACCGACCCATCCCGGCGCAGGAACGACGCGCCCGCACTCTCCTCGCCGACGAATCCCAGCGACCCGTCAACCAGACCCGCCACGAACCACTTGAAGCCGACCGGCACCTCGTAGAGCCGCCGGCCAAGTTTCGCGGTCACGCGGTCGATCATGCTGCTGCTCACCACGGTCTTCCCGACCCCGGTCTGGGCACTCCACTGCGGCCGGTGCTGAAACAGATGATGAATCATGACCGCGAGATAGTGGTTCGGCGGCAAGAGACCGGTGCTCGCGGTCACGACGCCGTGGCGATCGTGATCGGTGTCGCACGCCACCGCGATGTCGAACTTGTCCTTGAGTCCAATCAACCGCTGCATCGCGTACGACGAGGACGGATCCATCCGGATCTGCCCGTCCCAATCGACCGTCATGAATCGGAACGTCTGATCGACCACGTCACTCACGACCGTCAGACTGAGCTTGTAGTAGTCCGCGATGGGCGCCCAGTAGTGGACGCCCGCCCCGCCAAGGGGATCCACGCCCACCCGAATGCTCGCGCCACGGATCGCATCCATGTCGATGACGTTCCCCAGATCGCGCACGTACGTGTTCAGATAGTCGTGCCGGCGCGTGTTCGGCGCCCGAAGCGCCCGCTCGTAAGGCATCCGCGTGATCTGGCCGAGCCCTTTCGCCATCAGCGCGTTGGCGCGGGCCTCGATCCACCCCGTCACGTCGGTGTCGGCCGGCCCTCCATTCGGAGGGTTGTATTTGAACCCGCCGTTGTCCGGGGGATTGTGCGATGGCGTAATGACGATGCCATCCGCCAGCCCCGTCGTGCGCCCGCGATTGTAGCACAGAATCGCGTGCGACACCGCAGGCGTCGGCGTGTACTCATCATGCTCGGCCAGCATGACCTGGACACCGTGCGCGGCCAGCACCTCGAGCGCGGACGCACAGGCGGGGACCGAGAGCGCATGCGTGTCGGCGCCCGAGAAAGAGCGGGCCGTCAATGCCCTTGTGTCGGCGATAGAGGCAGATCGCCTCGCTGATCGCGCAGACGTGCCCTTCGTTGAAGGTCCTCGTGAATGCCGTGCCGCGGTGCCCCGACGTTCCGAACGCGACGCGCTCCGCCGGAACCGCGGGATCGGGAATCTCGGTGTAGTAGGCCGTGACCAACTTGGAGACATCGAGCAGCATCGACGCCGGCGGAAGATGACCCGCGAGTGGACTGATGTTCATGACTGCCTCTGTTCGAAGATCCCCGCCCACTCCAGGTATCGCGTGGCAATGCGGGCGACCGCGTCCTCGCGTGAGATACGGTGCGCCTGGAAGTCGGCGACTGGATCCCAGAACGTGGTGCGTCCGACCGCGAAACCAATGAAGCCTGGTACCGACGCGGCCGTTTCGAGCCACCCCGCAACCTTCTTCTCGTCGGCTCCACGCCCAAGCACAATGCAACCCACGCCGCTGCGGCCATCGCGCCGCGCCACGGCTACGATGCGCGCACAATCCTCAGTGCGGTCGAGTCCTTCCACCTTCCAGACATCGGGCTCGACGCCCGCATCCTGCAGTGCCTGGATCGCCCGGACCATCAGCTCCGGGGCGAATCTGGAGATCATACGCGGCGGGCTGCCCCTGAACGCGGGACAACTGCGCCGGCGTGGCCGGCACCAGCAGCTCGAACATGAACAGCTGCCCCGCCCCTCGGCAGTAATCCGAGAGCTGTTTCAGCCGTCCCGTTTGACGCTGGTTGAGGGCCGCGTCGCCCTCCGGGTTGTACCGGACGAGCACTTTCGCGAAGGTCGGGCCAATGGCCTCGATGTGGTCCGCGAATGCCGCGCCATACTCGAATTCGTACTCGTCCGATCCGCTGGTCTCAGTGGATAGCGCGGTGACGTAGCCATCCCGGATCGCATCACGGAGGATGTCGCGGCCGAACTCCTCATTGACCAGTATCCCGGCGCGATCGCGCGGGATCCCGCGCTGCACTCCCTCGAGAAACCCATTGTAGATCAGCCGCTTGCTGGCCGAGACCACGGCATCCGCTCGGCCGTCAGCGGCGGTGTGAAATGGAACATGCCACTGACATAGGAATGGCGGTGATCGAACGGCAGCAGATAGAGCGGATGCGTATACCCAACACTCACAAGGACCTCTCCGAGGAATTCCGTTGCCCAGGTGCCGGCGCGGGGTCGCGCAAGTTCCGCACCGAATCCAAACCTCCAGCGGCGAGCCAACCACCCGCAAATCCGGCCGCCCGCAGCCCAGCCACAACAGGCTGAGATCCCCGCAGGAGCTGCCAGACCAGCCCGGAGCGGTAGTTCTCGATCATCACCACGATCGGTCCCAGCTCCAGCCCCGAATGCCACGGCGACACCCACCCATGCGGCGATCCGGCGGGATCCGGGAATGTCGGGTTGAATGTCGTCTTGAATCCGTACCGATGGGCGCCGCCGAGGCGAAGCCCACGCCAGTGGACGATAGTCGGCATCACGATGTCGGGCGCGAACGGCAGCGACGCGATGACACCCCACGGCGCAATTGTGCCGTCGTCGGGGCCGTCAGGCACGCCGCGCGCCTTATATCCGAAAAAGCGCCACGGGACGCCCCGGATCTCGCGCGCCACGTTGCCTGGCCCCTCACTCGCCGTGATCCCCCAATGCCACTCCCCATACTCGGCGCAGTGACGGGGATTGTGAATCGCGTACTGTCGCTGCACGAGCGTGGCCCGCTGGCTGTTTTCGAAGTAGTCGCAGTCGTGTGCCAGCATGAACGCGTCCCGGATCCCCCGGAAATCGATCCAGACGTGGGACAGCTGGTGCGTGAACAGCGGCCCGGCGTAGAGGTACGACGTCCCGTACACCGTTCGCCACTCGTAGGTGGAACACCATGCCCGATAGCTGTCGGCGGAAATCGGATGGGTCGACGAGCCCAGTGCGAGCACGTAGAGCAGCAGCGCCTCGTCGTAGCCCTGCCACCGGTACGGGAGGAATCCCCCTTCCGGTGTCCACCCGTGCGTCAGCGTCGTGCCGCCGTTCTGCGCCCAGTGCCAATCGGCTCGCGCGTACAGCCTGTGGGCCAAGTCGCGGATCTCGCGCTCGGCCGCCCGCTCCGCATCGAAGAACTCCGCGGCCACCAGCATGCCAGCGATCAGGAGCGCGGAGTCAACAGTCGATAGCTCGGACTCCCACACGCGCGCGCCCGTCTGCATGTCGAGAAAGTGATAGTAGAAGCCGCGGTACCCGGTGGCATTCCGGCTCGGGGCCCTGCCTGCTCTTCCAGAAGAACCGCAGGGTGGTCAGCGTCCGCTGCGCGGCGTCCGCGCGGGAGATCAGCCCACGGGTGACCGCGACTGGGTACGCGGTCAGCGCCAGTCCCACCGTCGCGATGCTCGCGGGCGCGTGGCCGCTCGTTGTATCGAAGACCAGGCCATTCTCGAGATTCGTCTCGTCCAGGAAATACGTGAACGCCTCGCGCTGGATATCGTCGAGCATGCCCGATTCCGCATCTCGGCCGGGTGTCCCGCTGCTCAGACGCCCCTCCGGGCGTACATTGTTGCCGGCATTCAGGCACGGCGCCGCACGTCAGGTCCGGGTTCTGTCACCGTCAGCGCCTCTCGCCCCAGGTTGGTATCCCCTGTCCACGCCGCAACGAGCGCAACGTAATCACCTTTCGGGCCACGGCGGGACACGCCCTCAGAGGCCATGCCAGTGCCCGTAGTCACGCCCAGCCGCCGCGGCGACCGGCTGGTCCTGGGCCACCCAAAGGGCCTGTTCTACCTCGCGTTTACCGAGGCGTGGGAGCGATTCTCCTACTATGGGATGACCGCACTGCTCGCCCTCTACATGATCGACCGGTTGTTGCTGCCCGGACACGTCGAGCACGTCGCCGGGTTCGAAGCCCTTCGCAGCGCGCTCGAGTTCTTCGCCGGGCCCCTGTCGAACCAGGCACTGGCGGCGCGCATCGTTGGCCTCTACACCGGCTTCGTGTACTTCACGCCCCTCCTCGGCGGCATGATCGCGGACCGGTGGATCGGGCAACGCAATGCGGTGGTGCTCGGTGCCGTGTCGATGAGCGCGGGCCACCTCGCGATGGCCTTCGATCAGTCGTTCCTGCCCGCCATGCTGCTGCTCGTGGCCGGCTCCGGCTTCCTCAAGGGCAACATCCCCGCCCAGGTCGGCGCCCTCTATCCGCGTGACGACGAAGCCCGGCGCACCCACGGCTTCGTCATTTTCAGCACCGGCATCAACGTCGGTTCCGTTCTCGGACCGGTGGTCTGCGGCCTGCTCGCACAGCTCTACGGGTGGCACTACGGCTTTGGCATCGCGGCCCTCTTCATGATGCTTGGGCTCGCGACCTATCTCCGTGGCTACCGCTACCTGCCGGCGAGAGTGGAGCCGCCGTCCGCCTGCCCAGCCGCCTCACGAGTGCCGACTGGCGCATCCTCGGCGCGCTCGGGGCGGTGATCGCGCTGAGTGTCTTTCAATCGACGGCGTACTATCAGCTCTTCAACGTGTTCCCGGTCTGGATGCAGGAACGCGTCCAGCTGGTCGTCGCCGGATTCCACGTACCGATCCCCTGGTACATTGCGTTCAACTCGCTCGTATGTATCGTCGGTGTACCACCGCTGCTCTGGCTGTGGCGGCGCCAGGCATCACGAGGCGCTGAACCCGAGGACGTCACCAAGATCGGCACCGGGGCATGGCTGTGCGCCGCCGGCAACGTGGCGCTGGCCGCCGGAAGCCTCTCGTCCGCCAGCGCGCCGATCAACCCCATCTGGGCGATCGTGTATGCAATGCTGACCGGTATTGCGTTTCTCTATCAGTGGCCGACGTTGCTGGCGCTGGCCTCACGCGCGGCTCCTGCAGCCGTGAACGCGACGATGATGGGGATCGTCTTCATGAGCCTCTTCGTCTCCAACATCCTGATCGGCTGGATCGGCGGGTATTACGAGCGAATGAGCCCCGCGGCGTTTTGGGCGATCCACGCGGCGATCGCCGCTGCCGGCGGTCTGCTGTTGCTGGCGTTCGGCCGTCGTCTTACGCGTGCGCTGCAAGCCGCCTAATTTCACAGCGATGGTGCGGGTCTCCAATGGTGCTGGTATCTGCGGACCGCTGACCCGGGCGCAGTGGGCGACCCTCATGTACAAACACGCGGACCACCATCTCCGGCAATTCGGGGTGTGGGGCCGCCATCCCTGGTCCCCAATCCCTGGTCCTTAATCCCTCACCTCGAGCAATCCTATGCGTATCGCCGGCTGCTTCGCCCTCCTCGCCCTCGCCTCCCTGCCCGTCGCCGGCGCCGCCCAGTCGTCGCCCACGGCCGACGCATTTCGTCGCAACATTGCGCACGCCGAAAAGAACCTCGTGGCATTGGCGGAAGAGATGCCGGCCGACAAGTACGCCTACAAGCCGACACCGGCGCAGATGACCTTCGGTGAGATCGTCCTGCACGTCGCCGCCGATAACGACGAAGCGTGTCCGCCGATCGCCGGGGCCAAGGCACCCGCGCGACCCAAGCTCGCGCCGACGGACGACAAGGCGAAGCTCGTCGCGCGGCTCCGCGAGAGCTTTGCGTTCTGCGAGCAATCGGTCGCCAAACTCGACGACTCCCACCTCGGCACCGGAGTGTCTGCCTTCGGCGCCCAATGGACGCAGTCCTCGCTCATGATGGAGCGCATCGAGGATTGGGCCGACCACTACAGCCAGTTCGCGATCTACCTCCGCCTCAACAACCTGCTTCCGCCGACCGCAAAGTCGTAGACTCGGCGGCCGATGGCTGCTGCGACAGCTACTGCGACAGCTACTGCGACAGCTACTGCTGGAACAGCGACCGGAACTCGGCTCGCATCCGCAGGCTCGCGAACATCGGGTCCTCCTGCAGGTCACTCGGCAGAAACTGGCGTGGGATAGTCCGGAGCCACGCCAGCGCGAGTTCGGCATCACCGTTCTGCATACACGCCCGCGCGGCCGGGCAACCCCACGTCGCGCGGGCCCAGGCCCTTCCCCTTGAGCCGCTCGAACTGCGCGCACGCGCCCTCGAACTGCTTGTCCCCCAGCAGTGCCTCGGCATACGAGAGCCGAAGCCGCACGTCGTCCGGATGATCGTTCACGAGCTTCGCGTACCCGGGCACCGCCGCCTTCGCATCGCCTGACGCCACCTGCGCCGCCACCGCCGCCTCCGGCGCACCACGCCGTACCGCATTGAGGTACGGCCGCGACACCGCCGCCTTGACCCACTGGATCGTCTCCTCGATCACCTGGCGCGTCACCGCATCGTCGTCGGTGACTTCAAAGGCATGATGGCCGCTCGCATTGTTCACCAGCGTCAACGGCGCGTTCTGTGAGTTCGCCAATGCCGCCAGCGCCAGGATCGACCCCGGACCACTGCCGTTCACATCCGGCCGGTCCAGACCCGCCCGCACATAGAATACGGGCACGTCGCGCCGGAACTGCGTGATCGGCGCAGTCCCGTAGTACATGACGGCCGCGGCAATCGCCGTCTGGCGTGGGTCCTCGACGATCGGCAAAGCCGTCGACACGTTTGCCGACGCCGCATACACCGCGATCCCCGCCTTGTCGATTTTGTATTCCGCCGCGTGTGCAGTCAGATACGCCATCAGCTTCTGAAAATCCTGCGCCGCACTGTCCGGCCGCAGATCGGGCACGATCGCCACGAGCCCCCTGAACGAGGCGATCTTCGCCCACCCCGCATACATCTCCGCACTCCGCGGCAGGCCCGTCCCATTGAAAAAGATGAGCGTCGGCAACGCCTCGCCAGACGATGGCCGGTAAACGTCCATCCGGAGCTTCCCGGTATCACCAGGCGCGAATGCCACGTCCTTGGTGATCGTCATGCTGCCAGGCTGAGGCGGTGGGTAGTAGAAATGGGCGTCCTGCGCGGACGCCGTCTTCCCGGCACTCCACGCGACCGCCACCGCACTCCACACCGCACAGGTGACCCGGTAAGAACGCTTCACATGATGCTCCGATGGAGGCCGTCCGGCGTTTCCCAGAGTACCCGGGAGCAGATTCCGCGTCCGGCCCTGCGCCTGAAAACTAGTTGGCGAGCCCGCGACGGGCGTTCCGGCAACCCTCTCCCCCCGGTGCGTGCCAAATTCACGGGACCGCTGCTCATGGACCACTCTACGGTCGTATGCCCAGTCGCTTCCCGGTCGCTTCCCAGGCCCTCCGCCCGCTCGGCCATGCCACTCGACCTGCCCCGGCTGCGATATACGCTCACCCTGTCCGTCATGCTGCTCGCGTGTGCCAGCGCATTCGCGCACGCGCAGCGCGCCGGGCGCGACAGCACGTCATACGTCACCCGGCTGGGTCAGGACACGATCGCCATTGAGCGGGTGATCTCGACGCGCGACTCCATCCTCGGCGAGGTCGTCGACCGCTATCCGCGGACCGAGCGCTTCACCTATGCCGCCCGGCTGACGCCAACGCACGAGATCGCGGGCTACACGATCAGCTTCTACAGCACCCCCGCCGCCAACGGCACCGTCACCGCCAGCATGCACGTCGATTTCCGGAGCGACACGGCGCACATGACGGTATCCCGTGGCGACAAATCACAGAGTTCAGCGGTTGCGGTGCCCCCGAGCGCGGTGCCGATGAACGAGCCGTCATACGGAATTCTGCAGTCCGTCGTCGATCGCGCACTCGCCAGCCGCGGCAAACGCGTGGGATTCAGTGCGGTCTACCTCCCCGGGCTGCTGATCAAGGGATCCGCCGAGGCGGATCAGGGCGACGACACGGTCCGGATCGAGACGAAGTACGATCCGGTCCGGGCAGTGGTCGATCGCTCCGGCCACATCCAGTCATTCAGCGATGTGGGCGGGACGATGCAGGCGATCGTCACCCGCACGCCATGGCCCGATATCGCCCATTGGACCACCGACTTCATGGCCCGTGATGCCAAGGGGGCATCGCTCGGCAACCTCTCCCCGCGCGGCGAGTCACGCGCCACGATCGGTGACGCCGCGATATCAGTCGACTACGGGAGACCCATGAAGCGTGGCCGCGCCGTCTTCGGCGGGGTCGTCCTCTGGGATCACGTGTGGCGTACCGGCGCCAACGCGGCCACGGGGTTCATCACCGACAAGGACATCATGCTCGGTGACACGCGTATCCCCGCCGGGAGCTACACACTCTTCTCGCTGCCCAGCCGCACCGGATGGAAGCTCATCGTGAGCAAACGGACCGGTGAATGGGGAACGGAGTATGACTCGACGGCGGATTTCGCGCGCATTCCGATGCGAGTGTCGGGCGCACCACGCCCCGTCGAGCAGTTCACCATCGGGATCGCGCCATCTGGCGAGTCGACGGGTGTCATGACCTTCATGTGGGACACGACCGTGGGGAGCCTCCCGATCCGCTCGGTGGCCCGAAACGGGTCGTAAACCAGGCCGGTTCGTGGCGGCGCGGCCGGATCGGCCGGTTCCGTCGTAACGTGCCATATTTGCTGGTGGTCCGCGTGAAGAAATCCCGGCTGCAGGTCGCGACTCCGGCCTGCCATTGCACTGTCCTCATGTCTGCCGTCATTCCCAAGATGCTCTCCCTGCCTGTGTCCAAGACCGCGCGCCCGCTCGCCCTCGCACGAGCCGCTGCAGCCGCCATATTGGTTGCGGCGTTGCCAGCGACCGTGCGCGCCCAGTCGGCCACGACGCCGGACAGCACTGGGTTTCTCATCAAGCTCGGCACCGACACGCTCGCGATCGAGCGCGTAGTGACATACGCGGATTCGGTCACCGGTGATTTCCTCACCCGGTCCCCCCATACATCACGCTACACCTACACCGCGCACGTGAGCCCCGCGCCCGAGCGGCTGGTCACCGCCTATGCGATGAGCCACTACCAGACGGGACTCACCAGCAGCACGGTCGACGTGCGGCTCACCGCCGACTTCGTGTCGGATTCCGCGCACGTGATCGTGCAGCGGAAGGACAGCTCGCACGCATTCTCGTTTCCGGCGCCCAGTACCACGGTGCCCCTGCTCGAGCCAGGGTTCGGTCTCCACCAGATCCTGATCGCCCGCGCCCTCGCCGGCGGCGACCGGCGCCTGCCATTCGCATGGGTGTATGTGCCGGACGAAGTCGATACCGGCTCGATCATATCCGGCCCGGGCGCAAATGCCGTCGAGATCGCGACGCCGACCGATACCATTCGTGCCGTCCTGGACGCTAAGGGACATGTGCTGTCCATGACCGATCCTGGTGGCACGCTCCAGGCAACCGTGTCGCGCATTCCATGGCCCGATCTCGACTACTGGGCGACGGACTTCATGGATCGGGATGCCACGGGCAAAGGACTTGGCACTCTTTCAATGCGAGACACAGTGCGCGCTGCCGTCGGGCTCGTGAAGGTTCTCGTGGATTACAGCCGTCCAGCCGCGCGAGGCCGCCAGATCTTCGGCAACATCGTTCCCTGGAATGTGGTATGGCGCACAGGCGCCAATTGGGCGACGTCGATCACGTTCGACAAGGACCTGCTGATCGGGTCCAGGCGCGTCCCAGCGGGGTCGTATACGCTGTTCACTATCCCGTCTCAGGCCGGATGGACCCTCATCGTCAGTCGCGCCACCGGCGAATGGGGCACGGAGTACGACTCGACGGCGGACTTCGCGCGCATCCCAATGGCGTCGGCCACCACCCCTCGCGTGACCGAACGATTCACGATTGCCGTCACATCGCGTGGCAGCGGCAAGTCGAATGCGTTGACGATGCAGTGGGACAATGTCATCGCGACCGTCCCGCTGCGGGTTGCCGTCGGCGACTGAGCCTACTGGCACTACCTCATGTGACTCCGGGCGGACCGAACCACCTGGTGAGCGCGTCAACGAGCCCCCGTTGGCTCGACCCTCCCACCCACGCCACGTAGCCATCAGGCCGAATCAACACGGCCGTGGGAGCGGCAACCGCGCCGATCGACGGAAGATCCCACGCACCGTCGTAGCTGGCGTCGGTCACCCGCACGCGATCCGCCCACCGGCCGATGTCGAAGCGCCCGGGCTCACCAAGATTGAGGAGCACCGGCCGCGCCTCATGCAGCAGCGTGAACGCTCGCAGCGGTCCACCCGCGGTGATCAGGTCGAGATCGGGCATGCGTCGCCCAAGCAAGGGGTGCCCCTCGCCGAGGTCGTACCGAAGGCCGAGGCCTGACATCTCGGCGGCCATGCGCTTGCGAGGCTCGCTCATGCTGAAAAACTCGGCCACGATGTCGCCCAGCGCCTTCGAGCGGTCGTCCGTGCGCCGTAGCGCCATCTGTGCCATCGTGTTACGCAGCACCCGCGCGGCCACGGGGTACCGCTCGGCGTGATACGAATCGAGCAGGGTGTCAGGCGACGAGCCGCGGATCACCTGCGCGAGCTTCCATCCCAGATTCACCGCGTCCTGCACGCCGATGTTGAGGCCCTGCCCGCCCACCGGCGGATGCACGTGCGCGGCGTCGCCGGCCAGCAGGACCCGGCGGTCCCGATAAGCGGCGGCTTGGCGAGTCATGTCGGTGAATCTCGAGATCCAGGCGGGATTGTGGATCCCGAAGTCGGTCCCGTACACCGCGATGAGCGCCTCCCCGAGATCGGCGAGGGCGGGCTCGCGATTGTGTGTTTGCTCCCGCTCGGTCAACACGATCCGTACCGAGCCCCCAGCCTCCAGCCGGTGCATTCCGTGGATCCCGAGGACATCGCTGCGTATGCCCAGCGCAGGTTCGTCGCGCATCTCGGCCTCGGCGATCAGCCAGCTCGTCGTCGGGTCCCACCCGGGAAACTCGATGCCGGCGGCCTTCCGGATCAGACTGCGTCCTCCGTCGCAGCCCACGAGATATTCCGCGCGTAACACCCGGCCGTCCGAGATGTCGATGCTGACCCCGGTGTCGTCCTGCGCGAAGGCCGTCACCTCGCGGCCGCGATAGATCGGCACGCCCAGCTCGTGAGCCCACCCGGCCAGGATGCGCTCGATATGATTCTGAAACAGCGCAAGCGCGTAGGGGTGCCGGGTGGGAAAGTCACTGATGTCCAGCGGAACCAGGTTGAACGCCACGACCTGCGCCACCCGCCCCTCCGACAGGAAACGATCCGCGATGCCGCGCTGATCGAGCACCTCGATCGTACGTGCATGCAAACCGCCCGCGCGCGATCCGGCGAGCTCCTGGCTGTCGCGCCGCTCGACGATCGCGACACCGATGCCGGCCAACGCCAGCTCCCCAGCCAACATCAGCCCGGTGGGACCACCGCCAGCAATCACCACCGCATGATTCACCACGGCTTCACTCGCATGTCGCGACGCTCCTGGGCGCAGAGTCTGGATTCGGCCGGCGATGATACCGGCCGCCCCCGGACTTGCCGCAAGTCCCAGGGTGCGCTATATGCTCAACGTGGCGGGGAGAGCATGCGCTCCCGGTCCTAGTAGGAGACCAGCGACTCCAGCCGACGTCCGGCGAGTGCGTCCCGGCCGTGGAGAAACGTCAGCTCGATCAGCACGGCGATGCCCGCCACCCGCGCGCCCAGCCGCTCGGCCAGTGCCGCCGTTGCGGCAGCGGTCCCGCCCGTCGCGAGGACGTCATCGACCACCAACACTCGTGCACCTGGCGCGCACGCGTCGCGATGAATTTCCAGCACGCCGCTCGCGTATTCGAGCGCGTATTCGATGCGCTCCGTTTTCCAGGGCAGCTTCCCCGCCTTGCGCACCGGGATGAATCCCGCGCCCAACCGCTGCGCCACCGGCGCGCCGAAGATGAATCCGCGCGCTTCGACCGCGATGACATGCGTGATGCCCTCGGCCGCGAACGGCGCCGCCAGCGCGTCGGTCGCCTGCGCGAACAGGCGCGCATCCGCCAGCAGTGGAGCCACATCCTTGAACACGACGCCTGGGGCCGGGAAATCCGGCACATCACGGATCGCGCCCCGCACCGCGGCGAGCAGGGATCCCGATGGCGAGGCGCCCGCACTGTCGCCGGCGGCCGACGGTTCACGCATGGAGAGAGACATTGTGGCGGATGAGTAGATGCGGCGTGGATCCGGCGAGATGGATCATGGGATCAGTGCAGCGAGATCAGTGCAGCGAGATCAGTGCAGCGAGATCAGTGCAGCGAGATCAGTGCAACACGCGAAATGGTGTCGAGACAGCCGGGTCACCAGCGCTGGTCTCAACCGCCTCGACACGATCCACGACGGCGCTTGGCGGCCCACGGCCCACCGCGGCCAGGAACGCCTCCCGGGCATCCTCCGGTCCATCAGCTGCCAGCTCGACGCTGCCATCGGGACGGTTTCGAACCCAGCCGCTGAGTCCCAGCCGCTCTGCCTCCGTCCGGATGTACCAGCGAAATCCTACGCCGTGGACTCGGCCGGTGACCCGCAGGTGGAGGGGCGCCACGCGCCAAACTTAGTGCCGTACTCCCAGCAGTGCTGCGAGCGCGGCGGCCAGATAACCGGCATACGTCGCGTCCTCGTCGACTCCCTCGGCGACCTCGCCACTGACCACCAGGTGGCCTGCACGAATCTTCGCCGCCACGGTCTCCAATGCGTTGGCCACCGCGCGTGCACTCGCCAGGTCCGGCACCGCCGGTACCGAGAGCGGAGTCGGAATCGCCACGAACACGGGCGTCGGTGACCGCACCGGCGTGGGCCGTGCGGCAGGTCGCGGTGCCACGACCGGCGACGACAATGGCGTGGCGACCCGAGGTGGCAGGATCGGCGAGATGTGCGTCGGGGTCGGGCTCCGCGGATTGCCGAACGGCGGAATCGGCGGGAACTCCGATGCCGGTGGTGGTGCGGCCGGCATTCCGAATGCCGGCGTGACGAGAGGCGACGGCCCGGGCGTACGTCCCCAGGGACGCGAAAGTCTCGGCGTCGGCCACGGCTCCGATGGCCCTGGTTGCTGCGCCGCGTAAGACGATTCCGAATAGTCGTTTATATAGTCTGACATCATGTTATGCGTGATGTCAGGCTCGTCATCAAATGGCGATGGCGCGGCTGGGTTGGGGGGGCGGCTCGTCTCGTCCGCGGCATCGTCGGCCGACGGGCCGAATGGGTCGGCGGCGAACAGCATCGTCGCGTCGCGATCGATCCTCCGGTCTCGGGCGGAGTCGCGATCATCAGTCGCATGTACCACGGCGCCGACGATCGCCTCGACTAGCGCCTGGCGCTCCCGCTCGACCTCGTCGGATGTTCGCCCCGCGACGTCAGGCGGGACTGGATCGGCGACAGGCATCGGAGGCAGCGGTACCCCCGCGGCGATCGGCACCGGCGGGTCGATCGAGAAATAGGCGGGCGGTGGCTCCACGCCTCGGCCGGTGAGCGGGTCCTCGCGTGATGCGTCAGCCTTGGACGTTGCCGCATACGGGCCCGTGACCGGCTCGCTCTGCACAACATACGCCTCGATGGACGGGAGGGCCTCGTCGTCGAACGGCGCCATGGCGCTGGCCGCGAGAGGGGCGACAGGCTCTGCGGCTGGCGGAAGCGGGGGCGCAAAGATCTGAGGCACGCGCCGGAGTTCGACCGTCACCGACGCCGGATCATCGCTGAAACTATCCAGGCCGGCGCGGGAGTTCAGCGGCGCATTTACCGGGGCGAAATACTGCTCTCCTGGGTACGGGACCAGGCGGTTCGTGTGTTCTGCCGTGACCGACGCCTCGTCCACCACCGGCTGCATGACTGGGGTAGCGACCGGCCGCCGGGTCTGGGCGAAGGGCGAAACGTAGGGAGCCGCGGCCGGAGCGGCCACCGGCGCGCCTGGCGAGGCCTGGCTGTCTCGCGGTGCCCGGGCGTGGGCCACCTTGCTGGATCGGCGGCATGAACGGAGGCACGGTCACGCGGCCGTTCACGGGCGCTGCCCCACGGAAGGGCCCACGGGCTGCGAAGGGCCCGGCGGGACCCCGGAAGGGACGCGTGTGGGCCGGAGCGGGGCTCTCGCGGTCTTGCCCCTCCCCACCCTCGTCTTTGATGTCCGGCATCGGTCTCCCGCGCCCGCCGCGGTTCGGAGTAGGCTACTGCCAGGCGATGGCGCGGGCCGATGCAATGTCGAGGGAGCGACGCCGATGTGCCCCGCTATTCGGCCCAGCCGTAAGCGCCTACCAGCGGGACGAACCGTACGGGGGTGATGTCACGCCGCTGGAGGGTGTCGCCGCGCCGGGTCGCGACGGTGAGCATCTGGTCCTCCCGCCCGCCCAGCGGAATGAGAATCCGGCCTCCTTCGGCCAGCTGCTCGAAGAGGGGCCGGGGCACGTCCTGAGCGGCCGCGCTCACCAGAATGACGTCGTACGGGGCGTACTCCCGCCACCCGAACGTCCCGTCGCCAAGGAGCAGCGAGATGTTCCGGGCATCGACCCGCCGGATCACCTCGCGCGCCCGGTCGAGCAGCTCCCGGACTCGCTCGATCGAGAAGACCTGCTCGGCGAGATGCGACAGCAGCACGGTCTGGTATCCGGACCCGGTGCCGATC
Source organism: uncultured Gemmatimonadales bacterium (assembly GCA_963757855.1). Classification (GTDB taxonomy): domain Bacteria; phylum Gemmatimonadota; class Gemmatimonadetes; order Gemmatimonadales; family Gemmatimonadaceae; genus Palsa-1248. The sequence goes on from CAVWTI010000010.1 coordinate 28,411, forward strand.
TCCAGCGCACGCTCGTGGCCCGTCAGCCGGAGCTCCGACAGGTACCGCGCGTGGACGGACGGCTGCGAAATCGTCTGGCCGCTGCCGATCGGAAGTGCCGAGTCCTCGTACGCGCGATGCAGAATCGCCGTGCGGCACGAACAAGTGGCGCGGCGTGAGGTCGATCGCGCGGAGCACGGAGAGGTCGGTGATGCCCCGCTCGCGCAGCGTGTCGAGGAGCCGGCGCCGCGGGCCGCGCGAGCTCCGGTTCAGCCCCGGCGCCGCCGCCGGCGCGCCCGCGCCGCCTATGGCTTCTGCCACCAGCGCTCCGCGGTAGACAGCATGTCGAAGTGGGTGAGGTCGAGGTGCAGCGGCGTCGACCGAGATGTAGCCGTCGTCCGACCGCGCGGAAATCGCAGTCCGGTCCACCCGACCACGCAATCGTGCCGCCACCGATCCAGTAGATCTCCTTGTCCCACGGATCGCGCATCCGCTTGAGGGAATCCGAGAACACGCGGCGCCCCAGCCGCGTGAGCCGGACTCCCTTGATCTCCGGACCCGGCAGCTGCCGGCAGATTGACGTTGAACACGGTGTCGGCGGGACGTCCCGCAGCGACACGAAATGCCGCAGCAAATCGGTGATCGCGCCGATCTGGCTGTCGACGAGATGCACGTCGGTGCCATGGTCGCGGCTCGCGAACGAGAACGCGATCGATGGGATGCCGAGCGCGATGCCCTCCATTGCCGCCGCCACGGTGCCGGAGTACAGCACGTCCTCGCCCATGTTGTGTCCGTGGTTGATCCCGCTGAGCACGAAGTCCGGGCGCTCCGGCATGAGCGCCTGCACGGCCAGCATCACGCAGTCCGTCGGCGTGCCATCGACCTGCGTACCGCCCATCGGCGCGCCGCTCGGCGCGGAGGGGATGGTGCATCGTGAGCGCGTGGCTCGCCGCGCTTTGCTCCCGGTCGGGCGCGACGACGCTCACGTCGCCCGAGCGGCTTCGGCCGCGCGCACCAGGCAGTCGAGTCCGTGGGCCATGACGCCGTCGTCGTTCGTGCACAGGAATCGCAGCCGGCGCCCCGAGCCCTTCATGGCCGGCGCGTCACTTGGCGGGCGCGCTCACAGCCGGAAGCATGCGCGAACGGCAGGCGCCTCGGCAGATCGTCCGGACGACACGCGCGGCGTCGCGAAGCTCGCCGGAAATGGCTCGGCGCGCCGTAGATCGTCGGGACCGGCACGCACGCGATCCGGAGTCCGGCGCGCGCGGCCTGGATCAGAAAGTCGGTCTCGTATTCGTAGCGGTCGCCGGTGGGCGCCGAGCGCGCCAACACGGCCGCGCGCGAATCGCGCGGAATCCCGATTGGCTGTCCGCGATCCGCAGGCCGGCGCACGCGCTGATCGCCGCGGCCGACACGGCGTTGCTCACGCGCCGGTGCCATGGCATGGCCGAGCTCCACGGCGCTCGCGAGCGCCGATCACGAGGTCGGCGTCGGCGAGCGCGGCGAGGAGCCGCGGCGCGCACGCCGGATCATGCTGGCCGTCGGCGTCGATCGTGAGGACTGCCGTCGCGCCGCGCAGCCAGCGCGACCGCGAATCCCGGCGCGGAGCGCGGCGCCCTTGCCGCGATTGTGCGCGGAAGTGCACCACGACGATCCGCGCACTGGTCGGCGGCCGCCCGGTGTCGTCGCGCGAGCCGTCATCCACGACGACGGTCACGGCGTCCGGCACGGCGGCGCGCAGCCCCCGCGATGACGGAGGCCAGGCGTGCGTGCCGCATCGAAGGCCGGGATCACGCACGGCCACTCCGCGGCACGTCATCCGGCTCCCGGCGATCGCGGCTTGGCGCCGGGGCTCGGCCGGTGCCGGCCAGCGTATGCACGAGCGTCGCCAGCTCACGCTCCATGGATTCCAGAGTCTCGCGGTCGAGCGCCGCGCGCGACACGCCGCGAATCGCGCCCGCCTTCCGGTGCTCATCGACTTTCCGTCGCGCCCCTTCGATCGTGTACTTCTCGGTGTACAGCAAATGCTTCACGAGGAGAATGAGCTCGACTTCGCGGCGCTGATAGACGCGATTGCCGGAGCGGTTCTTGGCGGGGCTCAGAAACTTGAATTGTGTCTCCCAGTACCGGAGCACGTGCGGCTTGAGCTCGGTCAGCGCGCAGACATCGCCGATCGAAAAGAACTGCCGAACCGGTTCCTCGCGCATCGCTCCTCCGCGCATTGCTTCTCCGCGCATCGCTCCTCCCGCCCTCCCTGGCACGACTATCCCGTCACTGCCCCCGCCGCTCCCAGCCTCGTCGCCGTTCCACGGCGCCGGGTCCGGCGAGCGGCGCCGCTCAATCGGACTCCGCGCGCAGCTCGCGCTCCATCAGATCGCCGATACCCCGGCGCGCGGGGCGCCCCTCGAACAGCACGCGGTTCACCGCGCGCACGATCGGCATCTCGACGCCCGCCCGCTCCGCCAGCGCCAGCGCGCTCCGCGCGGTCACCACTCCCTCGGCCACCGTCTCGCGCTCCGCCAGCACCTCGGACAAGGTCTGCCCCCGGCCGATCGCCTCACCCACCGCGCGATTCCTGCTCAAGCGCGCCGGTACACGTGAGCACCAGGTCGCCCAGGCCGGCCAGCCCCGCGAACGTCGACGCCCGAGCGCCCAGTGCCACGCCGAGACGCGTCATCTCCGCGAGGCCGCGCGTGATCAGCGCCGCGCGCGAGTTGGCGCCGAGCCCCAGCCCGTCCGAGATGCCGGTCGCGACGGCCATCACGTTCTTGAGCGCTCCCCCCAGCTCCACTCCGAGCACGTCCGGATGGGTGTAGACGCGAAACTCATGCGACGCCAGCCGGTGCTGGACCAGCTCCGCGGCCTTGGGCACCGTCGACGCCGCCACCACCGCGGTCGGCTGCCGGGCCGCGACCTCGGCGGCGAAGCTCGGTCCAGAGATGGCGACCACGGGATAGCTCCCGTTGGTCGCGCCGCGAACGACCTGGGTCATGACCTCCAGGCTTCCGGGCTCGATCCCTTTGGTCGCCACCGCGAGCGTGGCGCCCGGCGAGATGCACCGGCAACGACAGCGTGGCAACCGCCCGCAAATGCTCCGACGGCGTGGCGAACATCACCAGGTCGGCACCCCGCACCACATCGGCCAGCGCCGTAGACGCCGCGAGCGCCGACGACAGCGCGACGCCAGCCAGAAAGCGCATGTTCTCGTGGCGCACCGTCACGGACTCCGCGACGTCCGGCTCGCGGGCCCAGAGCCGCACGGGGTGCCCGTTCCGGGCGAGTAAATCCGCCAGCGCCGTCCCCCAGGCTCCTGCCCCGACGACGGCGACCGAGGTCATCGAACGCCGGGGGCTCCGGCGATCTGAATGCTGTCGGGCGCCTTCCGCCCGCGCCCCGGCTTGCCCCACGTCTTCGGTTCCTCGCCGTGGCGGAGCCGCTCAATGTTCCCGCGATGCGTCCACCAGACGAACGCCGCGGTCACGAGAGACATCCAGAAGATCGCGTGCGGCCCGCGAAAAATCAGGACCGTCACCGGCAGCGCGGTCGCTGCCGAGAGGGATGCGACCGACACGTATCGGGTCGCGATGAACACGCCGACCCACAGCAGCGTCGCGATCGCCGTCGGCAACAATGTCAGCGCGAAGAAGACGCCCGCCGCCGTCGCGACGCCCTTGCCGCCCCGGCGCCACAGGAAAAACACCGGCCGCACGTGTCCGAGGATGGCCGCGACGCCGTAGGCGATCGACCACCACTCGCTGTTCGGCCCGTGCGCCGGCAACAAGAGAACGGGCAGCGCGCCCTTGGCCGCGTCGAGCAGAAAGACCACGAACGCCGCCGGAAGTCCCAGCACCCGGAAGACGTTGGTCGCGCCAAGGTTTCCCGAACCCTGGCGCCGGAGGTCGACGCCCCCGAAGAAGCGGCCTGCCAGGTACGCGAAGGGCAGCGACCCGGAGAGATACGCGATCAGTACCGCGACGTATGGATTCATTTAGGCTGCGGCCTTCCCGCTCTTACGGCGCATGACGACTCGCAAAGGGTTGCCCGTCCATCCCCACGCGGCGCGAAATCCGTTGTGCAGATACCGCACGTAGTGTTCCTGCACCAGGTCCGGATGATTCCCGAACACGGCGATCGTCGGCGGCGCGACCTCGACCTGCGTGGCGTACAGCAGCCGGACGTCCAGCCCCGCCGCCTGTGGCGGCTGGCGCCGCGCCAACAGCTCCTCGAGGGTCGCGTTGACCTGTGAGGTCGGGATCCGCTTCTGCCGCTCGGCCGCCACTTCGGTGATGATGTCGAGCGCCTTCGTCACCCGCTGGCCCGTCAGCGCGGACGTGAACACGAACGGCACGAAGGCCAGGAACGGCGGCCTTCTCCACGCACGCCTTCTCGAACTTGCGCCGCCGTCTTGTCGTCCTTGTCCTTGAGATCCCATTTGTTCACCGCAATGATCAGCCCACGCCCCGATTCCCACGCCAGCGCGGCAATCTTCAGATCCTGCCCTTCGAGCCCCGTCGTGGCATCCACCACCAATATGCAGACGTCCGCGCGCTCGATGGCCTGCCGGGAGCGCAACGCGGCGTAGAACTCGATGCCGTCATTGATCTTCGACTGCCGCCTCAGCCCGGCCGTATCGACGAACACCAGATCCCGGCCATGATAGGTGAGCGGTGTATCGATCGCATCACGAGTCGTCCCCGCCAGATCGGAGACCACCAGCCGGTCATCGCCCAGCAGGCGGTTGACGAAGGACGACTTGCCGACGTTCGGCCGGCCGACGACCGCGATCCGCAGCGCCTCGGACTCTTCAGCCGGCGCATGCGGCAGGTGCTCGATGATCGCGTCCAGCAGATCGCCCGAGCTCTTGCCATTGATGGCCGAGACGGGCCACGGGTCGCCGGCGCCGAGCTCGTAGAACTCGAAATGATCGGTGGACGACGGATCGTCCACTTTGTTCGCGACCAGGAGCCACGGCTTGTGCGAATCCCGGAGGATTTCCAGGATCCGCGCGTCGCTCGGATGCAGTCCCGTCTGCGCATCGACGACGAACAGCAGCAGGTCGGCTTCGCCAATCGCCTCGCAGCACCTGCCGGCGGATCTCCCGGTCCATCGGCAGACTGCGAGTCCTCCGTCAGTCCGCCGGTATCGACCAGCCAGAACGCATGCCCGGCCCACTCGGCCCGCGTGAAGTGCCGGTCTCGCGTCGTACCCGGCTCATCACTGACGATCGCGGTGTTGACGTGTCCGCGGCCGCCGACCAGGCGGTTGAAGAGCGCCGACTTGCCGACGTTCGGGCGGCCGATGATCGCGACGGTCGGGATCTTCACTTGGCGCCGTCCTTCAATACGTCGATGAAGTCGTAGGACGGCGCGACGGGCATCGGGCAGCGCCTCACGCACGTCGTCGAACAGCCGGTCGTCGAGAAACTGTCCGCGCTCGTTGATGCATTCGGCGGGGACCATCGCGAAGTCGAGATCGACCCGGTTGGCCAGGGCGCCCACGATGTCCGCGCTCGTCAGCAAGCCCGCGGTCGTCGTCGTCGGACCGAACAGCGAATTGACGGCGGGCAGCAACTCGAACGTGGCGCCCGTCGCCTCATGCAGCGCGTCGAGCAGCGGCGGCATGAGCGGTGCCATCGCGGTGCCGGTCACGACGCCAATGCGCCGCCCGTCGTGCCGGGCGATCGCCCGGCAAACCCTCAGTGACCCGCTGGCGCAGCATCGTCACCGATCCTACGCCGTTCTCGATCTGCGCGAAGTCCCCGTAGTGCGCGGCTTCAGGCAGCGGAACCTCCGCAAGGAGATACAGCTCGTCCGATCCGTAGACCCACGGATGGCCCCGCTCCGCCTTGCGCGCGCGCGGCCCACCGTCCCGTGACCGACAATAGCCCGCGCGCGGCGTCGCGATCCATTGTCCGGCCCGTGTAGAGATGCGAGAACTGTGTGAGGCCGACGGGGACGATCGCTGTCGTCAGCACGGCGTCGCCGAGCGCGAACAAATCGGCCAGGGACTGCTCGAGGACCGCGCCGTCGTTGATGCCAGGCACGATCACCATCTGGCAATGAAACTGGATGCCGCCCGCCGCCAGCGCCGTCAGCTGGCTGATCACGTCCGGCACTTTGGGATTGTTGAGCAACACGCGGCGCACGTCAGGCGGCGTCGCATGCACGGAGACGTACAGTGGCGACAGCCGGTACTCGAGGATCCGCCGCACGTCGCGCTCGCGGACGTTGGAGAGCGTCGCGAAGTTTCCGTACGCGAACGACAGCCGGTAGTCATCGTCCCGCAGATACAGCGGCGCGCGAAGGCCCGGGGGCAGGCCCTTCAATGAAGCAGAACTCGCAGCGGTTCGCGCACTGCCGCACGGTCGGTGGCTCGAGCTCCACGCCCATCGAATCCCCTTCTCCGCGCTCCACCTCGTACACCACATGCTCGCCATCCGGCTGGCGCGCCTCGATCACCAACTCTTCGTCGGCGCTCAGGAACTCCCAGTCGAGAAAATCGGCGATCCGGCGGCCGTTGACGGACAGCAGCTCGGTCCCGCGCTCCATGCCGAGCGCGGCGGCAATGCCGCCACGCTCGACCCGCGCGACCCGTACTGACGCCACCACCGCCGCCGGCCGCGTGTCTGCCGGCCTACTCGACCGGCAGGTACTTGTACGCGATCACACCCGGCGCGGTCGCCGACACATCGAACGGGCAGTGCGCCATGCGGCTCCACCGTCAACGGCGGCACGTCCTGCGATCCGACCGTCTTGCCGTTCACGTCGATGAACTGGAACTTGAGATTGTACGTCTTGGCGGCCGCCGACAGGTTCGAGATCTTGCCCGAGATCTGCATCTTGTCGCCGTCATGCACGACGCGGGAGACGGAGACCTGCGACGTCGGGTGCTTCCACTTCGTCAGCGCCGCGACCAGTGAGTCACGATCGGCCTTCTGCGCGGCACCCGCCTCCGCTTTGGCGCGGATCTGATAGGCGCCGGCCAGCAAGCGATAGTTGTCGCTGTCCGCGGGATCCACGTCAACCAGACGGCGGACGGCCGGGAACAGCTTGTCGAGCTGCCCGGCATTGAAGTACTCGTTGGCCACGTACACGAGCGCCTGGTTGTAGAACGGATTCTTCACCAAGCCGGCCTCGAACAGCTTCAACGCGTCGCTCTGCCGATTGCCCTTCGCGGCCGCGACCGCGCTCTGGAAGAGCTGAATGTCGGTGTACTTCTGCGGATTCGTCTCCATGTCGCTGTACAGCTGGCCAGCGGCCGCCGAGTCACCCGACGCCTGCAGGGCATTCGTGAGTCCCGCCTGGCCATTCGGGTCGGCGGGGTTCACCGCGACGTAGTCCCGCCACATCTCGGATGGCGGTGTCCGACTTCGCCTTCTTGTCGGGGCCGGTCGAGGCGCTCGGCGAGCGAGGTCGAGACCACGGCCAGATTGTACATGGCGCCGGTCTTCAGCTTCTTGTACAGCGTGTCGTTGCCCGCGACCGCAATGACCTGGCGGTACTCCTGCTGCGCCGTCGCGTAGTCGGTCTTCTTCACCGCCACACCCGCCAGCACGTTGTAGACGTAGGGGCTCTTCTTGTAGATCATCAGGGCGCGCTGCGCGGTGGCGCTCGCCGAGTCGGTTGTCGCCCGCGTTGAGCGCGCCGATCGAGGCGTTCACCAGCGGGACATACGCCTGTTGGCGCACGGCACTGATCTGGGCCGCGCACTCCGGATGCGAGGTCTCGATGAGCGTCAGCAGCGTGTCCGCCGACGCCAGCACGTCGACCGTGGTCGATGGGTCGTCCTTGAATCCGTACGAGCTGCGCGGGCCGGTCAGCGCCGTGCCCGGCTCCGCGCGTGAACAGGACCAGCGCCTCGCCCAGCAGGTAGTCGCGCCCGGCCTCCTTGTTCCGATCGTACTTGCCGCCCAGTGTCCCGACCGCCTGGCGCAGTTCCTTCGCTTTGTCGGGCGCCGGGGTCTTCGGGTCAGTCACGCGCGACAGGAACAGCCGGCCACTCATCGACTCGGCGCCGTTGTCATTGTCGATCTGGCACGCGGCCGGGGCGTTCTTGTCCCCTTTCTTCTGCGCCGACAGCACCGGAGCGGCGACGACACTCGTGCCGGCGCACAGCAGAATGAAGGCCGTGCGGAAACGGGATAAGCCGGAAGCGGGCATGCCTGACTCCTGACAGGTTCGGGTGATCATGAGTGGCCGTGTGGGTGATCGTGGCCGGATCGCGAATGATGCTCGTGATCGTGTGAATGGTCGTGCGGATGATCGTGCGAATGGTGCGAATGGTCGTCCGGGCCTTCTGGCCGGCCTTGGCGCGCCGGCCCCGGCCCTGCGGCCGAGATAGCCCGCGGGCACGGCGTCCGGCTCGTACCGTCGAGCCTGAGCCGCCTCGGCCGTGAGCGCAAATATATCGCCAGCCGGTCGGCCTGTCGCCTGAGCGACCCTCAAAACGTCGTCGAACTCCGGCTTGGCCCGCGTCTCGCCATTTGGGAGCGTGGTCTCCTTTACCGCGACGCGGTGCCCGAGCACCATGACCGCGCGCAGGCGCCGGGGCAGCACCCGGCGCTCCAGTACCTGCCGCCGCACGCCAATGGTGGTCGTCGCCGTCAGCAGGACCTGCTCGAGCCGCCCGGCGTCCGCGGGACGCGCGAGGACCTCGATCCGGGTCCCCAGACGCCCCTTCTTCATGGTGGCGGCCAGTCAGCACCACGTCCAGCGCCCCCGACCGCCGCAGCAGGTCGGCAGCGGCCGCGACGTACTCCGGCAGCATGTCATCGATGTCGGCCGCGAGCGACACCACCGTCTCGTGGGTCGCCGATGTCCGGGTCTTGCGAGCCCACATCGTCGCCGGGCAAGCCCGCCGGATCCCCGAGGATCAGGCGGAGCGCGTTGGCGCGGCCGCGGAACTCCTTGGTGCCGGCTCCCAGTCCACTCCGGCGCACCACGTATCGCGGACGGCGGCCGCCCGGCCGACAGCACCCGGACCAGCGCCGCTCCTGTCGGCGTCACCAACTCGCCCGAGCCTGCGGGTCCGGGGCGGACCACGAGCCCCTCGAGCAATTTGAGCGTCGCCGGCGCGGGCACCGGAAGGGTGCCATGGGCCGACTCGACGGTCCCGTCCCCGAGCGCGATCGGTCCGCAGTACACGGTATCCACGCCCAGCATCGCGAAGCCCCAGATCGAGCCCAGGACGTCGAGAATCGCGTCGACGGCGCCGACTTCGTGGAGATGCACCGACTCCGGGCGCACGCCGTGGATCGCGCCCTCGACCGTCGCGATCGCGAGGAACGCCGCGTCGGCGCGGGCCCGCACGTCCGGCGGCGCGTCGCTGCGCGCCACGATCGACCGGATCTCGCTCAGATGCCGCCCGTGCGGCTGCGGTGGGATGTCGAAGTCGACTTTCTTGCAGGCCAGCTCACCGCGGATGACGTCGCGGATCCGCACGCTGACGCCGTCGAGGCCCAACCGGCCGGGTAGCGCGAGGAGCCACGCCGGGTCGAGTCCACAGTCGACCAGCGCGCCGAGGGTCATGTCCCCCGCGATCCCGCTGAACGGGTCCAGGATACCGATGGTCATGATCCCGCCGTGGGCGAAGTGGCCTGCAACGCCGCCAGTAGTCGCTCGGCCGATGCCTGCGACCAACCGGGCAGCGCGATGATCTGTTCCGGCGATGCGCCCCGTACGCCTTGCACACTGCCGAACGCGGCGAGCAGCTGACGGCGCTTGATGGGTCCGATCCCCGGTACGCGAAGCAACTCCGATGTGACGGTGCGCACAGCCCGGCGCTTTCGTTGAAAGGTGATCGCGAACCGGTGTGCCTCATCACGCGCCTGCTGCAGCAGCCGGAGCGCGGGAGAGCGTCGCGGGAGCCGCACCGATTCCGGGCGGCCCACCACGAAGATCTCTTCGTCGCGTTTGGCGAGGCTGACGAGCGGCACGGCCGCCAGCCCGAGCGGCTCGAGCGCATCGCGCGCCGCGCCGAGCTGCCCCTTCCCGCCGTCGACGACAATGAGATCGGGCAATGGCTTCGATTCGTCGATGCGCCGGCGGAAGTAGCGCGTGACGACTTCGCCCATCGAGGCGAAATCGTCGATGCCGTCCACCGTCGCGATCTTGAACTTCCGGTACTCCGCGCGCTTGGGGCGTCCGTTCTCGAACCACACGGCGGATGCGACGGTGTCGGTGCCCTGCGCGTGCGAGATGTCGAAGCACACGAATGCGCGGGGGACACGCTGCAGGCCGAGCTCGCGCTGCAGCTCGTACACCGGATCCGCCGCTCGCTCGTCGGTCTCCGACGCCGACAGCCGGAACTCCTCCAGGAGATGGCGCGCGTTCTGCTGCGCGAGTTCGATGAGCTCGCGCTTCGGGCCGCGCGACGGCACGAGCACGCGTGTCCCGGGAATCGATGCCTGCAACGCCTCCCGGTCCTCGAAATCGAACGGGACGAGCAACTCCGCTGCCCGCTCCGCCGCCCCGACGTAGGTTCGGGCCAGACACGCCGACAAGACGGTCGCATCGGGCTCCTCCGCGACGTTCTCGAGCAGCCGATGGTCCCGGGCCAGCATTTTGCCGCCGCGGATGCGCAGGATCGCGACGCAGGCGTCGTCTCCGTCCCGCGCATATCCGACGACATCGCGGTCTCCACCCTCCACCTCCAGCACGATCGTCGGCTCTTCCAGCTCTTCGAGCTTGAGCAACGCATCGCGCAGCTCCGCCGCGCGCTCGAAGTCGAGGCGCTGCGACGCGGCATCCATCTTCGCCCGGACCTGCGCGGTGACGTCGCCCGTCCGCCCCTCGAGCATCTCGATGACTTCGCCGATCATCGCGCCATACTCGGCCTGGCTCTGCGCGAGAATGCACGGCGCCTTGCATCGCTTGATGTAGTAGTCGAGGCAGGGGCGCTCCGGCATCTCGGCCGGCATGTCGTAGCGGCACGAGCGCACGGTGAAGATCTGCTTCACCACGTTCAGGGCCCGGCGCATCGCGCCCACGTCCGTGTACGGTCCGAAGTACCGTGCGCCGTCGTTCTGGAGACGCCGCGTCACGAACACGCGCGGAAACGGCTCCTGGGTCGTGACTTTGATGTACGGATATGACTTGTCATCACGCAGCGCGATGTTGAATCGCGGGCGGTACTCCTTGATGAGGTTCGCCTCGAGGATCAAGGCGTGCGCTTCGGTCGGCACGACGATCGTATCGACGTCGGCCACCTGGCGCAGCATGAACTCGGTCTTGAGTCCGATCTGGCCATCGCCCGTGAAATAGCTGCGCACCCGTGACCGCAGGCGCTTGGCCTTGCCGACGTACAGGACGCGTCCGTCGGCGTCCTTCCAGAGGTAGACCCCAGGGGACTCTGGAAGGTGGGGAATCTTCGCTGCTGCCGCGGCCGGAACTGCAAGCATGATATAGAATTATACCGCAATGGCGCCCCGGCTTCACGCTGGCTTGGCTCGCGGCCGGCCCTACCCTGGAGCGCGTCCCATGCGCCGGCGCACCGCCCGCAACAGCCCGCCTGCCTCAGGGACGCGCATCGCCGACGTGAACCCCAGGTACAGCAGCCCGTAGAGCGGCAGCACGACGGCCGCCCGCAGGATCGGGTGCGCGATCGCCATCGAGATGCTCCGCGCCAAATGCTGCCGCCGCCGCCACCGCCGCCGCGCCCCACAGCGACGCGACCAGCCGCGCGGGCACGCCGGTCGATCCGACGCGGGCCGTGAGCGACCGGCGAAGCAGCGTGAACTCCACCCATCCGGCGGCGCCGGCCGATGCCGTCAGGCCAGCCATTCCCCACCGCGGGTCGATGCCCAGGAGCCGCGGCAGCGGCAGTGCGCACAGGTAGCCAAGGCAAGTGGTGAGCGCGACGCGGAGCGCCGCGAACCGCAGCGGCGTCCGCGTGTCACGCAGCGCGTAGTACGCCGACGAATACAGCCGGCCCAGCGTCGACGCCAGCATGCCGACCGCCGACCCGGCGAGAATGGCCCACACCCAGAGTGAGTCAGCCGGTCGTGAAGCGCCCCGTGCGATAGATCGCTGCCGCGATCACATCGCCCAGCGCCACGAACGCCATGGCCGACGGCACGATGAAAAAGGCGATCCGGCGCAGCCCATCGTTGAGCCGCGCACGAAGCGTGGACGCCACGTCGTCTGCCATGCCGACCATTCCTGACATCGCCGGCAGCTCGGCCGCCGAAACGGCCATGCCGAACAGGCTGACCGGGAGGAGCGACAGGTTCTGGGCGTAGCCGAGCAGCGCCACCGACCCGATCGGCAGCCAACTCGCGATGAATTGGTCGACGTAGGCGCTCAGCTGCACGACGCCTCGCGTCACGAACACCGGCCCGAAATTCCGCGCGACGGTGCGAACCTCCGGCGACTGCATCCTCGGGCGCAACGGCACACGGTGCGTGAGCCGAAGCACGGCGGGCAGCTGCACGGCGAACATGACAGTGCTCGCGACCACCGAACCCCACGCGTACGTCACGGCCAGTTGCTCCACACTTTGCCGCCCGCCGAACTCGACCAGGGTCGCGATCAGCACCGCGTTCCACGCGACCGGCGCCGAATACGAGAGCAGAAAGCGGCCATGACTGTTGAGGACGCCGAGGCACCACGCCGACAGCACGAGCATCCCCGCACCAGGGAAGAAGATCCGGACCAGCACGATCGTCAGGGCGCGGCGATCGCCGGAGAATCCCGGGGCGATCAAGTCGATGATGAACGGCGTGGCGAGGACGCCGGCCAACACGAGGACCGACACGGCCATCGCCAGCAGCGACGCCACGGCGCCTGCGACGCGGCGAGACTCCTCGCGGTTGCCTTGCGCGAGGAGTCTCGCGTACACGGGGATGAACGACGCCGAGAGCGCGCCTTCGCCGAAGAGATTCTGCAGCAGGTTGGGAATGCGGAACGCGGCGCGCACGGCGTCGGCCGCCTCGGCGCTCCCGAAGTAGTGGGCGAGCACGCGCTCCCGCACGAGTCCCGCCAGGCGGCTGAGCAGGATACCGGCGGCCACGAGTGTCGCCGCACGGCTGCCCCCGCTCGCCCCGGCCGCCGGACGGGCCGAGACAGGCGCGGCCGCCGGTGGCACTACCGGATGGCCGATGAGGCGCCTCCCACCAGAGCGCCGGCGTGACGTCGCCGCCTCGCGTCGCATCGAGTCGATCAGCGCCGGGCCACCGCGCGCCAGGAACGGGACGAAGTTGAGTGCGCGCTCCTGCTCCATGCCGTTGGGGCGCAGCGCGCCGCGGATGGTCGCGACGTCGGTCATCGTCGTGGCGGCGGCCTGCTTCGCTTCCGCCGCGTAGCGCCGCTCGAGCCGTTCCACGCGATGACGGAGATGGATGCGCGTGCCTTCGATCGCCTCCGGCGACACCAGCCCCGTCGCATCCGCCGAGACGATCGCGTCGATGCCGCCATCCGCCGCGGTGCGCAGTGCGGCGAGGGCATCGCGGATCGCGGCGGGGAGTGCGGCGCGCGCGAGGCGCCCCTCGGGGCCATGCGCATCGCGCAATTCCTCTTCCGTGATTCCGTGCCGATCCATCAGGGCGGCGATCGCCGGCTCGAGGAGGCTGCACGACCACCGCGGGACCGCGAGGGGCAGCGGAAGTCGCAGCGCACTCGCGACGGCCGTCGTCTGCGCGAAATACGCCAGCTCGGCCGGGCCGCCGAGATACGCGACCGTCGGCAGGATGCTGCGCTCCACCAGCGGGCGAAGCAGCACGTTGGCGCTGAGTGCCCCTGGTATCGCCCGCACGGCAATCTCCGGCGCCTGCTTGAGTGGAATGCGCGTCTTGGTCGCACCGACCGGCGCGTCGCCATCCAGTGCGGCAGCGCGATCTCCGGCCTGCCGGCGATCGAGCCCGGACCATTCGAATACCAGTGACAGCGCCGGCACATCGCTGACCTGTGGCGAAAAGCCCGCGGCCGCGATCTCCCGGCTTCGCTCGGCCAGCGCGGCCGCGACGGCGTCCGCTCGCTCGAGTGCGTGCACGAGGATGGGCATCGCGGCGCCCCGCACCGCGGCGTGTGACGCGTCGAGTACAGCGATACCGAGCGGCTCGAGCACGCGCCGCAACAGCGCCACGTACGCTCGGCCGGCCGTGATTGGCGCGCGTGCGGATGCGGCATCCGCCGGATGCGGCATAGGCCGCACGGACCGCATCCATCGCATCGGCGTACGGGGCGGACCCCGCAGCGGCCGCCAGACTCTCCAGCGGCACCGAGAGGTCGCCGAACGGGGCGCCCGCGAGCACGGTCCCCGCCTCGGCGGCCGGCATCGCGGTGAGTGCGGTGGCGCCCCCTCGCGATGCGATCCACGTGGTGCTCGCCTCGGCGAAATCCGTGTCATCGGTCGCGGCCCAGAAGACCGGCGCGACCGGGACACCCGATGCCTTCTCGATCGCATCAGCCAGCGCCAGAACGCCAATCGCTTTGGACCACGTGTAGATCGGGCCGCCGAACAGGCCGGGCTGCTGGCCGGTCGTCACCACCACGCCGCGCGCCGCCGCATGTCGCAGCCGCTCCGCCGCGGGTCCCTCAGCGGCGATGGCCGGCCACAAGCCGCCGAGCCAGTCCGCCGCGCGCGCTTCGCGCCGCACCAGCTCGATGCGGGCCGCCCAGGCGCGGGGGTCGCTGGGGCGCCGCGCATACCAGTGCGCCGGGGCGGAGCCGTCCACTACGGCCGTCGTAAGAGGGCCACCGCCGAGCGACACCGTCCGCACGATCGTGGGCGTGGTTGATGGCGCCGTCACCGCCGGCATCTCATGTGCGGTGTCGACAGCTCATTTGTGGTACGGCTCGCCGCGCACAATCGTACCAGCCCGGTACAATTGCTCCGCCAGCACAAGACGGGCGAGTTCGTGCGGCAGTGTCCACGGCGCGAGCGACATCCGGCGCCACGCCGCGGTCGTCACCACATCCGCGAGACCGAACGCCCCTCCGATCACGAACGCAACGTCCCGCCCGCTCTCGCGGAGTTCCTGGATCCACCCGGCAAATTGCTCCGATGTCCGGCGCTGTCCGTCGCGCTCGCAGATCACAAATGGGATACCGGCCAGCCGCTCGAGCAATCGTGTACCCTCGCGGTCGCGGCTCGCGGCAGGCCGTGCGCCGCGGGCTGGCTCGTCACGGACCTCGATCACGTCCAGGGGCCAATACCGTGACGCGCGCTCCTCATAGTGCGTGATGGCAGCCGCCAACGCGGCGTCACGTGGGCGCCCCACGGCCGCGATCACGAGTCGCATGCCGCGCCCGCGCGCCCCACACCGTCTGACGCCATCATTCGCCGCCCGCGCCGTCCGCGCACGGGCGGGCGACTACGCGTAAATGCCGCGCAGCTTGTGCACCGTCGAGACGCGGCTGATCGCCAGCATGTACGCCGCCGTCCGCATGTTCACCTTGTGCTGCCGCGACAGACTCAGAACGTCCTGGAAGCTCCGAGACATTATGTCACGCAACCGGTCGTTGACGGTTTCCAACGACCAGAAATAGCCACCGCGGTCCTGCACCCACTCGAAGTACGAGACGGTCACCCCGCCCGCGTTCGCGAGAATGTCCGGGACGACGAAGATGCCCTTCTCGTCCAGGATGGCATCCGCGCCGGCGGTCGTCGGACCGTTGGCGCCTTCGACGATGACCTTGGCCCGCACCTTCGACGCGTTCTTGCTCGTGATCACGTTCTCGAGCGCCGCGGGCAGCAGGACGTCGACATCCAGCGTCAGCAACTCTTCGCCGCTGATCGGATCGCCGTTGGTGTACCCTTCGAGGGTCTTGTTCTTCTTCACGTGTTTGATAGCGTCGACGACATCGATGCCACCCGCGTTGTAGATGCAGCCGGAGCGATCGCCGATCGCCGTGATCTTGCATCCCTCGCGCTCCAGCATCTCGGCGGCGACCGAACCGACGTTGCCAAAGCCCTGCACTGCGACCGTCGTGCCCCGGATCGGCATGCCCAGATGCTCCAGCGCTTCCTTGGTCACCAGCATGCATCCGCGGCCCGTCGCCTCGCGGCGGCCCAGCGATCCGCCCATCTCGACCGGCTTGCCGGTCACGACCGCGGTCACGGTGTGGCCCGCGCGCATCGAATACGTGTCCATGACCCACGCCATGACGCGCTCATTGGTGTTGACGTCGGGCGCCGGCACATCCGAGTCCGGACCGAGCACGGAGATGATCCCGGCCGTGTATCGCCGCGTCAGTCGTTCGAGCTCACCGACGCTCATCTTGAGCGGGTCGCAGACCACGCCACCTTTCGAGCCGCCGAAGGGAATGTTCACGACGGCGCACTTCCAGGTCATCCATGCCGCTAGGGCTTTGACTTCCTCGAGCGTGACCTGGAGGTCGAACCGGATACCGCCTTTCGCCGGGCCGCGAGATGTGTTGTACAGAACCCGGTAGCCGGTGTACACCTCGACGTTTCCATTGTCGAGCTGGACCGGGATCGAAACGATCAGTTGCTTCTCCGCGTTGCGGAGCACCTGGTAGATCCCAGGCTCGAGATCGAGCAACTCCGCCGCCCGGTCGAAGCGCGACATCATGGCTTCGAACGGATTCTCTTCGTTCAGAAACCGGTCTTTGTCCGGGCGGACGATCTTGTGCGTTGGCAGTCGGAGGTCGGTAGCCATGGTCAGGGGCTGCGCCGGCGCAAACAGCGAGTCGTGCCGGCTATGAGTCGATGGTGGAGGCGGGCGATCGGCTGGACACGGGGCGGATCCGTCGTATCGCATCGAGGACGGCAAGCACAGATTCGACCCCGAATTCGAATTCGACCCGCTGGGAAACATACCATAGTGGCTCCGCTTCGCGAGGCCACAAGGGCCCGAGCTTGACGGCGTCCTTTAGCGTACACACGGTCGTCGTCCCAGGCACCGTGTAACGACGAATTCGGGCGACATCCGCCACGGAATAGGCGTGATGATCGGGGAACGGGAGGGCATCCACCTCCGCGCCGGCCGCGGCGAGTTGCTCGAAGAAGGCCGGCGGCCAGCCAATACCGGCAACGGCGCGCACGTGCGACCCGCGCAGCGACGCGATCGGTCGCTCCTCCCCGCTGAGCGTTCGCAGAGTGTCAGGGACGAGTGACACCACCGCGATCTCCACCCCCGGGGCTACGGCCGAAACGGCCGCCCGCACGGCCGCTGCCGCGGCGGCCGTCGCCGACTTGCGCGTGATCACGACGATCAATGCCCGCCGCAGCGCATGCAGCGGCTCACGCCACGGACCGGCCGGCAGCAACCAACGGACAGGCGGCCACGCATCCGCGCTGACCAGCACGATATCCACGGCGCGCCGCACCCGACGGTGCTGGAACGCGTCGTCCAGTACGGCGACATCGCAGCCTTCTGCCGCGGCCGCCGCGATCCCCGCGACGCGATCGGTGTCGGTGATGATCGGCACCGTCGGGTTCGAAATCCGATGCACCGCGGCTTCATCGCCGCCGCCATAGCTACGGAGCACGAGACCGGGCCGTTGTCCGCGATCGATGAGCGTGGCCGCGAGCCACGCCGCAACCGGCGTCTTGCCGGTGCCGCCCACCGTGAGGTTGCCGACGCTGATCGCCGGAATGGCCGGCTCGAATGTCGGGAGGAGACGCCGGTCGTACAGCCCGCGGCGCACCGCCGCAATCGCGCCGTAGATTGCCGCGAATGGCGCGAGGGCCGCGCGAATCGCCCGCGCGCGTGGCGACTGGCTGAACCAGAATGCGATCGATCGCACCCCGCCGCGCGGGCGGCACCGCGTCAGTGCGCATGACCAGTGCCGGGGTACGTGACGCCGGTCCCCCCCACGTCGGCTTGCGCGAGGTCGTTGAGCGCGATGAGTCGCGCCTGGAAGTCGGCCGCCGCCGCGGCGGCATCACGCGGCGATGACCACGTGACAGGCAACGGCTCGCTGTACGCGACCGTGATGCGAGTCCACGGCTTGGGGATCATGAACCGGTCCCAGCTCCCGAGGCGCCACGCCCGGCGCGCCGCCGCCGCCATCAGCACGACCGGCACGCCCGCCTGCTGCGCGGCGATCAACGTCCCCGCCGCGAACTGCTCCGCGGGACCCCGCGGCCCGTCCGGCGTGACGACTACTTCCAGTCCATCCTCCAATGCGCGCACCAGACCACGCAGTGCACTCGCCGCGCCACGCCGTGTGGAGCCGCGAATCGCCTGGAACCCGAACCGCGCCGCCGCATGCACGATGCGTTCCCCATCGCGGTGCACGCTCACCAGGACCGCCGCGTTCGCGTTCCGATGCAGCGCGAGAAACGGAAGCATCTGGGCGTGCCAGAAGGCGTAGATCGCCGCGCGCTTCTGCGCGCGGAACGCACCAACCGGCGCATAGTTGAGCTGCCGGAACCGCCACGTCGCCGCGAGGCTCCGGATGACCACGGTCCCCGCGGCCACCGTCGCGCGTGACCGCCAGTCGAGCGGGGGATCTCCAGTCATCTCGGCCGAGTCCCGCGTCTGGCCGAGCATGCCCGCGGCCATGCTGGCGACCCGCTGCGTCGCACCAGGGGTGCCTAGCTTGGCGCGCACGTCGGCGAGCCCCTGGAGGGCGGCTGCACGCGCTGGGCTCGCGTGATCCAGGAGCGGGACCAGCGCATCGGCGACGGCGGCTGGGACGAGCGCGTTCTGTACGAACTCCGGCGCGACCTGGCGGCCCGCCACGACGTTGACGAGGCCAATCCGGGGAATCCGGACGAGCCGCCGCGCGATCGCGTAGGTCCACGGGCTCGTGCGGTACGCCACGGCCAACGGGCATCCCGCGACGGCAGCCTCGAGGGTGGTCGTTCCACTCTTGCACAACGCCGCATCGGCGGCGCGCAACACCACAAACGACGCGGAGGGCACAACCGGATATGGACACCGCACGGGATCGAGCTGGATCCCAGGGGCCGCGCTCACGATCACCTGCAGCCGCGGCACACGCCGCGCGACTTCCTTGGCCGATGCGACGAATGCATCCAGGTGCCGGCCGATCTCCTGCGACCGGCTGCCCGGGAACAACGCCAGCACGGGATCTTCCACGCGCAGGCCCAGTGTCGCGCGCGCCGCACCGCAGTCCGGCATCGCGGCCGCGCGATCGAGCAATGGATGCCCGACGAACGTGGCGTCGATCCCGTGCTCGCGGAGAAGCGGTTCCTCGAACGGAAGGATCACCGCGGCCTTGGTGATGGTCCGCGCCAGTTCGCTGAGACGGTTTGCACCCCACGCCCAGACTTGCGGGGTGATGTAGTACAGCACCGGGACGCCCTCGGCGCGGGCGGCCGCGGCGAGTTTCATGTTGAAACCGGGATAATCGACGCAGAGGAGCAACCCCACCGAGCCGCTCCGCATGCGTTTTCGGAATTGCCGGAACAGCACGTAGTGCCGGGGAATGTGCCGCACGACCTCCACGAACCCCATGACAGCCGTCGACTCGATGTCCTCGAGCAACTCGACACCCGCTGTCCGCATGCGCGAGCCGCCGATGCCCGCCATGTGGAGATCGGGACGCAGCACGCGAAGCGCCGCGGCCACCCCGGCGGCGTGGAGGTCGCCCGATGCTTCTCCGGCCGAGAACAGGACGTCGGTCACGAGTCCAGATGGGGCGGTTGAGGTAGTCACGCCGGGCTGCATCGGCGCCGCATATGCGATCGCATGCGCGCGTGCAGCCCGCGGCGGACTACGCGGTGGCGACCAGCAGCTGGCGCTCGATCTCGCCGACAATGCGGAGCGCGATCGCCAGCGCGTCGCGGCCATCCTCGCCCGTCACGGTCACCGGCTGCTCGCCACGCACCGCGGCCGCAAAGCTCTCGAGCTCCAGCTTGAGCGGCTCGCCTTCCGGTGCGTCGAGCGCCACCCGCTCGACGAACGCATCGATCTCGATGGGCCGTCCTTCGCGCGCCAACGCGGCGAGATCGACTTCGCGCCGCAGCCGGTAGAACTCCCCCGTCCCCGCCGCCAGATCGAGCGACAGGTACCCGCTTGGCTGAAAGATCCGGATCTTCCGGAGCCGCTCCTTGGAGACGCGGCTGGCCGTGATGTTGGCGACTGCGCCGCTGGCGAAGGTCAGCCGGGCGTTCGCGATGTCGACGGATGAGGTGAGCAGCGGAACGCCCACCGCCGCCACATCGGCCACCCGGTCGGGCATCAGCGTCCGCACCAGGTCAATGTCGTGGATCATGAGATCGAGCACCACGGCGACGTCGGCACCCCGGGGGGTGAATGGCGCCAACCGGTCGCTCTCGATGAACCGCGGCCCCTGGACCAGGGGCAGTGCGCCACGCACCGCGCGATTGAAGCGCTCGACGTGGCCGGTCTGCAGCAGCACGCCGCTCCGCCGCGCTGCATCCAGCAGTGCGTCCGCCTCTTCGACGCTCGCGGCCAGGGGCTTCTCGATCAGGAGATGCAGACCGCGCTCCAGGGCGGCCCGCGCGACTTCGTAGTGCGCCGGCGTCGGCACCACGATGGTCAGCGCATCCACCGCGCCCATCAACTCGTCCAGCGACGCCAGCGGCCGCACAGAGAGCTCGCCCGCGACTTTCGCGGCGCGCTCGGGGCGCTCGTCGTAGAAGCCGGCGAATTGCACGCCGGCGAGATCACGGAGCAGCCGGATATGGTGGTACCCGAGCGCGCCGGCCCCGACGACTCCGATCCGCGGTTTGCGCCCTCGTGTGCCCGCTGCGCGAGCGCCGCCGGTCAAAAGCTGACGCCCCGCGGACTGGCTTTCACGAACTCGATCAGCTCCTGCACCTCGGCGATCGATGCGGAGTCCCCCGCGGCCGTCTCGAGCGCCTGCGACACGTTGAGCTCCGACCGGAACAGCAGGCGGTAGGCCCGCTTAAGCTCGCGGACGGTCTCCACCGGAAAGCCGTTCCGCTGCAGGCCCACGCTGTTCAACCCGTAGAGCTTGATGGGATTCCCCGCGGCGCGGACGAACGGGGGCACATCCCGCGCGACACGCGACAGCCCGCCCACGAAGCTGTACCGGCCGATCCGCGTGAACTGGTGCGCGGCCACCAACCCGGAGATCGTGGCCCGATCCTGGATCGTGACGTGCCCCGCGAACTGCGAGCCGTTGCCGATGATGACATGGTCGCCCACGTGACAGTCGTGCGCCGAGATGCACGTACGACATGATGAGGCAGTTCCGCCCGACGCTCGTCCTCCGCGATTGTGCCGTGCCACGGTTGATGGTCGCATACTCGCGGATGACGGTCCCCTCTCCGATCTCGACGTCGGTGTCCTCGCCATCGAACTTGAGGTCCTGCGGGTCGCCGCCCAGAATCGATCCGATGCCGACGGAGACCGACCGCCCCAGCGTGACGTTGCGCTCCAGCGTGGCGCGCGGCGCGAGCACGCAGCCGTCGCCGATCACACACTGTTCGCCCACGATCGCGTACGCGCCAATCCGCACCCCTTCGCCGACCTGGGCGTCCGGGCTGATCAACGCGGTCGGATGGACCACGGTCGTCATGGTGGCGGTCACCGTTCGCGCACCATGGCCGCCATGTCCGCTTCGGCCACGACATCGCCCTCCACCTTGGCGACGCCGCGCATCTTGCATACGCGGCCGCGGATCTGCGTGATCTCGAGCTCGAAGCGCAGCTGGTCTCCGGGCCGCACCGGCCGGCGGAACTTCACGTTGTCGAGCGACATGAAGTAGACGACTTTGCTCTCGGCCTCCGTCAATCCGCCCATGAGGAGTACGCCACCAACTTGCGCCATCGCTTCGATGATCAGCACCCCGGGCATGATCGGGTGCCCGGGGAAGTGCCCCTCGAAGTAGGGCTCATTGATGGTGACGTTCTTGATGCCGACGATCCGCTTCCCTTCCTCGACTTCAATGATCCGGTCCACGAACAGGAATGGATACCGGTGCGGTATCACTTTCATCAACTCGTCAACCATCATCACCTGCTTCGGATCCTTTGTCGCCTCGGCCATGCGTCGCTCCTGTCGTCCGTCCGTCGCCCCCCGCTCACCCGTGACCGCGGCGCGGCCTTCGTCACGCCCATTCGCCGCCGCCACGGCGGCACCGGGCGCCGTCCCCGCTGCCTGCGCTGCCCGGACCATCTCGCGTACGAGCGTAATCGTCCCGCGGTGACTCGGGCGGAGCGCGGTCACATGCGCCCGTACCCGGCAGCCCGCGAGCGCCAGATCGCCCACACAGTCCATCGCCTTATGGCGGACGAACTCGTCCGGCCACCGTAATGTGGCATCGATCAGGCCCGTGTCGCCGAGGACCACAGCGTTGGAGGTCGAGGCACCCTGGATCAATCCCTTGGCGCGCAACTCCTCGACTTCGTGCGTGAACCCGAACGTGCGAGCCCCCGCCAACTCTCTGCCAAACGCCGCGCGATCGACCACATAGCGGCCGTGCTGGCGCCCGATCAGCGGATGCGGGAAGTCGATCGTGACCTCCAGCCGGAGATCGGACGCCGGATGCGCCTCATAGACCGACGCTCCGTCGATCACCCGCACCGTCTCCGTCAGCTCCAAATACTCGGCAGGCCGGGTTCCGAGCGCCACCCCGGCACTCACGAGGGCCTCGAAGAACGGGCCGGCACTGCCATCCAGCACTGGCGGCTCCGGCCCATCGACATCGATGAAGAGATCGTCCATGTCGGTGGCGACGACTGCGGCCAGCACGTGCTCCACCGTGTGCAGGTCCGCGCCGGACACCTGGCCGACGAGCTGGGTGCGGCGCTCGCTCAGCGCGGCGTTCTGCACGCGCGCCTGCACCTCCGGCGCTCCGGGCAGATCAATGCGGCGGAAGACGATGCCGGTTCCTTCCGGTGCGGGACGAAACGTGATGCGGGATGGGAGGCCGAGGTGGAGGCCGATCCCCTCGAGCGTCACCGGCCGTGCGATCGTCTGGCGACACGCGGGATGCGGGGTGACCATCAGGCCTTCCCGCCGCCGCGCGTGCGCGCCTGGTCATCGGCTTCCGCGAGCCGCTCCAGCGTGCGAATGATCTTCGGCAACTTGAACATCGCCGCATGCGCTCGAACCGCGTCCCGATGCGGGCGCGCCGGATAGCCGGACCATGTCTCACCGGCCGGGATGTTGCCGAACACGCCCGCCTGCCCCGCGAGGGTCGCCCGCGCGCCGATCACCACGTGCCCCGCCACTCCCACCTGCCCGGCGAGAATCGCCCCGTCTTCGACGCGAGACGATCCCGCGATGCCGACCTGCGCCATCACGAGACACAGCCGCCCCACCTGCACGTTGTGCGCGATGTGCACCAGGTTGTCGATCTTGGTGCCGGCTCCGATCACCGTGTCATCGATGCTCCCGCGGTCGATCGCGGTGTTGGCGCCGATCTCGACATCGTCTCCGATCAGGCAGCGCCCCACATGGGGAATTTTCGTATGCCGCCCCTCGCGGAAGATGTACCCGAAGCCGTCATTCCCGAGTCGCGCCCCCGAGTGTACGGCGACCCGGTTCCCGAGCTGCGTACCGCTGCCGATGGTCACCATGGGATGCAGCCGAACGTCGTCACCGATGGTGACGCCGGCGCCGATCACGCAGTGCGATCCAATCCACCCACGCGCACCGATCTGCACGCCGTCGCCGACGACCGCATAGGCATCAATGGTGGCATCGGATGGGAGCTGGACTCCGCGCCCCAGTCGGGCGGTCGGGTGCACGCCCGGCACGCGTGCCACGGGCTGATACAGCTGGGGCAGAACGACGAGCATGGCGTCGCCGGGACGCTCCACAACCACCCGGACCGCGGGGCCCGGGTGATCGGCCAGCTCCGGCGAGACCAATGTCACGGCGGCTCGGCAGGTGGCGAACTTTGCCGCGTATTTCGTTCCGGAGAAGAAGCTCAGATCTCCGGGGCCGGCCCGGTCGAGGGGAGCGACGGCGTGGACCGGGGTGGTGGGATCACCCACCACCCGGCCGTGCGTGAGGGTCGCGACCTCAGCCGCGGTCAGAATCGTCCGGCGTCCGTCCGCCAGCGGGTCACGCGATCCGCCGAGCTTACTGCGACGGCGACTTCGGACGGGTCACGCCGGATGGGCCCGCGGTCGGACCCGCTGCCGGCTTGGTCGCCCCCGGCTTGGTCGCTGCCACCGGAGCCCCCGGGGCCATCGTCCGCAGCCGCGCGATCACCTGGTCGGTGATGTCGAGGTTCTTGTCGGCTGCCACCACCGAGCCACCGTTCGCCTGTGCGTCGAACACCATCGCGTACCCGTTCTCCGCGCGCAGATCGTTGATGATCTTGTTGATGCGCTCGAGGATCGGCTGAACGAGCTGGGTCTGCTTCTGCTGGACTTGCTGCTCGAGAGCCTGCTGCCGCTGTTGGAACTGCGCCTGCTTGTCGCGGATGGCCTGCTGGCGCGTGGTCTTCACGTCCGGCGCCAGCGTCGATTCCGCTTTGGCATAGTCGCCGAGCATCGTGTTGATCGAGTCGCCCATCGCCTTCTCTTCGGCACGCGCGGTCTGCACGAAGCCGTTGAATTGCGATTCGGCGTCGGCCCGCCCGGGCGCCTGGGCGAAAATGTCCTGGGACCGGATGTAGGCGAGCTTGACCGCTGGCTCGGCTGCCGCCTGCGCACCTGCCTGGGCGACCCCTACGATCGCACCGCCGATGCCCAGCGACGCGATCGTGAGTCCCGCCCGTATGATACGACTGCTTATCCGCATTTCGACTCCACGTGAGTGATCATCAAATAGGAAAGTGCGGCGCACGCGCGCACTGGCTCGGGCAACAGGCCCGGGCACTCCGTCAGAATATGTTGCCGAGCTTGAAGTGCAGCTCCCACCCGGGGTCTGGCTTGCCGGCAGCATTGACCTTGTCGAACCCGTACCCGTAGTCGAGCCCCAAGGGTCCCAACGGGGTCACAATCGCCACCCCGACACCCGCCCCACGGAACAGCCGGGCAGGATCGAAGGCCGCTGCCGAAGCATACACGTTTCCAGCATCGAAAAATATGTCGCCGTAGAGGGAGCTGTTGACCCGCAGCCCCATCTCCGTCGTTGTGGTGATAAAGGCGTTGCCAAAGGACGAGGTGGTCGCATTGAACTCCCCGGTTGATCCCAGAAACCCCGACGGGCCGATCGAGAACTCCTTGTACCCCCGGAGCTGCTCCCCGTACTGGGTACCACCCATAGCGAAGGCCTCCGAGGCGAAGAAAGGCCCCGAATTCCCGAACAAGGCTCCGCCTCGCGCCTTGAAGCCCAGGACCAGCGCCATCGGCTCGGATCCGAGCCCGCCGCTGCCGAACGTCGCCAGGGTCGAATAACCCCGAAGTTCGGCAATCGCCCGCTGAAACGTCGCGGCCCCGCCCAGCGGTCCGCCGTTCGCCTCGAGCTGGATCGTCTGGAGCCCGCCCTGGACCGCAAAGGGGAGCCCCACCCGCGTATCTCGCTGGATGGAGAGGCCGAGCGCCGATCGGACGCACCCGTGGCATTGGGCCGCCAAACTGCCAAGGAGTGTCGTCGTATCGCCGTTGTAATGGACGCCTTCCAGGGTGTAGGACACGAAGACCCGCGTATACAGCGATCGGGCCACCGGGATGCCCAGCTGCACGCTGCCCCCGACGCGCGTACTCTGCCCGAGGTCGCCGATGGTATACCGCGATTCGGTGTTGTAGGCCGAGAGCGTCCCCGAGATTCGAGACTCCCGGATCGACGGGTCGGTATACGAGAGGGTCGCGTTGTTGATGTACCGGCCGAACTGCCACTGGATCGATCCCTTCTTGCACTCGCCGAAGAGATTTGGCTGGTCGAAACCAATGAATCCCCCGAGGCCGGTGCCCTGCCCGGTCGATGCCCCGAAGTTCACGTTGCCGGTGTGTTTCTCCTTCAGGTGGAACACGAGGTCCACGTCGCCGCCCGAGTCCCCTGATGGCCGCACGTCCGGCTGCGGAATCGGGCTGTCGAAGAATCCGAGGTTGCCGAGGTTCTGGTAGCTGCGGATCAGGCGGTCCTGGCTGAACACATCACCCGGGATGATCACCAGGGCGTCGCGAATGCACCCTTCCGTCGTGTAGTCGTTTCCGGTGATTTCGATGCGGTTGATGATCGCGGGGTTCCGCTCGTCGATCTCCCACCGGAGGTTCACCCGGGGAATCGAATCCGGGCCCATCACGCGTTCCGTCACCGGACGGATCGATGCGTAGAATGTAGCCCTCGTTGCTGTACGCCGTGCGCAACTTGGTCGTGGCGTCATCCCACCGGCTGCGGTCGAAAACTCCGGGCGGCGGGCAATGTCGCTCCAGCAGAAGGTCCGTCGCTCGCTCCGTCAGCGTGGCCGACGTCAGCGAGAATGGATAGAACCGCCGGATCTCCTCGGTCGAGAAGTGACGGTTGCCAATCACGTCGAAGGTGCCCACCCGGTATTGCTTGCCCTCGGAGATCGTAAGGTCGAGGAGCGCCTTCCCCCGCGCACGATCGACGATGATCGTGTCCTTGATGACCTGGAAATCCACGTACCCCAGCCGCGCATACATCTCGGGCAGGCGCTCGGCCAGATCGGCGGCGAACTTGTCATCGTCGAATTCCCCATTCCGGAACCACAGAAACCCTTCCGGCTTGGTCTTCATCGCGCGGACGATCTCGCGATCCGACAGCGCCTCGTTCCCATGCAGCCGGATACCGGACACGGCCAGACGGCGGCCTTCATTGATGTGGAACACGATCGAGCTCTTCCCGGCGACCGCCGTCGTCTCGGGTGCGATCTTCGCCAGAAAATACCCCGCCGCCTGATACGCGGAATCGATGCGCGTCGCGGCACGCGTGACGTCGCCCGGCTCGAGCGGCTTGCCCGGCGTCAGATCGATGAGGTCGCGCACGGCCTTCTCGCTGAACCGCTTTTCGCCCGTGATGTCCACACCGCTCAGGACGAGGCGCTCCTTCACCGAAATCAGAAGCGTGTACGTCTGGTGGGGGTCGGTGCCGCTGATGTTGCACGTGATTTGCACATCCTCGAACTGCCCGGTCGCGAACAGGCTCTTGATCGCCTCCTGCAACGACCTGGCGTTCAACGGCACGCCAGCGACCAGCCCCGCGCTCGCCCGGACGTCGGTCTCGGCCACCCGGCTGTTACCGGTGACCGCGACCGAGTCCGGAGTGGCGCACCGGCCGGTGGTATTGTCTTGGGCAAAGGCACGCGCGCCCGACCCGAGCATCAGCAGGCCGAGCGCGACGCACAGGGTGTGCCGCATGGGCGATAATATACACGGCACCCACGCGTACAGGTCCAACAATAGCCGCGAATTAGCGCTCTGAGATGCCTCGGAGATCGGTCAGCAATGGCGCTCAGATCCCGGCGAGATGCCTCTCCGATGGCGAACGGCGGGCTCGCGAGTGCGAGCCGGCCGTTGGTATCGCGTTCAGTGCTGCCCCCCGTGAGCGCGCCTTTTCAGTGCGCGGCTGACGCGGTGACGCGGAAATCGAGTTTCGTCCCGTCCGCTGCGACGTCGACCTCGACTTCGTCCCCTTTTTGGAACTCCG
The DNA here is from genome assembly GCA_963757855.1 of uncultured Gemmatimonadales bacterium. Taxonomy (GTDB): domain Bacteria; phylum Gemmatimonadota; class Gemmatimonadetes; order Gemmatimonadales; family Gemmatimonadaceae; genus Palsa-1248. Next base: position 55,820 of record CAVWTI010000010.1, read on the forward strand.
CCTGCAGGATCTTCTCTGACAGGGGATCTTCGATGTACCGCTGGATCGACCGCTTGAGCGGACGGGCGCCGAAGTTCTCGTCGTAGCCGTGCTTGACCAGGAAGTCTGTCCCCGCCTCGGTCAGTCGCAGCGTCAGCTCCTCGTCGACCAGCCGCTTCTGCACGTCGCGCAGCAGAATGCCCACGATCTCCTTAATGTGCTCCTGGGTCAGCGGATGGAAGATCAGCACGTCGTCCAGCCGGTTCAGGAACTCCGGGTTGAAGACGTGGCTCATCTCCTCCTTCACCTTCTCGGAGATCCGCTCGAAGCTCTGCCTCGTGTCGGGCGCCGCGAACCCCAGGGACTTGCCCTTGGTGATGTCCTTGGCGCCCACGTTCGACGTCATGATCACGACCGTGTTCTTGAAGTCGATCACGCGGCCGTAGTTGTCCGTGAAATGCCCCTCGTCCAGCACCTGCAGCAGGATGTTGAACACATCCGGGTGCGCCTTCTCGATCTCATCGAGCAGCACCACGCTGTAGGGCTTCCGCCGCACGGCTTTGGTGAGCGTGCCCGAGTCCTCGTACCCGACGTACCCCGGGGGCGCGCCGATCAGCCGCGACACGGAGAACTTCTCCATGTATTCCGACATGTCCACGCGGATGAGCGCTCCCGAGTCGGCGAACAGGAACTTGGCCAACGCGCGCGCCAGCTCCGTCTTCCCGACGCCGGTGGGCCCGGCGAACACGAATGAACCGATCGGCCGGTTCGGATCCTTGAGTCCCGCGCGGCTCCGCCGGATCGACCGGGCAAGCGCCCGGATGGCCTCTTCCTGCGCGACCACCGACCGATGCAGCTCCTCTTCCATCCGCAGCAGCCGCGCCGTCTCCGCTTCCTGGAGCCGCGTCACCGGAATCCCGGTCCACCGGCTCACGATGAAGGAGATCTCCTCTTCGCCCAGCACCGGCCGGTGCGACTGGCGCCGCTTCTCCCACTCTTCCTGCTTGCGCCGGATATCCGACTGCAGCTCGCGCTCCTTGTCGCGCAACGACGCCGCGCGCTCGAAGTTCTGGTCACGAACCGCGGCTTCCTTCTCGGAGATGTTCTCGTCGAGCTTCGCCTTGAGCGCCGCCACTTCGGGCGGTGGTGCCTGCGCCGCGAGCCGCGCCCGGGCGCCCGCCTCGTCGATCACGTCGATCGCCTTGTCCGGCAGGAACCGGTCGGTAATGTAGCGCTCCGACAGCTTCAATGCCGAGACGAGGGTCGTATCGGGAATCGTGACCCGGTGGTGATCCTCGTACTTCTTACGCAGTCCCTTCAGGATCTCGACGGTCTCTTCGATGGTCGGCGGCTCCACGATCACGGTCTGGAAACGCCGCTCCAGCGCGCCGTCCTTCTCGATGTACTTCCGGTATTCGTTCAGCGTCGATGCGCCGACACACTGCAGCTCGCCGCGCGCGAGCGCCGGCTTGAGCATGTTGCTGGCGTCGATCGCGCCTTCGGCTGCTCCCGCTCCGACCAGCGTGTGCAGCTCGTCGATGAACAGGATGATGTTCTTGTTCTGGGCGATCTCGTTCATGACCGCCTTGAGCCGCTCTTCGAACTGGCCGCGATACTTGGTGCCGGCGATCACGGCCGCCATGTCGAGCGACAGCACGCGGTGATCCCGCAGGGACTCGGGGCACTCGCCGTTCGCGATGAGCTGCGCCAACCCTTCGACGATCGCGGTCTTCCCCACGCCCGGCTCGCCGATCAGCACCGGATTGTTCTTTTTGCGGCGCGTCAGCACTTCCATCACCCGCTCGATCTCTTTCGCGCGACCGATCGTCGGATCCAGCTGCCCCTCGGCAGCCAGCTGCGTCAGGTCGCGGCAGAAGTGGTCGAGCGCGGGCGTCTTGGATTTCTTCTCGCCCTTGGACGGCGAGGCGGACGCCGGCGTCGCGACACCCGCGCCTTGCTGCGCAGTGGCGCTGCCGCCCTGCGGCATCTCCGTGCCCAGGAGACGCAACGTCTCGGTGCGCGCGGCCTCGAGGCTCACCCCCGCATCCGTCAGCACCTGCGCGGCAATGCCCTTCTCCTCGCGCAGAAGCCCGAGCAGAAGGTGCTCGGTGCCGACGTAGCTGTGATTGAGCTCCCGGGCCTCGCTCATCGCCAGCTCCAGCACCTTCTTGGCGCGCGAGGTATACGGGAGATCCGGGCCGGTGGTCTGCGCTGCTTTGCCCTTCTTGACCGTCTCCTCGATTTTCTGCTGGATCTCGTCGAGGTCGACGTTCATGTTCTGCAGCACGGCCGCGGCCACGCCTTCGCCTTCGCGAATGAGCCCGAGGAGGATGTGCTCAGTCCCCACGTATTCGTGGTGGAGGCGAGCCGCCTCTTCACGCGCCATCGCCAGGACCTTCCGGACCCGTTCCGTGAAGTTGTAGCCGTTCATGACGCCCTGACCCCCTCACTCTCACAAGCCGCCGCACCCACGCCGGGGTGGCGCGCCCGCTCGGCGACGCTAGTCGTGCGTCGCAGCTTCGTTGGCGAGTGTCTGGCGCACATACCGCGCGCGTGCCAGGTTCGACTCGCTCTCCGTCAGCGCCCGCCCTTCGGCGTGGGCAAGATGCGCTAACTGGCTAAATATCAGGAGCTTGTTGAGAGTATATACACTGAGGCCAGAGATCAGTTTCAGGCCGACCGCCAACCGGACACCGCTCAGATAGTTCATTGCCTCATCGAACGTGAGGCTTCGTGCATACCGCAAGGTGCCGTACGCCCGCCACACCTTGTCCTCAATAATATAACCGGCATCGCGGAGCAACAGCCGCCGGGCATCTTCTTCCCGCGCGATCACTGTCTTGACGACGCGCACAAGGTCGTCGAGTAACTCGTCTTCGGTCTTGCCCAACGTCGTCTGGTTCGAGATCTGAAAGAAGTTTCCGACGACGTCGCTCCCCTCGCCATACAGCCCGCGATAGGTCAACCCCATCTGCTGCAGGCTCGCCAGCACTTTGCTCATTTCTTTCGTGAGCACGAGCCCCGGTAAATGAATCAGTACCGATGCCCGCATCCCCGTTCCAACGTTCGTGGGGCACGCGGTCAGGTATCCAAACTCGTCGTGAAACGCGTACGGGACTTTGGAGCCCAATTCCCGGTCCAGCTGGCGCACCGCCGCGAATGCCGCCGGGAGCCCGAATCCCGAGCGCAGCGCCTGCAGGCGGAGATGATCCTCTTCATTTACCATGACGCCCACGTCGGGGCCGAGAAACACGGCCGCCCCGCTCCGGACCGGGTGTTGCGCGTCCAGCCCCGCCAACTCCTTGCTGACCAGATGCCGCTCGTGCAACAGGAGCCGGTCCGTGGGCGGCAATTCATCCACGCGAAGGAGCACGCTGTGGGACAAGCTCTCGACCTCGCGGGCCGCATCCCGCACCTGGCTGAGCACCCGCAGGCGCTCGCCGTCCCGAGCCCGCCCCGTGAACGCGTACCCCTCGACGTTGCGCGCCAGGCGGATACGGGTCGACAGCACGATATCCGCGTGGTCGCCGGACGCGTCCATCCAGCTCACACCGCCGTCCGGCAGCAACGCCAGATCGAGGCTCATTCGAGCACCCGGATCCGGTCGCGGATGTCCGCCGCGAGCTCGAACTGCTCCCCTTCGATCGCCCGGCGCAGCCGGTCGCGGAGCTCGCCCAGTGTCACCGCCTTCTGCAGCGCGTCAGGCCGCGGCGGTTCGTATTTCTGACCAATGTGACGACCGCTACCATGCACACGCCGCAGCAGGTCCCGGAGGCTCGACTCGAAGGCGCCGTAGCACTGCGCGCAGCCCAGGCGCCCGGTGGCGCGGAAATCGGCGAAGGTCGCCGAGCAGAAGGTGCACCGGACCGCGTCCCGCGCGTTGGCGGCTGCCGAGCCCCCACCGGTGATCAGTTGCGCCTGGGCTTTCTGCAGCACCTCGCCGAGCGAGGGACTGGCGGCGACCGTCGACTCGACCCCGCGCTTCGCCGCGCACTGCTCGCAGAGGTGCAGCTCCTTGAGGGTGCCGTCGACGGCTTGCACCAGCTGGACGACGCTGTCGCGCTCCTTGCAATCGTCGCACTGCATCACGCCACCCCCTCGCGTGCATCCGTCGGGACCAGCCGCCCGTCGGCCAGTGACAGCACCCGGTGCGCCCGAGCCGCGAGCGACCGGTTGTGGGTCACGACGACCATCCCCACCTCGAGGTCCCGTGCCAGCTCCGCGAACAGCTCGTGCAGCCGCTCCGCGTTCGCATGGTCGAGGTTCCCCGACGGCTCATCTGCTAATAATACTGCGGGGTCAGCCACCAGCGCGCGCGCGACCGCGGTCCGCTGCTGCTCCCCCCGGAGAGCTCCGCGGGGCAATGGGTGCATCCGGCCACTCAAGCCCACGCGCGCGAGCAACTCCTCCGCGCGGCTCCGCGCCGCCGGCTCGGGCACGCCGCCGATGCGGAGCGGCATCATGACGTTCTCCAGTGCCGAGAACTCGCGCAGCAGATGGTGGAACTGGAAGACGAAGCCGACAGTGCGGTTGCGAAGTGCGGCGACTGCGTCGTCCGACAGCCCGCTCACCGGGTGGCCGCCGATCACCACGTAGCCCCGGCTCGGGCGGTCGAGCGCACCGAGGACGTGCAGCAGTGTGCTCTTCCCCGCGCCGCTCGCGCCCACGACCGCGACCATCTCGCCCTGCGAGACCGCGAGGTCCACGCCCGACAGCACCGGCAGGAGCGCGCCATCCCCGCCCCGGTAGGACTTCCATAATTCGCGTGCTTCGAGTACGACCGTGGTCATCGCGTCCGCCGTGACTCGTGGTTACTCGTGCCGGATCGCTTCGATCGGATAGAGCCGCGCCGCCTGCGCCGCCGGATACAGCGTGGCCAGCGTGGCAATGACGAGGCTCGCCACGATCGTGAGGATGACATCGAGTGGCTGCACCGCCACGGGCATGTGGTCGATGAAATAGATGGCCGGATCGAGCTTGATGAACTTGTACCGCTCGAGCAGCACCGCACCGCCCAGCCCCACGATGAGGCCCAGCAGCGTGCCGACGGCACCGATCACCAGGCCCTGCGCCAGAAAAATCCGCCGGATCGACTTCGAGGGCATCCCCATCGCTTTGAGGATGCCGATCTCGCGGGTCTTGTCGGCGACCACCATGGTCAGCGTGCTCACAATGTTGAACGCCGCGACGATGATGATGAGCAGCACAATGAAGCCCATCGTGAACTTCTCGAGCTTGAGCGCCCGGAATAGTGAGCTGTTCTGCTGTTGCCAATCCTCGGCCCGATACGGATAGCCAAGGGCCGTCTCGAGGGCGCGCGACACGTCGGCCGCGCTCCACCGGTCGGTGGTCTTGACCTCGAGACCCGTCACGGCGGCGCCCAGCGACGCGAAGTCCTGCGCGACCGGCAGCGCCATGTAGATGTAGGAGTTGTCATACTCGTACATCCCGGTCTCGAACAATCCCGTGACCTCAAACGTGAAATACCGCGGGGTGATCGTCCCGAGCACGGGATCGATCTTGTTGCCATTGGGCGGCGCCAGCATCCGCACCGTATCGCCGACGGCGAGCGACAACCGCTCGGCGAGGAGCTTGCCCACCACGACGCCTCGCGTGCGCCCATCGGAGCTCGCAAACCTGAAATCGCCCGCGCCGGGCATCGCGTGCTGCCGGATCGTCGTCACCTGCTGCATGTGCGGCGCCTGAGGATCGATCCCCATCACCTGCGCCGCCTCCACGTAGTTATGGCCGGCACTCACCAGGCCCTGCGTCAGGACGAACGGCGCCGCCGCCACCACGCCGGGAAACGCCTTGACCTTGTCGAGCACGGCGCGCCAGTCGTCGATCCTCAGGTCCTGGCCATAGTTGAGGACACGAAGGTCAGGACTGCCGACCAGGATCTTGTCGCGGAGATCGTTCTGCAGGCCGTTCATCACGCCCATGATCAGAATGAGCGCGCTCACGCCGACGACGACGCCACCGATCGCCACCACGCTAATGAACGAGAGGAGTCGCGACCCTTTGCGGCTGCGGAGATACCGCCACGCGATCCCCCATTCGAGCCGGCCAGACACGCGTGCGCGAGGCCGCAAGGCGGCCTGCATCCGGTCGTCGGCAGTCGTCGCGCCCGCGGTCATGGCGTCCCTTGTGGCGGCGTCCCTCTGGTCCCGTGCGCCTCGGACCGCATCGCAGGAAAGAGAATCACGTCCCGGATGTGGGGGATGCCCGTGAGATACATCAGCAGCCGGTCGATGCCGATGCCGACGCCGCCCGTGGGCGGCATGCCGTATTCGAGCGCCCGGAGATAGTCCTCGTCGACACCGGGCGCTTCCTCGTCGCCCGCCGCGCGAAGCCGAGCCTGCGCCTCGAACCGCGCCCGCTGGTCGATCGGGTCATTCAATTCGCTGAACGCATTGGCCAGCTCGCGCCCATTCGCGAACAACTCGAACCGCTCGGTCAGTGCCACGCGCCCTGGCGCGACGACCTCCCCCGGCGGCGCTTCGCCAGCGGCGAGAGCGGCTCGGGAAAATCGATCACGAACGTCGGCTGCTCCAGCTTGGACTCGACGGTCTCCTGGAAGATCGCGTCCAGAAGCTGCATCGCGCCGAGCGTATCGATGTCCGCGATGCCCAGCTCGCGGGCGAGCGAACGGAGACGCTTCTCATCTCCCAGGAGCGTCCATGGGTCCTGGCCCACTGCGGCACCCGAGCGCGGCATCCACTCCACGCGGGCGAAGGGCGCGGTGATCACGGGCGCGTTCGCGCTCGTGCTCACGGCCGCCACGCCGCGCACCGCGGTGGCCGCCGCCATCACCAGCGCCTCGACGACACCCATCATGTCTTCGTAGTCCGCGTACGCTTCGTAGAACTCGAGCATCGTGAACTCGGGATTGTGCGACCGGTCGATTCCCTCATTGCGGAAGTCGTGCCCGATCTCATATACCCGCTCGAACCCCCCAACGATCAACCTCTTCAGATACAGCTCGTCCGCGATCCGGAGGAAGAGCGGCATGTCGAGCGCCTGGTGGTACGTCGTGAAGGGCCGCGCCCGCGCGCCACCGTAGACCGGCTGCAGCACCGGCGTCTCAACCTCGATATATCCCCGCGCGTCCAGATAGCCCCGGATCGCCGACACCATCCGCGCCCGCGCCACGAAGACGGCACGGACATCCGGGTGGACCGCGAGGTCGGCGTAGCGCTGCCGGTAGCGCTGTTCCGGGTCACTGAACCCCGAGTGCCGCACCACCTGGCCGTCCACCGTCTCCTCTTTACCGAGCGGCAGCGGCCGGAGTGACTTGGAGAGCAGCTCCACCGATTCGACGCGGATCGTCGGCTCCCCGTCCGCGTCCGGAATACGGGGCCCTTCACGCCGATCACGTCGCCGAGATCGAGCTTCGAGAGCAGCGCGTACGCATCACCCAGCGCATCCTGGCGGAAATACAGCTGGATCTGGCCACCCTGGTCCGCGAGATGCGCGAAGGTCGTCTTGCCGTGTCCCCGCCACGACACCACGCGGCCCGCCGTCACGACGACCGGTCCCTCCTCGGCGCCCTCAGGCAGCGCGGCCCGTGCCTCGGTGGCCGAGTGTGTGCGGGTGAACTGATACGCGAACGGCTCGACCCCCGCGGCGATCAGCGCGTCGAGCTTGGCGCGCCGGTCGCGGAGGACGAAGTTGAGATCGTCGGGAGCGCCGCCCGCCGCCGTCACGCGGCGGCCGTCCCGTTCGCGCCACCCGGCCCGGCACCGGATCCGCCACCGGACCCACTACCGGCGCGCCGCACCGACGCCTTGAGATAGGCCTCAATAAACGGATCGATCCCGCCGTCCATCACTTTCTGCACGTCGGGGATTTTGAGCTCGGTCCGGTGGTCATTGACCATCGTGTAGGGCTGAAACACGTAGCTCCGGATCTGGCTGCCGAACGTGACGTCGGCTTTCGTCGCATCGAGCGCCGCCTTGAGCGCGGCCTGGCGGTCGGCTTCCAACTGGTAGAGACGGTTCTTGAGCATTTTCATCGCCGTCGCCTTGTTCTTGAATTGCGACCGCTCCTGCTGCGACGCCACGACGATGCCGCTCGGGACGTGGGTGATCCGGACCGCGGAGCTGGTCTTGTTGACGTGCTGGCCGCCCGCGCCGGACGCGCGATAGACATCGATCTTGAGATCGTCATCACGGATCTCGATGTTGATCTCGTCGTTCACGACCGGATACACGAACACCGACGCGAAACTGGTGTGGCGGCGCGCATTCGCGTCGAAGGGTGAGATCCGGACCAGCCGGTGGACCCCGGCTTCGGGGAGCAGAAACCCATAGGCGTACGACCCGTGGATTTCCATCACCGCGCCCTTGATCCCGGCTTCCTCGCCTTCGCTCACGTCGAGCATCTCGACCGTGAAGCCGCGCCGCTCCGCCCACCGCGTGTACATCCGCATGAGCATCTGCGCCCAATCCTGCGCCTCGGTCCCGCCGGCGCCGGCGCTGATCTCGACTTGCGCGTCGCGGAAATCATCCTTGCCCGCGAGGAGCGATCGCAGCTCGAACGCGTCCAGCTCGTCGCGGGTGGTGTTGACCAGGTGATCCAGCTCGGCCGCCATGCCCGCGTCGGGCTCGGACCGCAGGAGCTCGTCGAGCTCCGTCGCGCTCTGCAGCTGCGCGACCAGCCGGTCGTACGGCTCGGTGACGACCTTCAGCGTCTTGACCCGCTGCACCACCTCACGGGCGCGCTCGGGCTTGTCCAGAATGCCGGCTCCGCCATGGAGCCCTCGAGTTCCGCCAACGCCGCGCGGAGCGTGTCGATGTCAAAGGTACCCCCGGAGCTCGGCCAACCGCTCGGCGCTGCGCCGCAGCTCCCGCTCGCGTTCCACGTCTGCCATGGAACGAAAGATAAGCAGAAACGGAACTGCTAGAACATTCTTCTTTCCGGCCGCGAGCAGCTCGTTGAGTGCGTCCTGGAAGTGCGTCGAGCTTTCGGCGAAGTCACGCCCGATCTGATCGACGTACTCCTCGTAGCTCTTCTTGATCTCCTCGCGGAAGATCTGCTTGAGCGTGCCGTTGGCGAGGCCTTCGTCGCGTTTGCCCGGATGGTACGCGAGCATGTCGGAGACGAGTGCCCGCGCGAGCCGCTTCGCTTTCTGGTTCGGATCGTTCGCCAGGAACGGATTGATCGGCTTCCGCTCCGCCGGCGCGGGCGTCGTGGGCGTCACCACGGGGATCGCTGGCGACGTTACCGCCATCGACGCGACCGACGGCGGCGTCACCGGCGGTCGCAACCCCGGCGGCATGACGGACGGCGCAGCCACGCCAGCGCTCGCGCCCACGGCAGGCGCACCAGCGGGCGGCGCGAGGGGACGCATTGGCGGCATGGGCGGACGCGTCGACGGCGGCGCCGGCGCTGGGGCAAAGGCGCCGGGAGCTGCCGGTGCCGCGCCCGGAATCCGCGCGGGCGCCATGGCGCCAAGTGACGACGGGGAGCCGGCCTGGCGCCCGGGTACCGCCGCGGGCTGGGCGGGTCTCGGGATGCCAGCAGGCGCCATTGACGGGATCCCGGCGGGGATCATCCCGGGAACCATGGATGGCGCGGGGCGTGGCGGCCCGGCGGGCGCGGTCGCGGGACCACTGGCGGCCGCGGGGGCGGCTGGCCGGTTGGACGCGAAATTGGGCGCGAATCCTGGCGCGAATGAGGGACGTGGTGCCGAGGGTGCGGACGCCGGCGGCGCCCCTGCCGGGGGGACCCGGACGGACGCGCCGGGCGTGGGCCGCAGCACGGGTGGTGGCACCGGTGCCACACCACGGGGCGGCGTAACGGCCGGGCGCACTGCGTTGGCCATGTTGTGCGCGACAGGCGCTACGGGTGCGGCGGCGGCCGGCCGCAGCGTGGCGCCGCCTGGCGCGGACGCGCGCTGCGGTGCTGGCTGGGCCCATGGCTGGACGGGTGGCTGGACCGGCGGGCGCGGCGTCGGCCGGTGTGGTGGCTGAGGGGCCGGCATCGCGGGTGGTGCGTACGCCGGACCGGACTTCCGCTCGGGGGCCGTGGCGGTGGCCGTGGCGCCGCCAGACGAGAATCCTCCGTGGCTTGCAGGCGCCTGACCCGCGGCACTAGCCGCGGCGTAAGGCGCTGGCTGTGCCGCGCTCGCCGACGAGCCGTTGGCGCCGTCGATCGCGATCAGGATCACGCCACCGCACACCGAGCAGCGGGCGCGCACCCCGCCGGGCGGGATGCGGGCGGGATCGACCCGGAAGACTGACCGGCATTCTGCGCATGCAATGTTCACCGGTCCTCTCCCCCTGCGATCGCGGCGACATCGGCGCGGGTGACCACGAGCGGATGCTCGGTCACCGCGTCCTGCCGGCGGTCCACGGTGTACACGGATCCGTTCAGCGTCTTTGCGTAGCTCTTCATCTCGGTCGCCAACTCGCTCATTTGCGAGGCCTGGGTGAACTGGCGGCGCTCATTCGTCACGACGCCAATGGACACCGTCATGAGGGGAACGCGGTGCAACTGCCCGCGGCGGTCCTTCCCGAAAAAATACCCCGCCCGCCGGTCCTGCTCGGAATACTGGTACGGGACGAGCGCGTCGAAGATCGAGATGACCTCGCCGCACGTGTCGGCGACCGCGGTCGCTGGCACGATGAAAATAAAATCATCGCCTCCAATGTGCCCGACGAACCCTTCCTCGCCGCAACATCCTTTCACGACATCATGCAGGATCTTGGCGAGAATGCGGATGACGCGGTCGCCATCGTAATAGCTGTACCGGTCGTTGAATTCCTTGAAGTGGTCGAGATCCGCGTAGCACACGGCGAGCGTCTGGCCCGCGGTAATGCGCCGCGTGATCTCCGCCTCGATCTGATCGGTGCCGGGGAGCCGCGTCGACGGGTGCACGTAGGTGTCGCGATCCGACCGCCGGAGCAAGACATCGAGCCGCCGCCGGGCCTCGGCGTCCGGCATCCCCGTGCGGAACGACCTCATCCGACCCCGCGTCGAACGCCCGCCCTATCTCCGTGTCATCCGCGGGCGTCAGCGTCACGGCGGGTACGATCCCCGTATAGGAGTCCCGCTTGAGACGCGTGCAGGATTCGAACACGCTGCTCTTCGATCCGCCCAGCCCATCGAAGATCACGAGCCGAGGACGGCCGCGCAGCGTGCGGGCCATGAGATCATCGGGGGAGCGGACCACGACCATTGTCAGCGACCGCGCGTCGATCCACGCCTGAACCACCGGGGGTGGCTCGGCCCCGTCGAGCGTGAAGTAGATCGCAATGGAGTGGGCCACGGACGCTGGGAGTCGCAGGAGGAGTCACTGGGCCGCCAGGGTATGGGCGGCCACGCTACTAGGACCAGCCAACTGGTCAGAGGCAACGGAGTTAGCCTCTACGCGCGGGCCGGGTTACGGGCCGGTAACCGGGGCTTACGGCGGCGCCATGGTGCGCTCAGGGGCCATTCATTGCTCGACCGGGGTCGCCTCGTCGATCAGCATGATTGGGATGTCGTCCCGAATCGCAAATCGCAGCCCGTCCGTGTGGCAGATCAGGCACGCCTCGGCCTCACGGTACTCGAGGGCACCTTTGCACTTGGGACAGACCAGGATGGCGAGGAGCTGGGGAGCAAGAGGCATAATGCGTTGGGATGGAGGTCGTTGGGTGAGAGGGTGCTGCCGGAGCGTGAAGGAGTGCAGGTGCTTATGCGGATGCTCCAGTCATGATCGCGCCGGAGGCGGCGAGAGATAACCGAAGCGGCGCAGCGCGACGGGGTCACGCCGCCAATCCGAGAGAACTTTGACGCGGAGGTCGAGGTAGACCGGCGCGCCGACGAGCTGCTCGATCTTGATGCGGGCCGCGCGGCCGATCTCGCGAATGCGCGAGCCCCTGTGCCCGACCAGGATCCCCTGCTGGCTATCCCGCTCGACGTAGATGATGGCGCGAATGTACACCGGCGACTGCGCTTCGCGGAACTCCTCGATCTGGGCGGCGAGGCTGTACGGGAGCTCCTGCTCGAGCTGCTCGAAGGCCGTTTCTGATGAGCTCGCTCGCGAAGAAGCGCAGGGATTGGGTGCTGACATCGTCTGCGGGATAGAGGAACGGACTTTCCGGGAGCATCGCCGTGACGGCATCGAGCATGGCCTCGACCCCATCGCCGGTGGCGGCGGAGATGAGGAAGGTTGCCGCGTAGGGGCTGGATGCGGGCGGGTCGTTCTCCGGAGTGGGAGCGTGACCTGTGGCGAGCTCACGCCGATTTGGCGGGAGGATGTCGGATTTGTTGAGGGCGAGGACGACGGGCGCGCGCAGCGATGTGGATAATCCGGCGGCAGTCTCGAGTGGCGGCGGCGGGCCGGCCATGGCATCGGCGAGGTAAATGATCACGTCGGCATCGGCGAGCGCGATCAGTGCGGCCGATCGCATCGATCGTTGGAGGTCATCGCGGGGCTCGATCAGGCCGGGGGTATCGAAGAGGACCAGCTGCGAGGGCTCTGTGGATTGCGTGCTGG
>CAVWTI010000011.1:0-12092 GCA_963757855.1 uncultured Gemmatimonadales bacterium
GCGGCCGTCAACGGTAACGCGAACGGCAGTGTGAATGGCACCTCGCCCGCGCGAGGGCAACGGGCATGCGCCCGGCCGCGCAAACGGTGAGGAGGTGCGCCTGCTGGGGTATTCGTCCGGCGCCCCTCGCGTGTCGACCCGTCGTGACGCGGAGATCGGCGGTCCGCGCGCGCACATCCTCGGCGTGATGTCCGGGTTCGAGCGCATTGGATGGTCCGTGCAGCCATTCATCATCGGGGACCGGTCGCCGGGCGTCGTGGCACGAGACGCGGGGAAGTGGCTGCGCAAGGGGCGCCACTGGGCGCTCCTCGCGGACATGACGCGGATCGGGCTCGCGCCGGTGAACATGCGCGCGGCGTGGCGCACGCTCGCTGGGCGGGTCGACTGGGTCTTCAGCGGTAAACGGTGTTTCAGGCACTCGGGCGGCCATTCGCGCGGGCGGGCGTCCCGTGGATCCTCAAGACGAACGAGATGCAGTCCGAGGAGGCGCGCGTTGACCGGAACAGCCTCGTGCTGACCTCGCTCGCGCGCCGGCATGAGCGCCAGGCGTATCTCGATTGCGCGATGCTGGTGTGCGTGAGCGAGCCGCTCAAATCGCCCGTGACCGAGCGGCACCGCCGCCGGCCAACAAGGTCGTGGTGGTACCGAACGGAGTGGACACGACTTTTTTCCAGCCGCGGATGGACGCCCCTCGCACGTTCAGGGGTTCACGATCGTGTATTCGGGCGGTCTTCAGCCCTGGCAGGGGATCGAGTCGCTCCTGCGGTCGATCCATGCGGTGCGCGAGGAGGACGGGTTCGCGCTGCACGCGGTGATCGCGGGCAATGGACCGGTGCGGCGGGGCTGCGAGAAGCTGGCGAGAAACTTGGGCTGGCCGAGTGCGTGCAGTTTCTCGGGACCGTCTCGCGGGAAGCTGTGCCGGCGGTTATCGCGAGTGGCGACGTGGGGTATTCCGGGCACACGGACTCACAGGGGCGGGCGGTATTCCGCTCTCCGCTCAAGCTCTATGAGTACATGGCCATGGCGAAGCCGATCATCTCCTCGGCAGTGGCGGACGCGGTGGATCTGGTCATGAATGGGGAGACGGGCTATTCGTTCGAATGCGGGCAGCACCGATGGCTTGTCGCAGGCATTGCGCCGGGCGTACGTGGCGCGCGAGCGGCTACCCGCGATGGGCGCGAGGGCACGGCAGCTGATCGAGCAGGGGCACAGCTGGACCGCGCGGTGCCGCATGATTGTCGAATCCGCGAAGCGCGTCGCCCTGGAACTCCCGTGACTGCCCCGGCTGCCGCGGGCGGCGCCCGCGTGGCGCCGCCGCCCGTGCCTCAGTACTCGATGCTTGGCATCCGGGTCGGGGCGTACGACATCCCGCGTCTCAACGCGTGCATTGGCGATGCGATCGCCAGTGGTAGCCGGATCGTGATCGCGAACCACAACCTGCACAGCCTCTATCTCTGTGCCCGCGACGGCGATCTGCGCGCGTTCCATGCGACAGCCGACGTGACGCACGCCGACGGGATGTCGGTGATCCTGCTGGGCCGCATGCTGGGGGTGCCGCTGTCGCGGGCCAATCGTGTGACGTACAACGACTGGATCGGGCCGCTGATGACCGACGCCGCGCGACACGGCTGGCGGGTGTTCTCGCTGGGAGGCGCGCCGGGGGTGTTCGAGGCCGCGGCCGCGACGTTGCGGGCTGCGCATCCCGGGCTGATCCTGGATGGCGCGCACGGATACTTCGACGCCAGGCCGGGGAGTGCCGAGACGACCGCCGTGCTCGAGCGGATCGCGGCGTTTCGCCCCAACGTGCTGCTTGTCGGCATGGGAATGCCTCGCCAGGAGCACTGGGTCCGGGCGAACCGTGACGCATTGACCGCCAACGCGACGCTCATGGCCGGGGCGGCCATGGACTACGTGGCGGGCGTCGTGCCGACGCCGCCGCGTGGCGCGTCGTCATTCGGGTTCGAGTGGGTGTGGCGGCTTGCCGCCGAGCCGGGCCGGCTGTGGCGCCGGTATTTGATCGAGCCGTGGTACGTGATGGGATTGGTCCTTGCTGCTTGGCTGCGACGTCGCCCGGGAGGTGACGCATGACGGTACCACGATGGGCTAGCACTGGCGCGCCGGTGCAGACGTCGACGCTCGGGCAGTCCGGGGCGCACTCCTGGTCCGTGCGGCCATTCGCGGTGCGAGTGTGGCTGGTGTATCCGGTGCTCATGGTCCTGTTCGCCCTCATGGGGCCGTATTCCCTGTATCCCGCGGTCGCCGACGCTGGGGGTGACCAGAGCGTGGCGGCAGCGAGTGCGGCGACGGCTTCGGGAGTGGCCAGCGGGTCACCTCTCCGGCGGGTTGCGATCCTCGGGCTGGCGCTGGTCGCGGCGCTGAGTCTCAGCCGGGCGCGCAAGCACAAGGCGTATGCGCACCATGCGATGCGGGTGGAGCAGGGGAGCGCGCCCCCGGTGGCGAAGCGCGGCATGCTTCCCTTTCTGCTGTTGCTCTACGTCGGACTCGCGGGTGCCAGCATGTTGTGGGCTGCTGACCCGAGCATCACCAGCCGGCGCATCGTCGTCTTTCTGCTCATCGTGTTCGCGGCATGGGCGTTCGCGCAGGCGTGGACCATCCGGGATCTCCTGTATTTCTCGCTCTGGGCGAATGCGACGTCCCTGGTGCTCGGACTTGGCGGCTCGATCGCGCGCGGGCAATTCCACCCGGCCGCCGCGGGCTGGCGGTTCACGGGATTCGCGAACCCCAACCTGCACGGGATCGAAGCGGCGTGTCTCGATCATCGCCTGTGCGGCGGCCATCCGGCTGGGCGGACGGCGCGGGCCGCTGATCGCGCTGCTCGGGTTCGGCGTCGTGATCCTGCTGCTCACGAAATCCCGTACGGCGGTGGCGAGTCTGCTGCTGGCGGCCGGATTTTGCGGGGCGTTGTCGATCAAGCGCAGCAAGCTGGTCGCCATCGGTGTGCTGGTCGCCGCGATCGCGTTCGCGGCGGTGGTCTTCGCTCCCGAAGTCCTGACCGGTGCCCAGCATGCGATGCTGCTCGGCCGATCGGGGGACAACGAGGACCCATCGACGTTGAGCGGACGCACGTTGCTGTGGGCCGACCTGTTCGATTTTGCGAGCGACCATCCGTGGTTCGGATACGGTTTCGACTCGTTCTGGACACCGGACCATATCGCCATCATCTCGGTCAAGCGTGGATGGGTGATCACGCAGGCGCATTCGGGGTATCTCAAGACCTTGCTGGCGACGGGCATCATCGGTCTGACACTTCTCACGACGACATTGCTGTCGGGTCTCGCCGCCGCCGTTCGCCGCTATCGCGCGACGCACACCACCGTGGCGCTGTTCGCGGTGGCGATGCTGATGTGGTACGTGGTGAACACGCTGCCCGAGGCGCTCCCGGAGAGTCATGTCAGCACGTTCATCATCATGGTCCTCCTCGCTCACTTCGGCATCCGGAGCGCGGCGCCGGACGATGTGGGTGGGTAGGCGCGGCCGTTCACTCGGGAGCGGTGACGAGTGAGTTGCGACGGTGCCGAGCGACGGTGCCGAGCAGTGCGTGCTGAGCGGCGTGTGCTGAGCGGCGTGTGTGAGCGGCGGTGCTGAGCGACTCGCGGGATGTTCCCGCGGACTCGGTCGTCCGCGGCGACCTGTGCATCATCGGCGCCGGCGCGGCGGGAATCTCGATCGCGTGGGCGCTGCGCGACCGGCCGGTGCGGGTCATCCTCCTCGAGAGCGGCTCGTTCTGGCCAACGCCCGCGACCCAGCATTTGTATCGGGGTCCAAACGTCGGGCGGGAATATTTCCGCTCGACGGGTGCCGGGTGCGCACATTCGGCGGCAGCACCCAGCGATGGGGTGGCTGGTGCCGGTCGCTCGAGCCCGCGGATTTCGAGGCGCGACCGTGGCTGCCGGGCAGCGGGTGGCCGCTCCGTCACGACGATCTCATCCGCTACTATCAGGCGGCGCGCGCGATGTGCCAACTCGCCGTGACGGAGGGAGAGATCGATCACGGGCCGCCGCTCCCGTACCGGCCGCGTCTCGCAGGCTCGGAACCCACGCTGGCCACGGTGGTCTATCAGTTCAGCCCTCCGACGCGATTCGGGCCGACCTACCGCGCGGGGCTCGAGGCGGCACCCAACATCCAGGGATATCTGTCCGCCAACGTCGTGGAACTCCTGGGCGGCGAGCACGGTGGTCCCGTGACGGGCGCGCGCGTCGCGACCCTGTCGGGCGGATCGTTCCGCGTTGATGCGACGACCTACGTGCTCGCGACCGGTGGCATCGAGAACGCGCGGCTTCTGCTCGCGTCGAACGTCGTGCGTCCGGCCGGCCTCGGGAACGAGAACGATCTCGTCGGCCGGTACTTCATGGACACCTTCACGTCCGGTTGGGGTGTTTCGTGCCGCACCGGCAGGATGCGAACCTGTCCCTGTACACGCAGGGAAGGCGGAGCGTGCAGCGCCCCCTGGGGGGACTCACCGTGGCGCCCGCGATCCGGCAGGCGCGTGGCGCGTACGGCTTCAGCGCGGTCTTCTTCACGCCTCGCCACCGCAGTGTCTCGAAAGTGCTCTACCATCAGTCCCAGCGTCACGACCAGTGGTCACTGCACGGCGTCTCCATTGCGCGGGGCGGCGCCGTCGGCTTCGGGCTGCGGGTGGTGGACAAACTCGCGCGCGATGCGCAGGAGGCGAGCGCCCGGATCAATCATGCGCTGCCGCAGCGCGGCGAGCGGATTTACGAGATCATGGGACGTGGCGAGCAGTCGCCTAACCGGGAGAGCCGGGTGACGATCGTCCGCGAGCGCGATCGGCTGGGAATGCCGGTGTCAGAGCTCAACTGGCAGGTGCGCCGCGCGGACCTCATTAACATTCGCACCAGTCTGGAGACGATCGGAAACGGACTGGCGGCGGCTGGCGCGGGGAAATTGCACATGCCGATCGATCCCGATATGGCGTGGGCGCAGCGCATCACGGGCAGCTGGCATTACATGGGTACCACACGCATGGATGCCGATCCGAAGACCGGCGTCGTGGACGCCAACGGCCGGGTGCACTCAGTGCCCAACCTGTACGTGACCGGCAGCTCCGTGTTCCCGACGGGCGGGTACGCCAATCCGACGCTCACGGTGGTGGCGATGGCGCTCCGGCTGGCGGATCATCTGTCCCAGGCGCTACGGCCGCTTCTCCGACATGACGCGATCGTAGAGGCGTTCCAGCTCGGCGGTCTGGGTGCGCAGGTTGAAGACCTCGGTGACGAACGCGCGTCCCTGTTCGCCCATCCGGGCCGCGAGCTCCGGGTCACCGAGCAGCATATCGAGCGCGGCACCAATCGCGGCGTCGTCGCGTTCCGCGGCGAGGATTCCGGTCTCGCCGTCGCGCACGGCCTCCGGCATGCCGCCGTGCCGCGTCGCGATGACGGGCACGGCGCAGGCGCTCGCCTCGTTGAGTACGAGGCCCAACGCTTCCTGCTGATCGGTGTCCGTCGTCTGCCCAGTCAGGGCGAACACGGTCGCGTGTTGGGTGAGGTGGCGGACCGTGTCGTGGGGCAGCGCACCGAGGAATCGCACGCGGCCGGCGAGTCCGAGTGACGCGGTCAAACGGTGCAACCCGGCCGAGTCTTCGCCGGCGCCTACCTGGACCAGCGTACATCGGGGTGCCGGGCCGCGACGCGGGCGAAGCCTCGCAGCAGACGTATCGATTCCTTTCTGCTCGCGGTGGCGGGCGGTGTTGAGCACGTAGCGGTCGGGGCGGGGTCCGCTCACCGGCGTGAACCGGCCGACATCGACCCCGATGTAGTGCCGGACGACCCGATCGGCGGGGTATCCGAGGGCCAGCAACCGGCCGCGGATGTAATCGGATACCGCGATGAACGCGGTGCCACGCGCGCGGAGCGCGGCACGCGCGTACAAATAGTGCGCGACGGTGATACTTGGCTCGCGGAGGAGCGCGCGGTCGGCGACCGTCACATCCAGCCGTGAAACGTGGATACGAGAGGGACGCCGAGCCATTCAGCGAGGGGCAGCGCGTACGTGGCGTCCGGCGCGAAATGGGCGTGGATCAATCCCACCGGGGGGAGCGCCGCTCTTTTTCCGAAGAGCCGGGGCGCGGCGGTCAGGGCATACAGCGCGCGCGCGGCCCGGGATGAGAGATACTTTGCCCTCGCCCGCCGATCACGACGGCCGGGGTCTCGGAAGGCGGGCCCGGGCCCCATTGGCGGGTGAACACCGTGGGCTGGTATCGCGTCAGCGCGCGGCCTGCTCCCGAATGAACGTCTCAGAGCCGATCGGATAGCGCAGGCGAAAGATGCCGATCCCGGTCAGCGGGCCCCCGAGCCGGACGAGGCGGCGGCGGCGGTGGGCATCGTGGAATCGCGCGAGAACTCCAGGAGCTGGACACCGGACGACGTGAAGCGATTCGACTGGTGGAAGCGTGATCTGAAATACGCGATGATGGGCGCGTTTTCGTCGTCAGTGGCGCGGCTCAGGAAAAGCCAAACGCGCGAGCGCTCGCCGGCGAGGCCGTCGAGCTCCGCCTGCGGCGTCAGCTGCTCCCCTGGCCGCCGGGCCCGTGGATAGGGCATGATGTGCGCGACCGACGGCGCGTAGAACCGGAGATCCTTGACGGTGAAGGCACGGTGGGCCACGACGACGGCGTCCGGGCCGTCGTGGGCGAGGAGATAAGCGGCTGCGCCGCGGTTGTCATCGCGCGCGTAACGCGGGTCGGCGTAATACCCCTTGAGGGACAAGGCACAGACCGTCGCGACGCCCGCCCATACCGCCAGCCGGAGCACCCGGCCCGGGAGGGCGCCGATTCCCACCACGATGAGCACCAGCGAGGGGAGGAACGAGATGATCGTGTACCGGACGTTGAACGGATGCACGGTGACCAGCGCACCAATGGCCGCAAACGCCATGGGGAAGAGCAGCCAGAGGGCCACGGGGAGCGAGGCTTGCGGATAGCGGCGGACGAGTGTCACGACGCCGATGGTCGTGAGCACGAGGAGCACGACGCCGACCGGCACGACCGTCGCCGCGGAGTGCATCAGTACGGCGTAGCGGTCCGGCCTATGCAGTTCATCCAGGCTCGGCCCATATGAATATCCCACGGCAAAACTCCACAGCGCGTAGCCGAACTGGATCGGCGCCAGGCTGCGTCCACTATCGGCCGACTCGGTGGGCGGAAAGCTCACGAGCCGGTAGACGCCTGGCAGGCAGAGGAGGGCCATGATGGTGAACGTGACGAGCCACGGACGCATGCGCGCCGATCGGTATGTCTCGAGACCGACAAACACCACGACGAATGCCATGAACGCCACGCCCACGGTATGGCAGTAGAACGTCAATGCGGTCGCGATCGCGGTCGCGGCTTTCCACTGCCAGCGTGTGGGTTCGTCGAGGGCGCGTTGCACACAGTAGAGCGCGATCAGCGACAGGAGGAGCAGGAGCGCGTACGGTCTCGCTTCCTGGCTGTACCACACGTGGAACGGCGAAATGGTCATGACGGCGGCGGCGGCGAGCGCGATACGCTCGTTCAGCCATCGGCGAAGGACGACGAACAGCAGCGGTATGCTCAGTACGCCGGCGATCACCGACGGGGCGCGCAGCGCGGCTTCGGCACTCAGTACGCAATGGAGCGGAAGGCTGGCGCCCGCGACCAGGTAGTACAGGGGCGGAATGTTGCTGTTCTCCACCCGCTGAGTGACGATGGTCAACGGGCCGCCCTGGGCGCTGATCCAGGAGACGATTTCGTCGTTCCAGAGACTCTGATAGCCGAGCCGATAGGCGCGCAGCGTGGCGCCCACCACCATCATCACGATGAGCGCGGCGATGACCCACGCGGGCGGCGTGGCGGGATCGACTGGTGTGGTCGGTCGGTCAGATCGCAGGGGCGTCACGTGTGGTGTGGGTCGGTGGAAGGTAGCGCGCCGGCGACCATACCCGGTAGGCGAGCCGTGGCGGCCGCTTGACGGAGCCCGCCGGTCCGGTACGTTCCCGCATGGCGACGCCAACCACAGAGGCCGCTCCGCCGCGCTGGCCGTATCTCGAAGAGGGGCTGCTCCTGGCCGCGCTCCTGGCGACGCTCTCCGTGGTGTTCGCGCTGCGGTATTTCCCGTATCAGGACTCGACCAACAATCTGGCTCGCTACGTCCTCATGGACCGGGCCTGGTTCGGGACGCCTGCGTCATTCGTGCGCGTGCGTCTGATTCCGACGCCCTACATCGTGCTCGACCTCATCGGGGTGGCGTTCGTACACGTATTGGGACCGCAATCCGCCCTCCGCGCGATGGCCTGCCTGCTGGTCTGCATCATTCCCGCCGGCACGTATCTCCTGGTGCGTGCGACCTGTCCAGCGCGGCGCGGATGGGCGCTGGTCGCGGTGTTGTGCAGTCTCAGTTTCTATCTTCTTGTCGGCTTCTTCAATTTCGTCGCGGGCATTGGCGCGGCGCTGATCTGGCTCGCGGCGTGGTGGCCGCGGCGGGATCGGACCAATGCGCGCACGCGTGTGGGACTCGGGCTGGGGCTCGCGCTCGTCTTCTTCGTACATCTCGGCGGGTGCGATGTCGGTACTCGTCGTCCTGGGCGTCGCGTATCTGGCGGGCATCCGGGACGCGTGGCGAGATGCGGGGCGGCCGAGTCCATCGCTTCGGTCGCTCTGGACGCCGAAGCTCACGACGCTGGTCGCCGCGACGGCAGTGGTCGGACTCTGCTCGGCAGTCTGGCACCTGAGCCTGGGCCCCGAGCCGCTGTCGCCTCCGATTCCGCCCGATTTTCGCACGCTTGGCAACAAACTGGAGAATCTCGCAAGCCCGTTTTACGTCTTGTCGCGTGCGCAGACGCTGATCATGGCGGCCGGATACGGATTGTCGCTCGCCGCTTTTCTCGCGGTCAACCGGCGCTCGCTCCGTCTCGACGCGATGCTCGGCTCGGCGGTGGCGTTCGTGGTGCTTTTCCTGGTCTTTCCATACCGGCTGGACGGCGCGGGCTTCGTGGACATGCGGTGGTTGCTGCCGGCGATCCTGCTGCCATTCTGTGCTGTGGCGGCGGGACCGGTGCGGCCGCAGCGCGTATGGCTGGCAATTCCGTTCGCAGCCTGCCTCGTGCATGCGGCGGTGATTCGGCGGGCGGGCGGGCGGATCGATTCCGATTCGAGGTGTATCGGAAGGTGCTCGACGCCGTCCCCGCGAGCGCACGACTCTTGCCATTGGTGGCGGAGCCGCAACCGCAGCGGCGGCTGTCCCCGTACCGGCACTTCGCGCTCTGGCATACGATCAATGGAGGAGGGCGCGTCCCGGGGCTTCTCACCGAAGAGGAGCGCTACGACACGAATCCGCCTGGCCTCCCGCAGCAAATTCTTCGGGCATTTCCGAGAGCCGAGCATCCTCTATTACCCTGACGAACGATGGGGGACTGATCGCATGTTCCCGCTCGACTGGAAGCGCATTGGAACGGATTTCGACTACGCGATCATCGCGGGGAAGGACTCTCACGCCCGATCGGAGCTCGACGGGCACGCCGACAAGGTAGACAGTGCCGGCGACGTCGCGCTGTATCGAGTCCGGCCCGGCGGCGCCGCGAGAACGAGCCGTGGAATCATGACGGCCGCCGTGTTCGCGTCGCTCGCGAGCGCGGCGGGTCACGCGGCACCGCGGCCACTGCTTCGCCCGATGTCCATCGTGATGGCGGCGCCGAGCACGGTACCCATCATGCCTCCGCTCAGCGTGGCGCCCGTCGTTGCGACAGCGCCCGCGGCCGGCGTGGGCACGTTTGGCGTACATCCAGGCGGCTTCTATACGCAGGCCCAGATCAACTACGTAATCCAGCAGGTGCATGCGCACCGCCAGCCCTGGCAGGCCGCGTATGATCAACTCATGGCGTCGGCACACCGGCTGCGGTCGTGGCAGCCCCACGTGATCGCGGTGTACACCGTCCCGGGATTCTACCAGGATCGCGCCGGGTTTTTCGCGGCGACGGGCGGTGTCACGCATGACGCGGACGCGGCGTACGTCAATGCGCTCGCATTCCGGCTGTCCGGGGATGCGTCATACGCCGCGACGGCGCAGCGTATTCTGAGCGCGTGGGCGCATGGCAATACCGGCGTATCGAACGTGGGTGACAGCCAGCTCTCGATGGCGGAAGTCGGCGTCGGTTTCGTGCTCAGCGCCGAGCTGCTGAGCGGATACGATGGATGGGCGGCTGAGGACCGCGAGGCATTCAAGAACTGGGTCAGGACCGTCTACCTCAAGCAAGCCACGGACCCGATCAAGGACCGGAACAACAACTGGGGTGACTGGGGCACGTTTGGCGCGGTGACCGCGGACTACTATCTGGATGACGCGGCGGGATTCGCGGCCGAGACCTCGCGACTCCAGCATCACATCGATCAGGCGTTGGCGCCGGACGGCCATTTGCCGGACGAGACCGCGCGTGGGCAGAGCGGTATCTGGTACACCTACTTCGCGCTCGCGCCAATGACTGCAGCAGCCCGCGTCGTCAAGGAAGGTGGCGGCCCGGATCTTTTCCAATGGAGCTCGCCGACCGGAAAGCGTCTAAATCGGCACTCGACTATCTCCTCGTGGGGGTGCAGAATCCGTCGAACTGGCCGCACGCTCAGAACCCTGGTATGCCGAGCGCCAGGACTGGTGGCCCTATGATCTCTTCGAGGCGATGGCCGATCATACGGCGACCCGAAATACGAGGCGTTCGCGGCGCAGCGGCGGCCGATCATGAACACGGGTCACCACTACGCGTGGACCTTTCCCACGCTGATGAAAGCACCGCCAAACGCCACTTGACGCGAGCGTGTCGCGCGTCGTCCTGGTGGTCGTCGCGGTGGTGGTCATGGCCTCGGGCGGCGCGCGGGCCGTAAAACCGGGGCGCGGCACACGGCACGACGTACGCGTCTGTGTGGGCGGCGACGTCACGCTGGGCACGAATCTCGACAGTGGGTGGGCGCACCGGAACGCCGTAGCGACGGGTGACGCCGGGGGATCCGGCACCGTCCCGACGCGCTGGTCGCGCCGCTCCGTCCGCTCGTCGAGGACGCCGACATCGTGATCATCAACGCCGAAGGGGCGATCGGCGACGGTCCGGTGGACGCGCCGAAGTGCGATCTGAACGGCCAGACCTGTTATCTGCTGCGTTCGCCGCGGGCGGCTGCGGTTGCGATGCGGCATCTCGCCGGCGACGGCGCAATCGTGGTCGCGAACATCGCCAACAACCATCTCCATGATGCCGGTCCCGGGGGCGTCGCGGCGACGATCGCGGCGTTGGACAGCGCGGGGGTACTGGTGACGGGCGCCGACACGATCCGTCCCTCGCGGTGACGGGGCGCGGGGACACGATTGCGGTGCTGGGGTTCAGCGTGTGGTCAGCGCCGAGCGTCAACGATCTCGATGACGTTCGCCGCATCGTCGGCAATGCGGCGGGCCGGTATGGTCGCGTGGTGGTGACCGCGCATTTCGGGGCCGAGGGGCGCGGGGCGCAGCGGACGCTGAACGTGTCCGAACAGTATCTGGGTGAGGATCGCGGAAACCCGGTGGCGTTCGCGCATGCAGCGGCGAAGCCGGCGCGAGCGAGGTGATCGGGCACGGCCCGCACGTGCTGCGCGCCATCGAGCGGTGGAACAACGCGCTGATCCTCTACTCGATGGGCAACCTGATCAACTATGGACCGTTCGGCATGGCGCCGCCGATGAATCGTGGCGCGATCGTCTGCGTGACACTCGATTCAGCGGGGCAGGCGACGGACGCCGTGCTGCGTCCAACGCGCCAGCCGATGGCGGGGATGGTGATGCCGGATTCCACGAATCGCGCGCGCGTAATCGTGGATTCACTCAGCCTGGCCGGACTCTCCCGCGACGGGTGCCCGCATCTAACAAGGCGAGCGGGCAGATTCTCGGACAGGGCGCAGCGGCCCCGTCAAGCGACAGCGGCGCGGTCAGCCCGCGCCGGCGCTTACGTCCGGGAGACTCAACTCGGGTATCACCAGCGTCGAGTCCATACCGAAATCGGGCATTATCCGGCGCACGGCCCGCCACGGCTTGACGCCGCGCACCATTCGGGCGAATGAGCGGGGTTTCCACCACGCGGCCG
>CAVWTI010000012.1:0-39708 GCA_963757855.1 uncultured Gemmatimonadales bacterium
CTTTCTGTATCGGTGCCCGTGACCGCTCGGCATGCTCCACCGCCTCGACGATCTTCCCGAAGCTCGTGTCTCGCCCCAGGCGTTCGGCCTTGACGTCGACGATCACGACGAGCGTCCCCGACTGGTTCACCGTGCCGGCGTAGACGGGCGCTCCAGGCGCCTTTTCGACTGGTACCGACTCGCCAGTGATCGGGGCCTGATCGACAAATCGAGTGCCCAGCGACGATCGTTCCGTCAACGGGAAGCCGCGCGCCCGGCGCCACGAGGACGGTGTCGCCAACACGGACCTCGCCCACCGGAATCTCTCGTGCCCCGCCCGTCCGGCGCACCACGGCGGTTTGAGGAGAGGAAGCTCAGCAGATCACGGATGGCCCTGCGGCCACGGCCAACAGTCAACCCCTCCAACACCTCCGCCACAAGCACGAAGAGGGTGATGACCAGAGCGGTAAAGAACTCGCCGATAAGGAGTGCCGAAGGACGCGACAGTCATCGAGAGTTCCATTGTCATCCGCCGGGCGCGGAGATGCTCTCCCAGGCTTCCTTGAAGATCGGATAGCCGCCAACGGCGACGCCGGCCACTCCCACGACGCTGACCCGTGCGACTGGCTCCCACACCCGGAACTTCACGGCCGGCAGCGGAGAGCGCGACGAATGCGATCCGCGCAAACTCGGCCCACGGCCGCGTGTGCCCGCGTGGTCGTGCTCGGATTGGTGATCGTTGTCTGGTTTCCGGGGTCCGGGACCGCGCTCCAGTCGTTGCGCGTAACGGCGGCGTCCGCTGGCAGCGCCGGTCGTTTGGCGGTGCCGTCTTCGAAGGTCTCGTTCTTCAGAGCCATAGGCGCCTCATCAGCGGCTGGTATCGCCGCCCGGGGATTGGACGCCCTATTTCAAATAGGAGCGAATCACGTCGATCACTTCGTCGGCCGCCTGCGCGTCAATCGCCAATGCCCGCGCACCGCGAAAGGCGTAATGGCGAATGTGGTCTTCGAGCACCTCGGCCATCAACTCATTCATCGCCCCTCGGGCGCTCGCGATAAGCCGCAGCACTTCCCCGCACTCGGCCTCCCCTTCGAGCGCTCGCGCGACTGCCTCGATCTGTCCGCGAATCCGCGCCACGCGTCCGATCAACTTCGACTTATTCTGGGCAATGTGTGACATGGTGGTGATAGTATACTACCCCACACTATGATAGCAAGACTGGTCGCCACTCAGCCCCGCCACGTCTCCCGAGTCCCGTGCCACTGCCAGGCCCCACGCTGGCTGCGAGAGCACTCGCCCCCGCACGACGACTCAGGGAGTGCTGCCCGCGTGGTGCTCGGTCCGCTGAAACGCGAGGAACTGGTGAATGGCTCCGAGGGCGGCCGAGTCGGGTCTGTCACAATGCGGAGCGCTCCTCCATTTGGGAGGTCGGACTCTGTATATGTGATGAGGTTGTGCCGATCCGCCATGACTGACACGCCCGGCACTGTCTTCATGTGAATGAACATCGGCATGGAGAAGTCACCCGCGCCAAAGGCGTGTTGCATATCGCGGAGGTGCGCCCGGATGTGCGCCACGCCGGCGGAGTCCTTGACGTCCCGCACGAGAACGATCCGGCCTCCGTCCGGTAGCGACTGAAAACCGTGACTGGACATCGTGTGATCGACGCCCATCGTTTTCTCGCCGCGCGCCTGCATTGCGCGGTACGCAGTGTCAGCCGATTGCTGGGCCTGGGCTGGAAGTGCGCACACCACCCCTGCGACGATCGCCCAGAATGCCGCGTTCCGGCCTATCTTCTGCGATTACACATTACACTGCCTCCTTCGGTGTGAGCTGGGGTGGCAGTGTAGGACAGCGCACCGCTCCGCGCTGGAACGAAAGTCTCATTTCCCCGAATCATGGTAGATCTGGAGACGCTGAGCCGGGCGCCACTGGTCGGCAGCCTCTCGCTCGCAGCCCGACGAGCGCTCGCAACGAAGGCGGTCGTCCGCCGCTATGCATCCGGTGCGGTTCTCTGGAGAGCCGGCGCCCGGGTGAACTCAATGGCAATCGTGCTCGATGGTCAAGTACGTGTCGTCCGAGAGGGTCGCGGACGCCAGCACGTCCTGCACTCTGAGGGGCCAGGCGGGACACTTGGCGAAGTGCCGTTGTTCACGGGCGGTCCCGCCCCCGCTACGGTTCTTGCGGTCGCACCGACGCGCTGTCTTCTGTTGACCCGCGAAACAATCGAGGCGGCGATCGCCGCCGAGCCGGCCCTGGCTTGGCTGCTGCTCGCTAAGTTCGCGGAGCGCGTCCGTACCCTGGTCGGGCGGGTTGACCGCTTGGCGCTGGACAGCGCGACCACGCGGCTGGCCGACTGGCTGCTTGCGGCGGTGGAGCGAACCGCCCGCGACGTCATCGCACTCGGAATGACGCAAGCCGCGCTCGCAGAAGAACTCGGGACGGTCCGTGAAGTGATGGTCCGGGCGCTGAGAGCCCTGCGGGCGGCCGGGCTGATTGAATCGGCGGGTCGCGGGCGTCTACGCGTCACCAACCGCATCGGCCTTCGGCTCTTCGTCGCATCAGCGCGGGACTAGAGTGAAGATGCGACGCGTCGAGGTAAGCGCCCGCGCCCACGTGCACGAGGTGCCACTATCCCAGCGATCAGGCGCGCCCCATCAGAACCTCAGCCACGACCGCGAGCACGACAATGACGATCGGCGGCGTGCGCCAGCGCTCGATCAGCAAAAACCCCGTGAGCGCGACCGCCAGATCCCGTCCGTTCACGACAGCGCTGCGCCAGATCGGATCGTAGAGCGCCGCTCCGAGAACTCCTACGACCGCCGCGTTCACGCCGGCGAGCGCACCCCGCGCAGCCGGGCGACGGCCGACCCAGGTCCATACCGGGATTCCGGCCAATGCAATGAGTAGCCCGGGCAGAAACATGCACACGAGCGCTACCGCGGCCCAGAGCGGCGCAAGCTCGGCGGGCACGACGATCGCGCCCAGGTATGACGACACGGTGAAGAGCGGACCGGGCACAGCCTGCGCCGGCCATAGCCGGCAAGAAACGTGTTGTCCGACATCCAGCCGGATGGCACGAGTGCGTCGCGAAGCAGTGGCAACACGACATGGCCGCCCCCGAACACGAGTGCTCCAGCGCGGTAAAACACACCCGCGAGCCCGAAAAGCGTGTGCCCGGCGTTCACGATCGGAACATGACCAGAAGTCCGGCAAACAGCGCCAGCGCGGCAACGCCCGCCCGGATGGTAACAGGAATCGCTGGCGGCTTCGCCACCAGATCGATCCTTCGACAGAGCAGCGCACCGGCCAAGGCACCACCGGCGAGGGCAGCAAACTGCACGACCGGGCCGCCGACACTCAACAACAGGACCGCCGCCGCCAGGGCGAGTGCCGCTCGCGTGCGATCGGGGCACAATCGCGGCGCCATGCTCCACACGGCTTGTGCCACGACGACCACCGCGACCAGGGCCAGCCCATGCAGAACCGCGGCGGTTCCAGGCCCGTCGAGGTGCGGTGCCAGCGCCGCAAATGCGAACATCATGAGCGCCGACGGTAGCGTGAATCCAACCCACGCAGCCAACGCGCCCGTCCAGCCGGCGCGGAATGAGCCCAATGAGAAATCCCACTTGGCTGCTCGCCGCCCCGGCAACATCTGGCAGAGCGCGATCAGGCCCGCGTATTCATCGCCGGAAAGCCACCGGCGCTCCCTGGACATACGTCCGCTCGAAGTACCCCAGATGCGCGATCGGACCGCCGAACGACGTGAGCCCGAGACCGAGCGCAACGCCGAACACCTCACTCGCGGTACCTCTTCGCCCAACGGCCGGATCAGCGGCGCCGGAATCTGTCACATGTAATCGAACAGCGCCATGAACCCGAAGTCCATGTGGAGTTGCTGATGGCAGTGAAACAGCGTCCGGCCGGAATGTTTGCAACGAAATCAATGTCCATTCTCTGATAACCGTTCGAGCATCACGACGTCTTTGAACACGCCGGACGTGGGCACATCCATAATCCGTGTCAGTTCGAAGCTGTGCCGATGCGGGTGGATGGGATGGATGTCGTCGCTTGCGTTCCGCATCCGTACCCGATACCGCTTTCCCTGGCGAAGCCGGAACAGGAGGCCCGTCTGCTCGCGCGCAAATGACACTCCGTTGATCGTCCACGCGTTGAAGCCGTCGTTTGCGGCGTTGTCCTTGGCAAATGTCATGTCGATAGTCTCATCGGGCGCCGCCATGGCGACCCGGCTCGGCCAAAATGCGTGTAATTCCAATGAAATGGCGGCGGCGGCGCCCACTCCGCCTTACCTGCGCGTCCGGCGTACTCGACGACAAGACCCATCCCATGTCCGCGATCGTCGTCAGCGAGGTCGCCCATGATCCAGACTCCCGATGGCGCATCTCCACCACCGCTGACACCCGCTCGGCCGTCCCGATCCACAGCACCGGAACGGTCACTGGTGCCTGCAAGGGATTGCCGTCGAGGGCGACCACTAAAAAAGTGTGCCCTGGAAGCGCCAGACTGCGGATCTCCGTTGCGCTTCCGTTGAGAACGTGGAACAACACGCGTTCCCCGGCGCGCGCGAATCGGTTCCCCGTGCCCGAGCATGCGTCCGTTAATGGAGAACAGCCGATAACCGACCTCGTAGCCGTGCGGCATCCCTCTCGCCAACGACGCGTGCATCGCTGACTCTCCCGCTCGCTTCAGCCCTGCATCGGGCATCGCCCGCGCGAGAAAGTCCTGCGCCATGTCGCCACCGCGTGAGAGATACGGCTCGAACTCCTTGAGCACGAGAAAAACTTCCCGGTCGTAGCGACCGGGATCTTGTGAAACCCGAATGTATACGGGACCCACCTGACCGCTGTATTGCCCGCTGTTCAGGTCTGGCCGGCGCGGTTATGCGTGTGATAAAAACGAAGGCCTGCCGGTCCAGGCGTGAACTCAATGCGGCGCCTCCCATGCGCTGGAACGAAGGGTGTGCCTTCCTCCTCGGCGCCGTCGATGTCGGCCAGCCGTTTGCCCGTGCCAGTGTAACTGTTCCGGTACGTCCGTCTCGTTCACAATGTCCACTGTCACCCGCCGCCCCTCGGTGAAGCGCAGGAGCGGTCCTGGAAATTGTCCGTTGTAGGTCGTCGTCGGACAATGAGATCCGGCGCCAACTCGACCAGCCCGGTCCCGATTCGGATGGTGTAGTCCGGAACCTGGGCCAGCGCGTGGCACGCAGCTCGGGCAGATGCCGGAACACGACCGGCCATTGCGGCGATCGCTCCGAGCCGCGCGAGGAACTCGCGTCGGCCGACCGGTATCAACGGTGAATCATGGCTGGCCACAAGCATCTCGTGGGGCGCCCGGCCGACCCAAGCACCATGGCCACGGATAATGGGTCAGGAAGTTCATTTCTGTATGTACTACACGCCCACGCGATTGTCACGGTGCCCATACTGTTGCAAAGTGATCCGATAAGTGCGGTATGGTGCCGTCGTCCGCACGGCAGCGCCTGTTGACCGAGAGGTTGGCGGATCAACGGACCGCATCTCGCGAGCATGCCACGACGTCAGATGAAGTGAGTTCGTTTCAGCTCGACGCCGTTGCGCGCTGCCGCCACCTGCGCCACCCCCACCCTGCGCGGACATTGAGATTCTCGGTGTGTGAAATGGAAAACCGCGGCACGCCTACCTCGACTTCGGGACACACGGCGTGGCCGTGAACGGTGGATGACCTCGTCGCTGATCGCCGCGCGTCCCGATGGCATCACGGGCCCCTCGACGCCTACGACCGAGCCGGCGGCAGTCTCACCCTGAGTCCCGGCGGGCCGGAGCGCGTCGTATACCCGCGCCGCTATGTCATCGCCGTGATCGGCGCGAGCCAATAGATCCAATGCGCGCGCCATTCCACGCCAATGACTGCCGGGCCGAGCGACCTGGCGGGGTTCATCGACGCGCCGGTGAGCGGTCCGCCTGTCAGTGCACAAAAGCCGACCGTTAATCCGACCGCGATCGGAGCAAACCCTGGGGCTACACGGTCGTCTGTCGCGACCGCCATAATCACGAACATGAGTGCGAACGACAGCAGCCATTCAATGAAGAACGCCCCACCCACGGAGACAGCAGGCACCAGCGCCGGCAGCGTTGCGCCCATGTGTCCAACCGGGCCGAGTGCTGCCCGGAGCACGGCCGACGCCGCAATCGCGCCCAGGCACTGCGCTGCGACGTACGGAGCGACGTCACGTCCCGGGAACCGGCGAGTGGACCAGAAGCCCACCGTCACGGCGGGGTTGAGATCCGCCCCGGACAAATGTCCCAACGCATACACCATCGCAATGATCACGAACGCAAACGCCAGCGCAATGCCGGCGACACCGAGTCCGCCCCCGGTTGCGGCGTTCACCATTGCTGCCCCCGGCCCGATCAGGACGAGAAAGAACGTTCCAATGGCCTCCGCAGTCGCACGCCTCCAGATGGCCCGCACGCGCTACTTCGCGCCGCGGCAGGCGCCGAGCCCGCACCGATGTGGATCGAGTCCAGTCGGGCACGGAGTTGCGTGACCATCGTTGCCGGAAGTGGCGCGTATTCAAGCGGCGGTTCCAACCCCTGCCCGTCATTCAAGCCCCACCGCAGAAAGTCCACCAACTTCTTGCCCTTGGTCGCGTCAGCCTGGTTCCGATAGACGAGGATCCATGTAAATGACGAAATCGGATACGCGTTGGCGCCAGGAGCATTGATGATTGAGATGCGATAGTCAGTATTCGGCGGGAGTTTCTCGCTCACTCCAGCTGCCGCAGCCGTGATCGACTCAATGGATGGGGCGATGAAGTTGCCGGAGACGTTTTTCACGACCGCCATCGGCAAGTCGTTCTGCTTGGCGTAGGCGAGTTCGACGTACCCAATCGTTCCCGGCGTCTGCTTCACTTGCCCTGCAACGCCCTCGTTGCCCTTCCCCCCAAGCCCGACCGGCCACGCGACTTCCTTGCCTCTCCCAGGCCCCTTGGCCCATTCCGGACTGATCGTCGCCAGGTAGTCCGTCCACACATACGTCGTGCCACTCCCGTCCGAGCGGTGAACGATCAGAATGTCCTGGCTTGGCAGCTTTGCGTCCGGATTGAGCGCCTTGATTCGCGGATCGTTCCACTTGGTCAGTTTGCCGGGAATGTCCGCAATGACATCCGGCGTGAACTTGAGCGGAACAGTGACCTGCGCGAGGTTGTAGGTCAGCACGTCCGCCCCAAGCGCAGTTAGCGAGCGCGAAGGGCGGTCCCGTCCTTCACGTCCCAACTGCGCTTGGGGCGGACGTGCTGACCTACAACCTCGCGCAGGTCACTATTCCGCTCAAGTTCACGCCGGGATGTCATCGCGGACATTTTCCTCGGCAAACTGACCAAGTGGAACGATCCGCGAATCAAGGCGCTCAATCCGGACGCAAAGCTGCCAAGCCAGGACATTCTGATCGTTCACCGCTCGGACGGGAGTGGCACGACGTATGTGTGGACGGACTACCTGGCGACGATCAGTCCGGAATGGGCCAAGGGGCCCGGGAGAGGCAAGGAAGTCGCGTGGCCGGTCGGGCTTGGGGGGAAGGGCAACGAGGGCGTTGCAGGGCAAGTGAAGCAGACGCCGGGAACGATTGGGTACGTCGAACTCGCCTACGCCAAGCAGAACGACTTGCCGATGGCGGTCGTGAAAAACGTCTCCGGCAACTTCATCGCCCCATCCATCGAGTCGATCACGGCTGCGGCAGCTGGAGTGAGCGAGAAACTCCCGCCGAATACTGACTATCGCATCTCAATCATCAATGCTCCTGGCGCCAACGCGTATCCGATTTCGTCATTTACATGGATCCTCGTCTATCGGAACCAGGCTGACGCGACCAAGGGCAAGAAGTTGGTGGACTTTCTGCGGTGGGGCTTGAATGACGGGCAGGGGTTGGAACCGCCGCTTGAATACGCGCCACTTCCGGCAACAATGGTCACGCAACTCCGTGCCCGACTGGACTCGATCCACATCGGTGCGGGCTCGGCGCCTGCCGCGGGCGCGAAGTAGCGCGTGCGGGCCATCTGGAGGCGTGCGACTGCGGAGGCCATTGGAACGTTCTTTCTCGTCCTGATCGGGCCGGGGGCAGCAATGGTGAACGCCGCAACCGGGGGCGGACTCGGTGTCGCCGGCATTGCGCTGGCGTTTGCGTTCGTGATCATCGCGATGGTGTATGCGTTGGGACATTTGTCCGGGGCGCATCTCAACCCCGCCGTGACGGTGGGCTTCTGGTCCACTCGCCGGTTCCCGGGACGTGACGTCGCTCCGTACGTCGCAGCGCAGTGCCTGGGCGCGATTGCGGCGTCGGCCGTGCTCCGGGCAGCACTCGGCCCGGTTGGACACATGGGCGCAACGCTGCCGGCGCTGGTGCCTGCTGTCTCCGTGGGTGGGGCGTTCTTCATTGAATGGCTGCTGTCGTTCGCACTGATGTTCGTGATTATGGCGGTCGCGACAGACGACCGTGTAGCCCCAGGGTTTGCTCCGATCGCGGTCGGATTAACGGTCGGCTTTTGTGCACTGACAGGCGGACCGCTCACCGGCGCGTCGATGAACCCCGCCAGGTCGCTCGGCCCGGCAGTCATCGGCGTGGAATGGCGCGCGCATTGGATCTATTGGCTCGCGCCGATCACGGCGATGATCATAGCGGCGCGGGTATACGACGCGCTCCGGCCCGCCGGGACTCAGGGTGAGACTGCCGCCGGCTCGGTCGTAGGCGTCGAGGGGCCCGTGATGCCATCGGGACGCGCGGCGATCAGCGACGAGGTCATCGACCGCTCACGGCCACGCCGTGTGTCCCGAAAGTCGTAGTAGGCGTGCCGCGGTCTATCCATTTCACACACCGAGAATCTCAATGTCCGCGCAGGGTGGGGGTGGCGCAGGTGGCGGCAGCGCGCAACGGCGTCGAGCTGAAACGAACTCACTTCACCTGACGTCGTGGCATGCTCGCGAGATGCGGTCCGTTGATCCGCCAACCTCTCGGTCAACAGGCGCTGCCGTGCGGACGACGGCACCATACCGCACTTATCGGATCACTTTGCAACAGTATGGGCACCGTGACAATCGCGTGGGCGTGTAGTACATACAGAAATGAACTTCCTGACCCATTATCCGTGGCCATGGTGCTTGGGTCGGCCGGGCGCCCCACGAGATGCTTGTGGCCAGCCATGATTCACCGTTGATACCGGTCGGCCGACGCGAGTTCCTCGCGCGGCTCGGAGCGATCGCCGCAATGGCCGGTCGTGTTCCGGCATCTGCCCGAGCTGCGTGCCACGCGCTGGCCCAGGTTCCGGACTACACCATCCGAATCGGGACCGGGCTGGTCGAGTTGGCGCCGGATCTCATCGTCTCGACGACGACCTACAACGGACAATTTCCAGGACCGCTCCTGCGCTTCACCGAGGGGCGGCGGGTGACAGTGGACATTGTGAACGAGACGGACGTACCGGAACAGTTACACTGGCACGGGCAAACAGTGCCGGCCGACATCGACGGCGCCGAGGAGGAAGGCACACCCTTCGTTCCAGCGCATGGGAGGCGCCGCATCGAGTTCACGCCTGGACCGGCAGGCCTTCGTTTTTATCACACGCATAACCGCGCCGGCGCAGACCTGAACAGCGGGCAATACAGCGGTCAGGTGGGTCCCGTATACATCGAACCTCGGCAAGATCCCGGTCGCTACGACCGGGAAGTTTTTCTCGTGCTCAAGGAGTTCGAGCCGTATCTCTCACGCGGTGGCGACATGGCGCAGGACTTTCTCGCGCCGGCAATGCCCAATGCAGGGCTGAAGCGAGCGGGAGAGTCAGCGATGCACGCGTCGTTGGCGAGAGGGATGCCGCACGGCTACGAGGTCGGTTATCGGCTGTTCTCCATCAACGGACGCATGCTCGGGCACGGGGAGCCGATTCGCGTGCGCGCCGGGGAACGCGTGTTGTTCCACGTTCTCAACGGAAGCGCAACGGAGATCCGCAGTCTGGCGCTTCCAGGGCACACTTTTTTAGTGGTCGCCCTCGACGGCAATCCCTTGCAGGCACCAGTGACCGTTCCGGTGCTGTGGATCGGGACGGCCGAGCGGGTGTCAGCGGTGGTGGAGATGCGCCATCCGGGAGTCTGGATCATGGGCGACCTCGCTGACGACGATCGCGGACATGGGATGGGTCTTGTCGTCGAGTACGCCGGACGCGCAGGTAAGGCGGAGTGGGCGCCGCCGCCGCCATTTCATTGGAATTACACGCATTTTGGCCGAGCCGGGTCGCCAATGGCGGCGCCCGATGAGACTATCGACATGACATTTGCCAAGGACAACGCCGCAAACGACGGCTTCAACGCGTGGACGATCAACGGAGTGTCATTTGCGCGCGAGCAGACGGGCCCCATGTTCCGGCTTCGCCAGGGAAAGCGGTATCGGGTACGGATGCGGAACGCAAGCGACGACATCCATCCCATCCACCTGCATCGGCACAGCTTCGAACTGACACGGATTATGGATGTGCCCACGTCCGGCGTGTTCAAAGACGTCGTGATGCTGAACGGTTATCAGAGAATGGACATTGATTTCGTTGCAAACAATCCCGGCCGGACGCTGTTTCACTGCCATCAGCAACTCCACATGGACTTCGGGTTCATGGCGCTGTTCGATTACATGTGACAAATGCCGGCGCCGCTGATCCGGCCGTTGGGCGAAGAGGTACCGCGAGTGAGGTGTTCGGCGTTGCGCTCGGTCTCGGGCTCACGTCGTTCGGCGGTCCGATCGCGCATCTGGGGTACTTCGAGCGGACGTATGTCAGGGAGCGCCGGTGGCTTTCCGGCGATGAATACGCGGGCCTGATCGCGCTCTGCCAGATGTTGCCGGGGCCGGCGAGCAGCCAAGTGGGATTTCTCATTGGGCTCATCCGCGCCGGCTGGACGGGCGCGTTGGCTGCGTGGGTTGGATTCACGCTACCGTCGGCGCTCATGATGTTCGCATTTGCGGCGCTGGCACCGCACCTCGACGGGCCTGGAACCGCCGCGGTTCTGCATGGGCTGGCCCTGGTCGCGGTGGTCGTCGTGGCACAAGCCGTGTGGAGCATGGCGCCGCGATTGTGCCCCGATCGCACGCGAGCGGCACTCGCCCTGGCGGCGGCGGTCCTGTTGCTGAGTGTCGGCGGCCCGGTCGTGCAGTTTGCTGCCCTCGCCGGTGGTGCCTTGGCCGGTGCGCTGCTCTGTCGAAGGATCGATTCGGTGGCGAAGCCGCCAGCGATTCCTGTTACCATCCGGGCGGGCGTTGCCGCGCTGGCGCTGTTTGCCGGACTTCTGGTCATGTTCTCGATCGTGAACGCCGGGCACACGCTTTTCGGGCTCGCGGGTGTGTTTTACCGCGCTGGAGCACTCGTGTTCGGGGGCGGCCATGTCGTGTTGCCACTGCTTCGCGACGCACTCGTGCCATCCGGCTGGATGTCGGACAACACGTTTCTT
Organism: uncultured Gemmatimonadales bacterium; assembly: GCA_963757855.1. GTDB lineage: Bacteria > Gemmatimonadota > Gemmatimonadetes > Gemmatimonadales > Gemmatimonadaceae > Palsa-1248. The sequence continues at coordinate 11,460 of CAVWTI010000012.1, forward strand.
GCCGGCTATGGCCTGGCGCAGGCTGTGCCCGGTCCGCTCTTCACCGTGTCGTCATACCTGGGCGCGATCGTCGTGCCCGCCAAGCTTGCGCCGCTCTGGGCCGCGGTAGCGCTCGTGTGCATGTTTCTGCCCGGGCTACTCATCGCATTGGCCGGAATCCCGGTATGGACCTGGGTCGGCCGTCGCCCGGCTGCGCGGGGTGCGCTCGCCGGCGTGAACGCGGCGGTCGTAGGAGTTCTCGGAGCGGCGCTCTACGATCCGATCTGGCGCAGCGCTGTCGTGAACGGACGGGATCTGGCGGTCGCGCTCACGGGGTTTTTGCTGATCGAGCGCTGGCGCACGCCGCCGATCGTCATCGTCGTGCTCGCGGTCGTGGCTGAGGTTCTGATGGGGCGCGCCTGATCGCTGGGATAGTGGCACCTCGTGCACGTGGGCGCGGGCGCTTACCTCGACGCGTCGCATCTTCACTCTAGTCCCGCGCTGATGCGACGAAGAGCCGAAGGCCGATGCGGTTGGTGACGCGTAGACGCCCGCGACCCGCCGATTCAATCAGCCCGGCCGCCCGCAGGGCTCTCAGCGCCCGGACCATCACTTCACGGACCGTCCCGAGTTCTTCTGCGAGCGCGGCTTGCGTCATTCCGAGTGTGATGACGTCGCGGGCGGTTCGCTCCACCGCCGCAAGCAGCCAGTCGGCCAGCCGCGTGGTCGCGCTGTCCAGCGCCAAGCGGTCAACCCGCCCGACCAGGGTACGGACGCGCTCCGCGAGCTTAGCGAGCAGCAGCCAAGCCAGGGCCGGCTCGGCGGCGATCGCCGCCTCGATTGTTTCGCGGGTCAACAGAAGACAGCGCGTCGGTGCGACCGCAAGAACCGTAGCGGGGGCGGGACCGCCCGTGAACAACGGCACTTCGCCAAGTGTCCCGCCTGGCCCCTCAGAGTGCAGGACGTGCTGGCGTCCGCGACCCTCTCGGACGACACGTACTTGACCATCGAGCACGATTGCCATCGAGTTCACCCGGGCGCCGGCTCTCCAGAGAACCGCACCGGAATGCATAGCGGCGGACGACCGCCTTCGTTGCGAGCGCTCGTCGGGCTGCGAGCGAGAGGCTGCCGACCAGTGGCGCCCGGCTCAGCGTCTCCAGATCTACCATGATTCGGGGAAATGAGACTTTCGTTCCAGCGCGGAGCGGTGCGCTGTCCTACACTGCCACCCCAGCTCACACCGAAGGAGGCAGTGTAATGTGTAATCGCACGAAGATAGGCCGGAACGCGGCATTCTGGGCGATCGTCGCAGGGGTGGTGTTCGCACTTCCAGCCCAGGCCCAGCAATCGGCTGACACTGCGTACCGCGCAATGCAGGCGCGCGGCGAGAAAACAATGGGCGTCGATCACACGATGTCCAGTCACGGTTTTCAGTCGCTACCGGACGGAGGCCGGATCGTTCTCGTGCGGGACGTCAAGGACTCCGCCGGCGTGGCGCACATCCGGGCGCACCTCCGCGATATGCAACACGCCTTTGGCGCGGGTGACTTCTCCATGCCAATGTTCATTCACATGAAGACAGTGCCGGGCGTGTCAGTCATGGCGGATCGGCACAACCTCATCACATATACAGAGTCCGACCTCCCAAATGGAGGAGCGCTCCGCATCGTGACTACCGACTCGGCCGCCCTCGGAGCCATTCACCAGTTCCTCGCGTTTCAGCGGACCGAGCACCACGCGGGCAGCACTCCCTGAGTCGTCGTGCGGGGGCGAGTGCTCTCGCAGCCAGCGTGGGGCCTGGCAGTGGCACGGGACTGGGAGACGTGGCGGGGCTGAGTGGCGACCAGTCTTGCTATCATAGTGTGGGGTAGTATACTATCACCACCATGTCACACATTGCCCAGAATAAGTCGAAGTTGATCGGACGCGTGGCGCGGATTCGCGGACAGATCGAGGCAGTCGCGCGAGCGCTCGAAGGGGAGGCCGAGTGCGGGGAAGTGCTGCGGCTTATCGCGAGCGCCCGAGGGGCGATGAATGGGTTGATGGCCGAGGTGCTCGAAGACCACATTCGCCATCACGCCTTTCGCGGTGCGCGGGCATCGGCGATTGACGCGCAGGCGGCCGACGAAGTGATCGACGTGATTCGCTCCTATTTGAAATAGGGCGTCCAATCCCCGGGCGGCGATACCAGCCGGTGATGAGGCGCCTATGGCTCTGAAGAACGAGACCTTCGAAGACGGCACCGCCAAACGACCGGCGCTGCCAGCGGACGCCGCCGCTGATGCGCAACGACTGGAGCGCGGTCCCGGACCCCGGAAACCAGACAACGATCACCAATCCGAGCACGACCACGCGGACACGCGGCCGTGGGCCGAGTTTGCGCGGATCGCATTCGTCGCGCTCTCCGCGGCCGCTGTGTGGTTCCGGGTGTGGGAGCCAGTCGCACGGGTCAGCGTCGTGGGAGTGGCCGGCGTCGCCGTTGGCGGCTATCCGATCTTCAAGGAAGCCTGGGAGAACATCCGCGCCCGGCGGATGACAATGGAACTCTCGATGACTGTCGCGCTCCTTTCGGCACTCCTTATCGGCGAGTTCTTTACCGCTCTGGTCATCACCCTCTTCGTGCTTGTGGCGGAGGTGTTGGAGGGGTTGACTGTTGGCCGTGGCCGCAGGGCCATCCGTGATCTGCTGAGCTTCCTTCCTCAAACCGCCGTGGTGCGCCGGACGGGCGGGGCACGAGAGATTCCGGTGGGCGAGGTCCGTGTTGGCGACACCGTCCTCGTGGCGCCGGGCGCGCGGCTTCCCGTTGACGGAACGATCGTCGCTGGGCACTCATTTGTCGATCAGGCCCCGATCACTGGCGAGTCGGTACCAGTCGAAAAGGCGCCTGGAGCGCCCGTCTACGCCGGCACGGTGAACCAGTCGGGGACGCTCGACGTCAAGGCCGAACGCCTGGGGCGAGACACGAGCTTCGGGAAGATCGTCGAGGCGGTGGAGCATGCCGAGCGGTCACGGGCACCGATACAGAAAGTGGCGGACCGATATTCGGGCTACCTCGTGTATCTCGCGCTCGCGTGTGCACTGCTGACCTTTGTCCTCACGCGCAATGTGCGGTCGACGATTTCCGTGATCATCGTCGCCGGCGCCTGCGGCATCGCGGCCGGGACACCTCTGGCGGTCTTGGGTGCGATCGGCGCAGTCGGCCCGAGCCGGCGCGATTATCAAGGGCGGGCGCTACCTGGAAGCGCTCTGGACAGTCGATACGGTGGCCTTCGACAAGACCGGTACGGTGACATTCGGCGCCCCGGAAGTACGGTCAGTCCGTGCCGTTCGAGGAACCACGCAGGAACTGCTCGCGATGGCCGCGCTTGCCGAGCGACGGTCTGAGCATCCATTGGCGAAGGCCATCATCGCGCGCGCTGACGCGCTCGGCATCGCGCCCGCCGAACCGGCGACGTTCGACTACACCGCAGGTAGTGGGGTAATAGCGACGAACCGTCAGGGGGAGCAGATCGTGACGGGTACTGCTGCATTCCTCGCACAGCATGGCATCGATATTCCATCCGCCACGGTAGGCCCGGACGTGCCGGAACCGGGTTCGCCAAATGGTCGCGTCAAGGCGCTATCGTCGGTGCTGGTTGCTTACGCCGGGGAATATCTCGGTACCATCACTATCGCCGATGCGGTTCGTCCAGAGGCACCGGGCGCCATCCGGGCGCTGCGGACAATGGGACTTCGGACGTTGCTCCTCTCCGGTGACGCGTGGGCCGTCGCGGAGGCGGTGGCGGATGAGATTCACGTCAACGACCTGCGTGCGGAGCTGCTTCCGGTGGGGAAGGCGATGTACGTCCGGCAACTCGTCGCTGCGGGCCGGAAGGTCGCGATGGTGGGTGATGGCGTGAACGATGCTCCAGCGCTCACGGAAGCGACGGTGGGTGTGGCCATGGGGTCCGGTACCGACGTGGCGCGCGAGAGTGCCGACATCGTGCTGCTCGGCAGCGACCTGGGCGCGTTCGTCGAGACCCTGCGTATCGCGCATCGCTGCCAGCGCATCATCCGCTTCAACTTTGTCGGGACGCTCGCGGTCGACGCGGTCGGCGTTGGACTCGCCGCGCTTGGCTATTTGAATCCGCTGATCGCCGCGTTCATCCATGTGGCCTCCGAACTCACGTTCATTCTCAATTCGGCTCGGTTGCTGCCGGCGGCGTCCCGATCGGAACAACTGGCACTCCATTGACGGCCTGATCACTCGCTGGCGTGCGCGCCGCATAGGCGGCCCAGATCCGAGACCGCCACGGACTTCGGCGACCTATGGCGATGCGACTCCAATAGAAGTCGTCTAGTGCTTGTCGACGACGACGCGACCGCCTTTCATGACCCACCGGACGCAATGTGTCAGCGCCGAGATATCCACCAGCGGATCGCCCTCGACGGCAATGATATCGGCGTAGTATCCGGGTGCGACCGCGCCGAGCTCTTTCTCCTTGCCGAGGAGGGCGGCCGCCGTCGTCGTGGCGGTGGCGATCGCCTGCGCCGGCGTCATGCCGTTCTCAACGAAGCGATCGAGCTCCCGGGTGTTCTCGCCGAAACCCGTGAAGACCGCGTCCGACCCCATGGCGATCTTGACGCCCGCGCGGAGAGCCCGGCGAAACGTCGCCACGTTGCGGCGGATATAGGCTTCGAGGCCGGCGGAGTCGCTGGACGTATAGCCGTATTCGTCCTTGTGGGCGATGTAGTAGCGATTGTGGTCGATCGTCGGCACGTACACCGTGCCCCGCCGGGCCATCTGCGCGAGTGTGGAGTCATCGAGATCGACCGCGTGCTCGACCGACTCCGCGCCCGCGAGCATTGCGGCCCGGCCACCCGCAGCGCCGTACGAATGGATGGCGATACGTTTGCCCGCCTGGTGCGCAACGTCGGCCGCGGCCCGCATCTCCTCGAGCGTGAAAGTCTGATAGCCGGACGTGTCCTTGTCGCTGCCGGTGGATCCGTAGACCTTGACCCAGTCGGCTCCCGCCGCGATCTGCTGACGGGCCACCCGTTGGACTTCCGCGACGCCGTCCGCGGTACCGGGGTCTGGCGTCGCCGCCATTCCGGGGCGAGTCGGGCTGTTATTCACGTGTAGTCCCCACCCCGCGACGAACATCCGCGGACCGACCATGGCACCGCGGTTGATGAGATCGCGCATGGCGATGTCATTGTAGTCCGAGGAGCCGAGGTCGCGAACGGTCGTCACGCCGGTCTCGAGTGTCTTGCGGGCATTCTCCTGCGCGAGAAATACGGTGACCGCGTCGCCGAGTGTGCCGAGTTGGGCCCACGGATGCGTGCCGGGCGTGTGGTCCCAGTAGAACGTCATATGAGTGTGGACATTGATGAGACCGGGGAGGCCGGTATAGCGCCTCAGGTCCACGACTGTCGCGCCGGCCGGGACAGCGCCCTCACCCGTCCCGACCGTGGTGATGCGCTCCCCATTGACGATGACGACCGCATCCTGGTGGACCTGCCCGCGGGCATCGATCAACCGCCCGAACCGGATCGCGGTGACCTGTGCGAGCGCGCTCGGCGCCCTCGCGGCGAGGAATCCGGCGACCAACAAAAGCGTCGCCGTGCAGCGCACTGCCGCCCGGTATGGAGCCCGCGTATTGGAGCGTTTCACAGCCACCCCGTGAGTTCCTACGAAGGATTGGGCAACGCGATGTGACGAGCGGACAAGATGCGGCGCCCGCGTCACTCACGCCATTGCTGTTTCGCGGCGAGGCGGTGTTGGAATGGCCCGAGAAACAGCCCCGGAAAGGCCTGGCGGCAGGAGTCCACTAGATTGGGGCGGGTTCAAGATTTCCCATCGCGTTGTGCGAACTTGGCGCCGGGGTGACAGCGTGGCAACACTCGTCTTTGGCATGATGCAATCGCTCGACGGCTATGTTGCCGGTGTTGCCGGTGGACCGCAAATGCCACCCCCTGGCGATCAGCTCGCACGCCACTTCAACGACCATGTCCGGACCCTCGCCGGCATGGTCTACGGCCGGCGCATGTATGAAGTGATGCACTACTGGGACGACGATCAACCCGAGTGGGACGCCGCCGATCGCGACTTCGCGATGGCGTGGCGCGGCGAAGCCGAAGTGGGTCGCCTCACGCACACTCAAGGATGCCGGTCCCAACGCTACGCTGATCCGCGGCGACGCCAGCGCGTTCGTGCGCAAACTGAAGGAAGAGATCAGTGGCGAGATCGACGTCGCAGGACCGGAACTCGTCGCCAGCCTTGCCGCCTCCGGCCTCATCGACGAGTATCGTCTGTACTTGCGCCCCTTCGTCCTCGGCGGTGGCAAACCGTACTTTGCCGGTCCACAGCCAGCACTTCACTTCGTTGGCGCGGAACCGGTTGGTGAAGACGCGGTGAGGCTGACGTACACCACTGTGCGTCGCGCGCCGGGCTCTTAGCTGTCCGGCCCTTCGCCACTTCACTCGCCAGCCACCTGGCGACGCGACATCGCAGAGTGCCGGCGCCTGGCACAGCTTGCGTCAGAGTGCGATAGTCGACAGCGGCCGCACTGTCCCATATATTAGCGCTCACACGGCACCTCGCGGTACCCGCGGTCCGCCCATGGTCCCAGTTCGAATGCCTCGGGCGCTACGCCGTGGCCACGCGGACGACATGATGAGTCACGCCGCACAGACGGTGATCCGGATCGAGGACGCATTGCGCCTCCTTGTCGATCAGGTGCGCGACTACGCGATGTACGTACTCGATCCTTCCGGACGGGTTCTGACGTGGAATGCAGGGGCGGAACGTCTCAAGGGGTACGCAGCCAGCGAGATCATCGGGCAACACTTTTCGGTCTTCTATCTGAAGAGTGACATCGCAGCCGGGAAGCCCGAACACGGCCTGGAGGTTGCGAGACGTCGCGGGCGCTTCGAGGACGAGGGCTGGCGCGTCCGGAAGGACGGCTCGCGGATCTGGGCTGATGTCGTCATCACGGCGCTCCACAACGAACAACACCAGCTCGTCGGGTTCGCAAAGGTCACGCGGGACCTAACCGAGCGGCGCGCGAGGATGGAAGAGGCGCTGGCTGATGCGCGGCGTATTGCCACTGAGACGGCAGGACGAGTGGCCGCGGAGTCCCGCGCCAGCGAACTGGCTGGCCTGAATGAGGCGCTGCAAGACCAGGCGAGCCAGCTCGAGGAGCAGGCAGTACAGCTCGAGGAACAGGCGACCGAGTTGGAGGAGCAGACCGCGACACTGCAGGCGCAGGCGGAGGAACTCGAGAAGTCGAACCACACGCTGCGCGGACTGATCGATGGATCGCCGCTGGCGATTGCCGCGGTGGACCCTGGCGGGAAGGTGCTCGGTTGGAACGTGGCGGCAGAGCGCATGTTCGGCTGGACGGCCGAGGAGGTGCTGGCGGGGCCGTTGCCAAACGTGCCGGAGGACAAGGAGGAAGAAAGTGCGGCGTTCCGCCGGCGTCTGCTTGCCGGCCAGAGCTTCAGTGACCTGGTCACGACGCGGCAACGAAAGGACGGCAAACGGATCGAGGTGAGCGTGTCGACCGCTCCCCTTCGCGACGTATCCGACGCTGCCGTGGGCGTCATCTTCATGTACAGTGAAGTGACCGAGCGCCGGCACCTCGAGGAGCAACTTCGGCAGGCGCAAAAGATGGAGGCCGTGGGGCAGCTCGCTGGGGGCGTCGCCCACGATTTCAACAACATTCTCGCGGTCATCATGAGTTACGGCGATCTCATGCTCGGGGAGCTCGGCCAGGACGCTCCAATGAGCGCCGACCTGCGTGAGGTGACTGCTGCCGCCGCTCGGGCGGCTGGCCTGACCCGGCAACTTCTCGCGTTCAGCCGCCGGCAGGTGCTCCAGCCGCACGTCGTGCAGGTGAACGCCCTCATCACGAATTTGGAGAAGATGCTCCGGCGGCTGCTCCGTGAGAGCATCGAGCTCACGACGACGCTCGACCCCGCCCTGGGCTACGTCTACGCGGACGCCGGCGAACTCGAGCAGGTGCTTGTCAACCTGGTGGTGAACGGTCGCGACGCGATCCAGCATAGCGGCGACATCGTGATCGCAACCAGCAACGTGCGGCTCGACGCGGAGTACGGGCGTCTCCATGCCGGCGCGCCGCCCGGTGACTACGTCATGGTGAGCGTCAGCGATACCGGCTGCGGGATGAGCCCAGCGATCCAGGAGCGGATATTCGAGCCGTTCTTCACCACGAAGGAGCGCGACCGCGGCACCGGGCTCGGTCTGTCGACAGTCTACGGGATCGTCAAACAATCCGGTGGCAACGTGTGGTGCTACAGCGAGCCGGGGAAAGGCACCACGTTCAAAGTGTATCTGCCTCGCGTCGAGTCAGCGGACGATCCGACGCCCGCTGCCGCGACGGTGTCGCCCGCGCGCGGCTCGGAGACGATCCTGCTGGTGGAGGACGAGGCGGCCGTTCGTCTCGTGGCAAGCCGGATTCTCAGGCAGAGCGGCTACACCGTGATCGAGGCGCCGGACGGCGCGGCGGCGGCCGCACTGTGCGCGGCCCACACGGGCCCCCTGGATCTCGTCGTCACCGATATGGTGATGCCTGGCATGAGCGCGCACGAACTGGCCGCCCACGTCCGCGCGATCCGTCCTGAGGCCAGGGTGCTGTTCATGTCGGGGTACACGGAGGACGCCGCTCTCCGGCAACGGGTCCTCGAGCCCGGCGCGGCGTTCCTCGAAAAGCCGTTCACCGTGCAGACTCTGACTCGCGCGGTGCAGGGCGTACTCTCGAAGACCTGATCACGGGTCACGCCTGGACCTGATCACAGGTCACGACCGGCTCTTGCGATCAATCGGCAGGCAGAGCGGGATGCGAGCGGCATGATCACGCCTCGCGCCCGGTAACGCCGAGCTATACATTAACGTCAATATATTCCGGATGGGGCTCCTCGATGTCAGACTCGACACAACCTGCGATGCAGGAGTCGGTGCTGCGCTCGTTTCGGACCATCATTGCGGCACTGAGCCGGTCCGCGCGCGCGATCGAGGCGCGCACTGGCGTCACGAATGCGCAACTCTTCGTCCTTCAGCAGCTCCAGGCAGAAGAGGTATTGGGCATCAACGACCTGGCCGCGCGCGCCCGCACCGGGCAGAGCGCGGTATCGATCGTCGTCAGGCGCCTGGCCCACCGGGGACTAGTGCGGCGGCGCCGGTCACTCGCCGACGGGCGACGCGTCGGCGTGTCGTTGACGGCGGCGGGGCGAGCACTCGTTCGCCAGGCGCCCGAGCCCCCCACGACGCGTCTGCTCGTGGCCGTAGGCCGGCTCGCTCCGCGGGAGCTGCGCGCACTGGCGCATGGGGTGACCGCGCTCGTGGAGGCCATGGGAGTCGGGGGAGAGACGCCGTCGATGCTCTTCGAGCACGACGGGCGCGACCGCCCCCGGACGGGTGACCGCAGGCCAAAGCCGTGAGTCCGACACCGACCCGCGTGCGGCAGCGCCGGCTGATCGCCGACTCCTTTCTCCTGGGAGTGGCCGGCGCGGTGGCGGCTCAGATCTTCACGCTGCTTCTGCGTGGCGCGAACTATCTGTTTCTCCAGACATTCGCGGGCTATCAGGCACCCGGACTGCCAACGGAGGGGGGGCCGCCGGCCGAGCACATTGGGCCACACGGCTTGTGGCTCGTGCCCGTGGTCACCACGCTCGGCGGTTGCCTGGTCGGACTGCTGGTCGAATATCTCGCACCGGAGGCGGAGGGCCACGGCACCGACACGGTGGTCCGGGCATTCCACCGAACCGACGGTGTCCTGCGGACGCGCATCGCGCCGCTCAAGCTGCTCGCTTCCGCCATTACCATCGGATCGGGTGGTTCCGCGGGCCGCGAGGGTCCGATCGCGCTCGTCACGGCCGGTGTCGGCTCGTGGTACGCTACCGCGACCGGACGCACTGGGCGCGACCGGCGGCTGCTTCTGCTGACCGGGATGGCGGCTGGGTTGTCGGCGATCTTCCGGTCCCCTGTTGGTACGGCGATCATGGCGATCGAAGTCCTCTACTCCGACATGGAGTTCGAGGCGGGCGCCCTCTTCTATACCTTGTTCGCGTCAATCGTCGCCTACGCGCTCAACGGATTCGTGGCTGGCTGGGAGCCACTGTTTCGGGTGTCGCCGAACATCGGGCACTTCTCCAATCCGATCGACTACGGGTGGTTCATAGGCCTTGGTCTGGCGGCCGGTGTGGTCGGGGTCGCATTTCCTGTGGTGTTCTACCGAATTCGCGATCAGTTCCGCCGGTTGCCCGGGCCTGCGTGGATCCGGCCTGGCGTCGGCGGTCTGCTGACCGGGTTGCTTGCGCTGGCCGTCCCGCAGATTATCGGCGGAGGGTATGGCTGGATTCAGCAGGCCATTGACGGCCGGCTGGTCGGCGGGGTGCTGCTTGTTCTCATGGTGGCCAAGCTCGCTGCCACTTCCCTTACTGTTGCCTCAGGCGGATCGGGCGGCGTCTTCGCGCCGACGTTGTATATCGGCGCCATGCTGGGCGGCACCTGCGCGGCGCTCGCCCATCAGGCACCGGCATCGTTCGTCATCGTCGGCATGGCGGCCGTGTTCGCGGGAGCGGCCCACGTTCCGATCGCCAGCCTCATGATGGTCACGGAAATGACTGGCGGGTACACCCTGCTCGTCCCGGCGGCGCTGGCTGTGCTCCTGAGCTATCTGGTGCAGACCCGATTGTCGGAGCGCCTGCGGTACCGGAGTCTCTATGAAGGGCAAGTCCCATCGCGGGCTGATTCGCCAGCACATCATGCTCAGCATCTCGCGATCGCGCTACGATTGTTGCGGGAGCGTGGCCCAGAGGAATTCGGGGACCTCGCCGCCGTCGGAGCCATCGATCTGGTGTCGCTACTGCGGACTGGTGTGCCGGTGGAGTTGCCCGGGGGGCGGCGGCTCCTGGTGGGTGTGGTCCGCCCGGATAGCCGGTGGGCGGATCGCGCAGCGTTGTCCGACGGGTGCCGGCTCGACGGAACGGACACACGGCTGGTCGCGATTCTTCGCGGTGAGCACCTCACCGTGCCGAGCGGCTCGGCGACGCCACAGCCCGGGGATCGCATCGTGTACGTCGCGAACTCCAATGCGATCGAGGGATTACGGGCCGACGTCGATCCGTGGTGACGGAGACGGCAGGGCGTGACGCGCTTGCCTCGACGGGTCCGCGAGGATCACTGACTGACGCCGGGAGCGACGTCTAGCGTTTCCTGGCCAAGTGCGTGTGTGGATGACGGTGTGGCTTGCCCTCGCCGTGGCTGTGGATCTCGCTTTCGATCTGCACCGGCGCCATGACGAGGCGCCCGTATTGCACCCCTCGCTCGGCGATGACATGGTCCCCGACATGGCGCACGGCGGCGGTGTCCCCGCGCAGCACGCTGACCTCCATGCACGTGTCGTGATCCAGATGCACGTGAAGCGTTGAGACGGTCAAATCATGGTGTTCATGGAAGATGTTGGTGAGACGCTTGGCCAGGTCTCGAGCATGGTGGTCGAACACGTACACGAGTGCGGCGACGCAATCGCCGGGGCGGCCCTCTTCTTCCCCGGCTTCCCTGAGGCCCGCCCGGGCGAGGTCGCGGATAGCCTCCGACCGGCCCTGATAGCCGCGCGCTTCGGCGAGCTGGTCAATGCTGCGAGCCAGGTCATCGTCGAGTGTGATCGTGACACGCTGCATGGCAATCCTCCGTGGAGCCCGCGCCGGGTGGCCGCTCGCTGAGAAGGACGGCGAGGACGGCACAGCCTTGCGCTTGCCGTAGTAGTATGATAATGTCGCGCAGTCCTCATACTCCCGGTGAGGCCGATGAGTCCTGCGCGATCACTGGTACTCGGAATGATGGGCGTCGTGCTGCTCTGGGCAACCGCCTCCCGTACTGCAGGCGGGCAGACGGCGGCGGCCGGCAGCGGGACCCGCGACACCATCCCGCGGTCGCCTGCCGACACAACTCGTCGCGCGGCGGCTCAACTCGACACGGTGGTGACGCAGGGGCGGAAGAGCAGTGAGGTCGGGACGGCGACATTGTCCAACCAAGGGACCGTCGGCGCGGCGGATCTCGCGCTGCGGCCGTTGCTGCGGCCTGCCGAGGTGGCGGAGAGCGTCCCGGGAGTCATTGTCACACAGCACAGCGGCAGCGGAAAGGCGAACCAGTATTTCCTGCGCGGATTCAACCTCGATCACGGGACCGACCTCGCGCTGAGCGTGGACGACGTACCGGTGAACATGCCGAGTCATGCGCATGGCCAGGGGTATGCTGATCTGAACTTCATCATCCCGGAACTGATCGAGCGGGTCGACTACAAGAAAGGCCCGTACTACGCGGATGTGGGTGACTTCGGGTCGGCGGGGGCCTTCAACATCCACTATTACGATTCACTGCCGAGCGGCGTGGCGCGGCTCGAGGGCGGGCAGGTTGGTTATGGCAGGGCAATCCTCGCGAACAACGCGGGGGTGGGTGGCGGGAACCTGATCTACGCGGGTGAGTTCGAGCATAACGATGGCCCGTGGGACGTGGGTGACGATGAGCGCAAATACGACGGCGTGCTGCGCTATTCGAGGGGCACGGCGGTGTGGGGATTTTCCGTCACCGGCATGGCGTACCACAACCAGTGGCGGGCGACCGACCAGGTCCCGGACCGGGCGATCGCCGAAGGCCTGATCGATCGGTACGGTGAGATCGACACCACCGACGGGGGCAACACCGGGCGGTACGAGCTCAATGCGGATTGGCACTCGTACGGCATGCACTCGGTGTCGCACGCCAATGCGTACGCGGAGCACTACAATCTCGATTTGTTCTCCAATTTCACGTACTTCCTGTTCGATCCGGTGCATGGCGACCAGATCGAGCAGCACGACAACCGGTCGCTGTTCGGCGGCCAGGCGACCCACACCATTTTCGGCACGTTGTTCGGCCGGCTCGACCCAGTACACCATCGGCATCCAGGCCCGCAACGACGACATTGAGAACGGGCTGTATCACACCGAGGCGCACGTCCGGTTGAACGCCGTCACGGTCAACGACATTGGGGAAACCAACGTCGGGCCGTTCGTGGAGAACCGGACATCGTGGACGAACTGGCTCCGCACCGTCGTGGGGTTGCGAGGCGACCAATTCTGGTTCGATGTGCACAACGATACCGGCGGCCGGTCCGCCAACGTGGCGTCGGGGTTGCTCAGCCCGAAGGCCAGTATCGTGTTCGGGCCGTGGGCCGAGACCGAGTTCTATGTCAACGGGGGGTACGGGTATCACAGCAACAATGCCCGTGGCATCGTCTCGGCGACGGCGCCCGCGACACCGCTGCCGCGTAGTGAGGGGGCGGAGGCTGGAGTGCGGACGTCGCGGGTCCCGGGGCTTCAGAGCTCCGTGACATTTTGGCTGCTCGATCTCAAGTCCGAGCTGGTGTGGGATGCCGACGTCGGGGGCAGTGAGCCCAGCGGGCCCACCCAACGGTATGGGATTGAGTTCGCCAATTATTACGTGCCAATCCGATGGCTGGCGATCGACGCGGATTACGCGTGGTCGCACGCCCGCTACACGGATCACGAGGCGGCGGGCGACTACGTGCCGGAGGCACTCGCGGCGACATTCAATGGCGGCGTCGCCGTGCACGATCTGCCTGTGCCGCTGGCGCGGCTGGAGGCGGGTCTCCGTCTCCGGTACTTCGGCCCGCGGGCGCTCACGCAGAACGACAGTGTATCCTCGAAGGCCACCACGCTCCTGTATGGCGACGTGGGGTATGCGATCACGGACCACTGGATCGCTGGTATCAACATCTTCAACCTGCTCAACACCTACGCCAGCGACATTGACTACTACTACGTGTCGCGGTTGCCCGGTGAGCCGGCCGCGGGGGTGGCGGATACCCATACCCACCCGGCGGAGCCCCGTGAGTTTCGGGCCACAGTCACCTATCGTTGGTGATGCCTCGGAACGCTGGTGACGCCGCATTGACGGCCGATGTTGCCGGTGGCACGACGGGATGGCTTTGGTGCCAGGATGCATCCATGGGCCGGTCACGACCGGCCCATACACGGGACGAATCGATGCGCTTCAGCCGGCGTCCTTCAGCCGGCGTCCTTTACTGATAGCCTGTGCGTTGGCTCGCGTAGGCTTGCTCGGTGGTCTTCTTCGTATCGCGCAGGAAGCCGAGCGTCCGGTCGTGCGTCTTGCCGATCACCTTGCCCTTCACGTTGATGATGCCGCCGCTTGGTAGGTCGTCGAAATGGAGGCGCCGCAACATCACAAGGTAGACGCCAGCCGAATCGGAAGCGGTCGTCCCCGTCCGATCGATGACCGCCACGAGATCCAGGGCACCGTCCAGATAGTGGTCGCAGTAAAGTTGCTTGGAGGCTATGAAAGTCGTGCCACTCAGCTCTGCCGGCGCGTACACGACTTCGTGTGTGATCGAGAGCAGCGGCTTGATGCCCTGGACGTTGTCCTGGGACCAGTAGATCACCTCATGCGCGCCCGGCAGCTGGTCCTTGGGGTAGTTCCGGAAGAACTGGTCCAGCGTCGGCGCGTAGCGATAGATGTAGGGCGACCGCGACAGGATGCCGTCCCACACCTGCGCCGCAGAGGCCGAATCTTTCGCGTCGTCATAGACCACGAGGGCGGCATTCCCGCGCGCGCGGTAGGCGGTCACGTACTGGATCATGCGCCGGCCGAAGTAGGCGTTGACGGCGGAATCGGCTGACGGCGCGTCGAGATTCATCGTCGCGCGAATATCGGTGATCGACAGCGCCGGGAGTTTGAGCTTGCAGTTCCCCGGCTGGCATTGGGCAAGCGACTTCACATCGTCGTGCGGCAACGCGAGCGCCGCGACGTCGGCCGGTACGGCCGGGTCGGAGAAAACCCCCAGGGCAGCCCGCGACGGTTCGCGCAACGAGGCAGGGAAATCGCTCGTCTTCCCGACGTAGAACGCCCTCGGCACGTCGATCGCCTGGACGCCGATGAATGCCACCTCGCGACGGTCGGTGGTCTGGAGCTGCTTGACGACCGGCATGCCCTGCGTCGCGCTGCTCACCTCATCGGCGGTGAGGCCGACCGTCTCCTGCAGGAACCGCGAGAGCGACGCGGGCATCGTCTGCGCGGACATCGGCGCCGCGAGCGCGACCGCCATCGATGCCGCGCCGAGCAGGGTGCGGAGGTGGTGTCCAGCGGCGCGTCCGCGGTGTGGCGCCGTGCGTGGCACAATGTGTGGAAACAACTGAAACGTCATGGCAGGTGTCCAGGGACAGCTGGTGCAGGGATCGGCGGCGTGTCACCGGATTCGTGGTGCGCCGCGCCGTATTCACGCTGGTACAGATCGAGGAGCTCGACGAAACCGGCGATCATGAGTGGTCCGACGATGAGCCCCACGATGCCGAAAATCGGGATGCCGATGAGACTTCCGAGCAAAGTCGTCATCGGGTGCACGTTGCCGTGCCGGCGCGAGACGGTCGCGCGCGCGACATTATCGATCACGCTGGGGATCAGCCAGCCGAAGGCGACGACCGTGAGCGCCGGGCCGCCTGCGTGCTCCAATGCGAGGACGACAACGGCCGGAACCCACACGAGCGCGCTACCCAGCACCGGCACCATCAATGCAAACACGGTCACGACGCCCCAGAGGACTGGTCCGGGGAGTCCGGCGAAGAAGAAGCCGGCGGCCATCGACATTCCCTGAAGCACGGCAGAGACCAGGGTGCCGAGCACCGTGGCTCGTGTGACCCGCTGGAGCTGGTCTCCCAGCAAGCCCGTGCTCTGGGGAGAGAACGGCAAGATGCTCTGCACGCGCATCCAGATCCGGTCACCCGACCGGAGCGCGAAATACAGACAGAGGAACATCACGGCCAGGTTGAGCGCACTGCGGGCGGCGCCGCCCGCGACCCAACTCGCCACGTCACCGACAGCGCTAGTCAGGCTCGCGGCCAGCCGGGGGATGAAGCCGGCGATCCCATTCGCCGGGAGGTCTCCGGCCCGGGCGAGCTCGCGGGACCACGTGGCGCCCACTCGGTCCCAATCGACGCTCCGCAATTCTATCCACGCGATGCGGCCGATCAGGACGGCGGGAACGAACAGCAGGAGCAACGCGGCGACGGACAACAGGCCCGCGGCGCGGCCCGGCCCGATGCGGGCGGAGAGTGTTTGATACGGTCTCTCGAGAAGAACGGCGAGGACGAGTGCGCCGAGGATGCCGCCGGCCAGCGGTGCTGCGGCGGCAACCAGCAGCATCCCCAGAACAGCCACGAGCACGCCGGCTGCGCGGCGTGAGTCGGTTGCCCTGATGTCTTCGCCATCCCGGCGGACTGGAGAGGCAGGAACACCGGATGGTTTGTTCCCGCCACTCCAACCCTGCGCGCCGGCCTCGCTCATCCATGCCGCCGGATGGCGTTACGCGCGAGCGCGGACTTGCCTACACTTTGGCGTGCAGTGCGTCGGCCACGCGCGCTGGGGCGGCCGAGAGCTTGAAGAATCCAATGAGGAGCACGACGCCGGCGACAACTGCAAAGCCGGACATGAGACCCATGATCGCGACGAGTGTCGCGGGCGGCGCGGCGATCGCATAGACGCCGGCAAGCACGCTGATCCCGCCGAATGTCGCCGACCACGCCCACGACACGCCCATCCGCCGTTCCATCAGGGCCACGTCAATGGCGAAGAAGCCGGTGAGCAGCAACCAGTACGACGCCCACACGACCGCGAAGGTGAGTGAGAGGGCCGGGTAGTAATAGAAGGCCGCGATTCCGAATGCAGCGCTGACCACTCCGCCCAGGACCAGCAGCCACCAGTGCGGCAGAACCGAGCGCATTTCCACCCCATCAACGATCTGGTCAATGCCGCTCACCAGCGCCCACACGGCAATGACGAGCGCGAACGCCGCGACCGATTCGAGGGGACGCGCGAGAATGAATAACCCGAGGGCCAGCGCGATCAGTCCGCGCAGGAGTAGCGCCCGCCGGACGCGGTTATATGCCTTGTGCAGGCCATCTGGAAGCATGAGAACCTCCTGAGTGGGTGACTGGCGCTGTTGGGCTACGGGGCGGCGAATATATGGTGCCCGGACGCCGGTGGCCAATCGAGCCCTCTGGCGTGTTGGGGGGCTGCCAGTCTTACCGGGCCGGTCGCGACCGGCTCCTATTTGTTGGGACGAATTCGGGCGGCTTCGGGCCAGGCAGCCAGACTTATTCTGCGCGACGCCGCTAAATCCGCGACGACGAGTTGCGCGATGCCAGGCTCCTACGCGATTCCCGTTACGACTTCTTGGACGAAGCGCGCAGGGGCCGGTGGCCGATCAGCGGGCCCAGTAATTCCGTGTACGCGTCCGCTGCCGCGGCGTAGCACTCGCACGTGGCGTCTTCGAGCCCGGCCCGATCCACGACGGTGATGTGCCCGTGCCGGTAGCGGATCAGTCCCGAACGTTGCAGCGTGCCGCAGGCTTCGGTGACGCCGGCGCGGCGGACGCCGAGCATGTAGGAGAGAAACTCCTGCGTGAGGGCAATCTCGTCGCCGTCCACGCGGTCGTGCGTCATCAGCAGCCATCGTGCGCAACGCTGCTCCAGCGCGTGCAAACGATTGCATGCAGCAGTCTGGCTGACCTGCTCGAACAGCGCCTGCGCGTATCGGTGCAGCAGATCCCCGAGGACGGCACCGCCGTCCGCCGTTCCGGGGCCGCCGGCAAGTGAATCGGCAACTGCGGCACGGAGGGCAGGTGTTGTGATGCGCCAGGCGCGACCCGGGATTTGCACGATGCAGCGGGTCGACATTGCGGTGGCACCGGCGAGCACGCTCCCACCGACGACGCCTTCGCGTCCGATCGTGCCGACTTCAATGCCTCCGCCGTCCGTCATCTCCCGCACCATCGAGAACACCGCGGTCTCCGGGAAATACACCTCGGTAATCGGCGCGCGGGGCTCGTAGGCCCGATGCCCGTGCAGAAGCGTGACCAGCTCACACTCGCGAAGTACCTCGGCGCGCGCGTGCGAGGACAACGCCGCCAGCAAGCGATTCGGCTCCAATGTAGCCGGTGTACTTGTCGCGGCCGACCCATCGCGGGAGTCGCCCCCAGGCCCCGAACCCTTGGTGCGCCCATCGCGTCCCTTTGGGCTTTTGCCCGCTGATCTTCCCGGGCGTTTGCGAGCACCCGCCGCGCGGATGGCTCCGCCCGGATTGGGCGTGGACTCGACGATCTGCATTGCCTCTCCCGAACTGCCGTACGTGGGGTGAAACACCCATCAGTCGGCACGGGAGGCGCAGGTTGAAACCGCAGCCAATGTCGAGCGGTGAATGCCGGCCGCAAACGCCGGATTGCACACTCTCTGGGCATGAACATAGCACTTTGGGAACTCTGTTGCTCAGGTATCGGCCCCAGAATGTGCCGGTGCGGCCCAATTCGTGCGGTACCGTACAGACAGATGCTGGGAGCCTCGGTGTCCTCACCAGGACCGTTGGCCGATCTATAGAACGGTTCTGGCGCTTCTGGCGGCGCTCGTGCGCGACCACTCGTGCGCGACCAAGTGATTGGTCGAGGGCGCCATGGAGACGGGGCTTAGGGATTCACACGATCGGCATTTTGCGATTTCGCCAGCCACGGGGGCGCGGCGGGATCGCGTCGAGCGGCAGTTCCTGGCGAAGGTCTACGCCATGTCGAGCTACCATTTGACCGCTGCGGACGGGGTCGAGCGGGCCGCCTATGACGTGGTCGACGAGCTCCGTGCGGAAGGCATGCGCTGCGAGCACATGCTGCTGGCGCTCAAGGCCCTCGTGGCGGGGAGCGCGGAGCAGCCGCATGTGCTTATCAGCGAGCTCGTGCCGCGCTGTATCGTCCACTACTACGAGACCCCACGGCCGCGCCCGGGTTGAGCCGTTGTCGCGCAAGGGCCGCGCTTACACGTCCTCGGCGACGATCAGCACGTACGATTTCTCGGGGTCCAGCGGCGCGAGCACCTCGGCTTTCGTCTCCGCGTCAATGAGCAGCTCTCGGAGCTCGGCGCCTGTCATCTTGAGTCCCCACGCGCCCCAGTCGAGCTGCCTCGCGCCGTAGCGTTGTTCCTTGACCATCTGGCGCATGAAGTCCACGCCGACACCCAGGTTCTGGAACTGCTGCGGCACGATGCGGCGCGGCAGGTTGCCACCCGACGGCGCGTCATCGGGCTTGTCCCAGTGGAACTCCGGATCGTCAATGTCGCCTATGTACGAGAAGTACATCGATATCTCACTGATCGAGTCAGTAGATAATATCGGCCGTCCGCCGAGCCGGGAACGAGATTAGTGAATGGAGGTTGGGGACTAGTCCATGCGTCCTGTAGCGGGAGTCTTCCATGAATGAAGTACAAGTTGGACCGAAGATCTATGAGATGCCCCCGCATGAGGGGATTACCATCTCGCACTTTCTCACGGTCGCGGATGCCGAGCGATCCGCGCAGTTCTACAAGACGGTGTTCGGCGGGACGATCGTGCGCAGTGGCGAGCCGACGGTGATCCAACTCGCGAACACCTGGATCATCGTGAACGCGGGGGGCGGTCCGACACCTGACAAGCCGACGGTGACACTCAGGCCGCCCTCCGACCCGAACGAGGCGAGCTGCTTCCTGAATATTCGCGTCGCGGACGTTCAGGCGTGCTACACGCTGTGGCGGAGCCGCGGGGCGCAGTTCATCACCGAGCCGCTAGTGAAGGCGGGTGAGACGCGCTGCTATATCCGCGACCCCGACGGCTACCTCATCGAAGTCGGGCAGAGCACCGTGGAGGCGTGGACGAAGCCGTTGGGCTAGTATCAGCCGGACATCGCTTGGCGTATCACGGCGCTGGCGGAAGGACCTGCACCTCGAGGTAGCTGGGCTCCTGGGCATCGACCCAGACACGCTCGGTGGCTTTGACAAAATCAGACGCCTCCGCGTCGTAGATGTTCGGCACGTAGTGCTGCGGGTTGCGATCGAATGCCGGGAACCAGCTGCTCTGGACCTGGACCATGATGCGGTGTCCGGCGCGGAACGTGTGCAGGACGTCCTGCAGCCGGAACGACACCGGGGTGATCTGGTCCGGATGGAGTGGCTCAGGGCTGGCAAACGACTTCCGGAAGCGTGCGCGCATGATCTCACCCCGCACGAGCTGTTCGTAGCCGGCATAGTGCACGCTGGTGTCCGGGCGGTAGGGGCTATCGGCCTCTCCGGCCGGATAGACGTCGATCAGCTTCACCACGTAGTCGGCGTCGGTGCCGGTCGTGCTGACGTGCAGCCGAGCCCAGAGCTCGCCGCCCAGAGTCACGTCCGCGGCCAATGGCTCGGTCTCGAAGGCCAGCACATCGGGGCGGGATCGGTCACAGCGCTGATCGTCGCTCATGTACTGGTAGAGCGTCCCGTCTTCGACGGTCTGGCCGTGGCACCGGCTCGGTACGGGATTCGCCGGGTCGCTGACGTATGACGATGACCGGTGTGCAGCGGCCGAGGCGTTGGGCGAGAGGGAGCTATCCGCGTGGAAGTAGTAGCGTTGCGTCGTGGCAGCGCTCGCCGGCCATTGCGAGAAGCGCCGCCACTGCTTGCGGCCGGTGTCGAAGATCAGCGCTTCGGGTAGATCTGTCGTGCCGTCGCCCTTGAGGTAGGCGCGGAAGTACGGCGCCTCGACATCGCGCTGGTACTTGGTCTCCAGCGAATCGCCGAAATAGATGTCGCCGTGCACCGAGTGCACAATGTTGGACCTCTCCCATCCCCGGTGACGCCAGGGGCCCATGACCAGCGTTGGCTTGGCGGCGGAGTCCTGCTTCTTGAGCGCCTTGTAGACCGCGAGCGGCCCGTACAGGTTCTCGGCATCGAACCATCCGCCGACCACCAGTATGCCGCCGCGCATCCCGGTCATTGCCGGGGGGACGGCGCGCGACTGCCAGTACCCGTCGTAGTTCGGGTGGGCGACGATGTCCTGCCAGAACCAATTGTCATGGTAGTAGCGGGCAGTCGTGTTCTTGAGCGGGCCGAGTGCGAGCTGGAAGTGATAGTCGTCTGAGGTGCCATCCGAAATCATCTTCGGCAGCCACCAGTCCGCGGTGGTCGGGCCGGGGGGGTCGATCCCGAAGACCGGGTAACTATAGAAGTAGCCCTGGGTCAGGGCGCCGTTGTGGTGGAAGTCCTCGAAGTAGGAATCGGTGGCTGGCGCCTGCGGCGAGGCGACGACGACCGCGGGATGCCGCGAGAGCGCGCCCATCGTTGCCAGAAATCCCGCGTAGCTGCTGCCCCACAGTCCGACGCGTCCGTTGTTGCCGGGGACGTGCGCGAGCAACCACGTGATCGTGTCGTAGGTGTCGGACGCCTCGTCCACCGCCTTGGGATCGCGCGTCTTGATCGAGTCGGCGACGAATGGGCGCATCATGACGAACTTCCCCTCCGACATGTAGCGGCCGCGGATGTCCTGGTACACGACGATGTACCTGTCGCGCATCATGAACTCGTTCGGGGCGATTGTCTTGGGGTAGGCGTCCGTCCCGTATGGCGCGATCGAGAAGGGCGTCCGCTTCAGGAGGATCGGGTAGCGGTTCGAGGCCGAGGCGTCTTTCGGGACGTAGACCGCGGTGAACAGGCTGACACCATCGCGCATCGGAATCCGGTATTCGGATTTCGTGTATTGCTGGCGGACGAACGAGGAGCTCCCGCATCCGGACGTTTGCACCGCGATGGTTGCGGCGCCGAACACACGGAGTAGTCGCAGGCAGGCCCGGACGCAGGCGTTCTCGGTCACGTTACTTGGCCTCTTTGGTGCGGGTCGTCCATTGCCATAATCCGTTCGTGACATCCCGCGGGAGGCGGTGGCCTAACTCGCGGGCGAGCATTACGAGCTGGCCGCGGTGATGCGCTTCGTGCGTGACCAGATAGCTGAGCACGTGGCCGACGTCGAGGGGAAGGTTGCGCCATACATATGATGGCGACGGGGGGATGTCTCCTCCGTGGCCGATGCCCAGTTGGAGCACACTCAGGACGCCGGTGCTGCTTCGGCTTAACGCGCGGGCGAGTTCTTTTGGCTTCACCGTGAAGCGATCGACGTGTGGCGGGACTGCGATGCCGTGTGGCTTGCCGAGAGTCTTGATCCATAGGCATCGGGCGTTATGCAGGTGGCCCGCGATCATCCGGACGGTACGGCGCGGGGCGCCTGGGATCTTCTCGTCCCAGAGGCCAGGCGGCAGGTGCTCGATCAGGTAGGTCGTGACGCGGTTATTCGTCTTCCAGGCGCCGAGGATGGTGTCTCGCAGGTCGGGTACTGCAGGCATGTTGTGCCTCCTGGCGGTTCAACATCACTGGGGACTAGGGGCTAGGCCCGGCATTGCGGCGTGTGCGGCACGAACCATCAGGCCGTCCCGGCGGGCACGGTGTCGAACGTGATGTCCTGTGCCCCTTCCCAGACTACGCGCCGTTCCATTTCACGCAATGCGCCGGCGTCGGTGATGGTCAGGAAGTGGTTGCCGGAGAGCGGCCCGCAGATCGCCGCAAAGACAGTGGCACCGTAGGGCATCAGAATCTCGGTGGGACTCTCGGCGTTGGGATAGAACAGCACCTGCCCGGGCGCTGGCCGGTGCATCGCGTTTTCGGGGGCGATCTGGATCTCGAGGTCCTCGAGCGGTACGTACGCCGACCGTCCGCTCCATCGTGCCTGGAGCAACTTGGCGCGAAGGGGCAGCAGCCTGAGAAATGCGGCGCAGGTGGTGGGAGCGCGCTCTTCTTCGAGCGTCCCGGTGAGCCGCATGTCGCCGATCGTGATTCGGATCTGTCGCATCAATATCGTTTTGGCCGTGGGACGGGTGAACTTGAGCTCCCGCGCCTGACCGGGGCCAGACGTGGCGCACCGGTCCAGAACGCCGCCGCGGATGGAGAGTACACGATCGATATCCGTATCCGAAAGTACTGGTACGGACACCGGTATCGCTCGTGTCTTGCATTGGTCCGGTTCCCTGGTATTGTCTGGCCCTACACTGACATGGGGCAATTTATGACGCAGCAGGTCCGGTATCGTTCAATGGGCGTCAATGGGTTGTCAATTTTCTATCGCGAGGCTGGGCCCGCCGGTGCGCCGGTGTTACTGCTACTCCACGGGTTTCCGTCGTCGTCGCGGATGTTCAACCCGCTGTTTGCGCGGCTGGCGGATACGTACCATCTGATCGCGCCGGACTATCCAGGGTTCGGGCACAGTGACGCGCCGGGGCCGGAGGCGTTCGCGTACACGTTCGACCATATCGCGGACATCATGACGCACTTCACGGAGGCGGCCGGGCTGTCGCGGTATACGATGTACCTGCAGGACTATGGCGGGCCGGTGGGGTTCCGGATGGCGCTGGCGCATCCCGAGCGCGTGGAGGCGATCATCATCCAGGATGCGGTGGCGCACAACGAGGGGTTGGGTGCGAACTGGAAGACACGCCGGGCGTTCTGGGCCGACCGGGTGCCGAACGAGCGCGCGCTTCGCGAGAACCTGATCTCGCTGACTGCCACGCGGGCGCGGCACATCGGGTACGATCCGGATATCGAGCGCTACGATCCGGATCTCTGGGACGACGAGTTTGCATTTCTCAGCCGCCCGGGACAATCCGACATTCAGACCGAGTTGTTCTACGACTATCGGACCAACGTCACGGCGTACCCGGCGTGGCAGGCGTGGCTCAGGGCGCGGCAGCCGCGGATGCTGGTGTTGTGGGGGAAATACGAGCAGTCATTCGACATCTCGGAGCCCGAGGCGTACCGGCGGGACGTTCCGGCAGCGGAAGTCCATCTTCTGGATGGCGGGCATTTCGTGCTGGATACGGCGGCGGACGAGGTAGCGGCGCTGGTGCGGGGTTTCCTGAAGGGCGGCCAGTAGCCGGCTGCATGGCGGCTGGCTGACGACATGTCGACGAAACTCCTGGGCGACGCGAAGTACCAGGACCTGGTCGCGAAGGGCGGGGAGAACTTTGTCCCGGACACGATGCGCGACGAGTTGTGGCGGGTGTTGTAGGGCAGAGAGTAGAAAGTAGAGAGTAGACACTGCTGAGTGGGGGCCTATTCGAGCGGCCCCCACAAACCGCCCGCAGTGCGTTATTCTGTGACGGCGATGCCGTCCTCCAGCGGTCCGGGCCAGTCCGATGACATAGGTGCGCGCCTGGACCGGCTGCCCGTGTCGCGATTCCATTTCGTGCTGCTCGGGATCGCGGCCGCGTCGCTGCTTTTCGACGGGCTGGATGGCGTGGTGATGACGTACGTGCTCTCGAACCTTCGAGTGGTCTGGCGGATCGGCGTCGCCACGATCGGCGTCGTCTCGGCCATCGGGTTCGGCGGCTACCTCGTGGGCGCGGCCGCGAGCGGGTTCGTGGCGGACCGGATCGGCCGCAAGAAGACAGTGTTGCTGACGCTCGTCTTCTACTCGCTGTTCTCGGGTGCGCGCGGGTTCGCCACGGGCGTCGAGAGCCTCGCGGCGCTGCATTTCCTGACCTTCATCTTCATTGGCGCCGAGAGCGCGACCGTCCCGCCGTATCTGGCGGAGTTCTGGCCCGCGCGGGTGCGGGGGAAGATGAACGGCGTCGTCATGTCGTTCTTTGGGATGGGCATCGCGCTATCACCGCTCTGGGCGCTGCTCATCATCCCCCGGTTCGGGTGGCAGTGGGCGTTCTTTCTCACGGCGCCCTTCGCGCTGGTGGCGGGTCTCATGCGATCGCGGTTGCCGGAGTCTCCGCGGTGGCTGGCGCGGGTGGGACGCGTGCAGGAGGCAGACGCAGTGGTGGCGAAGATCGAGGTCCAGGCCGAGCGTGAGACCGGTCGTCCGCTGCCGGCACCCGACGTGCGTTCGTCCGGAGTGATGGCGACCCCGCGTGTCGTGATCGGCCCCAAGGATCTTCTCGGAGCCGCGTACCGGCGGACGACGCTCATGATCTGGGTGGCGTGGTTCGCCGAGTTCTCGATCTTCTACCTGTATCAGACCTTCGTGCCGACGATAATGGCGGGCGAGGGCTACGCCATCGTCAAATCGTTCGCGTATTCCCTCGTCATCCTTGGCGCGGCCATTCCCGCGTTCGTGCTCGGTGGCCAGATCGCGGAGTGGATCGACCGCAAGTATGCGGTACTGTTCTCGTTTGGCGCGGCGGCATTGTGCGGGACACTGTTTGGGCTCTCGACGCAACCGTGGGCGTTCATGCTGTTTGGGGGGTGTACGTCGTTTGCGCTCGCGCTCGGGAGCACCGCCGTCTACACGTATACGCCCGAGTTGTATCCGACCGAGGTGCGGGTGACCGGCATGGGCATCGCGTCGGCCTGGGGGCGGGTCGGGGCGATCACGGCGTTGCTGACGTTTGGATTCCTGTTCAAGACGCAGGGGAAATCGCTCATCTTCGTCATGAGCGATTCCATTCTCATCGCCGGGGCGATTGTCGTGGTGGTGTTTGGCCCGCCGACGCGCGGGCGGCGGCTGGAAGACACGTCGAGGCCGGAGATTTGAATCCTACCTGCGGCACGGTGTTGTGACGGGGTTGGGCTGACCATCGTGCGGGGCCGGTCGCGACCGGCCCCTACCAATGACGAATTGGTCTGATTCAGCCGGCGTTCATCACATCGGCCAAGCGCTGTAGCACTGCGGCGAGGTCCGGTTTGCTCTCCAGCACTGGGGCCACGGGGTCCGTGCCCAGGCGGTCCATCCGCTCGATCGCGGTCTTGATCGTGAAGGCCTTCGGGTCGAGGGTGTCGTTCACCTCATCCCATTGCAACGGCATCGAGACCGTCGCGCCGGGGAGTGGGCGCACGCTGAATGGCGCCACGATCGTTTGGCCGTGGCGGTTCTGGAGGTAGTCCAGGTAGACCTTGTCGCCGCGCTTGGTCACGTGGCGGGTGATCGTCGCGTACTCCTTTGTCTCGCGTAACACGACGCGCGCGAGTAACTCGCCCAGCGTGCGGGATTGGGCGTAGGTGCACTGGCGGCCCAAGGGCAGCAGGATGTGCAGGCCGGTCTTGCCCGTGGTCTTCACGTAGTTGGGGAGTGCGATCGACTCGCAGAGTGTGTGCAGCACCTGCGCGGTACGGACCACATCAGAGAACGGCGCCTCCTTGGGATCGAGGTCGATCACGCACCAGTCGGCCAACTCGAGCGAACCCACCCGGCTCGCCCAGATGTGCAACGGGATCGAGCCCAGATTGGCGATGTAGAGTAGTGACTCCTCGTCGTTGCAGACGAAGTAGCGGATCTCTCGCTGCGTGTCCTCGCTCCAGATGGGGACCGTCTCGACCCACTTCGGTGCGAACTCCGGTGCGTCCTTCTGATAGAACGACTTGCCATCGATCCCATCGGGGAATCGCGTCATCACCACGGGGCGGTCGCGGAGATAGGGCAGGATCCAGCGCGACACTGCCCGGTAGTACTCGATCAAATCGCCCTTCGTGTATCGCTCGGCAGGCCAATACACCTTTTTCAGATTTGAGTACGCGATCGTTCGGGGGACGCGGCTCCTGTGCGGGGGGCGGCGGCGGACCGGCGGCGTCCGTGGACTCCTCCGCTGGAGGCGGCGCGGCTGGCTCGTTGCCCCAATCCTGCCGCTCGCAGTCGCGCGGACTCTTGTCCGGCCGGAGATGCAGGTACGCAGGGTGACGGAGGATTCCATCCGGCGTCCATTCGCGGAACCTGACCTCGCACACATACAGTGGCTCGACCCACGTCGTCGTCTTCGTGTCGGGGATGTCCTTGCTCTCGGGTCGGCGCGATGCCCGGTGCGACGGAGGGCCGGCGCAGGGCGGATCCTTACGCACGATCGGGCCGAGCATGGACTTCAGCTCGCCGAGCTGGCCTCGTTGAAGCCGGTGCCGGCGCGGCCAGCGTAAGAGAGGGTGCCCCCCACCATGTCGGCGAGCTGCAGTGCGCCGAAGTGACCGCGGCTCCGCTTTGGCGCGGTGAACCCAACGATCACGAAGTCGCCCGTCTGCTCGGCCTTGATCTTGAGCCACGCATCGGTGCGGCCGCCGCGATACCGCGCATCGGCGCGCTTCGCGATCATGCCTTCGAGGCCCAGCGCCGCGACCTGCTCGAGAAAGCGCTCGCCCTCGCGCTCGATATGATCGAGCGTTCGCACGGGGCCGAATTTCGGGAACGCCTCGAGCAGCAGTGCTTTCGGTCCGTGAGCGGCAAGGGACGCAAGTCGAAATCCTCGACCGCCAGCAGATCGAACACGAAGAACGTCGCCGGCAACTCGACGGCCGCGCGCTTCACATCGATCGGCGAGGCGAGGCGGCCACGCTGCTGCAGGCGTGAAAAACTCGGCAACCCTGCGGGTCCAGCACGACGACTTCACCGTCGATGATGCAGCTGTCGAGCGGAAGCGCCGCCACCGCGCGGGCGATTTCCGGGAAGACCGCGGTGTAATCGTTGCCGTTGCGGGTGAGGAGCAGTGCTTCCTTGTTGGACTTGCTCGCGATCAGGCGGTATCCGTCGAGCTTCAGCTCGAAGAGCCATCCGTCGCGTGTGAATGCTTCATCCGACGATTCGGCGAGCATCACATCCACTGGTGCGGGGATCGACGCGCGTGCGGGGCGCGGCGGTCTTCTTCGAGCGCCGTCCGCAGGGCATCGGCGCGGCGTCTCGCCCGCCTTCACCTCTTCGACCGTCAGACCCGAGAGGACCGAGACCTCGGGGAACTGGTCGCCCGGCTGATGTGACCCAGGCGTCGCGCTCCTTGATCAGGAGCCAATCGCGCTCGCTCTTCTTGATCTTCACGAGCGTCCATTTGCCGTGGAGCTTGTAGCCGCGGAGCTCGAACAGGAGCTTCCCTTTCTCGAGCCCTTCGCGCCAATCTTCGAGGGGAACCCATTCGCCGCGATCCCAGACGATGACCCCGCCGGCGCCGTAATTACCGTCTGGAATGGTGCCTTCGAAGTCGCCGTATTCGAGCGGGTGGTCCTCGACCTTGACTGCCAGCCGCTTGTCGTTCATGTCATAGGAGGGGCCCTTCGGGACGGCCCAGGACCGCAGGACCCCGTCCATTTCGAGGCGGAGGTCGAAGTGCAACTGCCGGGCGGCGTGCTTGTGGACGACGAAGAGCCGTCCCGGGACCGGCGACACCGTCCCCATCGGCTCGGGCGACGTATCCGGAGACCGTTTGGCCCGGTAGGCACTCAGACGATCAGGCGGTTGTGCGTCGCTACCCGTCGGGGTCATAGTTGAGGTTGTGGTTCGCCAGATGCAGTTCAGCCGAAATTCAGACGCAGTTCACGATTCGTCCGCGCAGATTCGATCTCACCCGTTTCCCGGCCGACCCATGCCAGCCCGCTCGATAGCCACCGCCACCATCTCGTTCGG
>CAVWTI010000013.1:0-338905 GCA_963757855.1 uncultured Gemmatimonadales bacterium
CCCCGGGGTCTGCTTCGGTCGAAATCTTGGTGAAGGGCCGCTAGCTCGCCAGGATCGGAGCGGAAATACGGGGTGCGGGCTGCGGCGCGGGGCCGATTCGGGACCCCGCCGGGGCCTCGATCAGCCGGGTGATCTCGTCGGGCGACTGCGGCTTGGCGAACAAATAGCCCTGGCCGAAGCGGCAGCCGAGGGTGTGCATCAACTCTTGCTGGTCGGCGTGCTCGATCCCTTCGGCGACCGTGCGCATGGCCAGCATATCGCCGAGGGCGATGATCGTGCGGGCGAGGGCAGCGTCGTTGCCGCTACGAGTGACGCCATCGATGAACGACTTGTCGATCTTGAGGATGTCGATCGGGAAGCGCTGCAGGCTGCTGAGCGATGAGTAGCCCGTGCCGAAGTCGTCGATCGCCAGCTGGACGCCCAGCGCCTTGAGGGCATGGAGCTGCGTGATCGTCGCCTCGGTGTTCCGCATGACCACGCTCTCGGTGATCTCGAGAACGAGGTGACGGGGCTCGAGACCGGACGTCTGGAGTGCTTCCGCGACATCGCTGGCGAGATCCGCCTGCTCGAACTGCCGTCCGGAGAGATTGACCGTGACCGCGGGAGCCTCGCCTTTCGCGACCGATTGCCACACGGCGGCCTGGCGGCATGCTTCCGTGAGGACGAACCGGCCGAGCGGGGCGATGAGGCCCGTTTCTTCCGCCAGCGGGACGAAGAGCGTCGGCGGGAGCAGGCCTCTCCGGGGGTGTTGCCAGCGTACGAGCGCTTCGATCGCCGTCAGGCGGCCGGACTGGAGCTCCACGATCGGCTGATACACGAGGTGCAGCTCACCGCGCCCAATGCCTTCGCGGAGGTCCGCTTCGAGCGCCATGCGATCGACGAGCGCCCGGTGCATCTCGGGCTCGAAGATGGCGCATCGTCCGCGGCCCTCGCTCTTGGCCCGGTACATCGCCACGTCGGCGTTGCGGAGCAAGGTATCGACATTGTCGTCGTCGCTGGCGCGCGCGATGCCGACACTGGCGCTGACGGCCAGCTCGCCGTCTCCCAGCTTGAATGGCGCGCGGAGCGCGGCCGAGATGCGGCCGGCGACGATGAGGGCATCGGCGTCGGCGCTGGCGTGCTCGATCAGGACCGCGAACTCGTCGCCGCCCAGGCGCGCAACCGTATCGCATCCGCGGGTGGCGTTCAGCAGGCGGTGCGCGAGTGTCGTGAGCAGCGAGTCGCCGACGCTATGTCCGAGGCTGTCGTTGACCGTCTTGAACTCATCGACGTCGAGGAACAGAACCGCGATGCGGCCGCCGGCGCGCTCCAATGCCGCGAACGCGTGGGCGACCCGATCGTGGAACAGGACGCGATTGGCGAGGCCGGTCAGCGGGTCGTGGAGCGCCTGATACGAGAGCTGGGCTTCCAGCGACTTCCGGGTGGTGACATTGCGGGCCACCCAGACCACCGAATCATTGGTCATCGGGGAGATCGTGCCCGCGATCCAGGTGGTCCCGTTCTCGCTGGGCAAGCTGTACTCGACGTCGACCGCCTGGTCCGACTTCAGCGCGCGGGTCACGCACGAGGCGATCATGCTCGCGTGGTCGGCGGGCAGGACATCCTGGACGCGGCGGCCGATCCATTCGGCCGGAGGGCGGTGCCGGGCATTGGCGCCGCTAGCGGCGATCTTGAGATATCGTCCGTCCCGGTCGAGTACGACGATCACGTCGGACATCGCGCCAACGAGCGCCCGCAGCTCGGCGTCGCTCTCTCGCAGGGCGGAGTTCGTCTGGCGCAGCGTGCGCTCATACCATGCCGTGGCGTACGTCGCGGTCCCGCCGACGGCGGCCAGCAAGCAGATCTTCGCGATCTCGCCCACGACCGAGGTGCCACCCATCTCCGCAACCGACAGCGGATCGGCGCGCATCGCCATGTGTCCCACGACGACGAACAGCACGATCATGAATGCGTATTCGGCGACCGCGATGGCCGAGGCG
The DNA here is from genome assembly GCA_963757855.1 of uncultured Gemmatimonadales bacterium. GTDB lineage: Bacteria > Gemmatimonadota > Gemmatimonadetes > Gemmatimonadales > Gemmatimonadaceae > Palsa-1248. The sequence continues at coordinate 1,980 of CAVWTI010000013.1, forward strand.
ACCGCTGCGCGCAATGCCGAACTGGTGAAGGGGCGCGCGGCGAGAATGACGAAATACGCGAGCCAGACCGGCGACTGTACCGCCAGGTCGGGTGAGCCGGCGAGACCGTAGCCGCACAGGATCGCCGTGACGGCCGAGATGTCGACGGCGGCGTTGACGGTGGTGAGCCAGGAGAACGAGCGGTGCGGCCGGTGAATCCACACGTACTGTGCCGCGGTCCATGCGAGCATCGGGACCAGCACGCCGATATTGACCCACCAAAGCGCGGGGGTCAGCGCTGGCGCGTACATCACGGCAGCGCCGGCCATCATGAGCAGCACGATGGCGCGCACCCCGTTGAGCAGGCGCTCTGCCTCGATCCGCTCGCCCTCCAGGAGGACGGCGGACAGGTGGCGATCGGAAGTCGTTCGGAGCGTCGGGATCTCTTTCACGTCAGGCCAGCCAGGTCCTCAATGGAGTACCATGAAGGACGGGGAGGGCCGTCTCCCGGTCACGCGTCCGGGGCCAACGGTTCTTAGCGCGTTGGGGGCGCCTTGGTATCGGCTGAGAGGCTGGCCGCTCGCGCCGTCAATAGTGCGCGTTCCCGGGCGTTCTGGGTGAGCGATGCGGCGCGCTCGAACTCGGCGCGGGCTTCACGCGTTCGTCCCACTTTCGCGAGCAAATCGCCGCGGACAGTGGGGAGCAGGTGATACTGCCGGAGGACCGCCTCGTCGCGGAGGGCGTCGACGAGTGCCAGGCCGGCTTCGGGGCCGAACGCCATCGAGACCGCGACGGCGCGATTGAGCTCCACGATGGGCGATGGCGCGAGCTGGGCCAGCGCATCGTACAGCGCGCAGATTTTCGCCCAGTCCGTGTCGCCAGCGGTCAGCGCGCGGGCGTGGCACGCCGCGATGGCGGCTTGCAGCGCGTATGGGCCGAGCGCGCCGCCGAGTGATTCGGTGAGCGCGAGGGCATCCAGGCCTCGCCGGATGAGGATGTGATCCCACCGCGTCCGATCCTGTTCGAGGAGGAGGATCGGCTCGCCCGCGGGCCCGGCCCTCGCACGGGTGCGGGATGCCTGAATCTCCATGAGCGCGACGAGACCGTGCACCTCGGGCTCCGTCGGGGTGAGTGCGGCGAGGATGCGCCCAATCCGGAGCGCGTCCTCGCAGAGCGCGGGCCGCATCCAGTCGTCGCCGGCCGTGGCCGAGTAACCCTCGTTGAAGACCAGGTAGAGGACCTCGAGGACTGATGCGAGGCGTGCGGCCCGTTCGGGCCCCGCGCGGGGCAACTCGAATGGCACCCGGGCTTCGGTGAGCGTGCGTTTGGCGCGGACGATCCGCTGGGCGATGGTCGCGACCGGCGCGAGGAACGCGCGTGCGATCTCCTCGGTGGTGAGTCCACCCACCAGTCTCAATGTCAACGCGACGCGTGCTTCGGTCGACAGCACCGGGTGGCACGCCGTGAACATCAGGCCGAGGAGGTCATCGCCCACATCGTCATTGAGCGACGCTTCGAGCTCCGCGACGGTGAACTCCTGCCGGGCATTCGAGCTCGTGCCCGATCTGCGCGTGTTTCTGCTCGTGCCGTTTGGTGCTGCGGATCGCATTGATCGCCCGATGGCGGGCGGTGGCCATGAGCCAGGCGCCGGGATTATCCGGCACGCCTGATTCAGGCCACTGCTCGAGTGCGGCCACGAACGCGTCTTGCGCGAGGTCTTCGGCGAGGCCTGGCGTCGCGTACGATCCGGAACAAGCTCGCGATGAGCTTTGCCGATTCGATGCGCCAGATCGCTTCGATCGCCCGGTGCGTCGCCGCCGGGTCGGATACGCTCGGGGCCCCGGCGGCCTGTGGCTGATCGGACGGGTCGGGCAGAGGCTATGCCTCGGACTTCAAGGTGTTCAAGGCGGCCGCCGCGCGGGTTTCGGGGAATTTCTCGACCACTTCGTGGGCGTCGGCGCCGAAGTCGGACATTTCGAACACCTGGCGGATCTCGATGGTATCGGTCTCCGCTGCCGGGCAGCGTGATGCCCACTCGACGGCTTCGGCCTTGGATTTCACCTGGAGCATCCAGTAGCCGCCCAGCGCCTCTTTGGCCTCGGTGAACGGCCCGTCCGCGACCTTGGGCTTGCCACCCTTGAAGGTGACCCTCGCGCCACCCACCGACGGCGGCTGGAGGCCATTCAGATCGAGCAGGACACCGGCTTTCCCGAGCGACACGTTGTACTGCATCATGGCTTCCATGTTCTTGGTGTCGGGCAGGAAACCGGGCGCTTGGGACTCGTAGCCCTTGGGGATGATCAGCATCATGAAGCGCATGGTCAGACCTCGGCGAGGTTGGGGTAGGGGGCCGGCCCCGGTGCTTCGACCGGCGAAAGTTAGGCCTCACCATGGCGTCGAACGAGACTCGCGGAATTCGACACCCGCCCGTTACACCAGGCCGCTTTCGAATTTCGGGGGGGTGCTATCATAAACATATGGGCCGGCCGGGTCTCTCGTCCCATCATGATCGCACGCGCAACGCACACCCCATTAGGAGTGGCATATGCCTGGTTCACATTCCGATTCTCCCGGCACCAAAACCATTGTACTGATCCACGGTCTGTGGATGACCGCGCTCAGCTGGGAGCACTGGGTCGCGCGCTATCAGGAGCGAGGGTACACCGTGATCGCCCGCAGCTGGCCTGGTATGGAGGGTGACATTCATGCACTTCGCCGCGATCCGTCGGGGATTGCCGCCCTTGGTGTCACTGACATCGTGGACTATTACGATGGCATCATCCGAGGCCTCGCGACTCCGCCGATCATCATGGGGCACTCGTTCGGAGGTCTCTTCGCGCAGATGTTGCTCGACCGGGGGCTGGGCGCGGCGGGTGTCGCCATCGATCCCGCGCCGGTGAAGGGCATACTCACGCTGCCGCTGTCGACCCTGCGCGTGGCATTTCCGGCGCTGAGCAACCCCGCCAACAATCATCGGGCGTTGCCGATTACGCCCGAGCATTTCCACTATGCGTTCACGAATACGTTGAGCGAGGCCGAGTCGCAGGTGGTGTACGAGCGGTACGCGGTGCCGGGCCCGGACCATGTGCTGTTCCAGGCGAGTCTGGCGAACTTCAACCCGCATGCGGCGACCACGGTCAACTTCCACAATGACACGCGGGCGCCGCTGCTGCTGATCGCCGGCGGCCGGGATCATGTCGTCCCCGCGTCCGTCACGAGGGCGAACTTCAAACTCTACGGGAAGTCCAAGGCGATCACCGCGCTCAAGGAGTACCCGGAGCGGTCGCACTACACGCTTGGGCTTCCGGGGTGGGAGGACGTCGCCGACTACGCGCTGGATTGGGCGAGCGAGCATGCCGCGATTTTCGCCGCGGTCAACGCGCCACGTGCGCAGCTGGGGACGGGACAGGCGGATACCGGGGTCCGTGCCGATCTTCGGTGAGTTGCCGGGCGCATGAGATGGGTATGGTGTGACAGCTGACATTTGGAGGGGCCGGTCGCGACCGGCCCCTCCGAGTCCTTATTGTTCACCGATCCTGACGTCTGCCTTTTCCTTCCGAATCGCCCTCCATGCCAGATACGCCGCGGAAGCCTGCTGTGATCGTCTCGACTGCCGCCGCCACAGTCCTCGTGCTGGTGCTCCTGTGTTACGCCGCCGTTGTCGGCGGGGTGATCCCCGCGAACGCTGACGCGCGGCCGCCGATGATCGAACGGTGGATCGCCCATGAGTCGTTGCATGCCGCGATCGATCGCGGGACGAAGGGGTTGTCGGATCCACTGCCGAGGGACGATTCGACAATGACGCGCGGGGTGCGTCTGTACGGCACGAATTGCGCGGTCTGTCATGGCACGTCCGACGGGCAGGCGTCATCCGTCGCGAAGGGGCTCTATCAGCGGCCGCCGCAGTTCGCGAAGCACGATGTCTCGGACGATCCGGCCGAAGAGACGTACTGGAAGATTACGCACGGGATCCGGCTCACCGGCATGCCGTCGTACACCGAGACACTGACGGCGGACGAGCGGTGGGCGATCGCGACGTTCTTAGCGCATCAGGATTCTTTGCCGCCGCATGCGGAGGCGGCGTGGAAGGCGCTGCCGAGTGCCGCGCAAGCGAGAGAGTAGAAAAGTAGAAAGTAGAGAGTAGACGAAAAGCTTCAATGATCCGTCCCACCATCGACTGTCTACTATCTCGCTTCTCCCCCGTGCCCAGCGCGGCGGCGGGATACCTCGGCGACGGCTGACCAGTCCTGGTCTGATTGTCCGTGGGCGATTGCGTCCACGAAGCTGTCGCGCAGGACGCTGCCAAAGGGCAGTGGGGCGTGGACCATGTCGGCGGCGTCGAGCGCGAGCCGGACATCCTTCAGCCCAAGCACCAGCTTGAAACCCGCAGGCTTGTAGCGCCGGGCGGCGATCATGCCGCCGTAGTTCTTGTACAGCGGCGCGGTGAAGAGCGTGTTGGTCAGCACCTCCATCAATTCCGACGGGGCGACCCCGTGTCCTTCGGCCATCGCAGCCGCCTCTCCCATCGCCTCGATGGCCGCGGCGATCATGAAATTGCCGGCGAGCTTCACGACGTTGGCGCGGTGGGGTTCGGTGCCGACGATCCACGTCTTCTGCCCGATCGCATCGAGCAGCGGCTGCACGCGTGCGATCGTGGCAGCGGGGGCGGCGGCCACGACGTGCAGCTTGGCGGCGGCCGCGGCATTGGGGCGGCCGAAGACGGGCGCCGCGACGTAGCCCAGGCCGCGCGCGTGGTGCAGTTCGGCCAATTCGCGCGCGAGCGCGACTGAGATCGTGGCCAGGTTGACGTGCACCAGACCGGGCGGGGCACTGGCCAGGACCCTGCTGTCGACGATGACTGAGCGAACAACGTCGTCCGCCGACAGCATCGAAAGCACGGCATCGCCCGCGAAGGCGTCACGTGGCGTCGCGGCGGCGTGCGCGCCTTCCGCCACGAGTTTGTCGACCGGACCGCGGGACCGATTCCACACGCGGACGTGATGGCCGGCTTTCACGAGATTGGCCGCGATGCCCTGGCCCATGCCGCCAAGGCCAATGAATCCGATGTTCACCCGCTGAATCTACCGAGCGACGCCAGATGCGAGGAAGTACGTGTGGCAGGCTCGGGTGAGCGAGTTCCAGTCGAGTGCGGGCGGCCGTTTGTCGAACTGGGCCTCCCAGCAGACTTGTTGGACGAGGTCGCGGGCGTAGCAGGGACGGAGTTGCTGCTGCAAATCTGTGCGCAGATACGTCATGAGCTGGCCGGCGATGGCGTCGTCGTATGGGACGTTGAACGCGGCGCACACGCGGCGGAAGATCTCGCGGAACTCATTGGTGGAGACGAAATCCAGGCGGATCTTGTTGGGGATGCGCCGGAGGAACGCGTCGTCGTTGAGCGCGGTGGTCTCATGATTGAGCGTAAAGACCCCGGCCGCCTCGAGGTTGGTCGAAAATACGACGAGACAATCAAACGGCATCTCGAACTTCTTCCCGCCGCGGAGCGTCAGGAAGTCGATCTTCCGGTCGAGGGGCACGATCCATCGATTGAGCAGCGCCTCGGGTGGAATCCGCTGGCGCCCGAAGTCGTCGACAATGAGCACGCCATTGTTGGCCTTCATCTGCAGAGGCGCGACGTAGACGCCGCTGCTGGGGTTGAACTGCAGATCGAGCATCTCGATCGTCAGCTCGCCGCCCACGGTAACGCGCGGCCGCTCGCAGAGCACCCAGCGGCGATCGCTGTCCGGGCGCTGAACGCCATCGATCCGGCGATGCACGGTTGGATCGTAGACCGTGATGATCTGGTTATCGTGCTCCACCGCGTGTGGAATCCAGACACCGCCCTGGTAGACATTGGGGATCATCTCGGCGATCGCGGTCTTGCCGGTGCCGCTGGGGCCGTACAGGACGATGGAGCGCGCGGCCAGGATGGCGATGCCGAGCTGCTTTCGGAGCTCGGAGCCGAGTACGAGCTTCTCGAAGGCGCGATCGACGTCCGCGGCGCCCACCTCCACCAGGGCGACGCTCTGCTCGCGGACCCGGTGCACGTAGTCGGCGAGGGCGACGGGCGCCGGGCCGACGTACTGATTCACGGCGAGCAGCTCCAGCGCGCGGGCGGCGCCGTTGCCGTTGGGCGTAATGCGCGGGACGAGACCATCCATCGCCGTCACATCGCAGAGCTTCCGCTTGCGCAGGCGCTGAAACAGATCCTCGGCGACGGCGAATCCCACTCCCATGCGTTCGGCGAGGACCCGCACCGATACCTCGCCTTCGGCATAGATCGTCTTGAGCGCGAGGTCCTCGAGGACACTGCGGCGAATGCCGGTGTCGTCGATGGAGTCGGGGATCGTGAGCGGGTGTCCGTTGGTTGGTTGCATGGGTGGGCCACAGAATATGGGATGGCGCCTCGTTACGACAGTAATCTTTCGGTGGAACAGCGCCCCGGCTGGCGATTCGCGGGGCCTGCCGATCATGACAGCTTCGTCATGATCCACCGAATGGAAACCGCGCGTAGCTTACGCTAGCTGTACAGTGAGCGGGCCGGCCCGCGCGAGATCCGGGGCGGACCGCCTTCAGCGGAGGGGTGCTCGATGGATGATCTGCCGACCCAGGTCGAGTCGCTGCAGGGCCAGATGGCGATGCTCCAGGCGCATCTCACGTCCCTGCTCTGGATCACGACGCTTCTGTCGTTTGCGTTCGCGCTGGCGTGCGCGTACGTGGCAGGGCGCCGCGGGCACAACGTCTTCCGCTGGGCGACGCTCGGCGCGATGCTGGGCCCGATCGCGCTGATCATTGTGGCGCTGATGCCGAACGCGAAGGTCGCGACGAAGATCTGCCCGGATTGTGCGGAGAGCGTGAAATCGGAGGCGGCCAAGTGCCGGTTTTGCGGATACCGGTTCGATGAGGCCGAGATCGTCCCGCGGATCACCTGATCCGCGACGACCACAACGCGCACTGCGCAGCGCGTACTACAACGCGAACTGCGGATTGCCCGGCAGGCGGATCAGGCGAGTGCGCGGATACCGGCCAGCGAGAACTCGATGATGTGGCTGGCGATCGCGGGCGCAGAATCGGCATGCAGGGGCCAATCCCCGAGGACGGCGGTGCGGAACGCGTCCGGGCGATAGAAGAGGCATTGCGCCTGCACACCCGCGACGCACCGACCGACCCGCGGATCATTGCGGCTGCATCCGATCAGCTCGGCGATGACACCGTTCAGATAGGCAATTCGCGGGCGAATCGCCTGCTCGAAGAACACACTCGCGGCGGGTGTGGGGGCGACCTGCTCGTGCTGAATGAGCTCATGGCACCAGGATGTGCGCTCATCGACGTTCATCAACTGGCCCACGTAGACATTCACATAGTGGCGGAACCGCTCTTCGGCTGAGTGGAGCGGGCCGGGGAGCATCGTCAGGGCGTTGACCTCGAGCGCGATCCCGACCGCGACGTCCACCACCGCCATGTAGAGACCCAGCTTGTCGCCGAAATGGTAATTGACCGCGGCCAGGTTGGCGCCGGCGTCGCGGCAGATATCGCGGACCGCGACATGCTCGAATCCTCGCTGGGAAAAGAGCCGGATCGCGGTCTTGAGCAGCCGCTCTCGCGTGGCCATGCCGTCGCCGAGTGTGTCGGGCGCGCGTACGGCGGGGCGGAGGAGGCGGGCTTGATTGTGCCTCACGGTCTTTGCCTCATTGGCCCAGCCTCATAACGTCCGCCGGAAGAGCAGCGTCGCGATGGTCATCGAGACGATGGTGAACAGTCCCAGAAACGCGAGATCGGGCGCGATGGCGGCCAACCCTGTGTTCTTGAGCAGCAGGCACTTGAAGGCGTGCACCCCGTAAGTGAACGGGTCGGCCTTGGCGAACACCCGCATCCAGCCGGGGAACGCTTGCTGCGGGTAGACTGCGCCGCTCGGGAAATAGAGCAGGGTGTTGAGCACACCGAAGAGCGCGCGTGGGACGAGCGGGTCGCTCATCCGCACCATGATCATGAACATCATGCTGACGAGCGCCAGTGACGTGACGACGACGACCACGAAGAGCTTGAGGAGGCGGATCGGCGCGAGTGGATCCGGGATCCGGCGATGATCGACCCGAGCGTCATGAGCACGGTGCCAGCGAGCACCGCCTTGATCGCGCCTGAGATGACGAATCCCAGTATCAGCTCCAGTTTGCTGATCGGCGTGACCAGATACCCTTCGTGGAGCCCGCGCGCCTTGTCGTCGATGAAGATGATCCCACCGCCGATCATCACCATTGTGAAAATCGCCAAGAGGATCGTGCCCGACAGCAGGTACTGGATGTATGGGACGAAGGGATAGACCTCGACGACATCGAGTCTTGCCTGGGATGGGATGCGCGCCGGGCCGGTCTGGTCATCGTTGTACGCGTCGACCATCCCCGACATGCTCTCCGCGAGCGCACTGGTGACGAAGTTGTCGGTGTTGTCCTCGATGAGGGCGACGTGTGGCGCGTCCTTGGCCAGCACCCGCCGCGAGAACCCGGGCGGGATGGTGAGCACGCCGTTGAGCTGGCCGGCACGGAGCGCGGCGAGTGCGGCGCCGGGATCCGAGTAATTCACCGTCTCAAACGTCTTCGCGTTCCCGGCCACGGCCACGGTCAACTCGCGCAGTTTGACGGCGGGCAGCCCCCGTCCTGGTCGACGACGCCGACGCGGAGGTGGTGGACCGTGCCCCCGAACGCGTAGCCCAGGATGACCAACTGGAAGAGCGGGAGCACGAGCGACATCACGATCAGCATCGGGCTCTTCCGAAACCGGAGCAGATCCCGCTCGACCATGGCCCAGATACGCAGCATCGCTGGTCCGCTCAGCGCCGCATGATGAATGGACTATCGGCCATCGACGGTCCCTCGAGCTGATCGCGCAACTGGCGCCCGGTGAAATGCAGGAAGACATCGTCCAGCGTGGTGTTCGCGACACTGATCGATTCGACCGTGACACCGCGCTCGGCGGCTTCCGTCAGCACAGCGCCGGTCGTGGCCGCGCCGGCGTGGGACGTCAGCCGGAACTGCGATCCATCGCCCGTCACACTGTCGACGCCCGGCAATCCCGCGAGACGTCCGCGCCAATCGGCCGGCATACCGCCGAAGCTGACCTCGACCGTCGAGACGCCGGACACCGCGGCCTTGAGGCGCATCGGCGAATCGAGCGCGATCAGCTTGCCGTGATCGACGATCGCGATCCGGTCACAGAGCTTGTCCGCCTCATCCATGTAATGCGTCGTGAGCAGCACGGTGAGGTCACGCTCGGCCTTGACGCGGCGGAGCATATCCCAGACGCCCGTGCGCGAGACAGGGTCGAGTCCGGTGGTCGGCTCGTCGAGGAAGAAGATCCGCGGCTCGTGGACGAGGGCCCGGGCGATCTCGACGCGCCGCCGCATGCCGCCCGAGAGCTGCTTCACCGGCTTGTCTGCCCAGGCAGTCAGCTCGACGGCGGCCAGCAATTCGTCGATGAGCTTGTGGCGTTTGCCCGATGGGACGCTGTAGAGTTTCGCGAAGACGCTGAGGTTCTCGCGCGGCGACAGTTCCTGGTCGCTGGTCATCGCCTGCGGGATCACGCCGATCGCGCGCCGGACATCATCGGGGTTCTTGACGACATCAGCGCCTGCAATGATCGCGGTCCCGGAGGTGGGCGCGATGAGCGTCGTGAGCATGCGCAGCAGCGTGGACTTCCCGGCACCGTTGGGACCGAGAAGGCCGAGGATCTCACCGGCGCCAACATCAAAGGAGATGCCATCGACGGCCGTGAACGTCCCGAACGTCTTTGTGATGTCGCGGACGTCGATCTCGCTCATGGCGTGGTCACGAGCGCTTGGACGACGGCAGGAGGACGTATGCCGTCATCCCGACGGCGAGCCGCCGGTCGTGATTGTCGACGCGGAGGCGGACCGCGAACGTCTTAATGTCGCGCTTGGACCGGCTGACGTCGCGCTGCGTGGCGAACCCGGCGTCCGCACCGCGAAAGAATACGACGCCCGGGCGTTCCGTCCCGGACGGGAGGCGTACCGTGAGCGTGTCGCCCAGCCGCATGCGATCGATATACGTCTCCTCGACATCGACGCGGACCCACAGCGAGTCGGGGTTGATCGAGCGTGAGGATCGGCTGCCCGGCGTTCACGACCTCGCCCGTGAGCGCGGCCCGAACGTCCACGACGCCGGAGATGGGCGAGAGAATCTCGGTGTAGGCGAGCCGGACGTCGGCCTTGGCCTGCTGCGCCGCCGCGGCCTGGCGCTGCTGCTGATCGGCGCCCAACTCGCTGCGCTTGATCGCGACTTGCTCGGCAGCCGCCTGGGCCAACGCGAGCGCCGCGCGCTGGGCGCCGACCTGTTTGTCGGCGGCATCGCCGCGGGCCTTGGCGACGGAAAAGGACGTCCTCTGCTGATCCAGGTCCTGCTGCGCGACCGCGCCCGCGCGCGCGAGCACCTCGTAGCGATCGAGCATGGTCTTGGCATTGGACAGATTCGCGGCGGCCTCGGCCTGCTGCGCCACGGCGCCCGCGAGCTGCGACTCGGCCTGCGAGATCTGGTCTTCGGTCTGCATCGTCTGCAGGCGGACCGATGCTTCGCCCTCCTGGACCCGGACGGCGCCTTCCGCCGCGCTGTGCGAGTAGTAGGCGGTGTCCGCCTGCAACTCGGACGGGACCAGCCGGGCCAACACCTCGTGTGGCGCGACCGAGTCGCCCTCCTTCACGAGCATCTTCTCGACCTGTCCGCCGACGAGCGGGCTGATTACGACATTGTCGGTCGTCACGATGCCGGTGAGGACCAGGTCGCCGGACCGCGCGGTCACCGCCCACACGACGATCGCGATCAGCAGGACAACGCCGATGGTGATGAAAAGCCGCTTACGAGGCATAGTGGCGATCGCGGGCGACGAGGTGTGCGGGGACGAGAGGCGTGTGATCGGCAGTCATCATGAAAGGCCCGGGTCTAACATGCGTATGAAACGACTGTTTGACAAGCCGCCATTGCCACCCCCCGACCGTGGCGGGGGCGCAAGTCACGAGATGGTGGCCGTAATGGGCACGCGATCGACGCGGCTGGTGAGCGTGACGCCGCCTATCGTGAGATACAACTCTCGTTCGGTGACGGTAAGGGCGAACGCCGTGCGCCGTGTGAGATGGGTACCGAGGGCGGCGAGGAACTCGCGATCGATCCCATAGAGCTCGAGCGCGTCCGCGTGATGGATCCGCTCGCCCGCGAGCTGTCTGGCGAGGAATGCCGGATCCTTGTGGGTGTACACGACGACGCGCGGCGCGAGCTTGCTGGCTTTGTGCAGACGTTGCGCGTCGGGCGTGCCGATATCGATCCAGACGCGGAGCGTGCCGGTGAGATCGCGCACGGCGATCGCGGGCTCGTTCGGTTCGGCCAGCCCGCGTCCGAACGCGATGCCTTCCGTGTATTCGAGGCAATACGCGAGCACCCGAGCCAGCAGGAACGGCTCCGTCTCGGACGGATGCTGGGCCACACGCAGCCGCAACGACTCGTAGACCTGGCGATCGACGTCCGACAGCTCTATGTCGAAGTTGTAGATGCTGGCGGTAGCGGCCACTACATCGTCACCGGCGCGTCACCGGGGCGCGACTTGCAGTGGGCGGTAGTTCGGTCCCGGAGCCATCCACGATGCGGTGTTGACCGTGTGGCCGTTCGGGTCGGTCCAGTAGTAATTGCCCTTTGAACCCGTCGCGACGTCGCGCTTCTCGCCCGTCTGCGGGTCGACGGTGGGCGTGACGCCATCGACGATGTCATTGAACGACTGCTCGTCGCGGCCCTGTGTGTCCTCGACCTTGGCCAACTGGGCTTGCCGGGCCTGCTGCTGGCGGTCGAAGTCCGCCATGATCTGGTTGTTCTGCTGCTGGGCGATCTGCAGGATGCCAGCGTACCACTGCGGGTTGGGGCTCATCGAAAAGGCCATGTGGCGCGCGATGGCGAATCCTTCGCCGGCGCGGGCGCGCGTCGCGGTGAAGCCGACGAGGACCGGGACGCCCCACGTGCCGATCGGTGAACTCGGGTCGTGCAACCGCGTCGTGATCACGTAGAGGTAGCCCACGCGGCCATCGTTCGGACATTCGAAGTAGACCTCGCCGACGTCGGTGGTCGAAATCGGCGTCGCCGGGGCCGCGAACGCCGGCACGGGCAGAGGGCGGCCAGCCTTGAGCGCGGGCTGCGCGCAGAACGGCGCCATCATCTTCTTCGCGTAGTCGTACGCAAACGGCAGCGCCGGTGTGTAGGCCTCGATCATGAAGCGCTGGCCGCGGCTCACCGTGGTCATGCCGGGGTGCAGGCCGAGGCGTTCGTTGAGCGGCGTCGGCTCGGAGAACGCGGGAATGCTGCCGTCGTTGATACGGACCGCGATCGAGGCGTCAGGTGCGTCGGCGCGCGTCTGGAGGACGTAATCGATCGGCCCGCGCTTCACCGCCTCAGGCTTCACCGTGTAGCCCTGGGGACCGTCGACCGTGAATGCGTGCTCGACGGGCTCCGTGTATTTCACCCAGGTGATCGCAGCGCCGGGGGCCGAATACCTCGTGTGCTGGGTGTGCGGCGCGGTGAGGAGACCGGGTAGCGCGGCCAGCGCACACAGGACTGCGGAACTGCGAAATGTGATCACGGCGTCGTCTCCGGTCAGGCCCATGCGTACGGAAGCACGGAAATTGGGGCCGGAGCGCGACATCCGACAGACCGCCGCGGTCCTGGGCACTGATGGCGGGTCCGGGCCTGCCCAGTACCCTCGCGCGGGGCTCGCCGACTGGTGATGATTGAGAGCACGCTGGCGGCGCGCCTGCGAGGCCGGAGCCACCCGGCGACCCCGCAGCGACGCCACGTAGAGACGCCACGTAGAGACGCCACCCTGGGAATGGACATGCCCACTCGCACCACCTTCGCGCCCGTCACGCTGTCCGACATTGAGGCGGCGCAACTGCGCATTGCGCCGTACGTCCGCCGCACCCCTCTCAGCCGCAGCGACACGCTGAGCCGCCGCCTCGGCACCAACGTGTATCTCAAGGCCGAGGTCTTTCAGAAGACCGGGGCATTCAAGGTGCGTGGCGCGTTCAACAAGAATGCCGTGCATCAGCGATGATGCCCGGGGTCACGGCGTGGTGGCGATGAGCGGTGGCAATCACGCCCAGGCGGTGGCGTACGCGGCCCGTGCGCTCGGCATGCGCGCGCTGATCTTCATGCCGAAGTCGACACCGGCCAACTACGTCGACGCGACGCCGGGCATGCGGGGCCGAGGTGTCGTTCACGGAGACCTCGCTCGATGGGTTCGCGGCGATGGAGGACTACGCGACCAAGGGCTGGGTGGCCGTGCATTCGTTCAACGATCCGCTCGTGATGGCCGGGCAGGGGACCGCGGGCCAAGAGATCGTGGAGGACTTGCCGCAGGTGACGGACGTCATTGCGAGCATTGGCGGCGGCGGACTGATCGCCGGAATCGCGACCGCGGTGAAGGAGCGGCGTCCCAAAGCGCGCGTGTGGGGCGTGGAGACGGAGGGGGCCGACTGCATGGCGCGGGCGCTGGCGGCCAACGAGGTGGTGACGATGCGTGCCGTCACGTCGATTGCCCGGACCCTCGGCGCGCCCGCCGCGTCGCCGGAGACGCTGGCGGCCGTGCAGCGCTACGTCGAATCGGTGACCGTGGTCAGCGATGCCGACGCCATTGCGGCCATGCGGCTTCTGCTCGAACGCACCAAGATGCTGGTCGAGCCGGCGGGGTCATGTACCCTGACGGCGGCCGAGCGCCTTCAGGACAAGTTTGGGCCGCAACGCCCACGTGGTGCTGTTCCTGTGCGGCGGGAACATCAGGTGTCGAGGACCTCTGCCGCCTGGCGTGACGGTGTCTGGGGAGGCGCGTTCCGGGGGCGATGCTGGGGGCACTCCGCCCGGTTAATCTTCGGGTCGCGCGGCCGCGATCCGGCGGCTGGCCGTCTACCGAGGGACCCGCGAGGTGCACATGGACAATCGGTTCATTCTCCGTAGCGTCGATGCGGGGGTATTGACCCTCACGATGAACCGTCCCGAGGTGCTGAACAGCTGCAACCGCGGCATGGTGACCGAACTGCGCCAGGCGTTTGAGAGCGCGGGGCCGGACGCGACCGTGCGGGCGGTGGTGCTGACTGGCGCGGGCCGGGCGTTCTGCGCGGGTCAGGATCTGGCCGAGGCGGTGCCGCCGGCGGGCAAGCCCGCGCCGGATATCGGGGACATGGTCGCGGCTACAACGGGTTGATCTGGCGATCCGGCGGCTGGAGAAGCCCGTGGTGGCGGCGGTCAACGGCGTCGCCGCGGGGCGGCGGCCAACATCGCGCTGGCGGCGGATCTCGTGATCGCGTGCGGCAAAGGCGTCGTTCATCCAGGCGTTCGTCAAGATCGGGCTGATACCCGACAACGGCGGCACGTTCTTCCTGCCGCGACTCATCGGCCTGTCGCGGGCGACCAGCTCGATGCTGGGGGGCAAAGTCACCGCGCAGCAGGCCAAGGAGTGGGGCATGATTACGACGTCGTTCCGGCCGCGGACTCGTGGAGGCGGCGGGCGCGGTTGCGCGACGATTCGCGGGGCAACCCACGGGCGCTCGGGCTGATCAAGCGCGCGGTCAACGCGTCGCTGGACAACGATCTCGAGGCGCGAACTGGCGCTCAAGAGGCGACACTGCAGCGCGAAGCGGGCGCACGGCGGACTAACCGAAGGCGTGCGAGCGTTTCAGGAGAAGCGCGCGCCGTCGTACACGGCCGGTGGCGATGTCGCTTTCGATGCCCATCTGATGCGGCGCGCGCATCGGCATGGTCGGCGCCGGCGCCATGGGCAGCGGGATCGCGCAGATCGCGGCCACGAACGGACACCCCGTCGTCGTCGCGGACACGAGCCGCGGCGCTCGCGCGCGGCGAGCGGGCGTCGACAGCGCGATTCCGCGTGACGTCGAGAAGGGCGGAATGCAGCGCCGCCGGCGCGGCCGCGATTGCTGCGGGTCGAATGGCATCGCATTGATCGCGTGGCCGGCGCTGGACGCCGCTCGCGGGGTGCGACCTCGTGATCGAAGCGGTGGTGGAGACGCTCGACCGGTCAAGCGGGACTGTTCGTCCGGCTCGAGCGGTGGTGGCGGACGACTGCGTCCTGGCGACCAACACGTCGTCGCTGCCAGTGGCGGCGATCGCGGCCGCGTGTGCGCATTCCGAGCGCGTGCTGGGCGTGCACTTCTTCAATCCGGCGCCGGTCATGGCGCTGGTGGAGATCGTTCCCGGGCTGGGGACCTCGCCCGACGTAACGGCGCGGACGCGGGCGCTGGTCGATCGCTGGGGAAAGACCACGGTGCTCGCGCGTCGACACGCCGGGCTTCATCGTCAATCGGGTCGCGCGGCCGTTCTACGGCGAGGGGCTCCGCCTCAATGAGAAGGCATCGCCGACCCAGCGACCATTGATTGGGCAATGCGTGAGATCGGCGGATTCCGGATGGGCCCGTTCAAGCTCGATGGACCTGATCGGCCACGACGTCAACTTCGCGGTCACGCGTCGATCTTCGACGCCTTCTTCTACGATCCGCGCTACAAGCCGTCGATCACCCAGCAGCGGCTGGTCGATGCCGGGATGCTGGGGCGGAAGACCGGCCGGGGGTTCTACGACTATCGGCGAAGGCGCGGCACGGCCCGCGCCGCGGGAAGATCGTGCGCTCGGGCGCGGAGATCGTCGAGCGGATCCTGGTCATGCTGATCAACGAGGCGGTCAACGCCGTGCACTGGCGCGTCGGGACGCCAGCGGACATCGATCTGGCGGTCCTAAAGGGAGTAAATTACCCCAAAGGGTTACTGGCCTGGGGGGAAGAATCGGCCTGGCCTCATGTGCTCACGAGGCTCACCGCCCTGGAGCAGGAATACGGAGAAGACCGGTACCGTCCGAGCGCGTTGCTCAAGCGGATGGTGCGCGAGGGGCGGCCGGTCACGTGAGCGCCTGCGCGTCGCGGGCAGAGAGCGGATCGGCGGAACGGCGCGCAGGCGCGCGCCGAGCAGGGCTGCGCTCGTCGGCGCCCATGCGGGCGACCGACGCGATTCAGCGCGTGGCTGGGGGTCGGAAGTCGTGTCGCCTGCGCGCCGGCGGCGTGCACCGTGCGGGCGACCGTTCGCGCGCGAGATGCTCAACGGGTTTGGCGTCTGTCACGGAGGCGTGACGTATTGCGTTGGCCGATAGTGCGCTGGCGTTCGCGTCGAACACGCATGGGCGGGTGTCGATGAGCGTCGAGAACGGCATTTCGTACGTCGCGCCGGTGGCGCTGGGCAATGTCCTGACGGCGGTGGCGACCGAAGAGGGCGTCGGCGGCCGCCTGGCGTTTTACCGGGTGACCGTGCGCAACCAGCATGATGCCGTCGTCGCGCTGTTTCGCGGCACGGTGTACCGCACGAAGCGCGGAATGCTGTTCGGAGAAACGCACAGAATGGCTGACGCATATATCGTCGAATGGTGTCCGCACGCCGATCGGCTCCTTTGGCGGGAGTCTGAGCGACGTGCGGCCGGACGACATGGCCGCGCTGGTGATCCAGCGACTGCTGGCCCGGCATCCGGGGCTCGACCCGTCGCGGATCACCG
Source organism: uncultured Gemmatimonadales bacterium (assembly GCA_963757855.1). Classification (GTDB taxonomy): domain Bacteria; phylum Gemmatimonadota; class Gemmatimonadetes; order Gemmatimonadales; family Gemmatimonadaceae; genus Palsa-1248. Next base: position 18,546 of record CAVWTI010000013.1, read on the forward strand.
AATGTCATCCTGGGATGCGCGAACCAGTCGGGCGAGGACAACCGCAACGTGGCGCGGATGGCATGTTGCTGGCGGGGCTTCCGGTGTCGGTGCCCGGCGAGACCGTCAACCGGCTGTGCGCCTCGGGATTGAGCGCGGTCGCGACATGCCGCGCGCGGCGTCAAGCTGGGGAAGGCGACGTCTACATCGCCGGGGGCGTCGAGAGCATGACTCGGGCGCCCTACGTGGTCTCGAAGAGCGGCAAGGCTTTGCGCGCGACGCGCAACTCTTCGATACGAGCATCGGCTGGCGGTTCGTCAATCCGCGCATGCGGCAACAATACGGCGTGGACGCAATGGGCGAGACCGCGGAGAACGTCGCGGCCGATTTTCACGTGTCGCGGAGGATCAGGATCGCTTCGCGTGCCTGACACAGGCCCGGGCGGCCGCGGCGCGGGGGCGAGGGCGCTTCGCGAGCGAGATCACGGCAGTCGAGGTGCCCGGCGAGAAGCGCGGTGAGGTCCGGCGGTTCGAGCAGGACGAGTTCATCCGGGCGGACACGACGCTCGAGGCGCTGGCGCGGCTCAAGCCCGCGTTCCGCGCGGGCGGATCGGTGACAGCGGGGAACTCCTCCGGGATCAACGACGGGGCGGCGGCGCTGCTCGTGGCATCGGAGCGGGCCGTCAAGGAGTTCTCGCTCGAGCCGACTCGCGCGGTCGCTGGCGACCGTCGGCGGCGGGCGTGGAGCCGCGCATCATGGGTATGGGCCCGGTGCCGGCTACGCGAGCGGTGCTCGACGCGCACGGGGCTCACGCTGTCGCAGATCGACGTGATCGAGCTCAACGAGGCGTTCGCGGCGCAGGCGATTGCGTGTCTCCGCGAGCTCGGGCTCAAGGACAATGATCCGCGGGTCAATCCCAATGGCGGCGCGATCGCGCTCGGCCATCCGCTGGGAATGAGCGGGGCGCGGCTCGTTCTCTCAGCGGCGCGCGCAGCTGGAGGCGACGGGCGGACGCTACGCGCTGCGCGACCATGTGCGTCGGCGTGGGCCAGGGGATGGCAACGATCATCGAGCGCGTGTGAACGGAGCGCGCGAGACGGGCCGCCACTGGACGCCGAGTCCAGCTTCTTCGCGTTCGAGGGCATCCGTCCCGTGGCGCACGAGTCGGCATTCGTGCATCCGCGCGGCCACGATCATCGGCAACGTGATCATCGGCCGCGACGTGTACGTCGGACCGAGCGCGGTGATCCGCGGCGATTGGGGCGGCGTCGTGATCGAGGATGGGTGCAACGTGCAGGAGACCTGCGTCATCCACTCGTTTCCGGGCGTGGATGCGTGGCTCGAGGCCGGGGCGCACATTGGCCATGGCGCGGTGATTCACGGCGCACGCATTGGGCGCAACGTGCTGGTGGGGATGAACGCGGTCGTGATGGACCGGGCGGTGGTCGGCGCCGGGTGCATCGTGGGCGCGCTGACATTCGTGCCGGCGGACATGCAGATCCCGGAGCGAAAGTCGTGGTCGGGAATCCGGCCCGCGTGGTGAAGGACGTGAGTGACGAGATGCTGGCGTGGAAGACCGACGGGACGCGTCTCTATCAGGAGCTGCCTGCCCGGCTGCACGCCGGCCTCGTGCCCTGCGAGCCATTGCGGGAGGTGCCGCCGGGGCGTGCGCGGCAGGCGCCGGTGTACCAGACGTGGAACGAGCGGAAGGGCGAAGAGAGTAGAAGTTAGTAGATACGACCACAAGAACACTGCGGCACATGCCGAAGAGCGGACGGGATTTTCACATGAGGTCGGGGTCAATGCGGCTCAAGAATTACGTGCACGGCGAGTGGGTCGAAGGGACGGGGAAGACGACGGCGCTGTACCACGCCGTCACCGGCGAGCAGGTCGGCGAGGCCAGTACCGGTGGCGTGGATTTCGCCGGCGTGCTGAACTACGCGCGCACCGTCGGGGGCCCCAAGCTTCGCGGCATGACCTTTCATGAGCGCGCGCGGATGCTCAAGGCGCTGGCCCAGTACCTGACGGCGCGCAAAGAGCAATTCTACGAAGTGTCGAAGGCGACCGGCGCGACCAAGACCGACAGCTGGATCGACATTGACGGCGGATTCGGCACGCTGTTCGCGTACGCGAGCCGCGGGCGCCGTGAGTTCCCGGATGAGACGTTCTACGTGGATGGCCCGGCGGAGATGATCTCCAAGGGCGGCACGTTCATCGGCCGCCACATCTGCGTGCCGCTCCAGGGCGCCGCAATCCACATCAACGCGTTCAACTTCCCCGTGTGGGGGATGCTGGAGAAGATGTCCACGGCGTTGCTCGCGGGCGTGCCGTCGATCGTCAAGCCGGCCACCGTGACCTCCTATCTGACCGAGGCCGTGGCGCAGTCCATGGTGGAATCAGGGATTCTGCCGCCGGGCGCATTCCAACTGTTGTGTGGCAGCGCCGGCGACCTGCTGGACCACGTCGCCGAGCAGGATGCGGTGGCGTTCACCGGATCGGCGACGACGGGCCAGATGCTCAAGACCGGCCGGGCGATGGTCGCGCATTCCGTGCGATTCAACCAGGAAGCGGATTCGCTCAACTTCTCGATGCTGGCGCCCGATGCGCGGCCCGGGACCGAGGAGTTCGATCTCTTCATCAAGGAAGTCGTTCGCGAGATGACCGTGAAGGCCGGCCAGAAGTGCACGGCGATCCGGCGGACGATCGTGCCGGCGGGGATGGCGGGCGATGTGATCGCCGCGCTCAAGAAGCGGCTCGACGGCGTCACGATCGGCGACCCCGGTCGCGAGGGTGTTCGCATGGGGCCCCTCGCCGGGCGCACCCAGGTGAACGAAGTCGGGCAGAACGTGGACGAATTGCGCCAAGCCGCGGAACTGGTCTATGGCGGATTCGAGAGCATGCGGGTGGTCGGGGCGGATCCCGAGAAGGGCGCGTTCTTCCCCGTGCAGCTGCTGTACGACGACCGGCCGTTCGAGCGGACCGCACCGCATGACATCGAGGCGTTCGGTCCGGTGAACACGGTGATGCCATATGCCTCGCTCGATGAGGCGGTGGCGCTCGCCAACCTGGGGCGCGGGTCGCTGGTCGGCTCGCTCTTCACGGCGGACCCGGAGGCCGCGCGCACGGTGGTGTCAGGGACGGCGCCCTATCACGGCCGCCTCATGATCGTCGACCGCACGAGCGCGAAGGAGTCAACGGGCCACGGCTCGCCGCTGCCGCATCTGGTGCACGGCGGCCCGGGCCGCGCGGGCGGTGGCGAGGAGATGGGCGGGGTGCGCGGCGTCCTGCACTACATGCAGCGGACCGCGCTCCAGGGATCGCCGGCGGTGCTCGTCGGCGGTGACGCGTGAGTGGAACCCCAAGGGGCCCGAGCTCAGCGATCGCGTCCATCCGTTCAAGAAATACTTCGATGAGCTCCGGATCGGCGAGACGCTGCACACGCACGGGCGAACGGTGACGGAGAGCGACATGGTGAACTTCGCCGGCATCAGCGGCGACTTCTTCTACGCGCACATGGATGCGGAGGCGGCGAAGGACTCGATTTTCGAGCGCCGGGTGGCGCACGGTTATTTCGTCCTGTCGGCGGCCGCGGGCTTGTTCGTCGACCCAGCGCCGGGGCCAGTGCTGGCGAATTACGGGCTGGAGAATCTGCGGTTCGTGAAGCCGGTGTATGCCGGCGACACGATCCGGGCGCGCATCACGTGCAAGCAGAAGACCCTCAAAGAGGATCGCGAGGGGCAGATCCCGCAGGGCGTCGTCGCCTGGGACGTCGAAGTCACCAACCAGAACAACGAGCCGGTGGCGGTCTACACGATCCTGACGCTGGTCCGCCGGCATGCCGGTGGTTCGCGTCCCGAGACGAGGGCCGGACCTGGCGAAGGGTCTCCAGACCGAGGCGCCGGAGGCACTGACTCCGGCCCGGGTGATGCAGAAAACGCAGCCCGGGGACGCGCCAGCCCGCGTCAGCTGACCGGAGTGGCGGGCGGGGCTCGATCGCCTTGCCCACGCCGGTCATGTGGATGTAGAATTGGATAGCGGGAACACGTTGACTGACATGGACTTGCCGCAGGTGGAGTTGCACGTGATGCGGCACGCGAATGGTCGCCGCCGATCTCGTCACGCGGACAGAGGAGTTTCACGCATGCCTGACAGCCCTGACGCGATCGCCGAGTTCGAGGCGCGGATCGCGGCTGGCGAGACGATCGAGCCGAAGGACTGGATGCCCGATCGATATCGCAAGCAGCTCATCCGTATGATGTCGCAGCACGCGCACTCCGAGATCGTCGGGATGCTCCCGGAGGGGAACTGGATCACGCGGGCGCCGACGCTGCGGCGGAAGATGGGGCTCCTCGCGAAAGTGCAGGACGAAGCAGGCCACGGGCTCTACATCTACTGTGGCACCGAGACCCTCGGCATCGGCCGGGCGGAGCTCGTCGACCAGTTGCTGTCGGGCAAGGCCAAGTACTCGAGCATCTTCAACTACCCGACGCTGACGTGGGCGGACATCGGCGCCATCGGCTGGTTCGTCGACGGCGCGGCGATCGTCAATCAGACCATGCTCGCGAAGGCCTCGTACGGTCCCTACGCGCGGGCGATGGTGCGGATCTGCAAGGAAGAGAACTTCCACAAGCGCCAGGGCTACGAGATCATGGCGACGCTCGCGGCCGGGACGCCGGGGCAGAAGCGCATGGCGCAGGATGCCGTGAATCGCTGGTGGTGGCCGTCGCTCATGATGTTCGGCCCGTCGGACAAGGATTCTCCGAACTCGGCGGAGCTCACCCGTTGGGGCGTGAAGCGGAAGGGTAACGACGAGCTGCGCCAGCGCTTCGTGAATCTCACGGTCGCGCAGGCTGTGGCGATCGATCTCACGCTCCCCGACCCGGATCTGCGCCACGATCCCGCGAGCGGCGACTGGCATTTCGGCCCGATCGACTGGGACGAGTTCAGCCGGGTGGTGCACGGCGACGGGCCGCTCAACCGGGAACGCCTCGCGGCGCGCCAGCAGGCGCACGACGATGGGGCGTGGGTGCGCGAGGCCGCCTCCGCCTATGCGCGAAGCAGGCGCGAAGCAGGCGGCGAAGCATGCCGCCGCGAAGTCCGCGGCGGCGTGACATCGGCACTCGACGAGTCTCGACATGGCTGACGACGGAACGCCCATGACGGACGGCCAATGGCCGCTGTGGGAAGTGTTCGTGCAGCCTCCCAAGGGCGAGCCATTCGAGCACGCGGGGAGTGTTCACGCCGTGGACGCCGAGAGTGCGCTCCAGAACGCGCGCGATGTGTATGCGCGCCGGGGAGAGGCCGTCAACATCTGGGTGGTGCCGACGGAGGCGATCACCGCGTCGACGCCGGCGGACGTCGGCCCGTTCTTCGATCCTGGCAACGACAAGCCGTACCGGCACCCGCAGTTCTATAGCGTGCCGCGCGGCGTGCGCGTGTAGCTGCCGCGTTCGTGGCTCGTCCCCGCGCATCGTCCATCGCTTCGCCCGGCGGGCCCTGCGCTCGACGGTCCGCGTCCAGGCCGCGCTGGTGCAGTATCTCCTCCGGCTTGGTGACGACCGGCTCGTGCTCGGGCACCGGCTGTCCGAGTGGTGCGGCCATGCGCCGATCCTCGAGGAGGACATCGCGCTTGCGAACATCGCGCTCGATCTCGTCGGCCAGGCCACGCTGCTGCTCGGCCTGGCGGCGGCGACCGAAGCAAACGGGCGCGACGCCGATGCGCTGGCGTACCTTCGGGAGGCGATCGATTTCCGGAACGTGCTGCTGGCCGAGCTGCCGCAAGGGCGACTTCGCGTTCACGATCGTGCGGCAGTTTCTGTTCAGCGTGGCCGCGTACTACCAGCTCGAGGGGGTCGCCACGAGCAGTCACCCCGATCTGGCAGGGATCGCGGCCAAGGCGCTCAAGGAAACCCGGTACCACGTCCGGCACGCCGGCGAGTGGGTCATCCGGCTGGGCGACGGCACCAGCGAGAGCCACGCGCGCGCGCAGTCTGCGCTCGATACGCTGTGGCGGTACACGGGTGAGCTGTTCCTCGTCGACGACGTGGACGCCACGCTCGTGCGCGCCGGGCGTGATCCCTGATCTGGCCGGCGCCGAGTCCAAGTGGCTCTCGCAGGTCACGGACGTGCTGGGCCGGGCGACGCTGGCCGTACCGCCCACGGGGTACATGCAGCGCGGCGGCCGGACCGGCCGGCACACCGAGCATCTGGGGATCATGCTGGCGGAGATGCAGATCCTGCAGCGATCCTTTCCGGGCGCCAAATGGTAGCGGCGGCGCACGATCTCGCATCCGTCTGGGCGACGCTCGAAGGGGTGCTGGACCCCGAGGTGCCCGTCCTGAGCGTCGTCGAGCTCGGGATCGTGCGTGACGTCGGATTGGACGCGGATGGTCGCGTGACCGTGTCGATCACGCCGACCTATTCAGGCTGTCCGGCACTCCAGGTCATCGAGCGCGACATCCTCGACGCACTGGCGCGCGATGGCTGGCCCGATGCCCGGCTGCGGACGGTGTATTCGCCGGCGTGGACTACAGAGTGGATCGGCGTGGAGGCCCGCCGCAAGCTCGAGGCCTACGGCATCGCGTCTCCACCGGCGCATGCGTCGCGAGACGCGGGTACGCGAGACGCGAGTACGCGAGACGCGGGTACGGACGATCTCGTGCCGCTCCGGCGACGCGTGGCACCGGTGGCGTGCCCGTACTGCGGATCGCACGCGACCACGACGCGGAGCGATTTCGGGTCGACCGCGTGTAAAGCGCTGATGTACTGCGAGCATTGCCGCCAGCCGTTCGAACTGTTCAAGGCGATCTGAGGACCCGCAACTCCATGGCGACACATTCAGCTCCGGCCGGCCGCCGCGCGGCAGCAATCGCTCCTTCCGCCGCGACATCGGCGCCCACGGCTTCCGCGGCGCCCGACTGGCGGCGGATTGCCTATACCGTTCTCGTCTCGCGCGCGCTCGATGAGGCCGAGGAGGCGACGAACCGCAATAAGGCCACCGTGCCGCGCGAGCATCAGGTGCTATACCAGTTCTCGGCACGCGGGCACGAGATGTCGCAGGTGATCCTTGGGTCGCTGCTCGACCATCCGCACAATGCGGCGGGGGCGTACTATCGTTCCCGGCCGCTGTTGCTGACGCTCGGGCTCTCGATCGAGGATGCGCTGGCGAGCCCGCTCGGCCGGAGCGGCGGCTTCAGCGACGGGCGCGACATCGGTGTCGTGTGCAATCTCCCGAAAGCGTCGTGGCGCGATCGTGCTGCCGATGTCCGGGGATGTCGGCAGCCAGTATACGCCGATCGCCGGATGGGCACAGTCCGTCCAGTATCATCGCGATGTGCTGGGCGATGCGAGCCGGGCCGGGAGCATTGGCGTCGCACTGGGCGGCGAGGCGTCGGTGGCGACCAGCGGCTTCTGGTCGGCGCTGACCATGGCGACGACGCTCGCGCTCCCGATGCTCTTTTACATCGAGGACAACGGGCTGGGGATCTCGGTCCGCGGCGAGATGCAGACGCCGGGCGGCAACATCGCCACCAACCTGGCGTCGTTCGGGAATCTGCTGCTGCGCGATGGCGACGGAACGAATCCGGGCGAGGCGGCGCGGCTCCTCCAGGAAGTCGTGACCCACGTGCGCGGCGGTTCCGGGCCCGCGCTGATCCGGCTCACCGTACCGCGCCTCTCCAATCATTCCGGCCCGGACAACCAGAAAGGGTATCGGAGCGACGACGAGATCGCCGCGGACTGGGGGCGGGATCCGCTGCCGAGGTTGCGTGCGCATCTCGTGCCCGGTGTCCTGACTGAGCAGGCGTGGGTCGCGCTGGAGCGGGAGGTCGAGCGGGACGTCGGCGTGGCGCTGGCGGGCGCGCGCGGCCGGCCCGCGCCGAATGCCGCGACGGTCAAGCGATTCACGTACGGTGAGCCGGTACAGGCGGGCGACGCGGACACGGTGGGCGGGTTGTCGGCGCAGGAACTGGCGACCCTCGGCGGCACCAGCACCGCGACCGATGAAGGGCCCGTGATCCGGTTCGCGGAGGCCGTCCGGCGGACACTGGCATCGGAACTCGAGGCCAATCCGAAAGTGCTCGTGTTCGGCGAGGACGTGGGCGTCAAAGGTGGCGTGCATTTGGTGACGGAGGGGCTCCGCAAGCGCTTCGGGAACGGGCGCGTGTTCGACACGAGCCTGTCGGAGGAGGGGATCATCGGGCGGGCGGTCGGCATGGCGGTGTCGGGCCTCATGCCGGTGGCCGAGATCCAGTTCCGCAAATACGCCGACCCGGCGACCGAGCAGCTCAACAACTGCGGCACAATGCGGTGGCGGACGAACAACCGGTTCGCGGCGCCGATCGTGGTGCGGATGCCGGGCGGCTTCGGCAAGGATGTCGGCGATCCGTGGCACTCCCTGAGCAGCGAAGTCACGTGGGCGCACGCGATCGGGTGGCAGGTCCTCGTGCCGTCCAACGCGGCCGACGCGGTGGGATTGCTGCGCGCCGCGATGCGGAGCCGCAACCCGAGCATCTTCTTCGAGCACCGCTCCCTCCTCATGACCAGCGACGGGAGCGCGCGATATCCTGGCGACGCTTACGTGCTGCCGCTGGGGCAGGCGAAGACCTTGCGGCCAGGCGCGGACATCACCGTGGTGACGTGGGGCGCCATGGTCCACCGCTGCGTGGCCGCGGCGGAGCGCTTTGCCGGACGCGCGGAAGTGCTCGATCTGCGCACCGTAGCGCCGTGGGACCGTACGGCGGTGCTGTCGAGCGTGCGGAAGACCGGCCGGTGCCTCATCGTGCACGAGGACACGCTGACCGCGGGGTTCGGCGCGGAGATCGCGGCAACCATCGCGCAGGAGGCGTTCTGGTCGCTCGACGCGCCGGTGGAGCGGTTGGCTGTGGCGGACGTCCCGATGCCGTACCACGAAGTGCTGCTGGCCGCGGTGCTGCCCGACGCGGAGCGCGTGGCGGCGTCGATTGAGCACGTGCTATCACAATAGACCATGCCATTTTTCACTCCTCCCACGGCGTCCGGCGCCTCGGGTGACGCGGGCAATCTGACGGTCCGCACGCTGGATGGGATCGCGACCATCCAATTCAGTCATCCCAAGGGCAACTCACTCCCGGGGTCGCTGCTTCGGCGGATGGCGGAGTCGGTTGACGCGGTGGGTGCCGATGCGAGCGCGCGGGTCATCGTGCTCCGGAGTGGCGGCACACCCGGCGGGCCGTTCTGCGCGGGGGCGTCGTTCGAGGAGCTGCGGCGGATCGCGGACGCGGCGGCCGGCAAGGAGTTCTTCATGGGATTCGGACGGCTGATCCTCGCCATGCGCCGGTGTCCCAAGTTCATCATCGCGCGCGTCCACGGCAAAGCCGTGGGTGGCGGAGTGGGGGTCGTCGCGGCTGCCGACTATGCGATCGCATCGCCCGGGGCGTTGGTGCGCCTCAGCGAACTGGCGGTGGGCATCGGTCCCTTTGTCGTCGGGCCGGTCATCCAGCGGAAGATCGGCCGCGGGGCGTTTCAGGCGCTGGCGGTAGACGCGGCGAACTGGCGGGATGCGGCGTGGGCGGAGCGGCATGGACTCTTTGCTCAAGTGGCGGGCGAGGGCGACGCACTGGATGCCGCGGTGTCAGGGCTCGCGCGCGCTCTCGCCAAGTCGAGTCCCGAGGCGATGGCCCGGATGAAGGAGACCTTCTGGCAGGGCACCGAGTCGTGGGAAGAGCTGCTTGACGCGCGCGCGGCAATGAGTGGTGCGCTCGTCCTCTCCGACTACACGCGCAGCGCGATTGCGGCGTTCGCGGCCCGATAGATGACCGCGAGCGCCGAGGGGCAGGCGGGGGCCGCACCGGCCGCGCCGTCGCGGGTGTCGGCGCTGGCGCGCGGCATGGCGGGGTCGCTGATTCTGGAAGTCGCGACCGACGTGCGGAAGCGGACGGCCAGTGGCCGCACGATCTGCGATCTCACGATCGGCGATTTCGATTCGCGGCAGTTCCCGATTCCGCAGGTGCTTCGGGACCGGATCATCGCGGCCCTGACGGCGGGCGAGACCAACTATCCCGCGGGGCCGGGGATGCCGGCGCTGCGCGAGGCCATTCGCACCTTCTCGCGGGACCGGCTGGGCGTGGATTATCCGCTGGAGTCGGTGCTGGTGACGAGTGGCGCGCGCCCCGTGCTCTACTCCGCGTACCGCACGCTGGCCGATCCGGGAGACCGGGTCGTGTTTCCGGTGCCGTCGTGGCAGAACTCCTATTACTGCCAACTCGTGGGGGCGACCGAGGTGCCGGTGCCCTGCGATGCGTCAGCCGACTTCCTGCCGGCGCGGGCGACCCTCGAGCCGCATGTGCGCGGCGCGCGGCTCCTGGTGCTCAACTCGCCGGTCAATCCAACGGGCACGATGTTCCACGCGGACGCGCTGGCGGCGATCTGCGATCTCGTGCTGGAGGAGAACGCGCGGCGTGCGGGCCGTGAGCGCCCGCTGTACCTGCTGTACGATCAGGTGTACTGGATGCTGACGTTCGGCGCGACGCGGCATGTCACGCCGGTGGCGCTCCGTCCGGCCATGGCGGCCTACACCATTTCGCTGGACGCGATCTCCAAGTCGTTCGCCGCGACCGGTCTTCGTGTGGGGTGGGCGCTGGGGCCACCGGACATCATGCGATACATGGGCGATCTGGTCGTGCACATGGGGGGCTGGGCGCCGCGTCCGGAGCAGGTGGCCACCGCGGTGCTGCTCGGCTCCGGTGATGCCATCGAGGACTACCACCGCACCGTAAACCGCGGGCTCAAGGAGCGTCTCGACGTGCTGTATGCCGGCGTCCAGGCGATGCGGGCGGCGGGTCTTCCCGTCAACGCGACGGCGCCCGCGGGGGCGATCTACCTCAGCGCGCAGTTCGCGCTGGCGGGCGGCCGGACGCCGGGAGGCGAGCGTCTGGTCACGAATCAGGACGTGCGGCGATATCTGCTGGACGAGGCGGATTTCGCGGCGGTGCCGTTCCAGGCGTTTGGCGTGCCGGAGGACACCGGGTGGTTCCGGCTCTCGGTGGGGGCGGTGTCGGTGGCAGGCATCGAGGCCGCGCTTCCAAAGGTCCGCGCGGCGGTGGAACGGGTGGTGATGGGGCGCGTGGCCACACCCGCCTGACACCCCGGCGCGGATGCGCCGGGATGCCGCAGCGGTCCAACGCGAGCGGCTAAAAGAGATTCCAGAGAAACTGGTTGTAGACCTCGTGGTGGAACTGCACCTCGGGGCCTTTGACGAACGTGCCGAGCTGGCGGGGGCAGCGGTCGGCGGACGCCTGCTTCAGATCCGCGTACCGGCCTTTGACGTCTTCGCCGAGGAGCTTCGTCGTCCAGTCCGCGTCGCGGAACAGCTCAATGGCCGTGTAGACGTTGTCGGGCAGATACCGCTGCGCCTGGCGGAGGTTCTTGATCTTGGCCGTCTGGCCTTCGAGGCCGGTCTTGAAGATCGAGTACATCACCATGTACGGGTTGGCATCCGGGGCCACGGAGCGGACCTCGATGCGGGCGCTCTTCTCGTTGCCAATGGGCACGCGCACCATTGAGCCGCGGTCCGTCGGCGACGCCTTGATCTGATTGGGCGCCTCGAAGTGCGGATCCAGCCGGCGATAGGCGTTGACGCTCGGGTTGAGCATCAGGCAGACATCGTTGGCGTGGGTCAGGATCCGGTCAATGAAGCTCCAGGCGAGCTTGCTCAGCTTCTCTTCGCCCTTGGGGTCCCAGCAGAGATTCTTGCCGCCTTTGCTGACCGAGACGTTGGTGTGCATGCCGTTGCCGTTGACGCCGACGACCGGCTTGGGCAGGAACGACGCGGTGAGGCCGAGGCGGGTGGCGACCTGGCGGCAGATCAACTTGTAGAGCTGGATCTGGTCCGCGGCGGCGACGACCTCGCCGTAGCCGTAGTTGATCTCGAACTGCGACGGGGCGACTTCGGGGTGGTCCTTCTCGTTCTGGAATCCCATGGCCCGCTGCACTTCGGCCGTGGTGTCGATGAACGTGCGGAGGGGATCACCCGGGAGGGAGTGATAGTACCCGCCGGTGTTCACGTAGTCGAAGCGGTTCGTCTCGTGGAACCGTTGCTCGGCGTCGGGGCCATTGAAGAGGAAGCCCTCGATTTCATTCGCGGCGTTCAGCGTGTAGCCGTCGGACTTGTGCACCTTGTTGGCGAATGCCTTGAGCACGCCGCGCATGTCGGCGCTGTAGGGCGATCCATCCTTGTCGATGACTTCGCCGAAGACGAGCACCTTGCCCGAGCCGAAGACGTCGGCGGGCGCCCAGTAGAACGCGCTCCAGTCCATGCCGAGCCGCAGGTCGCTCTCGCGTTGCGCGGTGAAGCCGCGGATGGAGGAGCCGTCGAACGTCAGGTTATCCCAACTCTTGACCAGGAACTTCTTGTCGTAGTCGAGCATGTGCAGCCGGCCTTCGAGGTCGCTGAACATGACCGTCACCGCTTTGATGCGTGGTTCGTCGGTGAGGTATTTGAGGCGCTGCTCCTGGATCTTGTGAGCCGCCACGCGATTCTTGCGCTGTTCCTTGGCCTGGAGGTTCAGCTCTTCGAGCTCGTCGTAGGGGAGCGCCAGGAAGTTGCGCAGTTCGGTCGGCATGCCGTCCTCGCGAGTGGGATGCGTGAAACAGCCGCGTGGGCGGCCGCGGCCGGTGAGGGCGCAATCTAACCAAACCCGGCCTCCATCGCGGATGGGTGATGTGATTTTGACAGGCGATAGTGGGGGCGGCATCCGGGGCAGCGCGTCTTTGACGGGTCGTTTGCGCTCGCTACCTTGGGCGAGATCCCAGGTTACACACACCGAGCCGCATACCGAGCCGCATACCGGCCCATGAGCGTCACCACCCGCATCGCCCCGCCGCGATTCTCGGAGACCGCGGCGTCCGCCCTTGTGCGTGAGCGCTGGGGGCTGTCCGGCCGGCTCGACCCGCTGCCGAGTGAGCGCGACCAGAACTTCCGCCTCACGACGGGGGCCGGCGATCGATTCGTCCTCAAGATCTCCGAGTCGGCCGAATCCAGGGCGGTGCTCGAGTGCCAGAACGCCATGCTGGTCCGGTTGGTGGCGGCGCTCCCCGCGTTCGGGTTTCCCGCGTTCGTGCCGGATCGCGACGGGCAGGCGATCGCAACGGCGGCAGGGGAAGATGGTGCGGCGCATCAGGTGCGGCTGCTTCGCTATGTCCCCGGCGTCCCACTCGGCGAGATCCGGCGGCATCCGCCTGGGTTGCTTCGGGACGCCGGGGTGCTCACCGGGAGCATGGCCCGGGCGCTGGAAGGGTTCGCGCATCCCGCGGCGCATCGCGAGCTGCGGTGGGATCTCCAGGTTGCACCGGGCGTGATCGCGAGCTGCATCGGCGGTGTCGCGGGCCGCGAGGGGCGGGCGTGGCTCGATCGCCTGCTGGCGATGTACGAGCGGGAGGCGGGACCGCTTCTCGGCACACTCCGGCGCAGCGTCATTCACAACGACGCGAACGACTACAACGTCCTCGTCTCCGAGTCCGATCGCGCGGACCCGGGCGCGGTCCGCCGCGTGACGGGACTCGTCGACTTCGGTGATGTCGTCTTCTCGTACACCGTGGCCGATCTCGCCGTCGCAGCGGCGTACGCGATGCTGCACACGCGGGATCCGCTCGCCGCGGCCGCGCACGTCGTGGCGGGGTATCGGACCGCGTATGCGCCTGGCGGACGACGAGCTGGCGGTGCTCTTCCCGCTGATCACGCTCCGTCTGTGCCTGAGTGCCGTTCTGGCCGCCCACCAGCGGGCGCAGGAGCCGGACAACGCCTACCTGTCGATCAGCGAGAAGCCGGTGTGGGACGTGCTGGGGCGGCTGGTGGGCATCCATCCCCATTTCGCACTCGCCCGGTGGCGGGAGGCGTGTGGCCTCGTCCCGTGTCCGGCCGCGGGCGCGGTGACCGCCGCGCTGCTCGCGAACCAGGGTCGCTGTGGGCCAGTCCTCGACCCGGATCCGCGCGCGGCCACCCGGGTGACGCTGGACCTGACCGTGGGGAGCACCGAGTGGGATGCGCTGAACGGCGATGACGACGCCGAATCGTGGAGTGCGGCGATCGCCGCGCGGATGGCGAGCAGCGGCGCGGTTGTGGGCATCGGCCGCTACGATGAAGCGCGGCGCTGGTACACGCCGGATCTATTCCGGGTGGCGACGGACGATGGTGACGAATGGCGGACGATCCATCTCGGCGCCGACCTCTTTGCTTCGGCGGGCACCCCGGTACTGGCCCCGCTGGACGCGGTGGTGTGCAGCGTTCGGCACAACGCGGGTCGTCTCGACTACGGGCCGACGGTGATCCTGCGGCACGAGGTGGACGGGGTGACGTTCTTCACCCTGTACGGCCACCTGGATCCCGAGGTGCTGGGACGGCTGCGGGAAGGCCAGCGCGTCAGGAAAGGCGAACGCATCGCGCGGCTCGGCGCTCCTGCGGATAACGGCGGGTGGGCGCCGCATCTGCACCTGCAGCTACTCACGGATCGCCTGGGCTTCGACGGGGATTTCCCCGGCGTCGCGCGACCGAGCGAGCGCGAAGTCTGGCTGTCACTGTCGCCCGATCCCAATTTCATCCTCGGATTACCCGAAGGATGCCGCGCGCCGCGGCCAGAGGCGCGCGAGGCGATCCTGGCCGAGCGCCGGCAGCGCATCGGCCCGTCGCTCAGCATTGCGTACCGCGAGCCGCTCACGATCGTGCGCGGTTCAATGCAGTATCTGTATGACGATCTGGGGCGGGCCTATCTCGACGTCGTGAACAACGTCGCGCACGTGGGGCATTGCCACCCGCGAGTGGTGGCGGCGCTGCGCGGCCAGAGTGCTGTGCTGAACACCAACACGCGGTACCTCCACCCGCTCCTCGCGGAATACGCCGAGCGATTGACCGCGCATCTGCCGTCACCGCTCAGTGTGTGCTTTTTCGTTTGCAGTGGGAGTGAAGCCAACGAGCTGGCGCTTCGGCTGGCGCGGACCCATACCGGCCGAGAGGACGTCGTGGTGGTCGATCATGCCTACCACGGCAACACCTCGTCGCTCATCAGCATGAGCCCGTACAAGTTCAACGGACCTGGCGGGCGCGGCGCGCCGGCGTGGGTACACACGGTGCCGTTGCCGGATCCGTACCGGGGGCCGCACCGCGGGAATGACGTGGCGACCGGGCGCCGGTATGCGGCGTACGTGCGGGAGGCGATCGAGGAGCGCGGGACGGGGTGGGCGGCAGGTCGCCGCGTTTTTCGCCGAGGCGATCGTGAGCGGTGGTGGGCACATCGAACCGCCGCCGGGCTATCTCGCTGACTCGTATGGGTACGCGCGTGCAGCGGGCGCGGTGTGCGTGGCGGATGAAGTGCAGGTGGGGTTCGGGCGGGTGGGAACGCATTTCTGGGCGTTCGAGGCCCAGGGCGTCGTGCCCGACATCGTCACCATGGGGAAGCCGATCGGCAATGGCCATCCACTTGGAGCCGTCGTCACGACGCCGGCGATCGCCGCGTCATTCGCGAACGGGATGGAGTACTTCAACACCTTTGGTGGCAACCCTGTGTCGTGTTCCGTGGGACTCGCGGTGCTGGACGTGATCGAGAGCGAGGGGTTGCAGGAGCGCGCGCGGGAGACGGGCGCGGACCTCATGGCAGGGCTTCGCGCATTGATGGACCGGCATCAGGTAATCGGCGACGTGCGGGGCAGGGGTCTCATGCTCGCGATCGAGCTTGTGCGAGACCGAACGACACTGGAGCCGGCGGCCCGGCATGCGGCGTATGTGGTGGAGCGGATGCGGGAGCGGGGCATCCTGCTCAGCACCGAGGGCCCGCTGCACACGGTGATCAAGATGAAACCACCACTCGCATTTGCCGGTACCAATGCAAAGCGTCTCGTCCGTGAACTGGACGAGACGCTGCTCGAGTTGAGCCCAGCCGGCTGAGCCCGGCGGTTTCGGCGGCCGCTATCCGCTCCGGCTACCCAGGGCGCTCAGTGGCTTACCATCGGCGGTCGAGTGTGTGCGCCACCAGGCCGCCGAACCGATATGGGATGGGTCCTGCTGCGCCTTCATCATGGCGGGTGTCACGTTTGGGTCGGAGATCTCCCCGTTCGACGTCGATCTTCTGTTCGTGTGGTGTCGTGTCCGCCTGGGCGACGAGGGCCGGCTAATGCGTGTGGTGGGCCGGTGCCTGCGTCACCGCCAGTGCGGGGCATAGTGCGACTGCCCCGGCCACCAGAAATGCGGTCCGCATGGATCCTCCAGAGAAGCGCGGCTCCGGGGGCTGCCCCGCCCGCTTTGGCGGGGCGTCTCGCTCCCTGGGCACGCACGTAACTCCGTTGCAAGCTGCGCACCAATTCCGAACCATTTAATTGATGTCAATATAAATGATCCTGATCGCCCGGTAGCGGCCTCGGCGCCGTGCCGGAGGTGCGCCACTGCACGACGTCTCGTCCGGGAGCTGGACGAGACGTTGTGTACGCGGGATCGAGCGAGTTGCGAACACGGCTGTTGCCGCGGCCGCCGCTAGAACAGGACCGAGACCTGGGCGGTGCCGGTTGTGCCATCCGGGGTCGTCGCGGTAATCGTCGCGTTGCCGTTGCTGACGGCGGTGACGAGACCGCTTGCCGGGCTCACCTGCGCTACGCCCGAATTGTTCGTCGACCAGGTGACGGTGCGCTGGCCAGACACATCGGTCCCAAACGTGTCGGCCAAGTCCGCCGACAGTTGGACCGTGGTGGGGAAGAGAGCGCCGCCTGTGCTGAGGTTGGTCATGGCGGGCGTGACGGTGACCGTCGCGACGTGGCCAATCACGATGACCGTCGCCGATCCTGGAATCGCGCCCGGGTCGGGGCTGCTGGCCGTGACCGTCGCCGTGCCTGTGGCGACATCGGCACCAGTCACGACGCCACTGGCGACGGACACGAGATTACTCGTGGTGGCCCAGGTCACGGGGCGCCCCGCGAGGACGTGACCACTGGCATCGAACGTCAGGGCGCTGAGTGTCACGGTATTGGATGGCGACGAGGCGTAGATCGAGTCACCGGAGGGGGAGACAGTGACGGTGTGGACGAGCGCCTCCGCCACGATGACCGCGGCGATCCCCGTCTTGCCGTCCGCGCTCGCGCCGATCTGGACGGCGCCCGCTTGCACCGCAGTGACCTGTCCGGACTGCGACACCTTGGCGACGTTGGAGTCGCTCGAGGACCAAAAGAACGTGGCGCCGGCGACGGAGTCCGAACCCGCGCCGCGCGCGACCGCGTGCAGCGTGCCCGACGCGCCGATCGTGAGACCCAGCGAATCCGGGGAGATGACGATGGACGACACCGCCCCCGACGGTGGGCTCGTCGAGCTGCTGCACGCGGCATACGCCAGGACGGCAACGAGGGCGCCGAGGACCATCCGGGCCATCGCAACGGTTCGGGTATTGTCGGTTCGTCGAGTCATCATGGCGCGCACTCCGGCGGAAACGGTGACACCGTCCAACTCCGGTAGATGCGCGATCGTTCCGTCGATCGCAACTGAGCCCGTCGCCGGCCCCTGAAAGGGGCGCGGGGGCTCCAATCAGTAGCTAGTGCTGGGCGAAACCGGTTTTGTCGGCTGTCCTACCGGACCCAACAGAAGCACGGCCCGTGCCGCTTTGCTGAATCGGGGGCACCGATTGAGGGCCTGCGGGGCGGGCAATGCCGTCCTCGGCTGGCGGAGTGCCGGTTTCCGGCGACACGGATGATTGCGCAGATGCAACAGGCAAACTGTCCGGTGTGGTATCCGCGTGTTGGCCGGCCGAATCGCCGTCGGCCGGTGTGCCGGATTGATCGGCGGGGGCAGGCGCTGCGGCATGCACGGGCGATGCGTGGGTCGCGGGCGCGCGCGTCTCGTCGGAAGCGGACGGCGAGTGGTGCGTGATGACCGACCCGACGATGATGATGGCAATGACCGCCGCCGCAGCCATGGCGATCCGGCGTGTGGTGGGCCGATACCACCACGGGTCGAATGAGCCCGCGACGGCCGCGATGTCGGTGGTCAACATGGCGGCGGGTGCCGGCGATCGACGACGGTCCGCGGGCGGGGCCAATGCGGCTGCCTGGTCGTCCGGCCCATCGCTGATGACGCCGGCCACGAGCGCGATCGCGGCGGGGCTACTGACGCGGCTCGGGGTGTGAAAGTGATCGATCCCCTCCACGGCATCGACCGCGTCGTGCGTGACCCCGGCGGATGCGTGGTCTTCGGTTTCATCTGGCGCGTCGTCGTCACTCATGCTGATCGTCAGCGTGTCGTCATCCAGCGTGATCGCTGGGGTGCGGTCGCTGACGCGAGCGGCAGGTGGCTCGGCAACGAAAACCAGATCCGATGTCGTGACATCTTCATCGGTCTCCGCTTCGCCGGTCCTCTCGTCATCGCCTGCATCGTCTGGTGGCGCATCCGGCACGGCATCCAGAACAACATCCAGAACAACATCCAGAACAACATCCAGAACAACATCCAGAACAACATCGGGAACGACAGCCGCAACGACATCAGGTTCGGCATCGAGCACGAAGTCGGGCGCGAGATCGGGCATGAGGTCAGGTTCGAGATCGAGTTCGACATCAGGCAGGATGCCGCCGCGACTTCAGGCGCAACTTCAGGCGCAACTTCAGGCGCAACTTCAGGCGCAACTTCAGGCGCAACTTCAGGCGCGACTTCGGGTGACACTTCGAAGACCACATCCGGTATCGCGGCCACTGGGGCAGCGGGCGTCACGGCTCGTGCGATTGGCGCGGGGGGAATTGCCGCTGTCACTTCAACCTTCGCCGCCGCAGCGACTCGGGGATCGGGTGCCGCGGGCATCGCGGGCATCGCGGGCATCGCGGGGCACCGCGGGCTTCGCGACAGGTCTTGGGGCGGTCTTCGCCGCGGGCGGCTCGAATGTGATCGGCGGGGAGCCGAGCGCCGGCGTGAGCAACCAATTGGCGAACGTATCACGCTCGGGGGCGGGGGCCCCGCCGGCCAGTGCGTTATCGAGTTGGTTATCGAGTTCGATGTCGAGCGCGGCGTCGGCACTGGCAGCCGCGGCGTTCGTCCGAGGGCTCGTGCCCGTGTTCGGAAGTACGGCGGCGAACGGCGATGCGTGTTTGACTGGCGGGGCGGCGACGGGGCGCCGGGCCGGTGCCTTCGGTGCCACGGTGGGGGCAGGCGTGGTGGGCGCCTGGGGATCCGTGAACTTGCGGCGCGCGCGGGCGAGTTCGTCCGGCGTCGGATCGCGCGAATACATGTACGCTTCGAGGACTGGAGGGAGCGGCACCCGGTCGCCTGAGTCGTAGATGCGAACGTGCCAGTCGTCGGTCACCGCCGCGTCGGATCCATCGCGGAGCGCGGCATAGTAGTCGAGGAACGCGCCGCGACTGTCCTGGCCGAAATCATAGACGACGTGCCACCCGGCCTCTCGGACCAGGCCGGACGAGCGTGCGGCCACATCGGCGCTGGGGAGGTGCAGCCCCCAGCGGGCGAAGTCCTGCTCGAACAGTTGTATGGCCTTTTGCATGCGCGTCTCGGGTCAGTCACCGGGTCGGCGGCCAGCATCGTTGCCCTAACCCGCGAGGACTGCGAGAGAGGGCTGCGGCCTGGCGCTGCACTGGTTTCCGACACCTGACGATCGGTGCCAGCGCCGGGCAAACCAGAGCGTGAGATGCCGGGAGGACAGACGAGAGCCTCGCGGACCCTTTATCCCTCCAAACTGCACCCTCTAGTAGACAGCACTGCTCGTTGTGGCCGTCTTTTCGCGCCGCTGCGCCGCCATCGCCCGCGTGAGCTCGGTCATGAACGTGTCGAGCTCCTCGTCCGCGGTGTAGAAATGGGGCGAAACCCGGATCCCCGCGCCCGGGCGGTAGTCGATAATGACATCCCGTTCCGCGAGCGCCGAAGCGACCGCGTACCCGGATGGGACGTCGAGGGTCACGGTCCCCCCGCGGTGGGCCGCGTCGCGCGGCCCGGCGATGCGGATGCCTGCCGCGTCGGCGAGCGACACCAGGCGTTGCGTCTGTCGCATCGATTTGGCGCGGATTGCGTGCACGCCGATCTCGTGCACGATCTCGTAGCCTGAGCGCGCGGCGTACATCCCCGGCACATTGGGGGTTCCGTTCAGGAACCGGTACGCATCCTCGGCGTAGTCGATCTCACGGTCTTCGAACGCGAACGGCTCCCGGTGCGCCATCCATCCGGTGAGGCGCGGCTGGAGTGTTCCCCAGAGCTCGCGCCGGACGTAGAGGTATCCCGCACCCGGGCCACCGCAGAGCCATTTGACCGAGCCGCCAGTCGCGAAATCCGCGCCCACCGCACGCACGTCAATGGGGACGGTGCCGGCCGACTGATAGAGGTCCACCAGCACGAGGGCGCCGACGTCGTGGGCGCGGCGGATGATCGCCGCGATGTCCTGGACGAATGCGCTCTTGAAGATCACGTGCGAGACCGAGACGAGCTTCGTCGTCTCGTCGATCGCGGCCAGCAACCGATCGAGCGACACTGAGAGACCATCGTCGGAGTCGACGGTGACGAGCCGGGCGCCCTCGCGCTCGAGGGCATGGAACAGATAGAGATTGGACGTGAAGTTGAGCCGCTCAGTGACGATCCCGTTGCGCGGGCCGCGCCAATCCATAGCCGACAGCACCGTGGCCTGCGCGATGCTCTGATTCTGGTGCATCACCACTTCGCCGGGCCCGGCGCCGATGATGCGCCCGATCAGATCGCCGACCGTGCGTGGTAGCTCCCACCATCCTTCGCCCCAGGCGCGCACGCCGCGCGTGGCCCAGATGTCCGCGTATTCCGCGAGCCGGTCGCGAGTCCGGCGCGGCATGGCACCCAGGGAGTGGCTTACGAGGTAGACGGAGCTGGCGAGGATAGGGAACTCACTGCGCCAATGCAAGAGGTCGTCAGCGGCCATGTCTTTATTGTACACTATTCACCCGGGGCCGCGACCAATCCTCTTCCTGCTCTGAGGCGTAGTGGTAGGTGGCGAGACGGTACCGAGACAGGTCGGGAGCCGCGCTGTGACCGGGAGGGGCAGGTGCGAGGCGTAGCTGGAGCGTATGTCGCTGCGGCTGCGGAAGTTGGCACAGACCCCCTTGCTAGCGACGGGGCGCCATGCGCCTTATGTTACGGGACCGAAGCCGGAGGGTGGGCCGAACGTTCGCGGGCGGCCTGTCGGTGACCATCGCAGTATCGGCCCCGATTGGGAGAGGGAGATAATTGGGTATCTTTGGTGGCGCGGCGTTCGGAGCCGCGCGGGCTGGTTTGGCCGCGGTCGCCGCGGTCATTGTTTGCTCCACCACAGCTGCGGCTCAGACCGCAGCGACCGAGCCGACCCTGCAGGTGACCACGGACTCCGTTCACCGGGAGATCATTGTCGAGCTATCGCCGCTCAACCTGCCTGCCTATACCGAGCATCATGACGCCATGCAGGCCGTGGCGCGGGCAATGGTCATCCCGGTGACGGGATGGATCGAGGGGTATCGCGGCGAGATGGTCGACTCGGCGGGGCGGCTGTTGCCCAACCGGCTGATCCATCATCTCAATCTGATCGTTCCGCAGCGGCGCGAGTTGTTCAGCACCATCATGCAGCGCATGGGCGCCGCGGGGGCGGAGACGCCTCCCGTCGAGCTGCCACAGGTCTTTGGGCACGCCGTCATTGGCTATCCGGTGACCGCGGGAGACACGCTGCTCATCTCGACGATGCTGCATAATCCGACCGGCCAGACGTATGCCGGTGCCAAGGTGCGCGTGCACCTGGCATATGCGGCCGCCAACACGTGGCCGAAGCCGATCGCGATCACCCCGTTTTATCTCGACGTGATGCCGCCAGCGGGCAGGCATTCCTACGATCTGCCGGCCGGGCACTCGTTCAAGAGCTGGCAGGGTAGCCCGGCGGTGGGGGGGCGCATCCTCGCGGTCGGTGGGCACATGCATAAGTACGGCTCCGACCTCGTGTTCGAGGACGTGACGACGCATCGTGTCCTGTGGCAGTCGAAGCCAGAGACGGATGCGACGGGCGAGATCACCGGGATGCCGACAACGACCTATTGGTGGCGTCTGGGTATTCCAGTGTACCCGGACCACGTCTACCGGTTGACCGCCGTGTACGACAATCCCACCGGCGCCGTGATCCGGGACGGGGCGATGGGTGCGTTCGGCGGTGTCTTTCATCCGAACGATATGGCGGCGTGGCCGGTCGTGGACCGTTCGACCGCTGAATACCAGCGCGACGTCAAGGAGACGTACTCGACCGACATGGCTGATATGGACATGGATATGGACGACATGCACGACATGCACGGTGCGTCCCCGTCCGCCGCTGCCGGCGCGCACGCGGGCACGCCTTCTGACAGCACTCTCACTCGACGCACAGCCCAGACACCGTGAAATCAAGCGCCCAGCACGCCACCGCCCAGGCATTTCCGCGGACCGGGCCGAGCGAAGCCCCGGTGGCCGCCGCCGTGAGCGAGCCCTCCGACGTCTTCGCCAAGGCGCATCAGTTCACGCGTCTTCGCGAAGTGCAGGCGATGGGGCTGTACCCGTATTTCGTGCCCGTGCAGGCGTCGGGCTCGACCGAAATCATCATCAACGGCAAGCGCGGCGTGATGGTGGGATCGAACAATTACCTGGGCTTCAGCCACGACCCGAGGGTCGTGGCGGCGGCGCAGGAAGCCATCGCCACGTATGGGACGGCCTGTACGGGGAGCCGGTTCCTGAATGGCAACACGGAGCTGCACGAGCGCATCGAGGACCGGCTCGCGAAGCTCACGGGCAAAGAGGCCGCGCTGGTGTTCTCCACGGGGTTTCAGACCAACCTGGGTGTGATCTCCGCGCTGGTCGGACGCGATGACACCGTCTATATCGACAAGCTGGATCATGCCAGCGTCGTCGACGGCTGCCGGCTGGCCGCGGGCGACACGGTGCGATTCCGCCACGGGGATCTCGACGATCTCGAGACCAAGTTGCGGCAGTCGAACGGTGGCGGGAAGCTGATCGTGGTCGACGGCGTGTTCAGCATGGAAGGCGACATTGTGGATCTGCCGCGCCTGGCCGAGCTGCGCGCGCGTTACAATGCGCGGCTGGCAGTGGACGATGCGCACGCGATTGGCGTGCTCGGGAAGACCGGGGCCGGGACGGCCGAGCATTTCGGGCTGACCGACCAGGTGGACCTCATCATCGGGACATTCAGCAAGTCATTCGCGTCGATCGGGGGATTCGTCGCCGCGGACCAAGTGGTGATCGACTATCTGAAGCATCACGCGCGGAGCCTCATCTTCAGCGCATCGATGCCGCCGTCCGCGTGTGCGGCGGTGCTGGCGAGCATCGAGATCCTCGAGCAGGAGCCCGAGCGCCGGCTGCAACTGATGGCGAACGCGGACCGGATGAAAGTCGGCCTCAAGGACCTGGGCTTCGACATCGGCGGCAGCCAGACGCCGATCGTGCCGGTGGTCATCGGCGACGATCTGCTCACGTTCGAGTTCTGGCGCCAGTTATACGACAACGGCGTCTTCGCCAACGCCGTCGTGGCGCCGGCGGTCCCGCCGCATGCATCGCGCATCAGGACGTCGTACTCCGCCACGCACACGCCCGACCAGCTCGACTTCGTGCTCGAGGTGTTTGCCCGGGTGGGTAAGGGGTTAGGGGTCATCTGACAATGGCCGTGTCCGCCGGCAGGTCCGGCACGAGACAGCACGGCGTACGGAGGCACGGCTGACGGAGGCACGGCTGATCGACGTCAAGCCTGTGCGGGGGCGAGCCGACCTTCGCGCATTCATTGAGCTTCCGTACCGGTTGTATCGCGACGATCCGTTCTGGGTCCCGCCGCTGCGGCGCGATGTGGCCCACATGCTCGACAAGAACCATCCGTTTCACGCGCACGCCGAAGTCGAGCTCTTTCTGGCGCGCGACGACGCGGGACAGGTAGTCGGGCGAATCGCGGCCATCAAGAACGACGCGCACCTGGCGCAGCATCACGATGGGGCCGGCTTCTTCGGATTTTTCGAGAGCGAGCGCAAGCCCGAGGTCGCGGCGGCGCTCTTCTCCACCGTGTCCACGTGGCTCGCGGCGCGCGGTCTCGCGGTCGATGCGGGGGCCGGCCAGCTTTTCGGTGAACGAGGAGTGTGGGCTCCTGGTGAAGGGGTTCGACTCATTGCCGGTGGTGATGATGCCGTACAACCCGCCATGGTACGCCGATCTGATCGAGGGCAACGGCTTCAAGAAATCGAAGGACCTCATCGCGTACCATCACGAGGCCAACGGCATTCCGGAGCGGCTCCAGCGGGTGGCGGGGAAGCTCGCGGAACGGCATCAGATCAAGATCCGGTCGCTGGACCTCAAGCAGTTCAAGGAAGAAGTCGCGCGCGTCCGGATGCTCTACAACGCCGCGTGGGACGCGAACTGGGGGAACATCCCCATGACGGATGCCGAGTTCGACGACCTCGCCAAGCAACTCAAGCCGGTCGTGGTGCCGGATCTCGTGCTCTTCGCTGAAGTGCGGGGCGAGCTGGCCGGGTTCGCGCTGGCGCTCCCCGATCTCAACGTCGCGCTGCGCCACATGCACGGAAACCTCTTTCCCTTCGGCTGGATCGCGGCGCTCTGGTACAGCCGGAAGGTCGACGCCGCGCGGGTTCTCACGCTTGGCGTGCTGCCCAAGTTTCGTCTCACCGGCGCGGCGGAGCTGCTGTACATGGCGCTCTACAAGAACGCGACGGCGCGCGGCATCACGCACGGCGAGGCATTGTGGATCCTCGAGGACAACCGCCTCATGTGCCAGGCGATCGAGAACTTCGGCGGCGACCCGTACAAGACCTACCGACTCTACGACAAGACGATCCGGACACCGGCCGCCAGCTGACCTGAGATCCTGATGACTGGTTCCGGCGCCGGCTTTGCGCTCGTCACGGGCGCCAGTGGGTTCGTCGGCGGCCACCTTGTCGAGGCGCTCGTCGCGGGCGGGTATCGCGTGCGGTGCCTGGTGCGCCCGGCGAGCGACCGGCGCTGGCTCGACAGCCTTGGTGTCACGTACGCCGCGGGCACGGTGGAAGATGTGGCGGCGATGCGCCGCGCAGTCGATGGCGTCGATGTCGTGTATCACCTCGCCGCGCTGACCACCACCCCCCGCGAAGCCGACTACGAGCGGGTGAACTACGGGGGTGTCCTGCGGCTGGTGGAAGCAATGGCGGCGCGGCCGGTTCGTTTGGTGTTCTGTTCCAGTCTGGCCGCGGGTGGCCCCGCGCGCGCGGGACGGCCGGTGACAGAAGCCGACGCGCCGGCGCCGATCGGGCCCTATGGGGAGTCGAAGCTGCGAGCGGAGCAGGTGGTATTGAGTGGCGGCCTGCCGGCGGTGGTGGTGCGTCCGTCCGCGGTGTACGGCCCGCGCGAGCGCGACATCCTCGCGGCGTTTCGTCTCGCCGCGCGGGGCCTCGCGATCCGCACCGGGCCTCGTGGGCAGCAGTTGGCGATGGTGCATGTGGCGGATCTCGTCCGCGGACTGATCGCGTGCGGCCAGAGTGTGACCGCGAGTGGCGTGTACTACATCAATGGCGGCAACCATCCGTGGGACGACATCGTGAGCGCCATCGGCGCGGGCGTCGGCCGGCGGTCGCTGGTGATCCCGCTGCCCGGATCCGTGGTCCGGGGCGTGTCGTACGTCGCGCGCGAATGGGCTCGCGTCTCCGGCAGCAAGGCGCTCCTCACACCGGAGCGGGCCCGGGACATGGTGCAACCCGCGTGGATGTGCGACGACGCGCGCGCCCGGCGCGACGTCGGCTACGCGCCTCAGATTTCTCTGGCGGACGGTATGCGATCGACGGCCGAGTGGTATCGCTCGGCCGGTTGGCTCTAGATCGGGGTCGTTCGAGCTTCGGCTGGTTCCGGCGTGGCGTGTACGCCGCGGCGCCCGGCCACCCACGTCAGGGTGAGACCGATCCCGATCCACGTCAGCTCGCGCAACCGGCTCATCACCGACGCGTACACTCCGAGGGCGGGCGGGAGGCCGAGCAGGCCGAAGATGAGGTAGAGCCCGCCCTCCTTCGATCCCAGCTCGAAGGGGATGAACACCGTCAGGTTGGTGGCGAGCTGTGAGAGGGATCCAATCACGAACGCCGTGGCGAACCCGATGTGCAGGCCCATGGCCCGCGCGATGAACAGGAACTCGAACATCGCGATCAGCCGGCCGATCACCTCGAACAGAATGGCGATTGCGAGGCGCTGGCGCTCTCCGTCGGTCAGCTCGGCCATCTGGTCGTCGATATGCTCCATCGTCGGACGCGCAGACTCGAAGCGCGCCGAATAGCGCCGAAGGATTGGAATGCGCGGCACGAGGTTGAGCGCGCGGACCAGGAATCCGCGGTGGAAGAGCGACAGGAGCAAGGCGGCGATCGCGAGGAGGACGATGGTGGTCACGGTGAGCACGATGTCCGTGGCGGTCGTCCGGGGAATGCAGGATCCATGCAACCGGCATGGAGATCACCCAGAAGAGCACCTGTCCCAGCGTGTGCACCACGCGGAAACTCACGACCGAGGCGGCCGCCCGGCTGGTGCCGATCCACTCCTTGGCCGCGGCGACACGGAAGGGCTCTCCGCCGAGCGCCACGAACGGCGTCACATAGTTGATCGCGAAGCTGGAGACGCTGATCGCATACGCCCGCCAGAAGGGGATCATCTTGGGCGCGCCGGTTTTCGCCGTGTGGTGCGCTCCGGCGCGTATGAGCGTTTCCCAGGCGAGCGTGTTGCTGACGTAGACCACGCCCCAGACCGCGACGATCGGGCCCAGCACCCATGCGGTGCTTCGGAGATTGCGCAGCAGCCCGTCGACGCCCGCGCGATAGAGCAATCCACCGAAGACGAGGGCGCCGAAGGCGAACACCACGAGACGGACGCGTTTGCTCACGGGCGGCGCCTCATGTGATGGCGACGCGCGAGCCGGAGCTCGCCGCCGCGTACGACGCCTCGAGCACGCTCGCGACCCGGGCAATGTCGGCGAGCGTGGCGGGATCGGTGCCGCGATCCATCGAGTCCGCGAACGCCGAGAAGAGCGCCGCGAACCACCCGGAGTACGACCGCTTGTCGAGTTGGACGGTGAAGTCGTGGGACTCAGGCGCGTGGCCGCTCCGCTCGAGGCGGAGGATGCCGCCTTGCCAGTCGATGCTGCCGCGATCGCCGATGAACCGGACGCGGTTCTCGCGGTGTGTCGCCGACCAGGTGAGCATCAGCGTGGCGAGCCGTCCGGGAAATTCGAGCGCGAGCTGGGCGGTGTCCTCGACGCCGTAGTCGAAATGGCGGAGGCGGCCCGTCCACGCGCGCACGCCCGTCGCTTGCTCGCCCGCGGCATCGAGCAGCGAATACAACAGGTGTGTCCCGTGGTCGAGGAGGATCCCGCCCGCGCTCTCCGACGCGACGGTCCGCCACGGCTGCGCGCGCGTGTCGCTCCCCGCGTCGGCGGCTGGGCGGTAGACCGAGAGCTCGGCCAGGTGCCACCGGCCGATCGCGTCCTCACGCAGCCAGGCCAGCATTTGCTGCCACGCCGGATTGTAGCGGTATTGGTGGCAGGGCACGACGACGCGCTGGGCCTGTGTGTGCGGCGGCGGTGATGCGCGCGGCTTCGTCGCGCGTCAAGGCGACCGGCTTCTCGCAGAGCACGTGGTAGCCCTGGGCCAGCGCCCAGAGCGTCGCGTCGAGAATGGGTCGCGGTCGGCGTGCAGATGTCGACGAAATCCAGCGCGCCGATCGTGGCGAGCGCCTCGCGAGACGCGACGACCGGGATATCAGCGCCCTGCGGCGGCGGCGGGCGCGGGATCGGCCGCGGCGACAATGTCCACGCGCGCGCGGACCGCTGGGTCGTGCCGGAATCCTGGCAGGTGCGCGTTTCGCGCTATCCCGCCGAAGCCGATCAGCGCGCCGCGATAGGCTCGCCGTCCGGCGCGGGCGCCACCCGCTCGCCCATCAGTTTCCGCCAATGGGGACCGCTGGCGGTGTCGGTGGGCTGGGGGGGGATGGCGGAGCCGCGAGCGCCTCGCCGCGCAGGATCGCGCCTGCCCGGCGCTCCTGCTCACTGACGAGCGCCACGGTGATCAGGTTCATCGGGAGGACGGTGATCCACAGCAGTCCCGCGGGCCAGCCCGCGACGGCGGTCACGCCCAACACGATGAAGCGGATGTTCTGGCCCAGCCAGGGGCACCAGGAGAGGAGCGGCTGAAGCCTGGCGCGATAGGCGGCCATGGGTGCGGCGGCCCCTCGCTGGGCGCGCGTGGCGCGCACGAGAGCGACCGTCTGCGGGAACAAGCGGGCCTGCAGCTTCGCGTAGCTCTGGTAGATGCTGGTCGTGATGCGCTGAAACCACGAGATATCCGGGGGGAAGGTCGAGCTCATCGACATCGAGCTCGCTGCCTTTGCCCTTGCCGAGCGCGAGGAAGGCATGCCGGATGAAATCGATCGTGGCGCTCTGCGTGGTGTGGCTGAACGATGCCGCGACCGCGAGCAGAATCGCCGTGGTCCAGGTCCAGCCGGGCGTGTGGAGCACGAGACGGATGACGAGGTGGACGCCGAGGTTCAGGAACCGGAGACCGTCGGACGAGCCATCGAGGGCGCGGCCGAGGCGTGTGGAGGTGCCGCGCCGTCGCGCGAGCTGTCCATCCGCGCTATCGAAGAGATCCGAGATGATGAAGAGTGCGAATCCAACGGCATTGAGCCAGGGACTCGTGTAGACGAACAGGTGACCCGCGGCGAGCCCGATGACGACACTGATCAGGGTCACCTGATCGGGTGTCACCCGCGTCGGATACAGGACGTTGGTGATCCGCGCGCCGATGGGCCGGAAAAAGCGCAGATCGAGCCATTCCTCGACTTCGTCGCCTTTGGTCGCGAGCGCATCGGTCGGCGGGCCGCCTGAGGGCCGCGCCGCGGCGCCGGGCACCGTTCCGTGCGCCTGATCGAGCGTCTCCGAGCTCACGCGCCGATGCGCTCCGAGGCTTCTTGCAGTACCCCCTTCATGATCGCGAGCGCCTCCAGCGCCTCCTCCTCCCGGATGACGAGCGGCGGATTGATGCGGACTTCGGGGTTGTAGATCATGGCCAGCACGCCGCGCGACAGGAGCGTGTCGAAGATCCATCGCGCCTGGTCCTTGCCGATCAGGCGATCCGTTCCGGGCACAACGAGGTCCATCCCGATCATGAGGCCGCGGCCACGGACTTCGCCGACAATCGGAACCGTGCCTTTCCAGGTCTTCATCTCGGCCAGCATGCGAGCGCCGACGACGCGGCTGTTCTCGACGAGGCCTTCCTCGATGATCGTCTCGATGGACGCCCGCGCGGCCGCGGCGGCGAGCGGGTTCCCGCCGTAACTCGACGAGCTACCGCTCGGGTTGGCCCACGGCTTCGCCTTCGACACTTCTTCGCGCGCGATGACGCCGGTCATTGGGAATCCAGCGCCGAATCCCTTGCCGATCGTGATGATGTCCGGCAGGACGCCGTCGTGCTCGATCGCGAACATTTTTCCGGTGCGTCCGAACCCGGTCAGCATCTCGTCGGCGATCAGGAGGGCGCCGATCTTGTCGGCCAACTCACGCAGCGCCTTGAGGTAGCCCGGCGGCGGGATGACGTTGCCAGCGGTGCCCTGAATCGGCTCGACGATGATCGCCGCGACGTCATTGGTCGTCTCGATCTCGATCTTCTTGCGCAGGAACTCGACGCAGTGCCAGTCGCACGACGGGAACGTCTTGTCGAAGGCACAGTGCGCGCACGACGCATAGGGCGTGCTGTAGGTGCCCGGCATCAAGGGGCCGAGGTGGTGCTTGAACGATTGGAGCCGAGCAGGGGGAGGACGCCGGCGGTCTTGCCATGGAAGCCGCCCCAGAAGCCGATGAACTCCGTCTTGCCGGTGTACGATTTGGCGAGCCGGAACGCCGACTCGACCGCTTCCGCGCCGCTGCTGTACAACTGCGTGCGGTTGAGGTCACCCGGGGTGATGTCCGCGATCAGCTTGACGAGCGCCGCGCGATTCTCCGATGTGAAGCTGCCGACGTGGATGCGCGCGACCTGGCGCTGGACGGCGGCGACGTATTTCGGGTGTGCGTAGCCCAGGGCGGCGACGCCGACCCCGGCGAGGAGGTCGATATAGCGCCGGCCATCGAGATCATAGAGCATGACGCCTTCGCCGCGATCGATGCACAGGCGGCTGAAGAGGGCGACGCTCTGGGTGCCTGGGGCGAGAAACTCGGCTTCGGCGTTGAACGCGGCGAGGGAGCGGGGCCGGCGACGCTGCCGGCTGGGGAGGAGGGGCGGCGGGGCGGGGCTCGGCGAGCGCCGTCGAAGGCTGCGTCACGTCGGAGATCTCGGTGAGGTGCGAGTGGAGTAGTAGTTGTGCGCGTACGCGGCAATGTGCTCCGCGGCGTCGTCCCGGAATGGGGCGAAACTTGGCCAATCGTTCAGGTCAATCAGCGTTGGCTGGCCGGGCTCAGGTAGCGCCACGTCCCCGCCGAACACGTCGAGCCGCAACTCGGCCGCCGCTGCGAAGGCGAGGGCGCGCAAGCGCGCCTCATCGACTTCCGGCACAGGGCCCGATGGCCCCGCCTCCGCACCGTAATACCTGAAAAAGCGGCCGTCCGCGATCCCATAGAACTTAAGCACAGGCCCCGGGACATGCTCCTGCAGGGCGACCCGGGAGATACCACGGGCGCCAAAGGCATCGATGGCGGCCTGGAGCCCGTTGCGGTCCACGGTGACGACGTCCTCGGAGCGCTCGGCATGGACATCACCGCGCTTGACCCAGACCCGGCGGCCATCGACCCCAAACCCATCGAGTGCGGCGCGGCCGGCCGTCGAGATCACGGCGGTCCGGGGAAACGCGACCGGGCGGTCGGCCAGGATGGTGACCAGACGGTGCCGGTGGCAGCTCAGGACACTCGACGGCCGGTTGATGATCGGCACACCCGAGTTCTCGAGCGCCATCAGGCGCTCGGACGCGTCCGGCCCCTGGCACATGTTGAGTACGAGGTCGGCCTCGGGCAGCGTGCTGGCCAAGACCTCGCCCTCGGACGCCCGCGTGACCTCCCACCCGAGTGCGGCGAGGCGGGCGACGGTGGCATCCAGGATCGCGGTGTCGTTCGCGCGATGCTGATTCGGGGAGTAGGACGGCTGCCGGTAGAGCGCCAGCACGTGTGGGGCGGAGCCGGTCACAGGCGCACTCCGCGCCTGTCCCGCGAAAACCACGGCGGACAGCTCATTCGTTCTCCGTACCAAGCCAGGCGTTGGCAATGTCGAGGTCGTGGCGGCGGTCCACATCGACAATGCGCGGAACCTCAACCGTGGCTACACGATAGCCGTCTGCCACCATCTGGGAAAGGAAGCCGCGCATCCGCGACGCCCCTTGGCGGCGGGCGCGAGCCGCTTCGGTGCGGGCCCGGGGGTTGAAGGCGTACACGCCGCCGGTCACGCATGGCGGATCACTGGGCGTCTCGCCAATGGCGCGGGCGACGCCAGCCTCGTCGCGGTGCACCCAGAGCGGGCGCTCGTCGTCGACATAGGGCGTGACCGCCAGCACGGCGTCCGCTCCACCGGCCATCGCCTGCGTGGCGCCGTCGAAGACCGACCGCCAATCCCGCGTTCGCATCACCGTGTCGACCATGGTGCAAAAGACATCTCCCCGGGGCACGGCGGCAAGTCCATCCACCAGCGTGTGCAGCGACGACGGCGTGTGACACGGTACGACGCGCACGGCTGGCCGGGGACCGGCGATGCTGTCGAGGGCCGCGTCAAACGATGGAACGGCTACGGACGCGGCATCGCGGAGCATGCACGTGATACTTTCGCACCCGAGCGCGCCGAGCATGCCGACGAGGCGGACCAGCTGCGGTTGGCCGGCGACCGCCACGGTGGCCTTCGGGCCGCCAATGCCATCGGCAGCGAGACGCGTGCCTTCTCCGCCGGCCAGGATCAAGCCGTGCATGCCGATGGATCGCGAGGGGGGACGGGCGCGGACGCCAGGACGCCGGGGAGCTCGGTCAGCGACGCGATGCGCGCGGTCGGCACGCATCCCGGTGGCATCGCCCGTTCCGCCGGTGCGAGCCACACTGTCCGCATGCCGAGCTTGTCGCCTGGCCGGATATCGGCTTCGAAGTTGTCACCCACCATCCACGTGGCCTGCGGCGGAAGGTCCAGCGTGCCGATCGTATGCACGAAGGCGCGCGCGTCCGGCTTGGAGGATCCCAGAACCGCGGAATCCGTGATCACCTCGAACATGTCCCGTATGCCGAGCTCCATCAAGCAAATACCGAGGTTGCCGGTAAAGTTCGAGATCACGCCCAGCCGATAGCGGCCGCGCAGGGCCTCGAGCAGCGGGCGATTGCGTGCAACGACCCGGACGGCTTGCTCATGGACGCGCTGTGCGATCGCGCGCGGGTCGATCGGCGTCTCCATCGGGCAACAGCGCCTGGAGGAGATCGGCCTGCGTATCGAGCATTACGCGGAATCCCATCGTCCGGATTCCAGGGAATCGTTTCCAGGGCTCGATCCGAGGCGCGGAAGACGGCCTCGAAGGCATCCGCGGCCAAGCGGCCGCCGCCGGCCGCGTAAGCTTCGTGAAATCGCACACTCCACCGGAGCCCATCCGCGTCCAGCGTGCCGCCAAAATCGAACAGCACCGCACCGCGATCATCGTGCGCGCGGCCGCTTCCTGCCTCGATCAGGACCACTCCGGGGCGTTCATGCTCGTACTGTATCGCGGCCTATACATCCCGGCAAGCGCCCTCGGAAAACGGGCCGGAACCGGCTATCGGGTGATGCGAAATACGAAGGATTGCTCGACGAGCTGGGCGACATGGCGTCCATGTGCCTCGGCGGGGAAATAGCGCGTTCGCGCGATCGCGGTCCGGGCTGCCTCGCTAAATGCAGGATCGGCGCTGGATACGATACGGACCCGGTGCATATCGGCGTTTCCGGCCGAATCGACCACGAACTCCACCGCGACGACGCCTTCGAATGCCGGCGGCCTGGAGGCCAGATGGGTAGACTGGGTGCAGGCGCACCGGGCCGCGGCGCCGCCGCGCGATCCACCTCGCCCGCGGCGAACGGCTGGCCGGCCATCCCGTGCCCATCGCCGGTTGGGCCGCTCGCACCAGGAGCCGTGGCGTCCGCGCTAGCCTGGTGGCTCGGCCACGAGTCGGGTAGCACTGGTGCCACTGGTGTTCCCGGCACCGGGATCGAGAGTGGGGTTACCGTCGGGAAGGGGATTCGCACCGATGGGAGCGCGGCCCGTGTTCGTGACGAGATGGGTGCTCCGCTCCGGACGTGGTGCGGCCACGTACAACGGAATCGTTTCAGCATTCCGGCGTGGGGCGGGGCGTGCGGCCGCTGTCCCGTGCATCGCCTCCCAGATGATCACCGCGTGTACCACTGCGCTCACGGCGATCGCGAGGCGGCGGCGTGGCGGAACCGATCGCGATTCGGGCAATTGCGAGAACATTGGCTCCTCGTGGTGGCGTCGGAACCAACGTACGGCGGCAAGTCGACGGGGTCGTGATGACACCATGAGGAAATGGTGAACATCAGGTGGCGCGCGCGTGACGAGACGCCAGGACCTTACAACACGATTGGCTCTGGTTCCACGCTCGCGAGGGTGCCCAGACGGCGGACGGAGGGCCAATACCAGGCGACGGCGAATACGACGATCACCGTTCCGATCGCGCCCGACACGACCGAGAAGACGGGGCCGAAGGCACCGGCGACGGCGCCGGATTCGAAGCCGCCGAGGAGGTTGGACGTGCCGATGAACAACCCGGTGATCGATCCCACGCGGCCGCGCATCTCGTCCGGCGTGACGAGCGGCGCGATCGTGTTGCGGATCACCACGCTCACCATGTCGAGGCCACCGATCACGACGAGCATGGCGAGCGACAGCGCGAAGTTCTGCGATACGCCGAAGACGAGCGTTCCGACGCCGAACCCGAGGACGGCCCAGAGCAGCGTGCGGCCGGCGCGCCGCATTGGTGGGAAACTCGCCAGGGCCACCGCCATGAGGACGGCGCCGAGCGATGGCGCGGCATCGAGCCATCCCAGGCCTGCGGGTCCGACATGCAGGATGTCCTTGGCGTAGATCGGGAGCAGGGTCGTCGCGCCGCCCAGGAGCACCGCGAACAGATCAAGCGTGATGATCGGGAGCAGCAGTTTGCTCCGGGCCACGAATCGCACGCCAGCGACCAGCGCGGAGGCGGTCATCACGTGCGTGAGACGTTCCGTTGATCGGTGCCGGATCGCGGCGGCGAGGACCAGAAACGTGAGCGTGGCGACACCCGAGCACACGTAGACCGCGACCGCGCCGCCCAGCGCGGCGATCAGCGCTCCACCGACGGCGGGGCCGACGACCGAGGCCAACTGCCACCCCCCGCTGTTCCAGGTCACGGCGTTGGCGAGGATATCAGGTGGCACGAGCTCCGGGAGCAGCGCATTCCGTGCCGGGGTGTGGAACGCGCGCGCGACGCCGGTCAGCAGCACGCATCCGTACAGGGCGGCCAGCGGCCCGTGTGTCCGCGAGACCAGGGCGAGCCCGATCGAGGCGGCCGTAAAGATCGCGAGCGACATCGATGAGGACGCGGCGCCGATCGTGCGTGTCGATGATGTGCCCGGCGGGAAGGGCCAGCGCGAGGAGCGGGATCAGCGCGATGAGGCCGACAAACCCGAGGGCGTAGGCTGAATGGGTGCGATCGTACAACTCCCAGCCGATCGCCGTGCCCTGCATCTGGAGGCCGATGTTCGACACGACGACACCCACGAACAGCAACCGGAAATCGCGGCACTTGAGGGCAGCGGTGGCGAGCACGGGGGGAATCTAGCCGATAGCTTTTCACGCCACATGCACGAAACGCCGATCGATTCCGCGCGTGCCGGCGATGACGCTCGACATCGTTGATGGCTGACATCGTGTGGGAGCTGTCCGCCGCGGCCAAGCGGCGGACGCGACTCGCTGCGTTCATCGACGCCGCGCAGTCGAGCGGCGAGACCGGACTGACTTGCGGCGGACGCGCCGGGCGCGTTCGAGGCCGTGTATGGCTGGTCGGTTGCGCAGCCCGAGCGATTCTGGGCGGCGGTCTGGCGTTTCTGCGGCGTGATCGCGGACGAGGGAAGCGGCGCCGCACGAAGCGGCGCCCCGCCATGGGATGCCGTCGTCGCCGGTGGCGACCGCATGGCGCCGCCAGATCCGGTGCTCGGGCCGCGGTGGTTTCCTGGCGCGCGACTCAACTTCGCCGAGAATTTGCTGGCGGCGGAGCCCGCGACGTTGGCGCTGGTGTCATGGGGAGAAGCCGGACCGTCCGGCCGTCTGACGTTCGGCGAGCTCCGGCAGGCCGTCGCATCGTGCGCGAGCGCGCTGCGGAGCGCCGGCATCGCGCCGGGCGATCGTGTCGCGGGTTTCCTGCCCAATATCCCGGAGACCGTGATCGCGATGCTGGCGACGACGAGCATCGGTGCGGTGTGGTCGAGCTGCTCGCCCGACTTCGGTGCTGCCGCGGTGGTGGACCGGTTCGGGCAGATCGCGCCGCGCGTCCTGTTCTGCGCGGACGGATACCACTATGCGGGGAAGCGGATCGCGCTCGGCGATCGCATCGCGGAGATCGTGTCCCTGCTCCCATCGGTCGAGCGGACCGTCGTCGTGCCGTTTCTCGACGCGCGGCGGCGCGCGAGCGGGAGCCGATGCCGGATCAGGTTCCCAGCGCGGTGGCGTGGCGCGATTTCCTGGCGGGTCACGAGCACGCCGCGCCGGCGTACGAGCGGCAGCCGTTCTGGCACCCGGCGTTCATCCTGTATTCGTCGGGCACGACCGGCATGCCCAAGTGCATCGTGCACAGTGCGGGCGGTACGCTGCTGCAACTGCTCAAGGAGCACGTGCTGCACGTGGATGTCCGGCGCGAGGATCGCGTGTTCTACTACACGACGTGCGGCTGGATGATGTGGAACTGGCTGGTGAACGTGCTCGCGACCGGTGCCGCGGCGGTGCTGTACGACGGGGCGGCGTTTCCACCGGCGCGCCCGGCCATCCTCTGGGATCTGGCGGCCGACGAAGGCGTGACCGTCTTCGGAACGAGCGCGAAGTATCTGGCGCTGGCGGAGAAGCACGACCTGCGGCCGGCGGCGACCCATGACGTGCGCGCTGTCCGGACGGTGCTGTCGACGGGGAGCCCGCTGGCGGCGCACAGCTATGACTACGTGCGCCGCGACGTGGGCGCGCACATTCAGTTGTCGAGCATCAGCGGCGGCACCGACATCGTCTCGTGCTTCGTGCTCGGCAATCCGCTCGCGCCCGTCCGGCGTGGCGAGATCCAGGGGCGGGGCCTCGGGATGGCGGTCGAGATATTCGACGACTCGGGGCATGCGATCGTCGGTGCGGCCGGGTGAGCTGGTCTGCACGAGGCCATTTCCATCGATGCCGCTGGGATTCTGGAACGATCCGGATGGCGAGAAGTACCGCGCCGCGTATTTCGCGCGGTACCCGAACGTGTGGCGCCATGGGGATTGGGCGCAGATCACGGAGGAGGGCGGGGTTGTGATCTATGGGCGCAGCGACACGACGCTCAATCCCGGGGGCGTGCGGATCGGTACCGCCGAGATCTACCGGCAGGTCGAGCAACTCCCGGAGGTGGTGGAGTGTGTCGCCGTGGGGGGCGAAGTGCGGGGCACCGACGGAGGACTCGACACCGAGGTGGTGCTATTCGTCCGGCTTGTGCCGGGTGTCGTGCTCGACGACGTGATGCGCGCCCGGCTCCGGGACCTCATCCGGCGGAACACGAGCCCGCACCATGTGCCCCGGCGCATCCATGCGGTGGCGGACATTCCCCGGACGGTCAGCGGGAAGATCGCGGAGCTGGCGGTCCGGGAGGCGATCCACGGCCGCCCGGTCGCCAATACCGACGCTCTGGCGAATCCGGAGGCCCTGGCCGAGTATCGGGAATTCGCCAAGTCGCTAGATTCGTAGAGGATGGCTACTCCCGTACTTGACCGCGGACACGCGGCCGGCGCTGGCGTCGGGCCTGGGCTGACGACGACGCAATCAGCGTTCATCGAGCAGGCTCAGCGGGCTGGACAGTTGTACATCCAGCAACCGTACGAGCTCTACAGCGCGTCGAACCATGATGCCTGGCGCCAGCTATTCGCGCGGATGTCGGCCCGTTGGCAGGCCTATGCCAACGACCGGTTTCTGCAGGGGATCGATGCGCTCTGTCTGCCCGCCGATCGGGTGCCGCGGCTGGACGAAGTGAATCAGTTTCTGGCGCCCCGCACGGGGTTTCGCGCGAAGGGTGTGAGCGGATACGTGCCGGCGTTCGTGTTCTTCGATTGCCTGCGCAACCGCGAGTTCCCGACGACGATCACGATCCGCGACGGGGTGTCGCTCGACTACCTCCCCGAGCCGGACATTTTCCACGACATCGCGGGTCACGTGCCGATGCACACGGATCGCGCGTTCGCGGATACGCTGGTGCGGTTCGGCGACTGCGCGCACACGGCGGCGTCGCTCGTGGCGGGGATGCGCGACCAGGACGAACAGCTCCGCCGCATCACGAGTGTGTTTCGCGCGATGGCGCGTTTCTTCTGGTTCAGCATCGAGTTCGGCCTGATGAAGGGCGCGGGCGGACGCGGGGTCAAGGTGTACGGGAGCGGACTGCTCAGCTCTCATGGTGAGATCGCCTACGCCGTCGACTCGCCCTCGGTGCAGCGGTATCCGTTCCAGCTCGAGTGGGTCGTGAATCAGAGTTTCGAGATCGACCGCCACCAGCCGTTGCTGTTCGTCATCGACTCGTTCGAGCACCTGTTCGAGCTGGTGGGCGAACTCGAGGCATGGATGCGGGATGGGAAGCTGGACAACGTGGCGCCGGGGGAGCCGGTCATGAGCGAAGCCAATGTGAAGAGTTTCCTCAATGCGTCGGCGGCCGCGGCATAGACGACTGGTGCCGAACGGAATCGGGTGCGTGACGAACCGTTCTTGACGGAGGAGACAGATGGCGACGCAAACAGTGCCCGTAGCCACGCCAGTGGCCGACGCGTTTCCGATCAATGGCACGGATTACATCGAGCTGTACGTCGGGAACGCGAAGCAGTCGAGCATGTACTACCGCACCGCATTCGGATTCCAACTGGTGGCGTACCGCGGTCCCGAAACCGGTACGCGCGACCGGGCCAGCTACGTGCTCGAGCAGGACAAAGTCCGATTGGTGCTGACCACGCCGCTCCGGACGGAGGGCCCGGTCGCGACACATCTCGCGAAGCATGGTGACGGCGTGCGCGATCTCGCGCTGTGGGTCGACGACGCGCGGCGCGCCTTCGAGGTGGCGACGAGCCGTGGCGCGAAGGCCGTGCAGGAGCCGGCCGTGCTGCACGATGACATGGGTGAGGTCGTGACCGCCGCGATCCAGACCTACGGCGACACGATCCATTCGCTGGTCGAGCGCCGCAACTACCGGGGGGTGTTCATGCCCGGATATGTGCGGGCCGAGTCGCGGTACGCGCCGGCGCCGGTGGGGCTCAAGTACGTGGACCACTGTGTCGGGAACGTCGAGCTGGGCGCCATGAACCGCTGGGTGAGCTTCTACGAGCGCGTCATGGGCTTCTACAATCTGATCTCGTTCGACGACAAGGACATCTCGACGGAATATTCGGCGCTCATGTCCAAAGTCGTGTCCAGCGGCAATGGGCGCATCAAATTTCCGCTCAACGAGCCGGCGGAGGGCAAGCGGAAGTCGCAGATCGACGAATATCTCGAGTTCTACAACGGCCCGGGCGTCCAGCACATCGCGATCGCGACCGACGATATCGTGCGGACGGTGACGGCGCTCCGCGACCGCGGCGTGGAGTTCCTGCGCGTGCCGGTGACCTACTACGACAGCGTGATCGATCGCGTCGGGAAGATCGATGAGGACATCGCGCCGCTGCGGGAGCTGGGCATCCTGGTCGACCGCGATGACGAGGGCTATCTGCTGCAGATCTTCACGAAGCCCGTGCAGGACCGGCCGACGCTGTTCTTCGAGATCATCCAGCGGAAGGGTGCGAAGAGCTTCGGCGCGGGCAATTTCAAAGCGTTGTTCGAGGCGATCGAGCGCGAGCAGGCGCTGAGAGGAAATCTGTAAGAGCACCACCGAGAGAACCACCAAAGCACTCCGAGAGACCTGCCAGAGACCCATCACCCACTGGTTGCTCATGCCGATCTATCACACCCTGGGCGAGATCCCGCGCAAACGGCACACCGTGTTCCGCAAGCCGGACGGTGGCCTGTACGCGGAGGAGCTCATGGGGCACGAAGGCTTCACCGGCACGTCGTCGCTGCTGTACCACCTGCATCCACCGACGACCGTCAAGTCGGCGCGGCGGATCCGCGACCTCGCGTACCAGTCGGATGACGACGGCGCGCTCCG
Organism: uncultured Gemmatimonadales bacterium; assembly: GCA_963757855.1. GTDB lineage: Bacteria > Gemmatimonadota > Gemmatimonadetes > Gemmatimonadales > Gemmatimonadaceae > Palsa-1248. The sequence goes on from CAVWTI010000013.1 coordinate 57,890, forward strand.
GCATCGCCATTTCCTGACCAGCCGCGTGCGACCGGGCGGGAGCCCGACATTGGGGCGGGTGCCGCTGCTGTTCAACGCCGACGTCGCGATGCTGTACGTGGCGCCGGACGAGCAGGATCCGCACTTCTACAAGAATGCCCAGGCCGACGAGATCGTCTACGTGAGCAAAGGCTCCGGTGTCCTGGAGTCGGCGTTCGGCGATCTCCCGTATCGGGAAGGCGACTACCTCATCATCCATCGAGGCATCACGCACCGGTTCCGGCTCGCCCCGGCCGACGGGCCGTCGCAGTTCCTGATCATCGAGAGCCGCGGGCACGTGCGGTGGCCGAAGCGCTACCGCAACGAGTTCGGCCAGCTGATCGAAGGCGCTCCCTACTCGGAGCGGGACATTCGCCGGCCCACCGCCCTGCATCCCGTCGACCAAATGGGTGACTTCCGGATCCTGGCGAAGCAGTACGATGGGTTGACCGAGATCATCCTCGATCATCACCCGTTCGACGCCGTCGGCTGGGACGGGTACTTCTACCCGTGGGCGTTCAACATCCACGACTTCGAGCCCATCGTCGGCCGGGTGCATCAGCCACCGCCGGTGCACCAGACCTTCCAGGGTGACGGCTTCGTCGTGTGCTCATTCTGTCCGCGGCCCTTCGACTTCGACAGCAACGCGCTGCCGGCGCCGTACAACCACAGCAACGTCGACTCCGACGAAGTGCTGTTTTACGCGTCGAGCGAGTTCATGAGCCGGAAGGGCATCGAGTACGGGAGCGTGACCCATCATCCCGACGGCATTCCGCACGGCCCGCACCCGGGGCGTGCCGAGGCCAGCATCGGGGCCAAGTTCACCAACGAGCTGGCGGTGATGATGGATTCGTTCCGGCCGCTGCGAGTGGCCAAGACCGCGCTGGCCATCGAGGACCCCCTGTATCACAAGTCGTGGCTGGACGCGCAGCACGCGCAGTTCAACCCGCCGACGTCGTGAGCGGCGCGCGACTCGGGCGCGCCACACGATCGGCCGTGCGGACGGCCGTGTTCACGGCCGGCGCGGCTGCCGCGCTGGTTGGCGGGGCCGGAACGCTCCACGCGCAGGCAACCGACCTTCCGCGGTTACAGCTCGAGCGATACGTATTGCCGAACGGACTGGAGGTGGTGCTGCACGAGGACCACACGGTCCCGATGGTCGCGGTGAGCACCTACTACCACGTCGGCTCGGCGGACGAGCAGCGCGGGCGCACCGGGTTCGCGCACCTGTTCGAGCACATCATGTTCATGGGGTCGGAGCACGTGCCCGTCGGGAAGTTCGACCAGTGGCTCGAAGCCGCGGGTGCCAACAACAACGGCTACACCACGAACGACCGGACGAACTACTACGAGTGGATGCCGTCGAATGCGCTGCCACTGGCGCTGTGGCTCGACGCGGACCGCATGGGCTGGCTCCTGCCGACCATGGACCTGCCGAAGGTGAATCTCCAGCGGGACGTCGTGAAGAACGAGCGGCGCGAGAGCTACGACAACCAGCCCTACGGCCGGGCGGGGGAGACGATCCTCGCCGCGCTCTACCCGCCGGACCATCCGTACTCGTGGCCGGTCATCGGCTCGATGACCGACCTGAGTGCGGCGACACTCGACGATGTCCGAGGCTTCTTCCGGACCTATTACGCACCCAACAACGCGACGCTGGTCGTGGCCGGCGATTTCCGTCCGGATTCCGCGAAGCAGTGGATCACGCGGTATTTCGGCGACATCCCGCGCGGGCCCGCGATCCCGCCGCGGCCGCACGTGCCGGTGGTGACGGTTCCGCGGGACACGTTCCTCGTGCTCGAGGACCACGTGCAACTGCCGCGGGTGTTCTATGCGTGGCATTCCGTGAAAGCATTCCATCCGGATGACGCGGCGCTCAACCTGCTGGCGTACATCCTCGCGGGCGACAAAGCGTCGCGGCTGTATCGCGACCTCGTGTATGACCGGCAGGTCGCGCAGGACGTGGACGCCGATCAGGAAGGGAACCGGCTCGACGGGCAATTCGACATCGACGTCACACCCAAGCCCAGCATCACGCCCGAACGCGTCGATACGCTGGTCCGGGCGGCGATCCGCCGCGTCGCCGACAGCGGCGTCACCGAACTGGAACTGCAGCGCGCGAAGAACGTGCATCACGCGCACATGCTCGACCGCCTCGCGAGTGTGTCGCAGCAGGCTGACCTGCTCAACTACTACGACTGGTTCGCGGGCAACCCGGATTACATCGAGCAGGACGCGGCGCGCTACGCCCGCCTCACGACCGCCGATCTGCAGCGGGTCGCAAGTACGTACCTCGGCGCACACAAGGTGGTACTGACCGTCGTGCCGATCGGGCACCCGGAACTCGAGGTACGGGGAGCGCCCATCCAGTGACGCACACGCCAGGTTGGTATCGCGCGGCAGCCGTGACGACGGCGCTGGTGGGCGTCGTGGCGGCGTGCGCGCACTCGCCCGCTACGCCGGCCGCTGTTACGCCGGCCGGCATCGCCGGCTGCTACGGTTGCAGGACCGGCGACGTTTGACCGTACTCAGGCGCCGGTGCTTGGGCCGCCGCCGGCGGTGGTGATGCCCGCCGTCGTCCGTCGCGAGCTGCCCAACGGGTTGCAGATCGTGGAGGTGGAGCGGCACAACCTGCCGGTCGCCGACTTCGTCCTGCTGGTCCGCAGTGGGACCGAGGCCGATCCGGCCCGCAAGCCGGGCCTCACGAGCCTCACCTCGGACCTGTTGACTCGCGGCACCATGTCGCGATCCGCGACGGCGATTGCGGAGCAAGAGGCGCTCCTTGGCGTGTCGCTCCGCATCGCGAGTACGTGGGACCAGACGACGATCGCCCTGCACACGCCGACCGCGCAGCTGGACAGCGCACTGGCGCTGTTCGCGGACGTCGCCCTGCATCCGGCGTTTGCACCGGCCGAAGTCGATCGCGCGAAGCGGGACCGGGTGACCCGGCTGATCGAGCTGAGCGACCGCGGACCATTCGTCGCCGGACGGGCATTCGACGCGATTCTGTACGGGCCGGAGCAGGCCTATGGGCGGCCAACCCTCGGGACAGAATCGTCGATTCAATCGATCACACGGGACGACCTCCGTGCGTCGTACGCGGCGGCGTTTCAGCCGCGTAATGCGGTGCTGATCGTCACCGGTGACGTCAAACCTGACGACGTCGAGCGTCGCGTGCGCGCGCTGTTCGGCGCGTGGACGGCCGGACGGGCCCGCGCCCGCCAGGGTCGCATCGGGCAGCCCGCCGGCGCCGGCGTCGCCGTCCGGCACGATCTATCTGATCAACAAGACCGACGCGGCGCAGTCGTCGATCCGGATCGGCGGCATCGGCGTGGCGCGCTCGACACCTGATTACTTCCCGCTCCTGGTAATGAACACCGCCCTGGGTGGCGCGTTCACGAGCCGGCTGAATCAGAATCTGCGAGAGACGCACGGCTATACCTACGGTGCGTTCTCGGACTTCGACATGCGGCGCGAGGCGGGGCCGTTCCTGGCCGAGGCGGAAGTCGTGTCAGCCAAGACCGACTCGTCGCTCTTCGAGTTCATGCAGGAACTTCGCGCGATCCACGACACGATGCCGGCGGCCGAGTTGAACAAGACGAAGCGCTATCTGCAGCTCCAGTTGCCGGGCGATTTCGAGACCACGACCGACATCGCGTCCGATCTCGTGCCTCTCGTGCTCTATGGTCTCCCCGATGATTTCTATACCACGTACCAACAGCGGGTGGGGGCGGTGACACAGGCCGACGTCCAGCGCGTCGCGCAGCGCTACATCGATCCGGGCAAGCTCATCGTCGTCGTGGTGGGTGACCGGCGATCGATCGAGGGGCCCCTGCGCGCGACCGGTATTGGCCCGGTCGTGGCGCGCGGTCCGAGCGGTGAACCGGCCCAGCCGTGATACGCAACGTGATTGGCAACGTAATGCGCAACGTGATGCATTAGTGGGTGGCCGTTCCGGCACATGGCGAACAACAGGGAGCGTCTCATGCGTGACCGCAGGCGGAACACTGGGCGGAACATTGGCGTGACGGATCCCGGATCGGTGGGATTGGCTCTTCTCGCCGGATTGTGTGCACTCGGCGCGACGAGTGCATTGGGACAGGGCAATGCGCCCTGCCCACGCCGGCGGCCGGCCGATCACCTTCGAGGATTTTTCCGCGATGGGGGCCGTCTCGGATCCGCAGGTGTCCCCCGATGGCCAGCGCGTGCTGTACGCCGTCCGGAGCACCGATCTCGCTGGCAACGCCCGAACGACCGTCACGTATGTCGTTCCCGCGGCCGGTGGAGCGCCTAGGCTGTTCCCGGACGACACGACGCGCGCGGGCGGAAGCCCGGATGGGCACCGACGGGCCGGATGGTGGCCTACGTCTCGCACGGACAGCTCTGGGTGGCGGCTCCGGACGGGTCAGGGCGGCGGCAACTGACGATGCTGAGTGGGGGCGCCACGGGGCCGGTGTGGTCGCCGGACGGCTCCCGCGTCGCGTTCACGTCGGGGGTCTATCCCGCCTGCAGTGACGATGCCTGCAACGTGGCTCGGGCAAAGACCGACGAGGTCGAATCCGGTCAAGGCGCATGTCGCCGACCATTCGATGTATCGCCACTGGAACGTGTGGGATACGGGGACACGGTCGCATCTGTTCGTCGTCGCGGCGAGCGGTGGGGCTCCGATGGATCTGATCGCGGGGGCCACTTACAATGTCCCGCCGCCGCCGTTTGCCGGTAGCGAGGCGTACGCCTGGGCGCCGGCTGGCAATGAGATCGCGTACACGGCCAAAGATCAGGGCGCCGCCAATGCGTGGAGCACCGATCTCAATCTCTACACCGTGCCCGCAGCGGGCGGCCAGCCGGCGGTCATCACGGCGTCCAACCGCGGTGCGGATCAGAACCCGGTGTACTCGCCCGATGGGCGGTACATCGCGTACGCGTCACAGTCGCGGCCCGGTTTCGAGTCCGACCGGTGGCGGCTCATGTTCTACGACCGGCGGACCCACGAGTCGCGGGAGATGCTGCCGAACTGGGACCGCAATGCCGACGGGTACCTGTTCACGCCCGATGGGCGGGGAATGATCCTGTCCACGACCGACGCGGCGCGCGAGAAACTCTATCATGTCTCGGTCGTGAACGGCGCTGTCGCCGGGCGGCCGACGCTCATCACGGGCGATCACAACAACGGCTCGCCCTCAATCTCGGCTCCATCGCCCATCGCGCCGGCGAAGAACCCTGGCGCGGCGGTGCTGGTGTGGATGCGGGATGCGACTGAAGCGCCGGCGGAGGTGTACGCCGCCACCGTGGCCGGTGCCGCGGTCTCCGATGTCCGCCAGCTGACGCACGTCAACGACCAGCTCCTGGCGCAGCTGCGCCTGAACCCAGCCGAGGACTACTGGTATCGCGGCGCGGGTGGCGACAGCGTGCAGGGATTCATCATCAAGCCGCCGCAGTGGGAGCCGGGCAAGCGGTATCCGGCCGTGGTCCTCATCCACGGTGGCCCGGAGGGGGCGTGGCTCGACAACTGGCACTCTCGCTGGAATTATCAACTCTTTGCGGCCCCCGGCTTCGCGCTGATCGTGATCAACCCGCGCGGATCGACTGGCTACGGCCAGAAGTTCGTGGATGGCGTGGTCAAGGACTGGGGCGGCAAGGCGTACATGGATCTCATGGATGGTGTCGACGCCGCGCTGGTGCGTGCCCCCTGGATCGATCCGGCGCGGCTCGGCGCAGCCGGCGGCTCATACGGTGGCTACATGGTGAACTGGATCGCGGGCCACACCGATCGGTTCAAGGCGCTGGTGAGTCACGCCGGGCCGTTCAATCTGGAGAACATGTACGGCGCGACCGAGGAGCTGTGGTTTCCCGAGTGGGAGTACGGCGGCCCGTACTGGGATTCGACCGCTATGGCCACCCAGTACCGGCGTAACTCGCCGCATCTCTTCGCGAGTCATTTCGCCGACGCCCACGCTCGTGCTGAATGGTGAGCGCGACTATCGGGTGCCGTATACCGAGGGGCTCTCGATGTTCTCGGCGCTGCAGCGCCAGGGCGTGCCGAGCCGGCTCGTCGTGTTTCCCGACGAAGGCCATTGGATCGGCAAGCCGCAGAATCAGCGGCTGTGGTGGAGCGAGGTGCAAGGGTGGCTGCAGAAGTATCTGCTGGCCGCCGATGCGCGGGCGGAGCGCTGACCGCGCGCACACTGGGTGTGGCGGCTGGCCGGTCTAGGCCGACGGGGACCGCGGCTTCCGGCCGTCGTCGCCGGCCGGAAGCCTCGTGACGCCGACGGCCACGGGTGGCGCGGTGGCGGGGCGCTCATTGCTCGGCCGGCACTTCGGTGACACCGCCGGAGACGATGAACGCCAGCACGTCGGAGCTGACGGAATGGAGCCGAGTGACCTGGCTGGTGGGATACAGCAGCAGCCGGCCGGAGAGGCTGTAGGAGAAGGGCACGTACACAGTGACGTAGTCGGCGAGGCCGAGCCGGGTCAGTGAGTCCTGCGTGATGAAGCCCAGTGCGCGGGCCGTGCTGCTTCCATCCGCGGGGACCATGACCGGCGCGTCGAATCGCCGGTGTTCGCCAACAAACGCATTGAGGAGGTCTTTGGTCGCCGAGTACAGGAGACGCACGAACGGGAGCCGCTCGACGGCGCTGTCAATGGCTGACAGCGCGCTCGTGGCGAGGATGGTGGTTCCCAGAAACCCGATGAGGGTGAACAGCAGGATCGTGACGACGAAGCCGAGGCCGGGAATCGGCAATCCCATCCAGCCGTCGATCGCCGTGAAGATGCGGAAGCAGACGTAGATCGTGACCGCGAGTGGCGCGCCGAACGCCACACCGCGGAGAAAGTACGAAGCAAGCCGCCGCATGCCGGTTAACTTACCCCGATCACGACCGTGAGGACACGTTCGATGCAACTGCGGTGGGCGCACCGGCACGGATCCGGGTTGTGGCTGGCGGTGTTGTGGGCCGGCCTCGCGTGCGCCACCGGCAATGGGTCCGCGGTTCCTCGGGGGTCGCCGCGACTCGCACCGGGGTCGACACCGGAGCCGCTGCGCTACGAAGTCGTGGTGGCGGGACGCCGCCCGGTTGTGCGGGACCGCGTGGCCCGGCTGCTGACGGACTCCCTCTTTTACGTTGCGAGCGCTGACCCCGGGGCAGTAACGGCCTACAGCCTGGAGCGGCTGGCCAAGATCCGCGTCGAACTGGTGCCCGCCGGTAAGGACTCAATGCGTGTGGCGCTGACGGGCGAGACCTACATCGGCGACGCGACCCGGCGTGACAGCATTTCGGGGCTGCCCGAGCGGTGGCGGCTGATCACCGCGAGCGATCCGAACGCCCAAGTCCTGCGCGGCTTGGCCCGGGCACTCCGGATCTGGCGGGGCGAACGCACGGTGCCGGGCACCGAGAGCAATGGCGGCGCGCCGGTGCCGGGCTGGGCGCGCCCGCCGGCGGATCCGACCACGGTCGCGCTGCTGGCGACCACGCCGGTGGGCCGTTCGTCTGATGTGTGCCGGGACGTGCAGGTGCCGGCCGGGTGGCTCGTCCTGTTCTGGTACCGGGACTCGTCCCGGTGCAAAGGCATCGCCGGCCCGCAGTACGAGGGCGAGCCGAACATGATGCGGATCGAACGGGAGTGGTAGCGCAGGGAGGGTGACCGGGAGGGTGACTGGGGGGGTGACAGGGGCGGTGACAGGGGCGGTGACGGGGCGGTGACAGGGGCGGGTGCGCCTCGTCATCCAGTGTGCCTTCGTCTTCACCGCCACCGCCTACGGCCGACCAGGTCACCCCACCGGCCGCGGGCGTGCACCGCAACGGTGCGCGGCGGTCGGCGCCACGGGATCGCGAGCTCACGACCCTCGAGGGACTGGAGTTCCTCGACATCAGCAGCGGCGCGGAGCGGCGCGGGGCGCGTGTCCGGACGAAGATCATTCTGTACGTCATCACCTCGCTGCTCCCGGTCTTTTTCGTCCTGAGCGCGATCTATCTCCCGCGGAAGTTCTGGGCGGTCCAACTCGCGGAGGCGCAGGAGAGCGCCAGCACGGTCGCCGCGATCCTGGTGCGGCATCCGACCCCCGGGGAAGTCGACGACGCGTTCGCCGCGTCACTCGGCCAGCTCCTCTACCTCGGCGTGCTCGACTCCGCGGGCCACGTCGTCAGCCATCGCTCCGAGCATGACCGGGTCACCCCGCCGCCTGAAGTGCGGAACGCGGCATCGCTGGCGGGGCTGCGGCGGGGCACCGAGCGTGTCCTCTGGGTCGTCCGGCCGACGCGCGAGAACCAGCGCGTGGTGCTCGGCTGGTCGCTCGACCGGGCGAGTGCCGCCTGGTACGAAACGCGAGCCGTCTTCGGCGTCGCGACATTCGCGGCGGTCGTCGTCGCGTCCATGATCGCGTACATCCTCTCGCGGTCGGTGACCCGGCCTCTCGAATCGATCACCGTCTCGCTGGATCAGCTGATGCGGCAATCGCGCTGGGATCTCAGCACGCGAGTTGCGGTCCGGACGCGGGACGAGATCGGCGACCTGGCGGTGAGCGTGAACCGGTTCATCGCCGAACTCGCGCATCTGGTGGCATCGGCGCGGGCCACCGCGGAGCAGGTGGTGCGCCGCACCGCCGAGCTGAGTGCCTCGACGGAGCAGATGAGTGCCTCTGGGCGCCAACTGACGGCGACTGTCGAGCATGTGGCGGCCGACGCGGCCGCGCAGGCGCTCGCGGCGGCCAAGACCCGTGAAGAGGCCATCGCGGCCGGCGGCGCGGCCGAGGCGATGCTGGCTCGCGTGGGCGAGGCGGATTCGATCACCGAGGACACCCTCCGGGCGGCGCAGGCGGGATTGGCCGGCGTGGCGGATGCGGACACGGCGATCGAGCGGATCGTGGAGGCGGCATCCGAGGCGCGCGGCAGCTTCGCGGAGGTCGAGCAGCGGCTCCGGTCGATCGCGGGAGCGACGGCGGGGATCGCCGGCATCGCGCAGACCACGAACCTGATCGCCTTGAACGCGGCGATCGAGGCGGCGCGTGCGGGAGAGAACGGCCGCGGGTTCGCGGTGGTCGCCGAAGAAGTGCGCAAGCTGGCCCGTGGCTCGGCGCGCCTCGTGGAGCAGATCCGGAATGAGATCCTCAGCATCCAGCAGGGCACGCGGGCGACGGCGGCCGACCTGGCGCGCGCGAACGAGGAAGTGCTGGCGGGGCGCCAGGTGATCGGCGCGACCGCGACGGCGATTCGGCAGTCCGCCGCGCGCGTCGAAGAGGCGGCGGGCATCGTGCGGGGCGTGGCGGGCCTCGCCACTGCTCAGCGCGAAGCCGTGCGCCGGATCGAGACCCAGGCGGCTCACGTGGCGGCGCTCTCCGGCAACCAGGCGTCAGCCGCCGCGCAGATGGCGGCGTCGACCGCCGCGCAAGCCGGTGTGATCGCCAACGCCGCGTCGGATCTGAGTGCACTGCAGGCCGTCGTCGCGAAACTGCTGGCATCGGTGGACAGGTTCTCGGTGTAACACCTGCGGGACGCACGGGGCGCCGCTCGGATTTCCACTAGCTTGAGCGCCATCGCGGCCGGTATGTTGCGCGCGTGAGCGCCGCGATACTGACGCAGGGGTTGCGCAAGGTCTATCCGGCGCCGGGTTCGCGCGGACGGCGCGACGGGTCTCAGTCCGGGCGCGGTCCAGGCGGGGCGTCGGGGCCTCCGGTGCGGCCGCCTCCCGCCGCCGCGAGCGCACAGCGGACGGCGACGGAATCGTCGCGTTGGCCGGGCTCGATCTCGAAGTCCGGGATGGCGAGTTCTTCGGACTCCTTGGTCCGAACGGGGCGGGGAAGACGACCACCATCGGCATTCTCACGACACGGGTCAGGGCGACCGCGGGACGTGCCCTCGTGGCGGGCGCGGACGTCGGAACGGATGCTGTGGCGGTGCGGCAGCGGATCGGCGTCGTGCCGCAGCGGCCGAATCCCGATCGCAGCTTGTCGGTGCTCGACAACCTGGTGTTTCATGCCGCGTACTTCGGCATTTCCCGTGGACATGCGGTGGCGCGGGCGCGCGCGCTCCTCGATCAGTTCGAGATCGGCCAGCGAGCGGAGTCGAAAGTCGATGCGCTGTCGGGTGGGCAGCAGCAGCGTCTCATGATCGCGCGGGCGCTGATCCACGAGCCGCGCGTGATCTTTCTCGACGAGCCGACCGTCGGGCTGGATCCACAGGCCCGGAGATCGCTGTGGGACATCCTCCGCGACCTGCACTCGCAGGGGCGGACGATCGTGATGACCACGCACTACATGGAGGAGGCCGATCGCCTCTGCGAGCGCGTCGCGATCGTCGACGAGGGGCGGTTACTGGCGATCGACACGCCCGCGGTGTTGCGGGCGCGGGCGCCGGGCGGCACGCTCGTCGAACTGACACTGGACGGCGACGCGGCGGCCGCGGCCGCACTCATTCAGGTCCTTCCGCATGTGTCCAGCGTGTCGGCGCGCGACGGCGTGCTCCGCGTGTACAGCGATCGCGGCGGGCAAATCATCCCGGCGCTGATCGACACCGTCCAGGGAAGTGGCCGAACCGTCAACAACATCAATCTCGCGGCGCCGAGCCTCGAAACGCTGTTTCTGTCACTCACCGGCAAGAGGCTCGACTGATGGACCCGGTACGTGTGGGGACCGTGCGTCCCGCGACGGTGTTCCTGGCGCTGCTGCGGCGCGATGTCCGCGTGGCGCAGCGCGAGCTGCCCTATTTTCTGCTGCGCACGATCATGCAGCCCGTCATGTTCATCATCGTCTTCGGCTACCTGCTGCCGAAAATGGGATTCGTGCGCGGGACGTACTCGGCGGCGCTCGTGCCCGGCGTGTCTCGCGCTCAGCCTGGCGCTGGCGGCGGTCCAGTCGGTCACGCTGCCGATGGTGCAGGACTTCGGATGGTCGCGGGAGATCGAGGACCGCCTGCTGGCACCGATCCCGATCCCGCTGATCGCCGCCGAAAAGATCGTTATGGGAGTGTTACAGGGCGTGATCGCGGCACTCGTGGTGCTCCCGGTCGCTCGCGTGATCATGGGGCCGATCCCCGGGCTGACGCTGGCCCACGCCGGCGCGTTGGCGCTGGTAACGGTCATCGGTGCCAGTACGTTTTCCGCACTCGGTCTGCTCATCGGGTCGGTGATCCGGCCTGAGCAGATCGGACTCATGTTCAGTATCATCATCGCGCCAATGATCTTCTTCGGCTGCGCGTACTATCCTTGGCGTGGCCTCGACGTGGTTCCAGTAGTCCAGTATGCAGTGTTGATCAACCCACTCGTCTATGTGGCGGAGGGCATGCGGGGTGCACTGACGCCTGCGCTGCCGCACATGAGTCTCGCGGTGGTTACGGGGGCACAACTGGTGATCCTGACGGTGTTCTGTACGCTTGGCTTGCGGAGCTTCATGCGCCGCGCAGTGGGGTGAAACACGTGACGACAGCCAGCGGACCGGTGAGCGAGACGCGGACCGGCAACGGGACGCCCGCGGACCCGGCACCGACGCAGACTACGGAGGCGGGATGACGGACGCCGTGCCCGGCGGAGCGCCTCGCGCGCGCGGAGCGGGCGCCTGAGGCGGCGCGGGCGCCATGGACCGCCGATGATGCGCGCGCCGTCTACAACATCGACGGCTGGGGCGCCGGATTCTTCGACATCAACGACGAGGGTCATGTCGTCGTGCGTCCGGATGCCGAGCATCCCGAGCGGCAGGTGGACCTGTTCGACGTCGCCCGCGACCTGGAAGAGCAGGGCGTCGCGCTGCCGGTGCTGCTGCGCTTTTCGGACATCCTGCGCGCCCGCCTGAACGCGATCAGCACTCGCTTCACGGAAGCCATCGCCGAGTTCGGGTACACGGGTGGCTACACGACAGTCTATCCGATCAAGGTCAACCAGCAGCGCCACGTCGTCGACGAGATCGTACGGGCGGGGCGGGCCCACGGGGTGGGCCTGGAGTGCGGCTCGAAGCCCGAGCTGCAAGCGGTGCTGGCGCTCACGGACTCGACCGACCACATGATCGTGTGCAACGGCTACAAGGACGAGGAGTTCATGCGGCTGGCGCTGATGGGCCAGCGGCTTGGGCACAAAGTGTTCATCGTCATTGAGCAGCTCAGCGAGATCGACGTGCTGCTGCAGGCGGCGGACGATCTCGGCATCGTCCCGGTGGCGGGGGTGCGTATCAAGCTGCGCTCGGCCGGGTACGGGCGATGGGCGCAGAGCGGCGGTGAGCGGTCGAAGTTCGGTCTCACGGCCGCCCAACTGGTCGAGGCGATCGAATACCTGCGGAGCCGGGGCCGCCTCGACATCCTGAAGCTGATCCACTTCCATTTGGGCAGCCAGATCACCGACATCCGGTACATCAAGTCGGGGTTGCAGGAGATCGGCCGCTTCTATGCCGAGCTGCGCGGGATGGGCGTGGACATCACGCACGTGGATGTCGGCGGCGGGCTCGGGGTGGACTACGATGGCACGTCGTCGACGGCGAGGCGAGCGTCAACTACACGCTGCAGGAATACGCCAACGACGTGATCTACGTGCTGGGCGAGTCGTGTCGCGAAGGCAACCTGCCCATGCCCCACGTGATCAGTGAGTCGGGCCGGGCGCTGACGGCGCACCATGCGCTCCTGCTGCTCAAGGTGATCGATGTCGAGTCCCAGGCCGAGCCGGCCATGCCGGTGCTCAGCGCCGAGGACCATCCGCTTTTGCACGACATGGTCGGCGGACTGCCGCGAGCTGAGCTCGCCCGGCGATGCGTGCGCGCCGCGTCGTCGAGGCGTACCACGATGCGACGTTCTACAAGGAGCATGCGCAGGAGCTGTTCAGCAGCGGCGTGCTGACGCTGAGCGGCCGCGCGGCGGCGGAGCAGACTGTACTATTCGATCCTCAACGCGGTGGCGCGCGTGACGGAGCGCGATCCGGAGCGGTACGAAGAGATCCGCGCCGACGTCGAGGCGACGCTCGTGGACCGGTATTTCTGCAACTTCTCGCTGTTCCAGTCGCTGCCCGACAGCTGGGCGATCAATCACCTCTTCCCGATCATGCCGATCCATCGGCTGGGTGAGGAACCGACGCGGCGGGGCACGTTGCAGGACATCACGTGCGACTCGGACGGCAAGATCGATCAATTCGCGGGACGCGGCCGCGGGGCGGCGTCCAGCCTGCGGCTCCACCCGTATCACCATGGCGAGGATTACATCCTCGGGCATCTTCCTGACTGGCGCGTATCAGGAGATCCTGGGCGACCTGCACAACCTCTTCGGCGACACGAACGCCGTGCACATGCGCCTCACGGCCGATGGATACGACGTGACGGACATCATGCACGGCGATACGGTGACCCAGGTGCTGCAATACGTCCACTTCGAGCCGAGCGCACTGCTCACCGCATTTCGCCGCAAGGTGGCGGGTGCGGCCGCGCTGACCCGGCAAGAGGGCAACATGTTCATTGCCGAGTACGTGGCGGGGCTCGAGGGCTACACGTACCTCGAGGGTGAAGCGGCGCAGTAGGGCGTCCCACGGGAGGGAACGCCCTCGGCGCTCGTCGCCGGGCGGCCGCGCCCCGCGCTATCCCTTCGCCTTATCGAAGCGCTTCGAGACCTCGGGCCAGTTCACCACGTTCCAGAACGCGCCGATGTAATCGGGCCGCCGATTCTGGTACTTGAGGTAGTAGGCGTGTTCCCACACGTCGAGGCCGACCAGGACGTGCGACGGCGGTACGCCTTCCATCGCGGGGTTGTCCTGGTTCGGGGTGGACGTGATCGCCAGCTTGCCGTCCTTGTGCACGAGCCACGCCCAGCCTGAGCCGAAGCGGCCGGTCGCGGCGGCGGCGAATTGCTCCTTGAACTTCGCGTAGTCGCCAAAGGTCGTCTTGAGGGCGGCGCCGAGGCTGCCCGCGGGCTCACCGCCCTTCTTCGACGGGTCGAGCCACGTCCAGAAGAGCGAGTGGTTCCAATGGCCGCCGGCATTGTTGCGGACGGCAGTCCGAACGGCTTCGGGAACGGTCGCCAGGCCGGTGACCAACTCGTCGAGCGATTTTTTGGCCAGCTCGGGCGCCTTTTCGATCGCGGCGTTGAGGTTGTTGACGTACGCCGCGTGATGCTTGTCGTGATGGATCTGCATCGTCTGGGCGTCGATATAGGGCTCCAGCGCATCGAATGCGTATGGCAGCGGGGGAAGCGTGAAAGCCGGGGTCGTGGCAGCGGTGGTCATGGCTGAGAGTGGTTCGGGGTGGTGTTACGACGACGCGGGAGGGAGGTCGGCGACGGCGGGCATGGCGCGACGTTCGCGCCACCAGCCGATGATCCCGGGAAGAATCGATACAAAGATCACGCCAGCGATTACGAGCTCGATATGTTTGGCGACCCCGGGCACGTACTGGCCCAGGTAGAAGCCGAGCAGCACCATGCTCCAGATCCAGGCGGTGCCGCCGAGAATGCTGAACGTCAGGAACTTGCGATAGTCCATGCGGGCGACGCCGGCGACGAGCGGGGCAAAGGTCCGGATGATCGGCATGAAGCGCGCGAGCACGATCGTCTTGGCGCCGTACCGCTCGTAGAAAGCGTGGGCGCGCTCGACGTGGCGGCGGCGGAAGAAGAGCGATTCGTCGCGGCGGAAGATGCGCGGACCGGAGAGCCTGCCGACCCAGTAATTGGTATTGTCGCCGGCGACGGCCGCGATGTTGAGCAGGATGGCGAGGGCGTAGACATTGATCGGCAGGCCCTGCGAGGCCAGGAGCCCGGCGGTGACCAGTACCGAGTCACCGGGCAGGAAGAAGCCGAAGAAGAGGCCGGTTTCGACGAAGATAATGAGCGCCAATCCGCCGTACCCGGCCCATTGGACCAGACCGGCGAGATCGCGCGACTGCAGCAGATGCAGCAGGTGTTGGACGGCTCCCATGCCGGGGAAGGTAGCAGGAGTCGGGAGGTGGCGGTTAGGGCGGTGGGGGTGGGGCCATCGATTCAATCCGGCGTCGAATGGCCATAGAATGGCCGGAACTGGCGTTGTCGGGGCGGATCACCGATTAGTTACACATTCCCAACCCTCGTCCCTGGAGCGTCGTGGCGGTCCTCGATCGCGTCGTCGTCGTGTTGCTGGAGCCTCAGAACCCGGTCAACATCGCGGGAACGGTCCGCGCGATGCGAAACATGGGACTCTCGGCATTGCGGCTGGTCCGCCCGGTCGCGTACACACCCGAGCAGATGGAGACGATCGCGCACGACACGATGGATCTGGTCGCCGCGATCCGGCAGTTCGACGATCTGGACGCGGCGCTGGCGGACTGCGCGGATGTCGTCGCCTATACGGCCCGGCGGAGAGCGGCCAAGCGCACGGTGATGACGCCTCGGGAGTCCGCGGCGCGTCTCGTCTCGGGCAGATGAGCGGGCGCCGGTGGCGATCCTGTTCGGCCGCGAGGATGCCGGGTTACCCAATGATGCGCTGGACCGGGCGAACGCCCTCTGCACGATCCCGACGACGACGCACGGATCGCTCAATCTGGCCCAGGCGGTGATGGTCGCGGCGTACGAATTGCACCTCGCCGCGGGCGATGCGACGCGGGTGGTGGCGCCCCCGAAGCACGACGCGCCTCCAGCGACGGCGACGCAGTTCGGGCAACTGTTCGAGGACGCCGAGCGGGCGCTGGAGGCGATCGATTTCTTCAAGACGCGATATCCCGAGCATGTGATGCGGACCGCGAAATCACTGGCGTATCGTGCCGAGCCGACGGCGCGAGAGATCGAATTGATTCGCGCAATGGCGATCGAGGTCTTGCGAACGCTGGAGCGTGCGCGCATTATTTCGCCCAACAGATGACCTTGTGAAAAAGTTCACAAGGCGATTGGTTCACCGTGAGCCTACACGACGGATCGATTTGATGCCGGGACGGAGGAAGTGGGCGACGATACCAATATTCGTCGCCGTAGCTGGTCTGGTCGCCGCGCTTGCGGCTTACCAGGGTGCCTCTTCCCAGCAAGTCGCGAAAGGCCGCGCCGGATACCGTGATCACGCATGATCCGGGGCCTGGTCCGTGGGGATATCACGGCGGCTCGTCGGAGCAGGGATCGAGCCCGGTCCAGCCGATCAAGTTCCCCCACCCGAAGCACGTGAAGGGCCTGGGGATGAACTGTGTGTACTGCCATTACACGGCGAACAAGTCGATGGACCCGGGACTTCCGCGATGAGCACCTGCATGGGGTGCCATCTGTCGACGTACGCCCTGGCCAAGAAGCCCGAGATCGTGAAGCTGACCGCGTACTGGAACAAGCAGCAGCCGATTCCATGGGTACGCATACATAAGTTGCCGGAATACGTCCACTTCCCGCACATGCGGCACGTGAACGCTGGCGTGACCTGCCAGACCTGCCACGGGCAGATCCAGGAGATGTACCAGGTCTACCAGTACGCCTCGCTCAACATGGGCTGGTGCCTCAACTGCCACGTGAACGGGTACAGTCCGTCCGAGGGTGACGCGGCGGCGGGGTCGGCACGTGACTACGGGCCGAAGGGAGCCAGCTCGCAGCCGAACCTGGGGACGCCCCCAGCGGCGGCGGGCCGCACCACGGCGCCCACGCTGGGCGCGCCGTGCGCTTCAATATCGGACCGCCGCTCAGCGATGCCCGGCACCGGGCGCGCTTCGACTGCAGCACATGCCATTTCTAAACGCCCACGCCAGTGCCGGGTGTCGCGCGGGTCGCATTTCGCGAGTGATTTCCGTATCCCTCCATCGAGGCAGAGGCCGTGAGCGCCACCGTTGAGCCGGACGCCGCAGCAGCGGCGGGTGGCGTCAAGCGCCGCGATTTCCTCAAGATCCTGGGCGCGGGGACCGCGGTCACCGCGAGCGTGGGGTGCAGCACCAAAGGAGTTGGCCACCTCATTCCGTATCTCGTCTCTCCGGACGAGACTGTGCCGGGTGTGTCCACCTACTATGCCAGCACCTGCCGCGAATGCGCGGCGTCGTGCGGCATCCTGGTGGAGACGCGCGATGGCCGGATCACCAAGCTCGAGGGCAATCCAGCCCATCCGCTGAATCGCGGCGCGCTGTGCGCGCGCGGGCAGGCCGCGCCGCAGGGGCTGTACAACCCTGACCGGTATCGCGAGCCGATGGTGCGGAAGGATGGGAAGCTCGTGCCCACGACGTGGGACGATGCGCTCCATTTGCTGGCGCAGAAACTGGGTGAGGTCCGGAGCCGCAACCAGGCCGCGGGTGCGGCGTTCGTGAACCTGCACGAGTCGGGGGCGTTCCCCGGATTTCTCGATGACTGGCTCGCGGCCTTCGGGATGCCACCGCATATCTCGTTCGACCCCGATCTGCCGTCGGCGACCCTCGCGGCGAACCGCGAGAGCTATGGCGTCAGCTGGCCGGGGCTCGATTTCTCGGCCGCACATGTCGTGGTGTCGTTCGGTGCGGATTTCCTGGACGGATGGGGCGCGAGCGTCCCGCAGCAGCTCGATTGGGCGGATGCGAGAGGGAAACTGGCCGATGCGCCGCGGCTGATTTACATCGGAGCGCGCGCGGTCGCTGACCGGTCTCAATGCCGACGAGTGGATCCCCGCCAAGCCGGGCTCCCAGGTGGCGATCGCCAACGCGGTGCTGGGCGCCTTGGGAAGAGCACGGGAGTGACGATCGCGCAGGCCGCGACCGAGAGTGGCGTGGATGCGGCGGTGCTGGAGCGTCTGGCCTCGACGCTCGCGCAGACGAAGCCGAGCCTCGTGCTGGCCGGTGGCAGCGGCGTCCACACGCTGGACCTCGCGCGCGCCGTGAACGCGATCAACGAGGCGGCAGGCAACGTCGGCCAGACGGTCAAGCCAGCGGAGGCGATCACGGCGTTCGAACACGCCGCGACCTACGCGGACATCCGCGATCTGGCGGACCGCATGAAGAAGGGAGCCGTTCCGCTCCTGATGGTGCGTGGGGCGAATCCGGCGTTCTCGACGCCGCCGGCACTCGGCTTCGCGGCCGCCATGGAGAAAGTGCCCTTCAAGGTGAGTTTCTCGAGCTATCCGGATGAGACGGCGGAGCTCTGCGATCTGGTGTTGCCCGACCATCACGCGCTCGAGAGCTGGGGCGAGGCGTCGCCGGTCGTCGGCACCATGTCGCTGCAGCAGCCGGGAATGGATCCGGTGTTTGCGAGCCGCCAGACGGCCGACGTGCTGGTGTCGGTCGCCAAGGGCGATCCGGCGCTGGCCGCGAAGTACCCGTGGCCCGACTACCGGACGTGGCTGATCAGCCGGTTCCCCGGGGCGGCGACGGGATTCACCAACGCGCTGACCACAGGCGTCGTGACGAGCGGCGCGGCGGCCGACGGGGCGCCCAAGGGGGAAGGGAAAGGCGAGGGCAAGGGCGCGGGTGCCAAGGCGCAGCCGGCCAAACCCGGCGCGTTCAAGGCGGTGGCTCCCGTCCCTGGTGCAGCCATCGAGCAAAGCAAGGGTGATTTCTATCTCGTGATCTATCCGTCGCCGGCGCTGGGCGATGGGCGCGGGGCCAACAAGCCCTGGCTGCAGGAGCTGCCGGATCCGGTCACGAAGATCGTCTGGCAGACCGTCATTGAGATTCATCCGGAGACCGCACGGAAGCTCGGCGTGGAGGCGGGAGATCACCTCCGGGTCGAGACCGACACCGGCTCGCTCGAGGCGCCGGCGTTCGTCTACCTGGGCATTCGGCCGGACACGGTCGCCGTGTCACTGGGACGCGGCCACACGGCGTACGGACGGTATGCGCGGAATCAGGGATTGAGCCCACTCGGTCTCATCCCGGCGTCGGAGGATCAGGCCGGCGCGCTGGCGCTGACATGCACGAAGGCGCGGGTCAGCAAGGGCGCGGACCATACGCTGCTGGTCTCGACCGAAGGCTCGGCACGGCAGCACGGTCGTGGGATCGCACGGGCGCTGACCGCGAGTGAGTTGGCGGCCGCTCCGTCGCCTGAGACCAATCCCGTCGCCGGCGTCGCGGCGCCGGCGGGCGGCGGCACCGCGGAGTCGGCGACGGAAGAGATGCCGGGCGACGCGTCGCACGCGTTCCTCCCGGGGCTTCGCTCGCCGGTCGCGAACGACGCGCAGGGTGACTACGGTGACACCGACATCCAAGTCGCTCGGCATGTACGCCGCCGATCACTGGAGCGGCATGGCGAAGCGCCGCTGGGCGATGACGGTCGATCTCGCGCGGTGCACGGGCTGCTCGGCGTGTGTGACGGCGTGCTACGCCGAGAACAACATCCCGACGGTGGGTGCGCCGTGGCAGGGCGCGCAGGTGATGCCCGATCACACGGGATTCGGCGCCAACATTCTCCGTGGCCGCGAGATGGCGTGGATCCGCCTCGAGCGCTACTTCGAGGGCGCGAACCACGACGACGGGCGATTCGATCCGGATTTCGAGACGCGGTTCATCCCGATGCTGTGCCAGCAGTGCGGCAACGCGCCGTGTGAGCCGGTGTGCCCGGTGTATGCGACGTACCATTCGCCTGACGGTCTCAACGTGCAGGTGTACAACCGGTGCGTCGGGACGCGGTACTGCTCGAACAACTGCCCGTACAAAGTCCGCTACTTCAACTGGTTCGGATACGGCGAGAGCGATCGCATTCAGTATGCGTTCCCGGAGCCGTTGAACTGGCAGCTCAATCCCGATGTGACCGTGCGGGGCAAGGGTGTGATGGAGAAGTGCACCTTCTGCCTCCAGCGGATCCGCGAGGCCGAGCATCGGGCGCGGCTGGAGCATCGCGAGCTGGAGCCGGACGAGTTCACGGTGGCCTGTGCGCAGGCGTGTCCGTCGCGCGCGATCACGTTCGGTGATGCGGCGGATCCCCGGTGGTCGATGACCAAGATGCTCGAGGATCGCCGGGCCTACCACGTGTTCGAGGAACTCAACACGTTCACCGCGGTGGTCTATCTGAAGCGAGTCACTCACCCGGCGCCGTCGGCGCCGGCGACGACATAGCGGGCCGGCGCATGGCGACGAGCGCACCTCCGTATCCTGTCGCGGGCGGCGACGGCACACACCGTCCGAATATCGCGAGCGCCGGCCGCCGGCTGCCCGGCGTCCGCGACTATGACCAGGTCACCCGCGAGATCATGGGTGCCCTGCGGCCCACGCTGGCGTGGTTCATCGGGCTCGGCATCGCGATCGCGTTCATGCTGGCGGGCGCCGGGGCCTGGATGTATCAGATCCACGAGGGCCTGGGGGTCGCTGGGTATCACCCGCCGGTGATGTGGGCGGTGTACATCGTGAGCTTCGTGTTCTGGGTCGGTATCGGCCACGCGGGCACGCTGATCTCCGCCATTCTCTATCTGTTCCGGGCCGGGTTCAGAACGACGATCTACCGGGCCGCGGAAGTCATGACGGTGTTCGCGGTCATGACGGCCGGGCTCTTTCCGGTGCTGCATTTGGGGCGGCCGTGGAAGTTCTTCTGGCTGATCGCGTATCCGAACTGGCGGTGGATCTGGCCGCAGTTCAAGAGCCCGCTGGTGTGGGACGTCTTCGCGATCCTGACCTATCTGACCATCTCGGCGACCTTCCTGTACGTCGGGCTGCTGCCGGATCTCGCGGTCCTCCGCGACCACGACACGAATCCGATTCGCAAGAAGATCTTCGGCGCGCTCTCGCTCGGCTGGCGGAACAGCGACCGTGAGTGGCGGCATTTCGCCCGCGCGTACCTGTTCCTCGCCGCGTTGGCCACGCCGCTGGTGCTCTCCGTGCACTCGGTCGTGTCGTTCGACTTCGCGATGGCGAACACGCCGGGCTGGCATGCCACGATCTTCCCGCCGTACTTCGTCGCGGGCGCGATCTTCTCGGGCATCGGGATGGTGTTCACGATCATCATTCCGCTCCGGAAGTGGTTCGGGCTCAAGCACTATGTGACGCTGAACGATCTCGACGCCGCGGCGAAGCTCTGCCTGTTCACGTCGATGGTCGTGGGGCTCGCGTACCTGTCCGAGTTCTACGTCGGGTGGTACTCCGGGAGCCCGATCGAGAAGGAGTACTGGTGGAATCGCGTGTTCGGCCAGTGGTGGTGGGCCGCGTGGATCATGCTGATCTGTAACGCGGTGCTTCCGATCTCGCTGTTCTCGCAGAATCTCCGCCGCAACACGACCTGGCTATTCATCCTGTCCCTGTTCATCAACCTCGGCATGTGGTTCGAGCGGTTCGTGATCATCGTGCCGTCGCTGTCGCACGAGTTCGAGCCGTGGCAGTGGGCCGGGTACCAGGCGACGTGGGTGGACATCGCGATTCTGTGCGGGAGCTTCGGCTGGTTCTTCATGTGGTTCCTGCTGTTCGTGAAGCAACTGCCGATTCTGGCGATCTCGGAAGTGAAGGAGATCGTGCCGCCGAAGCGGCGGCCGCCTGCGCTGGCGGCGGCTGGCGGGGCGGGGGAGGAGGCCACTGATGCAGGGTGTCCTCGGGAGATTTCGCGAAGTGGACGCCACGGTCGCGGCGATCAAGGCGCTCAAGCGCCAGCCGTCGACGAGCGTCACCGTCTACAGCCCGGCGCCCGATCATTCGATCGCGGACGCCATTGACGCGCCGACCAGCGTCGGTGCGCCGGTACACGCTGATCGGCGGACTGTGCGGGATGACGTTCGGGTACTGGATCCCGATCTACATCTCGAAGTGGTGGCCGCTGGTCGTGGGGGGCAAAGCCGTTCCGTCGTGGATTCCGTATACGATCATCAGCTTCGAGCTGATGGTGCTGATCGGAGGCTTGTCGACCGTGTTCGGGTTGTTCATTGTCGCGCAGCTCCCGGACCTTCGCCTGACCGTGGGCTACGACGCGCGGTTCAGCGATGGGGACTATGGCGTGTGGGTCGAATGTCTCCCGGACCAGGCGAAGGCCGTGACCGATACGCTCCGGAAGAGCGGGGCGGTGGAGGTTCGGAATGCGCCGTGATGGCGGAGGTGCGGTGCGCCGGAGTGCCGTGCGTCGCGCGGCGGCCGTGATCGTGCTCGCGGGCGCGACGGTGGGTGCCGAGGGGTGCTCCTGGTTTACCGCGTTCGTCCAGCAGCCGAAGATCGACCCGTGGGAAGTCGTGACGTTCCCCGGAAAGACGCTGCTGCCGTCTCGCGGGCAATCCGCAGCTGTCGGTGCCGATCACGGGGACGTTCGTCTCGGGACTGCAGGTCTCGTATTCTCCGTTGCCGGGCGTCGTGGACTCGATGTCGGCGATCCAGAATCCGACGCCGCCGTCCGAGGCCTCGCTCGTGAATGGCCGGAAGCTGTTCCAGATCAACTGTTCGCCGTGTCATGGCGTCGCGGGACTGGGTGACGGGGCGGCGACCAAGTACGGCGTCACCGGCATCAACCTGACCGCGGACCACGGCGAAGGCTCTCACTGATGGATACATCTTCGGCATGATCCGGAACGGCCGTGGCGCGATGCCGACGTACAACCGCATCGAGGAGATGGACCGCTGGGACGTGGTGAACTACGTCCGCGGTCTGCAGGGCAAACTGCCGCAGCCGGTGCCGACGGGACCGGTCGGGTATCCGGGACAGACGGGTGACGCGCTGCCGGGTGCGACGATGACCGCGCCGACGCGGCCGGTCCCGTATTATCGCGGACCCGGCTCGCTGGATTCGCTGCACGCGATCCGCGCGCAGGCGCCGGGCGTGGCGAGGCGGGGGAACCAAGTGAGCGGGCACGACGGAGACCACACGCCCTCGCGGGCGGAGCTTGCGGCGCTGGCCGCGCGGCCGACGCCGCCGGTGTGCGCACCGCGGCCATGGGCGCGGCGGTGATCGGCGCGGTGGTGTTCATCGCGTACCTGTTCATCGATCCGGACCGGGCGTGGCGCGCGTTCCATTTGAACTGGTGGTATTTCTCGCTCATCTCGGTGGCGGCGCGTGACGTTCGTGGCCGTGCAGCGGATCACGACCGCGCGCTGGTCGCGCGAAGTGATCCGGTTTGCGGAGGGGTACGTGGCATTCCTGCCCGTGGCCTTCGTGTTTCTGGTGCTGATCATGACGGTGGGCCGCTCCCACATTTTCCCGTGGGCGCACATGGCGCCGCCGGCACCGGAGAAGCGGCTGTATCTGTCGCCGGGCTTTCTGATTCCGCGCGACCTGATCATGTTCGCGATCCTGACGCGCGCTGGCGATGTGGTTCATTTACCCGTCGCTGCGGCTCGACGTCGGCATCGTGCCGGAGTCGGGTGCGGCGTGGGCGAAGGGGATCCGGGCGCGGATGCGCGCGGGGTTCGGCGACGAGCGGCGGGAGCTGCATACGACGCACTCGCGGCAGGGTGTGATCGCGGTCTTCATGGTGCTCACGTACGGGTATTTCGCCGAAGTGCTGTCGTTCGATCTGTCGATGACGCTGGACATGCACTTCCAGAGCACTCTGTACGGATGGTGGTCGTTCATGACGGCATGGCTGGGTGCACTGTCGTCGTTCGCGCTGCTGACCATTTGGTGGCGGAAGACCCTGCGCGCCGAATCGATGATCGAAGAGCGGCATTTCCACGACCTCGGCAAACTGGTCTTCGCGTTCACGGCGTTCTGGGGCTATCTGACGTTCGGGCAGTACCTCGTCATGTGGTACGGCAACATGGGTGAGGAGACGCACTGGTTCCGGCTGCGGTTCATCCATCCGTGGCAGGGGATCGCGACGGCGGCGGTGGTGCTGATCTGGGTGCTCCCGTTCTTCGGGTTGCTCTCGCGCGCCGCGAAAGTGTACCTGCCGACGTTCGTGTTCTTCACCCTGAGCGGTATCGTCGGGATCTGGCTGCAGCGGTATTCCGAGATCTACCCGTCGCTGTATGGGCGTGTGCCGAGTGCGCCGATCGGCGTGCCGGAGCTGGGTGTGCTGCTGCTGTATCTGGGGACGTGGGGGCTTTGCTACTTCGCGTTCATGGATGCGTTCCCCAAGACGCGGATCCTGCTCCAGACCTCGCCGTATCGGGACGAGGTGCAGGTGCCGGTGGATCCGCGGACCATGGAGCCGCTGCCCGCGACCGAGTAGCTTTCCGGCACGCAGGGTGGACGACGGGCGGGCTTGATCGTCCACCCTTCGCGGGCCGGTAGCTCAGTTGGGAGAGCGCCTGGTTTGCAACCAGGAGGTCATGGGTTCGATCCCCTTCCGGTCCATGCTTATAGGAATTGTGCCCCGCCATCGTTTCGATGCGCGGGGCATTGTGCATCGCGGCTGGCGCATCGTGGGTTACGCTAGGGCTAGGGGCTTGGGGGCTGTTCCCGTTGCTGCGGCACGCGCCGGCCCCAGTACGGAGCCTGGAATCGAGCCTGGCAAACAGGATCGGCGTGGTGTGGGTGCATCGCCGCAACAACCGTCAACATTTTCGACGGTTCTCACGTCCCCCCGCGCCAGGTTGATGCGCATCGCCGGTCTGGTCGGCGCGCGGGCCGAGTGGCATACTCTTCGCTACTGCTCAGTTCGGGACAGGTATGGCTCCGGCTCACCCCTTTCTCGGGCGCCCCTCTATGCAGACGTGCGGCGAGCATCTCGACGCGGTAGCGCAGATCGTGTGTGGGAATCGCGATACCGTGGAGCATCTGTCACGGACGTTGTCCACGTCGCAGCTCGAAGTGGCGGCAGGCGGCGTATGGGCGATGCGTCGCGGAGTGGATCGAGAGCCTTGGGAAGAGTGGTGATGCCGCACTCGCCGGGATTCATGCGGCGATGCTTCCCGCGTGGCATGACCCGTCGTTCGAGGACCAACTATATCGGCGAACGATGGCGGGCCGCTGTGTGCTGGCAGGCGAGCGCCTGCGCGGCGACGGACACAATGCCGTGCACCGGGAGCCGCGGCGGTCGGCGTCGCACGCTGTGTTCACGGAGTTTCTCCGGCACCAGAATGATCTGCTGGATGTGATCGATGAGGCGCGGGACATCGATCTGCGCAGTGTGCCGGCCGGTTGGGCCATTGGCCGCGCGTTCGGCCTATCGGTGGGCGATGCGCTCGAGTTGCTGGCGCTGCGCCAGCGACGCGGGTTGGGAATGCGTGGCCCGCGTGATCGCCACGTCGGGGTTTCCGAGCCGGACGGTTTCGCCCGTGTCTCAGGTGGGGGGCATGCTCAAGCTGGCCTAACCCACCGGCGTGAATTATTGCAGCGCCTGGGCGCGCATGTAGCCTTCGCTGAAGTGCCCGGCCTTGTTGTAGAGTCGCACGTGGACAAAGGCGCCCTCCGTCGCCAGCACGGCCACGTCTGATGTGTTCTTTCCCCCGAAGATCATCGAGCAGGAGAGCGATTCCTGCGTCGGGTCCTGGCCGGCCGTGTAGAACGCCTGGACGTCGGCAAGGCTGGTGCAGATCGCTTCCGTCTGCGCTCCCTTGAGGTGCGTGTGCCGTTCGGTCGCTGACGGCACATCGGGGGGTGCCACGAGGCGACTCGCCTGGACGGAGTCATGCGCGGGGCCGGGCGTGGATGCGTGCGCGGTCGCCGCGTCCATCTTAGGCCCGCACGCAAGCGACGCCGCCAAGGCGGGGGTGGCGAGGGTCCAGGTGATCCACGTTCGCAATAGACCATTCCTCAGGGTGGGCGACAGCGTGCGCCGGGATCCCGTAAATGTCGGCGGCCAGCGTGGGGATTGCTATGACGCACTCCAGTATCCGCCGCCTCTTACCGGGCCGGTCATGACCGGCCCCTACGACGGACGCTTGCGGTGCACGCGACGCCAGGGATGGTGGAAGTGGGCGACGCCAGGGTTCATTGCGAGCCGCAGGCGGCGCTGTACGTTACTGGCTCGGATCAACTTTGGGACCCTCTCGCCTCCGAGGTCGCCGTGCAACGATCCAACGTGCGCCGCGTGATCGCGGCGATCGTGTTGCTGTATGCGCTATCGGACGGTGCCAACGCCTGGCTGCGGGCGGAACTCGCGAACGCAATGGGCCATGTGCTGCCGTGGATCGTGTATCTCGAGATCGTCGCGTGTCTGGCCGGGCTCACCGCGGCAATGGGCCTCAAGACGAAGCGGCCGTGGGCGTCTCAATCGTATGGTGCGTGGGCCGGGCTCGCCGCGCTGGAGAGCGTGCTGTCGCTTGCACAATACGGAGCGAGCCTGGTCGCGGGCCACCGGTCTGCCGCTGTGCCGAAGCGCGCGTTCGACGATCCGTTCGCCCACGGCCCCGTGATCGCGGCCTCGCTGGCGGGCAGCATCATCGGGGACGTTGGCGCTCCTGGCTGTCCTCTGGCTCGGGTACCGCTATCTGACCGCACCGGGGGCGGCCAAGGCGGCAGATCCGGGTGATGAGGATCGCGGGCCGGTTCCTCAAACTCCACGTCAAGCACACGGTACCGGCTGATGGCCTCGCGCGTGACTGGTGTCTCGCTCAGCGCCTGCTCTGACTCGATCGAATCCATCAGCGGCACGAGCGGTACGAGCTCGCGAAACGACGTCGTGACCCTGAAACTGCCGATCAATGGATGCACGGCGTCCGGCCTGGTCAGTCCGAACTCGGCCCGGCGCACCGTCAGGCGCTGCGCATCGAGGTAGATCGAGCCCGACACGTCGGGTTGCTTGATCCGGTCGAGCGGCACGAAGTCCAGGCGGATCA
Source organism: uncultured Gemmatimonadales bacterium (assembly GCA_963757855.1). GTDB lineage: Bacteria > Gemmatimonadota > Gemmatimonadetes > Gemmatimonadales > Gemmatimonadaceae > Palsa-1248. Next base: position 84,378 of record CAVWTI010000013.1, read on the forward strand.
GATCGATCCCTGCCGCCCCCGGAGTGGACACCGTTCCGCCGTAACGAAAGCAGTGCGCCGACAAGAACGCGGGGTCTCCCAGCTCTCCGAACGTGGGGATGTACATGTACAACTGGCGCACCCCCCGGCCATCCCTGACGCGGTAGAGAATACCGCCGACGTGGTAGGGCCGCCGCAGGCGAGATTCGACCATCATCGTATCGGTGGATTCCCGCACGTCGCGTGGGGTTCCGGTGGGATCGTACCGGATGAACCGCTGCTCTTCGCGCGCGAACCGGAACGGATACTCCTGCATGAGCAATCGGTATCGGTCCACATTCTCACCGACTTGCGTGAAGAGGCTTGCCAACGCAGGGTCGGCGGCGGAGTCGGGAATGCCGGGAGTCACGCACTTGCCGGTCGTGTGTCCATCCACGCGGACCGTTCGGAGCACCACAGGCAGGCGAGCCAGCACGATCAACACGGATGTGACGGCCGGCGCCGGGGCGATCTCGACGATCGTGTCTCGCGGTGCGTAGCCGATCTGGCGTGCCCGAACGGTATATCTCCGGGGACAATGCCGCCGATGCGAAACGCGCCGCTGGAGTCGGTGAATCGCTCTTCGCTGGCCTCTACGACCAGCACGGTGCCGTACGGAACCGGTTGGCCATCGTCTCGGCCGGTGAGGACGCCTGTGAGAACGCCGGATGAATCAACGCGAGGAGAGGATGTCGCGGCGCGGACCGCGGGAGCGGTGGACAATGCGGTGACCAACTGCAGGGCGGCGAAAAGAGGCATCATCCTGATCCTCGTCATACGAACGGACTACGGCTTCATGCCGCTCATACCGGGCATCCCGTTCCCGCTGTCCGGCCCGAACAACTCCAGCATGTCCTGCTGGTACACGGGGTCCGCGGTGTTGACCGCAGGCCATTGCGCGCCCCGATCGGGGATGAACAGGCCAGCGACTGAGCCCATTCCGCCCTCGGGTATCGTCTGCGTGGTGGGATTATCGTAGGTGACCGTAATGCGGTACCGGTGTGACGGCTCAATGTGCACGCCCAGCCGGTGCCAGTTGTAGAACTTCGTGATGGGGAGGTCGAGGACATGACCGGCGGAGTCGCGCACTGGCGTGACATGCCAGATCACCTGGCCCGTGGTGACATCGGTCAACTGGAGGCTCACGGCATAGTCGTGCACGTGCCCACCGATACCGACGATATCGCCGGGGATCGCCGGGCTGCTCTCCCAACTGTGCGTGGTCACTCCAGGCGGGAGGTCGAAGGACCGGTCGCTCCGTGGGCGGCGGCCAGTGGGGAACATCGCGTCCATCACCCAGGGGTAGGCGCGGAACAGCGGCAGCCATGATCCGAGTCTGCCGGATACCGGCCGGCATCCGATCTCCATGCGGACGTGCACGCCGTGATGTCCGGCCGGCGTCTCGTTACTCAGCATCGCCCACGTCATGAGGCGCTGGCCCTGCGCAAGGGGGAGGCCAAGAATCAGATCCGGGACCGACACCGGCGGCGTCTCCTTGCTGGCGGCGAGGAGATGCAGCGTACCGGCCAAGAACAAGTCGCAATGATCCGGGTCGGAGAGGTGTACGTGATGGAGGAACACCTTCGGCAGTTCGGCGCCCGCGCTGTCCAGCACCCGCGCGCGCGAGCTGTGGATCGTGCAGCTCACTGGCACATTTGCCTGGTAGACCGGCGAGCTGACCATCGACATGCCGCCGGGGGTGGCGCCGGCCAGATCGGTGGGCGGGAGGTCCAGGATGAGCAGTCCCCGCGCCGCGTCGAATGTCATCGTGGCGCGGGGGAGCCTTGAGATATCGGGGACGCCGGCCGTGGCGCTCTGTGCGAATCCAGGTCCCGGACTCACCATGTGCACGACGGCGAGCGTCAGGACTGCGCCGATGACCGTCGCCCTGAGGGTATGGCGCCTCGCCACTTGGGATAGGGGCTGCATTTGTCCCTTAAGCATAGCTTCCCATTCCGGCGTGCGGATGGGAGCTGGCCGCTTGTTAACATGCAGCCCGACCGTGCAATTGCGAATCGCTATGGCGACGGTAGCGCGAAGGCAATGATCTCCGACCCGGCCTCGACAGCCACGTACTGTTTGCCGTGTGCCGAGTACGTCATCGGAGACGCCTTCCACAATTCGTTCGTATGGAAGTGCCAGAGTGGTGCGCCTGAGACCGCATTGACTGCCGCGAAGGCACCGGCGTCGTCGCCGTAGAATACCCGCCGCCGGCCGTGCTCAGGACGCCGCCCCAACTCATGCCATCGCCGATCTGTGGGACCTCCCACGCAATGTCGCCTGTTTGTGGATCGAATGGCTCGCAGGACCTTCTGGCGCAACTCGCCGGGAACCGGATTCGCTGAGCCACCGTAGAACGACTTGCCTTGCTCCCACCACGCTGAGGATTTGGTGTAATGCTGCACGCCTCAAGTGTCATCACGTAGTAGAGGCGCGTTGCGGGGTTGAAGGAGGTGGACATCCAGTTCGTGCCGCCTTCGATCAATGGGCAAGCTCTCGTGCCAAGCTCGGTCGGGTCGGACTCGTGCAGCACGATCGGCCGCCCATCGGCGCCGATCCCGCTCGACCAGGTCTGGTTGTGTACGAACGGCTTGGCCAGCAGCAGCTGTCCGTTCGTCCGGTCGAACACATAGAAGAAGCCGTTGCGATTCGCCTGCATCAGCAGCTTGCGCGGCTGTCCGTGAAAATCGGCGTCAATGAGTGCCAGTGTCTCGGTCGCGTCCCAGTCGTGCAGGTTATGCGGCGTGAACTGGTAGTACCAGCGGAGCGTGCCGGTCCGGGGATCGAGTGCCAGGACGGAGCTCGAGATACAGATTGTCGCCGGCGCGCTCGTCGCCGTTGTAGTCGGGACAGGGGTTGCCGGTCGGCCAGTACAGCACCTTGGCTGCCGAGTCGTACGTCCCGGTGAGCCAAGCCGACCCGCACCCGTGTTCGAGTGCGCGGCCCTTCCAGGTCGCGGCGAGCGGCTCCCCGCGGGCTGGCAGCGTCCAGAATCGCCAGACGCGCGCGCCGGTCGCGGTGTTGTATGCGGCAACAAAGCCGCGATCGCCCTCATCGCCTCCGGATGTGCCAGAGAGAACCAGGTCGCCGACGATCAGCGGGGCGCCCGTTGCTCCGTAGTGTTGGTGATAGTCCGCCATTGCGACATCCCAGAGCATTTTCCCAGTCAGGCGCGACAGGGCGATGAGGTGGGCGTGGTCGGTGACCATGAACACGCGATCGCCCAGTACCGCCACACCGCGGTTGATCGCACCCGCAGCATCGCCCACGACGCCGTGCGTGAGCTGCCGGGTGTAGTGCCAATGGGGCGGCCGGTCTGGGCATCCAACGCATACGCTTCATTGGCGGTCGTGACGAACATCGTGCCGTCCACCACAATCGGCGTGCCTTCGAGGTGCTGTGCGTTGGCGACCGGAAAGATCCAGGCAGGCGCGAGGTGGTGCACGTTGGTCGTATCGATCTCTTTGAGCGTGCTGTAGCGATTGCCGGACCAGTCGCCGTTGTACGTCGGCCAGTCGCCTGCCGCGAACGCGCGTGGCGGCGACGCGGTGGGCGGCGACCACATCTGCGGTGGGGCACCGTCGCTCGTGAGGCGGCTCAGGAATGCCACCAGATCGCGCACGGTAGCTGAGTCCTGGGCGACCCGCGGCATCAGCGACGCCGAGTCGTAGTGTTCCCGCGCGATGTCATCTCTCGAGAGATAGTGCATGATACCATCCAGCGTCTGCAGCTGGAGATCGAAATTACTTTCGTTCTTGATCAGCCCCCGCAGCGTGCCGCCGTCCCGCAGCGTGACCGAGACACCGCGGTATCCCTTGCTCGGGACCGCGCCGGGTTTCACCAGCGCCAGCGTGATGCGTTCGACGCGGCGCTCGCGGCCGAGATTCGACAGATCGGGCCCTGTTGTGCCGCCACTGCCTCGGATCATATGGCAGGCGGTGCAGCCCCCGGCTCCGTAGTAGAATCGTTCTCCCGACAGCACGTTCCCAGCGGGAGGATGGGCGGCCGCGGGCGCCCGCAGTGCCGTGATGTACGCGACGAGTGCGCCGAGTTCCGCGTGCGAGAGGGCAAACGCGGGCATTCCCGCGTCGCGGTTGCCGGTCCTGATGATGTCAGCGAGTGGCTTGGGGATCAGCGTATCGGCATCCGCGTCCGCGATGTTCGGTCCGATTTCCCCACCCGTGCCATTGGTCCCGTGACAGCCGGCGCAGCGGAGCGCGAACGCCGTCTTTCCCGCAGCCACCGTCTGAGCGCCTGCGGGGGCCGCTCCGGCGACGGCGAGCGCGGCAGGGAGCAGCCAAACAGCGCGCTTCATTGTCCGAACTCCAGCGTCCCGAAGTGTTCGGGGACGTGGTTGGGGTCGTGGTAGACGTCGCACGTCGGCTGCCAGCAGAGGAAATGCCGCTGTGGGTCCGCGCCCTGGCCGTCGATGCGATAGAGATTCATCCGCCATTTGGTGCCTGGTTCGACCGCGGTCGCGGATACGGACGCGAGTGGGATGCGGGCGGCGGCGTACCAGGTGTGGGCGCGCTGATCGATGCGGGCCATCCGCTGCCAGCCCGACCGCCAGGTGAAGGAGGTATCGGGGTGATCCAGATCGATCGCGATGTCGATCCAGTCCGCGGTCGGGGCGATCTCGAACTCGCGGTAGTGGCGGATGTTCTGCCAATCGTCGCCGAGGAACATCTCGACGACGTCGTGATCCCAGAGGTGCGTACGGGGTTGGGCGTTCGAGGCGGGCAGCACGAGGTTCAGGGTTTCGTAGGGCGCGACGAAGAGCAGGTAGAGATCCGTGTCGGTCCAGAAGGCGCGGATCTCGGTGGCGAGCCGTGGATAGTCCGTCTTCCGCGCGCAGTCGTGTTCCATGCGAGTGATCGCGGCATGCGCCCAAGACGCGGTGTGCGGATCGGTCGACAGGGCGGGGTGGCCGGCGACGTGCGGTGGTGAGAGCAGGGCGACCGCGCCATCCACGGTGCAGGGCGTTGCCGCGGCGGTCTGAGCCAGGTACGGAACGAACCCGTGTACGGATGTCCGAAGCCGGTAGACCGAGGTCGTGGCGGTGATGTAGAGCGTGCCGTAGTCCGGGTCCCCCCAGATGAGATTCGCGGGCTGCTCCGGCATCTCAATGGTGCCGAGGTGGTGGCCGTGCGGGTCCCAGACCCGAATGCCTTTCGGCCCGGTCACGTAGAGGTTGCCGGTGGCGTCGACGCGCATCCCATCCGGCACGCCGTCGTCTTTGGCGCCGGGTTCGACGCCGAAGATGCGGCCGTTGGAGATCGTGCCGTCGGCGTTGAAGTCGTACGCGCGGATGTTGCGCTGTTCGCTGTCATCCACGTAGAACGTCTTGCCATCGGGAGAGAACGCGAGGCCGTTGGGCTGTGCCAGCTCCTTGGTGAGCAGGGTGACATTCCCGACGACGTCCAGACGGTACACACCCTGGAACGGAATCTCCTGCTGCTGCCCCTTGGGAAGGTCGAGCGTCGGATCCGTGAAATACAGGGCGCCGTCCGGGCCTTGGATGACATCATTGGGGCTGTTGAAGCGCTTGCCCTCGTATCGGTCGACGAGCGTGGTGTAGTGTCCGTCGGGCGACACCGCGATAAGGGCCCGGAGCACGCTCGCGGCGTCGATCAGCCGGTGTCCCTGATCGTACGTATTGCCATCCGGATCGCCGAGGTGGATCACACCCTGTTTGTGGCCATCCATGGTGACGCGATAGATCGAATCCTGCGTCTCGTCGCTGACATAGAGAACGTTGGCGGTATCCCAGACCGGCCCCTCGGTGAATCCGAATCCGGAGGCGACGGTGGTGAGGTTCGCCTGGTGTGGGATCAGTTGCCAGAAACCCGGAGTGAGCGCGTCGAGCGCGAAGTGCCTCCCGTGCGAGCCTGTACATCCGGTGCCGAGGGCGCACGCCGCGACGATCGCGCCGGCGATCCACGATCGCGGCGCGGTTGGCACTCTGATAGGAATGGTCATGCCTGAATGTGCGGATGACTGGGCGGGCGGCGGAAGCATCCCGGCCCTCTTGGGCGCGCGGCGGCAGTGCACTTCCCGGGGAATGGGACGACAGTGCCCCGCCATCCTGAGGATGACGGGGCACTGTCCCATCGAACCGGTGCGACCGAGGCTATGCCTGCGATGCGGTCAGGTGATGCGTCTGACCCTGAGCGGGCCTTTGCCCCGGATGAATTCTTACGCGGGCGAGCAGTGCGCGGAGCTCGGCGTGGTGATACAAGTCGAGACCTTGTTGAACTGATTCGAGATCGCCTGGCCGAGCGTGATTGCGGCGATCGCGACGACCATCGCGATGAGGACTGCCAGCAGCGCGTATTCGATCATCGTAGCGCCCTGGTCATCGGTGATGAACGCGTGGGCGAGGCGGCCGATGCGCGTCATGCAGGCTCCTGTCTGTCGTGAGGTGGATAGTGCAAGGCAAACCGAGATTACTTGGTGCGCGCCAATATTGACGAGACCGCGTGATTGAACAACGTGATACGACCCGTGCAATTGATGTTTCGTCCCGCCGATCTCGGTGTTCATCCCAGCGGTTTTCGCGAGTGGCGAATGACGCACTCTACACATCGCGTCATCGGGCGAAAACATCGTGCAACATCATGACGAAAACGTTATGAAGATTTCGTCATGCGGTGCGCGCGGGGCGCATCTCAAACTGTCGGGTGCGATGTGTGTGAGTGAATGCGAGTGAGTGCCGCGCCGGGAGAACGAATACTTTCGCGCTAGACCGTTGCCGGCACTCGCGACGGTGCGCGGCGTTTGGGGACGCGCACGATCAACACGTCGCCGACGAAGTGCGCGGAGATCTCGCGCGCATCGGCATCACTGGGGAGCGGGAGCGATTGTGAGAACGAGCTGTCACGTCGTTCGGGGACGCCGTGGCGCAGTGGCGCATTCCCGGCCGGCGGTTGCGTGCGTTCGGACACGGTCAGCACGCCGTCCGTCACGTGGATGTCGACATCGGCGAACGTGACGCCCGGAAGTTCGAGCGACAGCGACACCTCGTCATCGCTGTCGTGCACGGCCATCGTCGGAACCCACGGAGTCCGGCGGCGGTCGCGCGTCTTCCTGCTGAACGCATCGCCGACAATGCGATCGATCTGGCGGCGCAGGCCGAAACCGGGCGGGGTCGGGGTGTCCCCAGGCTGCATGACTTCTCCGCGATCCGAGCAGTGGAACCGGCACGATTGTCCGCTCCGAATGATTTGCAGACATCGTGCCCGGCCGCCCCGCAGAAGCGCCCCGCAGAAGCGCCGCGCAGCGGCGCCGCTAGGTCCTTGGGACGACGGGGCCTGGGGAGGGCGATCCGAGGCGCCCCCGACGCCCGGTGAGCAGGGCGATGTGACCTTTGTCTCGCCGATTCGGTCATGTTGTCCGAGAGGCGTCCTCAACGGTATGAGCTGAGGAGGCCGCTCGGCCACGTGTCGGAGGGTGAATGAGCACTCGGGTGCGAACGCCGAGGGTGCGGAAGACGGGCGGGGGAGCCGAACGAGGATTGGGGGGCCACCGGGGGGCGGCGTCGAACGCGCGGCGCGCGCTCGCGACGCTGGCCGCCAAGCTGGAGCGCATCCCCGGGCCGGCGCACGACGCGGCGCCGCCGATCATGGATGCCGTGCGCGACGCGCTTGGCGAGCTGGAGCGTGAGCTGGGCGCGCGCACCCGCGAAGTCAAAGCGCAGCGCCACTTCATTGAACAAGTCGTCGATGCGCTGCCGGTGGGACTCTACGTCGTTGATCGCGAGTATCGGGTCCAGGCATGGAACCACACGCGCGAGACCGGTCTGCAGGGCATCGCGCGCGGCGAAGCCCTCGGCCGCACGATCTTCGAGGTGCTTCACCGCCAGAGTGCGGAGTCGCTGCGGCAGGAATACGACGCCGTGTTCGCATCGGGTGAGCTGCACCAGTACGAGACCGAGTCGCCAGGGGACGGCGAGCGGGGCCATGCCCCGCGCACGTACCGGATCTCCAAGATCCCGCTGCGGCTCGGCGGGGGCGACGTCACGCACGTCATCACGGTCGGCGAGGACGTGACGGCGTGGAAGGAAGCCGAATCGCGGCTGGCGCACACGGAGAAACTGGCGGCCATCGGCCAGCTCGCGGCCGGCGTGATGCACGAGATCAACAATCCACTGGCGACGATCGCGGCGTGCGCGGAGACCATGGCGCTGCATTTCGACGCCGGGACGGCTGGTGCCGGCGCGCCGAGCGGCGACGCCTCGCCGGTTCCGGCGCAGCACGCGGAATATCTGCGGGTCATCGAGGCGGAAGTGCGGCGGTGCAAGGGCATCGTCGAGGGATTGCTCGACTTCAGCCGCGCGCGGCCGGCGGATCGGACCGCGGTGGACATCAACGCGGTCGTCGAGCAGACGCTCTTCCTCCTCAAGCACCACACCCGATTCAAGGCGATGACCGTGCACGCCGAGCTCGACACCGCGCACGGCGTCGTGGTGAGCGCCAACTCCGAGCAACTGGTGCAGGTGTTCATGGCGCTGTTACTGAACGCCGCCGATGCCATCGACGCACCGGGTGGGGCGATCACGATCCGGACGCGGCGCGCCAAGGCGCGCGGGGCCGAGGCGGGGGTGATCGCCGAAGTGATCGACGAGGGTGTTGGTATCCCGCGCTCGGCACTCCGCAAGATCTTCGAACCGTTTTACACGACCAAGCCACCGGGGCGCGGGACGGGCCTGGGGCTCTCCGTCTGCTACGGCATCGTCGCCGATCACGGCGGCCGCATGGAAGTCGAGAGTGAACCCGGGAAGGGCAGCACCTTCAGGGTGATTCTCCCGAGCTCGCACGCACGTCATCGCACGACACCCACGCACCCGAACACATACCCGCAGGCCGAGAAACAGACCGGCATGAGGCGACGCGCATGAAGGAACCCGCACGAATCAAAGTCCTGATCGCCGAGGACGAAGAGATGCTCGGCACGGTGCTCGAACAATTTCTGACCAGCCGCGGCCATGCGGTGACCGTCGTGCGCGACGGGCGAGCGGCGCTCGACGCGCTCCGCCGGGACGCCTTCGACGTGGCGTTGCTGGACATCGTGATGCCGGAACTGGACGGCCTCGAAGTGCTGCGCCAGGTGGTCGACGAGCCCGCGCCGCCGCAGGTGATCATCATCACGGGCAACGGCACGATCGAGACCGCGATCACCGCGATCCGGCTGGGCGCGTACGACTATCTGTCCAAGCCGTACCGGATGGCGGAGATCGACGTCCTGGTGCGGCGGGCGTGGGAGAAGCGCCAGCTGGCGCGGCAGAACGCCCTCCTGCAGTCACGATTGGAGCGGGCGGACGGGATGGCGGAGCTGGTCACCCGGTATCCTCCCATGGAGGCGGTCCTCGCGCTCGTCGAGCGGGTGGCCAAGAGTGACTCGCCGGTGCTCATCAGCGGTGAGGCGGGGACGGGGAAGGAGCTGATCGCGCGGCAGCTGCACCGGTTGTCGGGGCGCGGCGATGCCGGCGGCGGCATGGTGCACGTCGATTGTGCGTCGATCGGTGACGGCCAGATGGAGAGCGAGCTATTCGGCCATGAGAAGGGGTCCGTCCCGGGAGTGCTCAAGCGCAAGCCGGGGGCCTTCGAGCTGGCGAGCGGCGGCACATTGTTCCTCGACGAAGTCGGCGCGCTCGACATCAAGTCGCAGGGCAAGCTGCTTGCGGGCGCTGGAGACGGGGAGCTACGTGCGGCAGGGCGGCACCCAGAAGCTCGACGTGGATGCCCGGGTGGTCGCGGCGACCAAGAGCGATCTGGCGGCGGCCGTCGCCACCAAGGCGTTCCGGAGCGACTTGTACTACCGGATCAACACGATCAGCATTTCATTGCCACCGCTCCGCGACCGGATCTCCGACATTCTCGCTTCTGGCCGAGCCACTTCCTCCGGACGTTCGGCGGGCCCGGTGCCACCGGTGCTGACGGCGGATGCGATCGCGGCGCTCGAGAGCTATCCGTGGCCCGGCAACGTCCGGGAGCTGCGCAACGTGATCGAGCGGGCGGTCCTCCTGGCTTCCTCCGGTGTCATCACGCGGAACGACCTGCCGCTGGCGAGCCACTCGTCTCATAGCAACGGTTCCGAGCCTGAATCGCCAGCAGTTGACGCTGGCCGATCTCGAGCGCCGGCACATCGAGGCGATTCTGGCCCGGTCCAACTGGCATCAGGGGCGTGCCGCGACACAACTCGGCATCTCCTCGAAGACCTTGTACCGGAAGATCCGTGAGTATGGGTTTGTGAGGCCGAGGAGCGGATAAGCGGGGCCCGCGTCAGCGAGACGCGGGCAAAGCCGTAGATTGCAGGGATCATGAAGATCCTGGTGATCGAGGACGACCCGACGGTCGGGCAGTTCGTCAAGCGAGGACTTGAAGAGCAGCGCTGGGGCGTCGACCTCGTCGCGAACGGCGAGGAAGGCGAGCGGATGGCCGCGTCCGACGCGTACGACCTCGTGATCCTGGACATGCGGCTGCCGGGCAAGTCCGGCATACAGGTGCTGCACACCTTGCGCGCGCGCGGGTTCGAGCGGCCGGTGCTGGTGCTGACGGCGCAGGACGCGGTGGATGCCAAAGTCCAGACCCTGCGGGCCGGCGCCGACGACTACGTCACCAAGCCGTTTGCCTTCGAGGAGCTGCTGGCCCGGGTCGAGGCGCTGTCGCGCCGCCCGCGCGCGCTCGTCTCGCCGACGATCCGCGTCGGTGACCTGGTGCTCGACCAGGACGCCAGGGAAGTGCGGCGCGACGGCACGGCGATCGATCTCACGCCGAAAGAATACGCGGTGCTGGAGTATCTCATGCGGCACGCCGGCAAAGTCATGAGCCGGACCCTGATCACCGAGTATGCGTGGGGGTACCACTTCGATCCCGGCACCAACATCGTGGACGTCGTGATCAACCACCTGCGCAAGAAGATCGACGTCAAGCACGACCGGCGGCTGATCTCGACGGTGCGCGGTGTGGGCTATGTGATGAAGGGGTAGGTTTCGTCGCATGGCCAGTATCCGCGCGCGGCTCACGTGGGGCATACGCGATCACCATGGTCGCGACCGTGACGGCGCTCGGCGGCGTGCTCTTCGCCGCGCAGCGGAACGACCGCGCGCACCAACTCGCGCGGCAGGCCATGGAAGACGCGGACCTCGCGGTCCGCATCGTCGGCCGGGTCGCGGCGACCGGCGAGCCGGTCACCGCCACATCGGACCCGCTCCTCGGGCCGTCGAGCGAAGCCATCCACGTCGTGACACCCGCGCTCCGGAACGTGCTCGAAGGACTTCCGGACTACGTACTGGTGCTCGATTCCGCCGGACGGACCTTGTACAACTCATTTGCGGTCCGCCAGCTCGACCCCGACGACCAGGTCCAACTGAGCCGGATCGCGATCGCGATGCCCGCGAGTGCGCCGGCGCATCAGGTGCGGCTGTCGGACCGCGACCTGCTGGTCGCGGTGAACGCTCAGGTTCCGGGCGGCACCGCGGTGGCGCGCGTCGTGTCGGGCGTGGATCTGGCGAGCGGGGACCCCGGGCCCGCCGATCTGCAGACCAGCGGACTGTTGCTGGCGATCCTGGTGGTGGTGGTCTCGATCGTCGGGGCGTACGGGATCGCCGGGCGCGCGTTCCGGCCCGTGGACGTCATCATTAATGAAGTGCAGGCGATCAGCGACGGGCGGAGCCTGCATCGCCGGCTCGCGGTGGACGGGGCAGGCGATGAGCTGATGCGCCTGAACGAGACCCTGAACGAGATGATCGCGCGCCTCGAGACCTCGTTCGGCGCGTTGCGGCGGTTCACGGCCGATGCGAGCCACGAGCTCAAGACGCCACTCGCGGTGTTGCGGGCGGATGTCGAGCGCGCGATGTCCGGCGCCGCCGCAGTCGAACGAACAATTGGTCGCGCTCGAGGAGGCGCTGCAGGAGACGCGGCGGATGTCCGATCTCGTGGACTCGCTGCTCACCCTCGCGCGCGCCGACGAGGGACGATTCGAATGTCGTGCGCGAGCCGGTCGCGCTGGAGCCGCTGGTGCGCGAGGTGTTCGAGTCCGCGGTCATCCTGGGCGAGGACGCGGGACTCACCGTGTCGCTGCCGGTCGTCGAGCCGGCGACCGTGCTCGGTGATGCGCCGCGGTTGCGCCAGCTGTGCATGAACCTCGTGATGAACGCCGTCAAGTACACGCCGCGCGGCGGCCGGATCGATGTGTCGCTCAGCCACCGGCTCGATGGCGTGACATTCTCGGTGCGCGATACGGGCGTCGGGATCGGAGCGACCGACCTGCCGCACATCTTCGAGCGGTTCTGGCGAGCGGACCGGGTGCGCTCGCGCGCGTCAGAGCGTGGCGGGTTCGGATTGGGGCTCGCGATCAGCCAGTGGATCGCGCAGGCGCACGGCGGGTCGATCACCGCGACGTCGCGCCTGGGGCGCGGCAGCCTCTTTACGGTCCATTTGCCCGCTGTCGCGGACAGTTCGGCCGCGGCTGCCGATTCCGTGCCAGCCGGAGTACGCTCATCGGGCGGCTCAGGATCTTAAGCAACACTTAATCTTCAGCCAATTCCGGCGTCACGAGCGCCGGATAGCTTCTTGGACAACCGCTCCGACCCGGGTGCGGCCGAACCAGATTCCGGGAGTGTCATGTTCAACACCCTGTTGGAATCCAAGCCAAAGAAAGCGCGCACGCTTGGTGGCACGATCTTCAGTGTCGTCGCGCACGTCATGTTGTTGACGGGCGCGATTTACGTCACCGCACACGCGGCGATCAAGAACGAGAAGGAGAAAGTCGAGAAGATTCAGTTCGCGGAGATGAAGAAGGCGCCGCCTCCGCCGCCGAAGCCGCCACCGCCGAAGGATGTGATCGTGGCGCCGCCGCCGCCGAAGGGATTCCAGGTGCTGACCGCGCCGGTGAACATCCCCGACGTGATCCCGACCGTCGACCTCACGAAGAAGGTGACGGACGAGGCGGACTTCACCGGAAAGGGCGTCGCGGGTGGCAGCTCGAAGGGCGTTGCCGGCGGGACGGGCCCCGTGGGCGATCAGCCGTACTTCGACTTCCAGGTGGAGAAGCAGGCGGCACAGGCGCCGGGCAGTCCGTCGCCGCGGTATCCCGACATGCTGCAGAGCGCGGGCATTCCGGGTGAGGTGCTCGCCCAGTTCGTGATCGACACGACGGGCAAGGCGGACATGTCGACGTTCAAGGTGCTCAAGTCGGACAACGATCTCTTCACGCAGGAGATCAAGAACACGCTGCCCAAGATGCGGTTCTACCCGGCGGAAGTCGGCGGCCGCAAGGTGAAGGAGCTGGTGCAGCTGCCGTTCACGTTCAAGCTGCAGAAGTAGGTCTCGCACACTGGTACGGACCGGCGACTGCCGGACGTGCCTGCCGTACCGTTCCCGATTGTTCATCATCACTTTGCCTCAGTCCCGAGGACGCCGCAATGAATCTGTCGTTGATCGACCTCTTCTACTCGATGGGTTGGTTCGCCAAGGGCATCGCCGCTGTGCTCTTGATCATGTCGATCTTCTCGCTGACGATCATGATCCAGAAGTGGTGGATGCTGCGGCGAGGCCCAGGCCGAGACGCTCAAGTTCGCTCCCGAGTTCTCCCAGTTCCTCGAGGAGGACAACCTCGGTGAGGCGATTCGTCTGGCCGAAGGCTACAAGAAGTCGCACGTCGCGCGCGTCCTCGGTGGCGCGCTGGGCGAGATCAAGCCGCTCATTCAGGATGGCTCGGTGACGGTCGCCGACATCAACTCGGCGGAGCGCGCGGTCGAGCGCGAGATGCTGATGAAGATCGTGCTCCTCAAGCGCGGCCTGGGCGTGCTGGCGACGGTCGGCGCGACGGCGCCGTTCGTCGGACTGCTCGGAACGACGATGGGTATCGTGAATGCGTTCACCGGTATGGCCGCGTCGGGTTCGGGCGGTATCGCCGCGATCTCGGCCGGTGTCGCCGAGGCGCTGATCACGACGGCGTTCGGTCTGTTGGTCGCCATTCCGGCGGTGTGGGCGTACAACTACTTCCAGACCAAGATCGACAACCTGACCGCTGAGATGACGTACTCCTCGAAGGAGATGATCGACTACCTGATCAAGGGTGTCTCGGGCGAGTTCGGCCGGTCCCGGTTCACCCGCGAGTTCAACACCGCGGCGACCAGCAGCAGCGCGCCGATCTCGCAACTAGCGCCATTCGCGTGCGGGGTCGCCGGCGTCGGTTGGCCGATGACCCCGCGCACGGCGGGTACCGGAAGCGGTGCTCGCCAGCAGGTACCGACTGCGGATTTCGAGGGATAGACCATGGCAATTTCTACGACCAGCGGTGGCGGCGTCAAAGCCGAACCGAACGTGACGCCGATGATCGACGTCATGCTCGTGCTGCTGATCATCTTCATGATCGTCGTCCCGGCACTGAATGCGGGATTCCAGGCGACGCCGCCGAAGGGGACGAATCTCAAGGCGCACCCTGAGGAGAAACGAGGATCAGGTGCTCGGCATCGACGTCGAATGGGAAGTACTACCTGAACAAGAAGCCGATTCACAACGAAGATCTGCCCGCCATGCTGAAGCAGATCTACGATGCGCGCACCGAGGACAAGATCCTGTACCTCAAGGCGGACCAGAAGCTGGACTACGGCAAGGTGCTGGACGCGCTCGACATCGCGGCCAAGAACGGCGTGCGCGTGACGGGCATGATCACCGACCAGATGCCGGGGACGCGGTCGTCGGTCGTGGGGGATAACCCGCTGACCGCGACAAGGAGAAGGCGGCAGCAGCGGCAGGTGCCGCACGGCGCCGCGCGAAGCCGGCAGGGGCGCAATAATGGCAATGTCCACTGGCAACGAGCGTGGCGGGCTGACCAACGAGCCCAACGTCACGCCGATGATCGACGTGCTGCTCGTGCTGTTGATCATCTTCATGATCGTGGTCCCGATGTCGCGAAAGGCGATCGACATTCAGTTGCCTGACCCGACGCAGCAGCCGGAGCCGAACCAGAAGCCGCCCGACCAGATCGTACTCGAGGTTCTGCCGGGCAATCAGTTCGCCATGAACAAGCAGCCGATGGCGAAAGACGACGTTGCACAGCGGCTGCACGAGATCTTTGCGATCGTCCCGACAAGATCATCTTCATCAAGGGTGATACCACCGTCAAATACCAGGATGTCATCTGGGCGATGGACGTGGCGCGGGGCGCGGGCGTGAAAGTGATCGGCGTACCCCCGAAGCCGGACGCGCCGAAGACCTGATTCGGCATGGGCGGGGCGGAACGCCCGGCTGGTGGGCGCCGGTATCGGCCACCGGCGGGCTTTCCGCGTGCGGATGAAGGGCGAGGGCGTTGGCAGGGCGTTGCGTTTGCAATCGCCATGCACGCCCTCGTTCTGTTTCTGCTCCTCAGGCCGGCCGCGGTCGCCTCTACTCCGGCCGATCGACGATCGCTCGGTTGGGGTTCGCGCCGGCCGCCGGGGCGGGGGAGGCGGCGGCAGTCCCGGGGCCCCAGTCGAACGCCTCCAGTACGTCGCGACGGCTGCGCGTCCACCGCTCCCGGTCGGTGCCGCACGCCGGCCGACGCCTGTCGTACGGCGCGTCGTCGCCGCCCGTCTGTGCCCAAACGCCTTCCTCCGCCACGCCCGGTGATCACAACGCCGCCTGCGCCGGCCGTGCCAGCGCCGGCGCCCAGTCCGTCGGGTACTGGGGCCGAGACGGCTGGTGCGGGGGCGGGGCCGGGCACCGGCGGTGGGGTCGGCACGGGGCACGGGACGGGCAGTGGGCAGCGGAGTGGGTCCAGGGGCCGGCGGGACGCCGGGCGCGTCCAAGATCAAGGCGTATCCGATCGAGCTCCCGGCCGCCGGACTCGATGCGCCGCGCAACATCCGCCCCTCGCACCTCGACGTGGTGTTCGAAGTGACCGAGCATGGCGAGGCGAAACTGCTGTCGTTCACGCAGACCAACGATGGGGGATTCAACCGCCGCCTTCGCGACGAGCTGTCCGAGACCCGGTTCCATGCGGCCGCGTTGCCGGACGGGACGCCGGTCCGCGATACGGTGGACGTGACGATCGACCTGCAGTAGGGCGTGCACCCTCATTTCATGGGGTGAAGTCCCTAGCCAAGGCGTCTCGGGCCGGGTAATTTTGCCGTGCTCTGGCGGAGCCCTCCTGCGCGGCGGGCCCGGCCGCCGGCGCACGCCACGAACGCACGCCTGTGAGGCTCGCGCTCAGTTCGGCGCACGCCCCCGACCCGCACTGCCAGAGGTGGAATGAAAAGCGCCGCCCCCGTACTCGAGGCCGCCGCGCCAGACGCCGGCGACCGTACGGGCTTCATCCGAGCAATGACGCTGACCGACGCCACGATGCTCGTGGCGGGCTCCATGATCGGGTCTGGCGTGTTCATCGTGTCGGCCGACATTGGCCGGACCGTCGGGTCTCCCTTCTGGCTCCTGGTCGTGTGGACGGTCACCGCGATCATGACCGTGCTCGGGGCGCTGGCCTACGGTGAACTCGCGGCGATGTATCCCAAGGCCGGCGGCCAGTACGTCTTTCTCCGTGAGTCCCTCGGGCCGTTGCCGGGGTTTCTGTATGGCTGGACACTGTTCCTGATCATTCAGACTGGGACTCATCGCCGCGGTCGCGGTGGCGTTCGCGAAGTTCTGCAACCTGCTGGTGCCGGCGATCAGCCCGGATGTGTTCACGTGGTTGCCGAGCTTCACCTTCCAGGTGACTGGCGGCGATGTCGTCGTCGGATTGTCCTGGCAGCGCATCGTCGCCATCGCCAGCGTGTGGGTGCTGACCGTGGATCAATCTTCGAGGCGTGCGCGAAGGCAAGGCCCTCCAGACATCGGTGACGGCCATCAAGGCGACCGTGCTGATCCTGCTCATTCTGTTTGGCTTCACGGTGGGGCGGCATGCGGAGGCGATCGCAGCCAACTTCGGGGCGGGACATTTCGTCGGTGTGACCGATCTGACGCCGGCGTTCGTGCTGGCCTTCGCCGCGGCGCTGGTGGGCTCGCTTTTCTCGATCGGACGCGTGGAACACGGTGACCTTTGCGGCGGCCGAAGTGCAGAATCCGCGGCGGAACCTGCCGCTGGCGCTGGTGCTGGGGACCGGCGGCGTCACGCTGCTCTACATCATCACCAATGTCGCCTATCTGACGACGCTGCCCTTCGCCGGCGATCCGCATGGGGCGACCGTCATGGCGCGCGGGATTCAGTACGCGACCCAGGACCGCGTCGGCACGGCGGCCGTCGAGATCGGTCTTCGGAGCTGGCGGGGCCGCGGTCATGGCCGTTGCGATCCTGATCTCGTGCTTCGGGTGCAACAATGGGCTCATTCTGAGCGGTGCCCGCGTGTATTACGCCATGGCCCGCGACGATCTGTTCTTCAGGAGCACGGGAGAGCTCAACGACCGGGAGGTGCCGGGCGCCGCGCTCAAGGTCCAGGCGATATGGATCACGATTCTCTGTCTGACCGGCACCTACGGCCAGCTGCTCAACTACGTCGTGTTCGCGGTATTGATATTTTACGCCCTGACGACGATCGGCTTGTTCGTGCTGCGGCGGACGCGCCCAGATGCCGAGCGGCCCTATCGCGCGTTCGGGTATCCTTTCCTGCCGGCACTGTACATCGTGCTGGCGCTGGCGGTGGCCATTGGCTTGCTGCTGGCCGATAAGACGCGGGCCCAGGCGGTGACGGGCCTCGTGTTGGTAGTGCTTGGTGTTCCGGTCTACTATGTGTGGCGCTGGCTTGCCCCGCGGACGCCGCAGGCGGCATCCGCTGGCCCGCGCTGACCCACTGCCTTTTTCTCCGACGACCTAACTACTCATGCTACCCACGCAGTCCACGCTTCTCACGATCATCATCGGCGCCAGCGTCTTCGCACTCGCGTTCGCCGTGTGGCTCGCCCGATGGGTGCTGTCGCGGGAACGCGGCAAGCCCGAGATGCAGCGCATCTCCGACGCGATCCAGCAGGGTGCCGAGGCGTTTCTGGCGCGCCAGTACCGGACGATCTCGGTGCTCGCGATCGTCGTGGCGGTGGTCATTTACGTCGGGCTACGCGTTCCTCCGGCGGCCGAACCCGAGTGACCCGGTCAGCGACCCGCACATGCTCGCGCTGTACGTGACCGTGTCGTTCCTGCTCGGCGCGCTGAGCTCCGGGATCGCGGGATTCGTCGGCATGTGGACGGCGGTCCGCGCCAACATCCGGACGGCGGCGGCGGCAATGACGTCGCTCAATGGGGCGCTGCAGGTGGCGCTCCGTGGCGGCGCGGTGGCGGGGCTGTTCGTCGTGGCGATGTCATTGCTCGGTGTCGGCGGGTTGTTCGCGATCCTGACGGCCCTCACCCCGGGCACCATGAGCCCCGCGGACTGGGCGCCGCACATTCCGTTTCTGATCGTCGGCTACGGCTTCGGCGCGTCGTTCGTGGCGTTGTTCGCTCAGCTGGGCGGCGGGATCTACACCAAGGCGGCCGACGTCGGCGCCGATCTCGTGGGCAAAGTCGAGGCTGGGATTCCGGAGGATGACCCGCGCAACCCGGCCGTGATCGCGGATCTCGTGGGCGACAACGTCGGCGACTGCGCGGGCCGTGGGGCGGATCTCTTCGAGTCGACCGCGGCGGAAAATATCGGCGCCATGATTCTCGGTGTGTTCCTGTACCGCTATTTCGGCGATTCCCGGCATCCTGTTCCCGCTGGTCGCGGGCGCGTTCGGATTGATCGCATCGATCATTGGCGTCATGACCGTGAAGACGCGCGAAGATGCGGACCCGATGCAGGCGCTCAACCGCGGGTTCTACATCACCGCCTTCCTGGCGCTCATTGGTTTCGCGTTCGCCTGCCGCTGGCTGCTGGGCTCACCGCTGCAGCCCGCGCCTGACGCGTGGTGGCATTTCCTGCTGTGCGGCGTCGTGGGCGCTGCTCATGTCGGTGGCGTTCCTGCTCATCACGCAGTACTACACCGAGTACGCGTACCGGCCGGTGCAGGCGATCGCCGAGGCGAGCCAGACGGGCCCGGCGACCAACATCATTCAGGGGATCGCGGTCGGCATCGAAGCGACGGTGCTGCCCGTCTTCGCGATCGGCATCTCGATCGTGGTGAGCTACTATCTCGGCCGGAGCAGCGGGCTGGTCGATGACGCGGGCCAGCCGATCGGCGGCCTGTTCGGGACGGCGATCGCGACGATGGGGATGCTCGGCACGGTTGGCTACGTGCTGGCGATGGACACGTTCGGCCCGATCACCGACAACGCCGGCGGCATCATCGAGATGTCGCAGCAGCCGGAGTCGGTGCGGGCGATCACCGACCGCCTGGACGCCGTCGGAAACACCACCAAGGCGCTCACGAAGGGGTACGCGATCGGATCCGCCGCGCTGGCGGCGTTCCTGCTGTTCTCGGCGTACCTCGATGAAGTCTTCAACTACACGGGCCAGCGGGTCGTCGTGAACATCGCGCGGCCCGAGCTGTTCGTGGCGGGATTGCTGGGCGCCATGCTGGTGTTCTGGTTCTCGTCGCTGGCGATCAAGGCGGTCGGGCGCGCGGCGTATTCGGTCATCAACGAAGTGCGCCGCCAGTTCAAGGAGAAACCGGGGATCATGAAGGGCACGGACACGCCGGACTATGGGCGGTGCGTGGACATCGTGACGATCGGCGCGCTCAAGGAGATGGTGGTGCCCGGGCGTGCTGGTGGTCGCGTTCCCGATCGCGGTCGGGCTGGTCTTCAAGACCTTCGGGCTTGGGGCAGAGGCGGTGGCGGCGTTCCTGATGGTGGCGACGATCGCCGGTATTCTCATGGCGATCTTCTTCAACACCGGCGGTGGTGCCTGGGACAACGCCAAGAAGTACATCGAGACCGGCGTCTACGGCGGCAAGCGGTCCGATACCCACAAGGCGAGCGTGGTCGGCGATACGGTCGGCGATCCATTCAAGGACACCGCCGGGCCGTCGCTGCACGTGCTCGTGAAGCTGTTGAGCACCATCACGCTGGTACTGGCGCCACTCTTTATCTGACGCGGAGCGGGCCATGGGCTTCGTAACCGCGTGTTTCGAACGCAAGCCCATCGCCCAGATGGTGCCGGAGGGCGAAGGCGTTCTCCGGCGAGCGCTCGGGGCCGGCGACCTGATCATGCTGTCGATCGGCGCCGTGATCGGGGCCGGGATCTTCGGCTCGATCGGGTCCGCGGCAGCCGGGGAGTTCGATGCGGCGGGGCACATCGATCCGGACCGGCGCGGGCCCCGCGATCGTGTTCTCATTCATCCTGGCGGGTGTTCGGTTGCGCGCTCGCCGGGCTGTGCTACGCGGAAGTCGCGTCGATGATCCCGCAGGCGGGCAGCGCGTACGCGTATTCGTATGCGACGCTGGGCGAGGTCGTCGCCTGGATCATTGGATGGGATCTGATCCTCGAATACGCTGTCGGCAACGTGGCGGTCGCGATCAACTGGGCGGAATACTTCAAGTCGCTGCTCGGCGACGTGGGCATGGTGTTGCCGGACTGGCTGACGACCGGGTACCGAACCGCGCTGCTGAGTCCCGACCCCGCGGTCCACGGACTGCATGACACAGCGCGCCGCACATCGGCGGCCTCCCCATCCTGCTCAACGTTCCCGCCTTCGCGATCGTCGCCCTGATCACATGGCTGCTGTTGCTCGGGGTGCGAGAGAGCGCCCGGACCAACAACGTCCTCGTCGCCATCAAGCTGCGTCGTGCTGACGCTGTTCGTGAGCGTCGGCGTCACGCACTTGCATCCCGAGAACTACCACCCGTTTGCCCCGAACGGATTTTCCGGGCATCCATCACGGCGCGGCGCATCATCTTCTTCGCGTACATCGGGTTCGACGCGATCTCGACGGCCGCGGAGGAGACCAAGAATCCGCAGCGCAACATGCCCCTCGGCATCATGGGCGGCCTGGCGATCTGTACGGTCATCTACATCGTGATCGGCATCGTGCTGACCGGCATGGTGCCGGCGCCGCAGCTCGGCGTGGCGGATCCACTGGCCAAGGCGCTCGACCATTTCGGGTCTCCAGAAGACGTCAGCGGTCCTGTCGCTCGGGGCGGTCTTCGCGCTGACGGCCGTACTGCTCGTGTTTCAGTATGGGCAGCCGCGGATCTTCTTCTCGATGGCGCGTGACGGGCTGCTCCCGCGGTGGGCGGCGCGCGTGCATCCGAAATACCGGGTTCCATGGGCGACGACGATCGTGACCGGCGTTGCGGTCGCGCGTCTGGGCGATGATCGGCGACGCGGGGGAGACCTACGACCTGACGAACATCGGCACGCTGTTCGCCTTCGTGCTGGTCTGCATCGGCGTGCTGGTGCTGCGCTACAAGGATCCCACCCGGCCCCGCCCGTTCCGCGTGCCGTTCGTGTGGCCGGTGTCCCTGGGAGGCGCTGCGGTATGCGTGTTCCTGATGAATGGGCTTCCGCACGTCACCTGGATCCGGTTCTACGTGTGGCTGGCGATCGGCGCTCGTGGTGTACCTGCTCTACGGCGTCCGGCATTCGGTAATGCGCCGGCGCGCGGCGGGAGAATCAATCCCGGAGTCCGGGGAGTCGTGGTGAGGCAGTTCCCGCCGTCATTGCGGACCGGGTTTTGCCGCGACGGGCTCATGAGGCATTCTGGCGTCCGCGCTCGCGGGCGTCGTGCATGGCAGTCCGCGCCGTCTCCGCGCAACCTGCAGAACCCACCGAAGCGCACATGCGCACGGTCGCCGAGCGGATTGTCGTGCTGGAGGCGAGCCGGCAGGAAGCGACGGGCACGGTCGCAACGATCGACTCGCTGCTTGCGATGTATTCGGATTCGGTAGTGTACGAAGACGCGGAGGCGGGCTCCGTGGTGCGCGGCAAGCTGGCCATGCGGAAGTTGATGCTGCAATACCTCGGCTCCATGCGTCGCGTGGCGGCGTCGTCCGCGCGGGTGATGGTCGGGCGCCGAGTGGCTGTTGTCGAAACGGCGACACGGATGGAGATCCTCCAGGCGCGAACCTGGGTGCCCATGTCCCGGAATCAGATCCGTGTCATCGAGTTCGGCGCGGATGGGTTAGTCCGTCGAATCCTGGACTACCCCGGCTAAACTGATTGTCGCGAGCGCGGTGTGAGCGCGATCCGCTCACCACGCGCTCCGTGGCCGGCTACTGGGCTGCCAGAACCCGGATCGCGCTCCGAACCGCGCCGCGCGCGGGCACGACGTCACGAGGTTCGATCACGGCACCCGGCACCGCGGACTTGAGCCGGTGCTCCACCCGGGCGCGCAGCAGGGAGCGCCGGTCGAGGAGCCCGCCCGCGAACGCCACCGGGCAGGTGGCGCGTTCATCGGTGAACAGGCGCCGGGCGAGGGTGCGGACATGGAGAACGAGCTCCTCCGCCGCAAAGCTGACCACAGCGTTGGCGCGCAAGTCACCCGACTCGGCGCACAGCAGCACTGCCGGCACCAGTGACGCCAATCCGGCTGGGCCCGCGCTGGGCAGCCCACCCGATCAAATCGTGGACGGCCGAGACCTCGGCCGCGGTCAGGATGGCCCCGGCCAGCGCGGTGTCCGGCTCGCGGCCGTCGGCCGACGCCGTGACGACGCTCAGCGCGCGCCGGCCGATCCACGCGCCGCCGCCTTCGTCGCCGCATATCGGTCCCCACCCGCCGCAGCGCGCCGAACGTGCCGGACGGGCCACGCCCGAACGCGACCGATCCGGTCCCCGCGATGAGGACGATGCCCGGTCCGTCGCCGAACGCATCGTCGAGCGCGATCGTGGCGTCGGCGTGCACGATCACGTCGTCGCCCAGGCCCAACTCGGTGAGCGACTGCAGGAGCGCCTGCTGGTCGGGCTCACGCCCGGCGCCGGCCACTCCGACGCACACGCACCGAGGGGCGGGTGCCTGCAACCCCGGCCGTCCGGAGGCCTTCGGCGATCACCGCTGGCGATCACGGTCGCGGACTGGCTCGCGTCGCCGGGCCGCATCGCGCTTGGGT
The DNA here is from genome assembly GCA_963757855.1 of uncultured Gemmatimonadales bacterium. Lineage (GTDB taxonomy): Bacteria > Gemmatimonadota > Gemmatimonadetes > Gemmatimonadales > Gemmatimonadaceae > Palsa-1248. Next base: position 107,328 of record CAVWTI010000013.1, read on the forward strand.
CGCCCTCGGCGCGCGCGAGCTCGGTGCCATGCTCGTCGGCGACGATGACGCGCGTCTGCGAGCCTCCACCATCGACGCCGACGACGATGCGCGTCATAGGGCCCGGACCGCGGCCGGAGCCGGGTGGGTGTACGAGCTCGCGATGCCAGCGGCGAGCGTGATCGTCGTTCCGATCAAGACGTACCAGGGGAACGAGATGGTGGCGAACGGCGCGAGGCCATGCGCCAGGCCAGGGACCCACGCGGAGATCTGCTTCGCGAACACAATGAACGCCATGGCCGCGATGCCGATCGCCATGCCAATAATGGCATCACGCTGCTGCGCGCGCCGCCACCAGAGCCCGAGAAAGAAGCCGCCCAGGAGTCCGCCGTAGGTGAAGGAGGCAATCGTGAGGGCGACCGCGACGACGGGCGTCCCTTGCTGCCGGTACAGTAGCGCGCCACCGGTGAGCACGACACCCCAGACGAGCGTGAATCGCTTGCCGGCGCGCAGGACCGCCGGATCCTCGGGCGACCGGCGGGTGATGGGCAGATACAGGTCGTGCGTCGTCGACGCGGCCAGCGAATTGATCGCCCCCGAGTGCGTGCTCATGGTGGCGGCCAGGATGGCGGCCAGGATCAACCCCACGAGGCCGGGCGGCATGCGCTCGAGAATGAAGGTCGGGAAGACGGCGTCGGCGGTGCGCGAACACGCGGCCGTGGTAGAACGCGAACAGGCCGGTGCCGATCAGCCAGGAAGAGCGTGAACTGGGCGAGCACCGCGATGCCGCTTCCGATGAGGGCCCGCCGGGCATCGCGCAGGGACGACGCGGCCATGCAGGCGCTGGACGATGAGCTGGTCGGCGCCGTGCGATGCCATCGACAGAAAGGCACCGCCGATCACGCCGCCCCAGAGCGTGTACGGACGATCGAGCCGGGGTGAGAGGTCGATCAGGCGCAGTTTCCCGGCCGCCGACGCGTGCGAGAGAATGGCGGACCAGCCGCCGTCGACCGACCGTCCGAGCAGTACGACCGCGGCGATCCCGCCCACGAGATAGACGCCGGTCTGGAGCACATCAGTCCAGATCACGGCGCGCATGCCGCCGTGGTACGTGTACACGATCGTGAGCGCGCCGAGCACGACGATCGCGAGCGGCATCACGTACCGCGGGGCGACGACCGATCCCAGGATCAGCGAGATGGGGATCGCGGTCGCGAACACGCGGACCGAATCGGCGAGCGCGCGGGTCACCATGAACACGACCGATGCGAAGCGCCGGGTGGCGAGTCCGAAGCGGCGTTCGAGCAGGGCGTACGCGGTGACGAGATCGCCCTGGAAATAGCGCGGCAGCAGCGTGAACGCGACGACGATGCGGCCGAGGATGTAGCCGGCGGCGACCTGGAGAAACGTGAAGTCGCCGAGGTAGGCGAGGGAGGGGATGCTGATGAAGGTGAGGGCGCTCGTCTCGGTGGCGACGACCGAGATGAGGACGGCCCACCACGGGATCGCATGGCTGGCGACGAAGTAGTCGCGGGCGTCGCGTTGCGCGCGGCCGAGCCAGACCCCCAGCGCCGTCGTGCCGGCCAGGTACACGACGACCACCACGAGGTCGAGCAGACCGAGGACCGGGTCACGGCCGGGCTATCGGCGGCGGGGTGGCCGGATGCGAAAAGGCCCGCGATCCGGAACCGAATCGCGGGCCTCAATTGCCCTCAGGGAGCCTGGGACGTGTCAGAGCGCGGCTACGCAGAGAATGAGCTGCCGCAACCGCAGCCGCCCGTGCTGGTCGGGTTCTTGAACGTGAAGCCCGATCCCTGCATCGACGAGACGTAGTCGATCGTCACGCCCTGGATGTACTGGGCGGAGAAGGGGTCTACGAACACGCGGAACTCGCCCTGATCCACGATCAGATCATCCTCGGCGCTCGCGTCTTCGATCAGGAGCCCGTATTTGAACCCGCTGCAGCCACCGGGCTGGACGCTGACGCGCAACCCACCCGTGCCGGGCGAGACGCCTTCGGCTTCCATGAACCGCTTGACCTCGACCCTCGCGTTGGGCGTCACCGAGAGGACGACCTCCGGCTGGGCCTGCGTGGTCTCGGTCTCCGTGGCGGGATGCTGCGATGTGGCCATCGATCCTCCTAGGTGATACAGAAAGCTATCCGTGAACTAGGTCTCAATCAACAGAATCGGTTCCCGGCCTAGTCGGCGGCGAGCGGGGTTGGCGCCTGGACGGTCCCAGCGGCCGGGGCCTCGCTGGGCGGCGTTTCCTGCCCGAACGACCAGGCGATCCACGCAAAGGCAACGGCCGCCACGGCGAGCATGATGAGCCCTGTGCTAACCGGTCCGAAGATCAGCTTGCCGATGCCGAACAGCGTGGCGTAGGCCGCGACGATGCCCGCGATCCAGTTGATCCAGGCGAACCGGCCCACCGCCAGCGCTTCGCGGCCGAAACCGGCCTGCTCCGCGACGTGCCGCCACCCCGGTCCGCCGGGCCGAACCCGCCGGTAGAAGCGATTCGAGGATGGCGGGCGACTCCGGCGGGCGTCAGGTAGGTGACGCTGATCCAGACGACCGTCGTCACCGCCGACCGTCACCAGCATGACGACGGCGTCCGCATTGGGGTCGCCGGGCGCGAAGTGGTGCGGGACGACCTGGAGGGCAACGATCGCGACCGCGAGTGACACCACCATGGCGCTGATCTCGGACCACGCGTTAATGCGCCACCAGTACCACCGCAGGATGTAGACGAGACCCGTGCCGGCGCCGAGGGCGATCAGGAACTTCCACGCCTGCTCGATCGACGAGATCTGCCACGCCACGATGATCGAGAGGAGAAAGAGGAGCACGGTGGCGGCGCGCGAGACCGACACATAGTGGCGCTCCGATTCGTGCGGGCGCAGGAAGCGCTTGTAGAAGTCGTTCACGAGGTAGGACGCGCCCCAGTTCAGCTGCGTGCCGATGGTCGACATGTACGCGGCCGCGAATCCCGCCATCATGAATCCGCGCCACGGCGTCGGCAGCAGATCGACGAACGCGTGGACATACCCCGACTCCTTGTCCTGGAGCGACGGATACAGGATCACCGTGGCGAGCCCCGTGACGATCCAGGGCCACGGGCGCAGCGCGTAGTGCGCGATCTGGAAGAACAGCGTCGCGAGGACGCCGTCGCGCTCCGACCGGGCGGCGAAGATGCGTTGGGCGACATACCCGCCGCCGCCCGGCTCCGCGCCGGGGTACCACGCGGCCCACCATTGCACGAAGAGAAACGTGCACAGGGCGAGGAGGGGCATCCAGGCGTAGGCGGTGATGCCATGCGGGCCGCCGACCGCGACCGGCAACACCGACAGCGCGGCCGTTTCGGATCCGAAATGCGCCGTGAGCTTGGCGCGCATGACATCGATGCCACCGACCGCGCGCACGGCAAACACCGCGAGGACGATGACGGCGGTCATCTTGATCACGAACTGCACGAGATCGGTCCACAGGACGGCCCACAATCCCGCCGCCACCGCGTAGCACACCGTGGCAACGAAGCAGAGGCCGACCGCGACGATCGGGGAAATGCCGAGCGAGATCGTGAGAATCTTGATCATCGCCCGGGTGACCCATCCGATGATGATGAGATTGATGGGGACAGCGAGATAGATCGCCCGGAAGCCGCGCAGGAACGCCGCGGGCCGCCCGCTGTACCGAATCTCCGAGAACTCCACGTCGGTCATGACATTGGCGCGGCGCCAGAGGCGCGCGAAGAAGAACACGGTGAGCATCCCGCTCATCACGAAGTTCCACCACAGCCAGTTGCCGGCGACGCCCTTGGTGGCGACGAGACCGGTCACGAGGAGCGGCGTGTCGGCGGCGAACGTCGTGGCGACCATCGACGCGCCGGCGAGCCACCATGGTGCGGCGCGGCCGGAGAGGAAGTACTCGCTCAGACTCGCGCCGCCGCGCCGCGTGAAGTACAACCCCACGCCGGTGGAAAGCGCGAAATAGCTGGCGACGATCGCCCAGTCGACTGGTGTTAGCTTCATCCCTACTACGACGAGGGTACGGGCTTCGTGAAACGGAGCATCATGCACCGGCCGCGGCTCACGGGGCCGCCGAGTGGTGGCAGTGGCGATCGTGATCCTGCTGGCGGGGGTCGCCGCGGCACTGCCGGCAGCGATCCCCGCGGCAGCCGGACAGCAGCCGGGCATCCGCGGAGGGGACACGGTCGTCCCGGGCATCACCGTGTTGCTTGAGGATAGCGTCGGGTTGATCCGGGGCAAGCGGGTCGGGTTGCTGACCAACCAGACCGGCGTGGATCGGGCAGGCGACCTCCGACATCGCATTGCTCACGCATTCGCCACTGGCGCAGCGCGCGGGCGTGCAACTCGCCGTGCTGTTCTCGCCGGAGCATGGGATCCGCGGGCCAGGAGGATCGCGAGTTCGTTCCGGGCGGGACGGACAGCGCGAGCCGCATCCCGGTCTATTCGCTGTATGGTGCGACGGTGCTGGCCCCGCCGGACAGCATCCTCGAGCGGATCGACGTGCTGGTGATCGATCTGCAGGATGTGGGAACGCGGACGTGGACGTACGTGGCGTCGGTGGTGTACGCGATGCGCGCCGCGGCGCGGACGCACGTGCCGGTGGTGGTGCTCGACCGGCCCAACCCGATCACCGGGACGCGCACGGAGGGGCCGATGCTCGATGCCAGCCTCGCCGAATCCCGATGAGTCCATTCCCGGCCATCCGGCGCGCCCCTACGCGCTCGCGCCGATCCCGCTGCGACACGGCCTCACCATGGGCGAGCTGGCGCGGTACTACAACGATGATCTCCACGCCGGGGCGGACCTGCACGTCATCCCGGTCAGGGGTTGGCGCCGGGCATCGTGGTTCGACGAAACGGGACTGCCCTGGGTCAAGCCGTCGCCCAACCTGCCGTCACTGGCGAGCGCGCTGCTCTATCCGGCGCTCGTCGCGTTCGAGGGGTCGAACCTGTCCGTGGGGCGCGGGACGCCGGAGGCGTTTCAGCAGCTGGGTGCGCCGTGGCTGGATGCCAATCGCGTGGTGGCGCTGCTCGCTCGCCGGCGCCTTGGGGGCGTCCGATTCGAGGCGCGACGTCTTCACTCCAGTGGCGCCGGGCGACGGCAAGTTTGGCGGCCGGGCGATCCCCGGCGTGCGCATCGTGATCACCGACCGGTCGCAGGTGGAGACGGGCCGCCTGGGCGCGACGCTGCTCTGGGCGATTGCGGCCGCGAACGGCGATTCCCTCCGGCTGGACACCTTGGCGTTCGATCTCCGCTTCGGCGACCCGGCGGCGCGGTCGGCGCTGCTCCATGGCGCGGACCCGGACCAGACGATGGCGGGCGATGGCGCCGGCGATCATGGCGTTCAGGCAGCGCGTCGCGCCGTATCTCCTCTACCAGTGATGCCGGTACGGCGAAGCGGCATGGCGAAGCGGCACGGCGAAGCGGCACGGCGATGCAGCCATGATGTGGCGGTGATGAGGGTTACGAAGCTTTCCCCGGGTGGCCGCGCCCCTTTCTCCGCCATCCCCGGTCCGATAAGTTTTGTAGGCTGGGGCGCCGCTCCGGCTCCTTTTTCTGCCCGCGCCGGCGACAGCTGCTTCGGCGGCGGCTGCCTGGCAACGCATGATACCTCTGTGGGGTTGGATAAAACGCGGGTACCTGCGGCTCGTCGAGCCCATCGCGTCGCTGCTGGTCCGGCACCGGGTCCATCCGAACGTGATCACGACGCTTGGCACCTTCTGCGCGATCGGCGGCGGCGATCATCTACGGTGCGGGCCACATCAGCATCGGCGGGTGGTTTCTCGGGCTCACCGCGCTGTTCGATGTGATCGACGGCAGATGTGGCGCGACGGACGGGCTTATCGAGTGCGTTCGGGGCGTTCTATGACTCGACGCTCGACCGGATCGCGGATGCCGCGGTCCTCGCCGGGCTGGCGGTGTTCTACGCGACGAGCCCGAAGCATGCCAGCGAGCCGATGCTCGTGGTCTGCCTGGCGGGGATCGTCGGCGGATTCCTGGTCTCGTACACGCGGGCTCGCGCCGAGGCGCTGGGGATCGACGCGAAAGTCGGGATCATGCAGCGGCCGGAGCGGGTCGTGCTGTTGTCGGCACCGCAGGCATTTTTCGGGTTGGCGTTCGACGGATGGGTGCTGGCGGCGATTGTCGTCGTGCTCACCGTGACGTCGTGGGCGACCGTCGTCCAGCGGGTGGCGGCGGTGTATCGTGCGACACGACCCGCGTCGGGGGTGGCAATCACGCCGCCGCCGCACTTTTCACGCGCCACGCCCGCTCAACCGCGGGCCGCGCTCAAGAGCAAATGACTGACTCCTCTTCATTCGATCATTCGTCCTGCGACCGGGCGACTCGGCGTCATGACTCCGGGGCTCGGGGCCGTGGCCACCACGTTCATGGCTGGCGTGGAGAGCATCCGTCGCGGGTATTCGCTTCCTATCGGCTCGCTGACCCAGATGGCGACGATCCGGCTCGGCAAGCGCACGGAGAACCGCGCGCCGCTGATCAAGGACTTCGTGCCACTGGCCAGCCTGGACGATCTGGTGTTCGGCGCGTGGGATCCGTTTCCGGACGACGCCTACACCGCCGCGCGCAAGGCCGGAGTGCTGGAACGTGAGCACATCGAGCGGGTCGCGGAGTTCCTGCGCGGCATCACCCCGCTGCCCGGCCGCATTCGACAACAAGTACGTGACGCGCATCAACGGCCCGAACGTCAAGCGTGGCAAGACCAAGCGCGATCTGGCCGAGCAGATCCGTCAGGACATTCGCGACTTCAAGAGCCGCGCACAAGGTGGACCGGGTGGTCATCGTCTGGTGTGCCTCGACCGAGATCTACATCAAGGCCGGCGCGGCGCACGCGACGCTGGAGCAGTTCGAGAAGGCGATGGAGCGGAACGACGAGGCGATCGCGCCCTCGATGCTGTACGCGTATGCGGCGCTCATGGAAGGCGTCCCGTTCGCCAACGGCGCCCCGAACCTGACCGTGGACATGCCGTGCCTGGTGCAACTGGCCAAGGACCGCGGCGTTCCGATCTCCGGCAAGGACTTCAAGACCGGCCAGACGTGGATGAAGACGGTGATCGGCCCGGGCATCAAGGCGCGCATGCTCGGTCTCGCGGGATGGTACTCGACCAACATTCTCGGAAACCGGGACGGCGAGGTGCTCGACGATCCGGCGTCGTTCAAGACCAAGGAGGAGTCGAAGCTCAGCGTGCTGCATTCGATCCTCCAGCCGGAAGTCCATCCCGCGCTGTACGGCGACTTCTCGCACGTCGTCCGCATCAACTATTACAAGCCGCGCGGCGACAACAAGGAAGGGTGGGACAACATCGATATCGTCGGCTGGATGGGATATCCGATGCAGATCAAGGTGAACTTCCTGTGCCGCGATTCGATTCTCGCGGCGCCGCTGGTGCTCGACCTCGCGCTGTTCTCGGACTTTGCGCACCGGTCGGGACTGAAGGGGATCCAGGAGTGGCTGTCGTTCTACTACAAGAGCCCGATGGTGGCGAGCGGCTTGCAGCCGGAACACGACCTGTTCATCCAGCAGACGAAGCTGAAGAACACGCTTCGCCACCTGGCTGGCGAGGAACAGATCACGCATCTGGGCCTCGAGTACTACTCGTGACCGGGTCGGGCGTGGTGGGCCAGCGGGCGCATCCGCGGCCGCGCGACGGTGGTGCGGCGGCTGCTGCCGTTCGCGCTCCTCGCGGATCCTCGCGGGCTCGCAATGCGGTCCGCCGCCGGGTCCGCCGCCGGCCAGGTTCTGGACCGACGACCTCGCCTACCAGGTCTCGGCGGATCCGGTCCCGCCGCACGCGCGCGAGAACGTGATATTCAAAGTCGTCGTGCGCGATAAGGCGTCGGGGCAGCCGATCGAGGGCGGGGAGGGGCGGATCTACGCGACGAGCCCCGACGGCGCGAATGCGTGGGACGGGTTAACACGGGGCCCGCAGGCCGGGACGTACTACGGCAAGCTGCAATTCATCACGGCGGGCGGCTGGGCCATGGGACTGCAGTTCCGGCGTGATTCGACGCGTCCGATTCAGAAGCTGGATTGGCAGCAAGAGGTCGGCGCGGCCACCGGGGAGGTCGACATCAAGTGAAGCTGTTTCACCGTACGCAACTGGCGCCGGCCGCCGTGCTGTCGGCTGCTGACGCGTTTTTCCAGCGACTGGGCCTCTCCACGAGCGCCAACGCCCCGCGTGAGCGCACGTATACAGGCCCGCTGGGCACCGTGCGTCGTCTCGGCCGTGGCGGAAGGCGGGCACTACACGTTCGTGCAGTCGGAGAGCGATCAGCCCGGCGAGAGCCGCCTCGACAAGAACGTGAAGAAGTTCTTCGTTCAGCTGCACACGTCGGTCGATCCTCGTCACGCGCTGGAGGCTGGGTACTGATGCCGGCCAAGCGGACGCCCGCGAGGGATTCGGGCGGAGTGGGACAGGCGCCGGCTGGAACTGGCGCGCCGCGGATCACGCCGGGCAACGGCATTGCGGCAGGCGCCGCGCATGACGGCGGGGACGGATCGGCGGCGCTCACGCGCGAGCAGCGGCTCGAGCTCTACTACTACATGCGCCTCACGCGCTCGCTCGAGGAGCGGCTCGTCAATCTCTACCGGCAGACCAAAGTCGTCGGTGGGCTGTTCCGGTCACTCGGCCAGGAAGCCGATGCCGTGGGCAGTGCGTACGCGCTCGACCGGCGGAAGGGCGACATCCTGTCTCCGCTCATCCGCAACCTGGGGTCGATGCTCGTGCAGGGCGCACGGCCGGTCAGAGATCCTGCGCCAGTACATGGCCAAGGGCGACTCACCGACGCGCGGGCGTGAGCTCAACATCCACTACGGAGATCTGGTCCGAGGATTCGTCGGGCAGATCTCCCACCTCGGCGACATGGTGCCGGTGATGGCGGGTGTGACCCTGTCGTTCAAGATGCGTGGCGAGGACCGCGTCGGGCTGGTTTACGTCGGCGACGGCGCGACATCGACGGGGGCGTTTCACGAAGGGTTGAACTTCGCGGCGGTGCAGCGATGTCCGCTCGTCGTCGTCGTCGAGAACAACGGGTATGCGTATTCGACGCCGGTCGAGAAGCAGACGGCGGCGCGGTCGTTCGTGGTGAAGGCCGTGGGCTACGGCATCGCGGGCGAGCGCGCGGACGGCAACGACGTCGTCGCGACGTATGAGGCGACCAAGCGCGCGGTCGACCGGGCGCGGGCGGGCGGCGGCGTCTCGCTGATCGAGCTCGTCACGTACCGGCGCAAGGGGCACGCCGAACATGACAATCAGTCGTACGTCCCGCCGGGCGAGATCGAGCGCTGGGAGCGCGAGAACGATCCGCTGGACCGCTACGCGCGCGTGCTCGTCGAGCGCGATGGCGTGACGGCGGCCGAGCTCGGGGCGATCGACGCGCGCGTCCAGAGCGAGATCGACGCCGCGACCGACGACGCGTCCGCCGCGCCGATGCCCGAAGGGCGGGACGCGCTGAACGGCGTGTACGCCGATCCGGCCGTCGCGGACAGCCTCTGGTTCCGGTCGGGCGTCGACGCCGCCGTGACGACGCACGAGCGCCCAGCGGCGTGGGGTACGCACGATGGCTGAGATCACGTACCTGGAGGGGATTCGCCAGGCGTTGTTCGAGGAGATGGAGCGCGACCCCAACGTGTTCTGCCTGGGCGAGGACATCGGGGCGTACGGCGGCGCGTTCAAAGTCACCGAGGGACTGCAGGCGCGGTTCGGCGAGCAGCGCGTGATCGACACCCCGATCTCCGAGATCGCCATCGTCGGAGCCGCGGCGGGCGCCGCCCACATGGGGCTCCGGCCCGTGTGCGAGATGCAGTTCATCGATTTCATCTCGTGCGCCTACGACATGCTCACGAACTACGTCGCGACCGCCCGATACCGGGCGATGCTGCCCTGTCCCATGGTCGTGCGCGGGCCGAGTGGCGGGTACGTGCGGGGCGGTCCGTTCCACTCGCAGAATCCCGAAGCGGCGTTTCTGCACACGCCCGGTCTCAAGATCGTCTATCCGTCGACGGTCGCGGATGCCAAGGGGCTGATGAAGGCGGCCATTCGCGACGACGACTGCGTGTTGTTCTTCGAACACAAGTATCTCTACCGGCGGATCAAGGAGGATCTGCCGGCGGGTGATCACGTGGTCCCGATCGGAAGGGCCAGGCTGGCACGGGAAGGGAAGGATCTCTCGATCGTCACGTACGCGGCGACGGTCTGGAAGGCGCTCGAGGCGGCGGAGCAATTGGAGCGCGAGGACGGTCTGTCCGTCGAGGTGCTCGATCTGCGAACGCTGCTCCCGATGGATGATGCGGCGATCGTGGCCACGGTTCGCAGAAACGAACCGGGTCCTGATCGTCCATGAGGACACCCGGACGGGCGGCATCGCGGGCGAGATCACGTCGCGGATCAACGAGCAGGCGTTCGAATGGCTCGACGCGCCGGTCTTGCGGGTCACGGCCGCCGACGTGCCACTCCCGTACGCGCCATCGCTCGAGGATTTCGTGCTACCGCAGACGGCCGACATCGTGCGAGCGGCGCGGCAACTGGCCCGGTACTAAACCGGGTGGCTGGCGGGCCGGAGGGTCGGGAGGGGGCTGAGTCTAGCCGGATTGGGGGCCCGGATGACGGGCCGAGGCCCAATCGATGGGCAATTGGGTGCCTTATGACGGTGGCGGGGTTTTTCAGCGGGGCGATGGTCGCGGTGCTGATTGGGCGGTTCTATAGTTCGGCAACGCACTGCCAGTACGACTCGGAGCTTCCGGCGTGCAACTGGCAGTCGTTTGCGGGGTGGGGCGGGCTGATTGGCCTGGTGACGCTTCCGGCACTGGTGCTGTGGCGTCTGCGACGGCGGCCGCGCCGTAGGGAACAGGGATTAGGAGCTAGGGACGAGAAAGGCCGGGACGACGGTTGACTGAACTCAGACTGGGGGTATGGCGGTGGCACGCATTGATGTGATCATGCCGCAGATGGGCGAATCGATCGCTGAAGGGACGGTCTCCAAGTGGCTGAAGAAGGTCGGAGACGTGATCAAGCGTGATGAGCCGATCTTCGAGATATCGACCGACAAGGTCGATGCCGAGATTCCGTCGCCGAGCGCGGGCACGCTGGCGGAGATTCTGGTGACCGAGGGGCAGACCGTCGCGGTGCAGACCGTCGTCGCGCGCCTCGAGACCGAGGTTGGCGCGGCCGTCGCCGCCGCTGCTCCTGCAGCGGTCGCGGCCTCGGCGAGTGTCGCACCGGCGGCTCCAGCTGTGGCACGTCCGGCAGCCGCCGTTCCGGCGGCGCCCAGTCACGCCCCGGCGGGGCACGCACCATCGGCGCCGGCGGTTTCGGGCAACGGGCGGACGCTCGAAGAGCGGCTTCGCACGAAATCCTCCCCGCTCGTCCGCAAGATCGCCGCTGATCACGGCATCGAACTGAGTGCGTTGACGGGGAGCGGCGTGGCAGGGCGTGTCACCAAGCGCGACATCGAGGCGCTGCTGGAGTCTGGTGCTCCCGTGCCGAGCGTCGCGAAGCCGGCCGGGGCTGGATCCGGAGCGGTCGCACCACCGCCTGTGTTGCGTCCCGTCCATGCGGCCGCCGGCGATGGAGGACCGTCACTGCCGATGGCCGAAGCGTGGCCCGGCGACGTCGTCGAGCCGATGACGAAGATGCGCCAGCTGATCAGCGATCACATGGTCGTGTCTCGCCGGACGTCGGCCCACGTGACATCGGTGTTCGAAGTGGATCTGACGCGGGTGGCGCGGATCCGGGCGAAGAAGCAGGCCGAGTTCTCGGCGGCGAGTGGCCAGCGGCTGTCGTACCTGCCGTTCATCATTCGCGCGGTCGTCGAGGGACTCAAGGCGTTCCCGGCGCTCAATGCGTCGGTGGCCGGCAGCAACGTGATCTACCGGAAGCAGTACAACATCGGCATCGCGGTCGCGCTCGACTGGGGGTTGATCGTCCCGGTCATCAAGCACGCCGAGGATCTGTCGCTGGTGGGTGTGACGCGGGCGCTGAACGATCTGGCCTCGCGGGCTCGGAGCAAGCGACTGCAGCCCGAGGAAGTGCAGGACGGGACGTTCACGATCACCAACCCGGGCGTGTTCGGCTCGCTGATGGGCACGCCGATCATCAACCAGCCGCAAGTGGCGATCATGGGTGTGGGCGCGATCGAGAAACGTCCCAAGGTGATCGCCGGGCCTGATGGCGAGGATACGATCGCGATCCGGACGTGCGCGTACTTCTCGATTTCGTTCGATCACCGGCTGATCGACGGCGCGGTGGCAGACGAGTTCCTGGCGTTCGTCAAGAAGCGGCTGGAGACGCTCCCGGAGGATGTGTCGTGACAGGCGGCCGCTCGCTCGTCATGCAGCGGACGATCGTGACGCCCGGCGAGCGGGACCGGTTTCTGGAGCGCGCGCGCCAGCGGCGCGAGCATTACACGACGCGGCGCTGCAAGTACTGGGTGTTCGAGGAAGCGGGACTTCCTGGCGCCTTCATTGAGTTTGCGGAATCGGAAGATCAGGCGGCGCTCTCGGCGGCACTGGCTGGGGCGCCCGAGCCGTTGATCGATCCCGCGCGGTTATATCAAGAGGTCGAGCTCTAGCTGGCTGGCCTCGTCCGAGAGGCCGGCCTGTCAGGCGCTGACCACCATTCAGGAGCTACCGATGCTTGGCCGTTCGATCACTGCCGCGGGCGAGACGTGGCAGGCTTTTCCCTCGGGCTTCGTGACGCAGTACGACCACGATGAGTTCGGGATCATGTTCGTCCGGGGCACGGGTGACGACCGTGTCGTGCGGGTGACGCGCTACTCACCGCAGCGGGCGCGCTCGCGGGAACTGTCATTTGCGGAATTGACCGACGCCGATTTGCTGCGGCTCTTCAGCGCGTCCCAGCCGAGCTTCACCTCGCCGGAAGCAGGCTACGCTCCATGAGCGGTGGCGCCGCCGGGGCGCCGCCGATCCCGCCTGTGCCTGGCCCGACCGTCGACCTCCACACCCATTCCACGGCGTCCGATGGATCCGCATCTCCGAGTGAGCTCGCCGCGCGAGCCAAGGCAGCGGGTCTCGTCGCCGTCGCACTCACGGATCACGACACTGTCGACGGCGTGATGGCGGCGCGGGCGGCGGGTGCCGCGATTGGCGTCGAAGTGATCGCCGGCATTGAGCTCAGCGCAAACGAAGGCGATCAGGAAGTGCATCTGCTTGGACTCCATCTAGCCGACATCGCGCCGATCGCCGAGCGGCTCGACGACCTGCGGATGGCGCGGCGCCGGCGGGCCGAGACGATCGTCGGGGTGCTGAACGCCGCGGGGATCCCGGTGACGGTCGAGGCGGTGTTCGCGGAGGCGGGGGGCGGAGCGATCGGCCGGCCGCACGTCGCGCGGGCTCTGATCGCGGGAGGATGGGTTCGCGATCAGCGCGAGGCGTTCGAGCGCTATCTCGGAGCGGGCCGTCCAGCGAACGTGCCGAAGCAGCGGCTGTCGGTGAGCGACGCGATCGGCCTGGTCCACGCCGCAGGCGGAGTAGCGGTCGTCGCGCATCCGGGGCGGGATGGGACGCGCTCGCGTCTCGAGGCGCTCCAGGCGGCGGGGCTGGATGGAGTCGAAATCCGCCATCCGAGCCACTCGGCGGAGGACGTCGCGCGACTCGGTGCGCTGGCGGCGCACCTCGGGCTCCTGGCGAGCGGCGGGTCGGACTGGCACGGCGCGAGCGAAGGCCCGCGGGTGCTGGGGGCGCTGAAGGTGCCTGCGACGTGGTCGGACCTGCAGGAGGAGGGAGCGCGCAAGTATCGGCATACGAACGGTCGGGCATGGATCTCCGCGAGCGGGTCGCACTCGTAACCGGCGCGGGCCTCCGCGTCGGCCGGGCCATCGCGCTGGGACTGGCGCGGAATGGCGCGCGGATCGCCGTGCATTACAACGAGACCGCGGACGGCGCGCGCGAAGTGGCCGAGCTGATCCGCGCGAACGGCGGCGATGCGTTCGCAATCGGCGCCGACCTGAGCGATCCCGCCGCCGCGGGACGACTCGTCGACGAGACGGCGGCGCGTTGGGGCGTGCTGGACGTGGTCGTGAATTCGGCCGGTATCATGCGGAAAACTCCCGTGGCCGATGTGACGCCCGCGGACTGGGAGGCGGTGTTTGCGGTCAACCTGCGGGCGCCGTTTTTCGTCGCGCAAGCGGCAGCGAGAGTGATGGGTGACCGCGGCGGGGTCATTGTCAACATCTCGGATCTGGCGGGCCTGGAGACCTGGAGGGACTACGTCCCGCACGGCATCAGCAAGGCCGGCGTGATCCAGATGACTCGGGCGTTGGCGCATGCGCTGGCCCCGCACATCCGGGTCAACGCGATCGCGCCCGGCGCGGTGCTGCTGCCGGCGGTCTGGGACGAGGCCGCGGCCGCGCATTTGGTGGCCACGACGCCACTCCGGCACCTGGGCACCCCGGACGATGTCGTGGGCGCGGTCCTCTATCTGATCCAGGCCGACTACGTCACCGGCGACACGCTTGTCGTCGACGGCGGACGCCATGTCCGCGTCTGACGCAGCCACTTCGCGGCGATACGGAACGATCGTCGTCGTCGGCGGCGGATGTTACGGGAGTTACTACGTCCGCCAGCTCGGCCGGGCACGACAGGCAGGCGTGATGACGTGGGACCGCGTGGTGGTCGTGGACCGGGACCCGTCGTGCAGGGCCGGCGCAGCCAATGCGGCTGGAGACGCCGAGACGACCGGCGCCGAGCTGGCGGTGGCCGAGTGGACCGATTTCTTCCGCACCTATCTGGATGGCGCGTGTGAGGAGCCGGAGCGGGTCCGCCGGGACGCCATCGTGCCGTCTCCGCTCATGCCGCATTCGATGTACGAGTGGCTGTTGGCGCGGTCGGCCGCGCGGTGGCCGTCGCGGACGGTGGAGACCCGCGCGCTCGACGGGACACCGGAAGTTCCCTGGCATCGTGCCGCGCCAACTGGCGCGCTGTACGTCAGTTTCGCCGAGTGGATCTGTCCGGTGAACTGCATCGAGCCCGCGGTCTGCCCCAAGACGCGAGAGGCCCGGTGGTGGACCATGCCGGCGGCCGTCCAATCGTACGCGGATCGCGAACGCGCGTCGGGCCGCCCACTCGCTGGTCCGGTTATCTTTCACTGTACACATCGCGCGTACGGCGTCGGCATGTTCGACACGTCCGCCGCGGTCACCGGCGACGCGCTCGTTCGAGCGGCGGGAACCCGCGGACCGGCGGACGTGCTGATAGGGACGGTATCACACTGTCACGGCGCGTTGAATGTCTTGGCGATAGGTGAGGAACGTGGGAACGACTGCTGACTACGATGTGATCATCGTCGGTGCGGGGCCGGCCGGCCTGACCGCGGCACTCTACGCCGGACGCTCGATGCTCCGGACGGTGGTGCTCGAGGCGGGTGTGCCGGGCGGCGAATTGCTGCGCACGGAGACGATCGAGGATTATCCGGGCTTTGAGCATATCGAGGGCTGGGATCTCGCGCAGCGGTTCGAGAATCACGCGCGCAAGTTCGGGGCGGAGTTCCGGACCGGCGGCCGCGTAACCGCGGTGCGGAAGGGCGACGATGGGATGTTCGACGTCGAGACGGAGGAGGGCGACCACTTCCGTGCGCCGGCGGTCATCGTGACCGCGGGAGGCACGCCGGTGTTGCTCAA
This sequence comes from uncultured Gemmatimonadales bacterium, assembly GCA_963757855.1. Classification (GTDB taxonomy): domain Bacteria; phylum Gemmatimonadota; class Gemmatimonadetes; order Gemmatimonadales; family Gemmatimonadaceae; genus Palsa-1248. Next base: position 122,989 of record CAVWTI010000013.1, read on the forward strand.
CGTGCCCGGCGAGACGGAATACGCGGGGAAGGGCGTCTCGTACTGCGCGATCTGCGATGGTGCCTTTTTCAAGGGGCACACCATCGCAGTGGTTGGCGGCGGCGATGCCGCGGCCGAGGAGAGTGACTTTCTCACCCGGTACGCGGAGAAGGTGTATCTGATCCACCGGCGGGACGAGTTGCGGGCGTCGGCGATCCTGCAGCAGCGGCTCATGGCGAATCCCAAGATCGAAGTCATCTGGGACACGGTGGTGACGTCCGTCGAAGGTGACGCCAAGGGCTTGGTCCATGCCCTTCACCTGCGCAACCTCAAGACCGGCGCCGAGCGCCGGCTCGACGCGACGGGCCTGTTCGTCTTCATCGGCTTCCGGCCGAACACGGGGATCGTGGAGGCCCACGTCGACCACGACGACATGGGCTACCTCCGGACGGACGTGAACATGCAGACCTCGCTCGGCGGATTGTTCGCCGCGGGCGATGTGCGCGCGCAGCTCACCCGGCAGGTCACGACGGCCGCGGGCGATGGCACCACCGCGGCGATCGCGGCGGAGAAATATCTCGCGGCCCGGCGCGGATGATCATCACCGGCGACGACCGTTGGCCCGTTCCTCGAGAACGCCTATCTCGTCACGGACGAGGCGTCGGGGCGCGCGGTCTACATCGATCCGGGCGACGAGGGCGACCGGTTGCTGCAGGTGCTCCGCGAGTCCGGTGCGACGCTGGAGGCGATCTGGCTGACGCACGCGCACGTGGATCATGTCGGTGGCATCGCCGCGATCCGCCGCGTCCATGACGTGCCGATCTACATGCATCCAGCCGATGCGCCGCTGTACGAGGCGGGTGCCGAGGTGGCGGCGATGTACGGGATTCCGTTCGATCCGCCGCCGCCCGTGGACCGGCCGCTGGCGGACGGCCAGGTCATGCAGCTGGGCGGCACCCGGTTCGACGTGATCCACGTCCCAGGGCATGCGCCCGGGGCACGTCGCGTTCGTCGGCCCGGACCGGGTGTTCGGAGGAGACCTGCTGTTCAGCGGTGCGATCGGCCGTACGGACCTTCCGTACTGCGACCCCGTCGCCATGTCCGAGTCGCTGGCCCGCATCGCCACGCTGCCCGAGTCTCACGTCGTGCACCCGGGGCATGGAGAGGCGACGACGATCGGGCGCGAGCGACGCGATAATCCGTTCCTGAGTGGCATCGCGCGCGTGATCGGCAGTGGAGCGCGATAGCGCAGGACATGCGGCCACTCGTCGCCGTGATCCTCGCATTGCTCTGGATCGGAGCGGCGTTGCTGCTCGCTGCGTCGGTGGCCCCGGCGGCATTCGCGACGATTCCGTCGCACGCGGTGGCCGGCGCGCTGGTCGGCAAGGTGCTCTCACCGCTCTTTCTCTCCGGATTCATTGGAGCCGTGGTGCTCACGATCACCGGCGTGCAGGATGCCGATGCGCGACCAGCATGGTGGCGCCGGCCATCGGCGTCTCTCGCGTCTCGCGGCTCCCGTGGTGTGGGGCCTCGCGTGCGGGGTGTCGCAATTCATTCTGGCGCCGCGGATCCATGCCATCCAGGTCGCGATCGGCGGTCCCGTCGACGCGCTGGCGGCCGGCGATGGCCGCCGGGTCGCGTTCGGCCAGTTGCACGCCACGATTCTTGGCGTGTATGTGCTCGCGATCATCGCGGCGGCCGCGATCGTGACGACATCCGCCGCGGCCGCGCGCATCGCGTCTCTCTCACACTTAACGTCCGCGATTCCATGGCCAGTCCAACCCGCACCGAACGCGATCCCCTGGGTGAGCTTGCCGTCCCGGCGGATGCGCTGTATGGCGTGCAGACCGAGCGCGCCCTCCGCAACTTCCAGATCAGCAGCTTGCGTCCGCTGGCGGTGTTCGTGCGGGCCACGGTCTGGATCAAGAAGGCCGCCGCCCAGACCCACTGAAGAGACGGGACGTCTGGATGCCCAACGCGCGGACGCCGTGATCCGTGCGGCTGATGAAGTGCTGGCGGGCGAGCACCTCGACCAGTTCGTCGTGGATGTGTACCAGGCGGGCGCCGGCACATCGCACAACATGAACACGAACGAAGTGCTGGCGAACCGCGCCAACGAGCTGCTGGGTCACGCCCGCGGCACGTACACGCCGGTGCATCCCAACGATCACGTGAACATGGCGCAGTCGACGAACGACGTGATCCCGACGGCGATCCGTCTTGCGTGTCTGGCGCAGTTGCAGCCGCTGGTGGCCGCGGCCAACGGATTGTCGCGCGCGTTCCGGGAGAAGGGCGAAGAATTCGACGGCGTGCTCAAGGCCGGACGCACGCATTTGCAGGACGCGATGCCGATCCGCCTGGGCCAGGAACTCCGTGCGTACGGCGAGACGCTGGAGCGCGGGACCCGCCGCGTGGTGCAGGCGGCCGACTATCTCCGCGACCTGGGCATCGGCGGGAGTGCCGTCGGGACGGGCGTGAACGTCGAGCCGTCCTATCCGGCGCTCATGATCCGGTACCTGGGGCAGATGACCGGGTTTGAGATCCGCCAAGGGCGCGACCGCATTCAACTCATGCAGAGCATGGGCGATGTCGCCGGATACAGCGCGCAGCTGAAAGTGCTCGCGCTGGATCTGAGCAAGATCGCCAGCGATCTGCGGCTGATGGCGAGCGGCCCACGCACGGGACTCGACGAGATCCGGCTTCCGGCCGTGCAGCCCGGCTCGTCGATCATGCCGGGGAAGATCAATCCATCGATTCCCGAGATGGTCAACCAGGTGTGCTTCCAGGTCGTCGGATGTGATGCGTGCGTGGCGGCGGCGGCCGAGCACGGGCAGCTGGAACTCAACGTCATGATGCCGGTGATCGCCTACAACGTGCTGTTGTCAGGGATGATTCTGGCCAACGCCATGAAGGAATTGGCCGAGCGCTGTGTGCGGGGGCTGGAGGCGAATCCGGAACAGTGCGCCTACTGGGTCGAGCGGTCGGCCGCGTTGGCGACGGCACTGGCGCCTCGCATCGGGTACGCGAAGGCGGCGGACCTGAGCAAGCAATCGGTCAAGGAGAACGTCCTGATTCGCGATCTGGTCCGGCGGGAGCAGGTGTTGCCGCCCGATGAAATCGACGACGTGCTGGATCTGCGGAAGATGACCGACATCGGCGTGCCCGGCGGCAGCCATCGCATGCCGGGCGGCGGGTGACCGCGACGCGCCGGCGGGCGGGGCCGGGCCTCATCTCCCGGCCCCGCGATCGCGCCCTTGCCCTCCTCCGCCGGCACCCCTAACCTGCATCTATGCGCATTACGACCTGGGCTGAATACGGGCTGATATGTGCGCTGCATTCTGGCTCGGCGCGCCGCCGAGGGGCCATTGACGGGGCGCGAGCTGGCAGCGCGTGAGCGGCTTCCCGCGGATTACGTGGAGCAGATTCTGCTCCGGCTGCGTCGTGCCGACGTCGTGCGCAGCACCCGTGGCGCGCATGGCGGGTATGTGCTCGCGCGGCCGGCGGACCGTGTCTCGGTGCGTGACGTGATCGCGGCGTCGGAGCTGGGGACGTTCGACCTCCACTGCGTGACGCATCCGGTGGACGAGGAGCGGTGCTCGGCCTCCCATCACTGCAGCATTCGTCCGGTGTGGATGTTGTTGCAGCAGAAAATCGATGACGTGCTCGAAGGCGTGCACCTGGCCGACCTGCTGGCGGAGGAGAGCGTCGTCCGGGAGCGGGTGGGTCTCGAGCGCGTGGGTCATCGAGCGCGCGGGTCTTCCGGTCCTCCAGGCGTAGACCACCAGACGACGCGCATCGCCTCTTCTGGCGCGGGCGTCGGGCGAGGCGACATGCGGATGGGGCTCTGGGGACGGTGGGCAGCCGAGCGGGCGGGGCGTGAGCAGGCCTCCGCGTTCGTCCGTGCGCTGCTGGTGGATCCGCCCGAGTCGGACGTCCAGCAGCCTGGCCGAGATCGGCGCGCACGGCGACGCGGATCACGCGCGGTGGGAGCTTCGCTACGTCCGGCGGGCGGCCGGGATGCTGGCCGCGCAGCGCGACGCCCTCGATGACCGGACGGCGTCGCTCGTCTCGTCCGCCTTGGCGCGGGCGGTGCGTCGCGATCCGCACGTGGCGACGACCCGCAGGAGTATTGCCGCCCGCCAATTCAACATTCGTCTCTCGGCGTACGCCGACGCATTGGACGACAAGAGCGCGTCGGAGCGCACGGGTGACCGGCTCGGGCGGGTGCTGCTCGGCTTCGCGGGGCGGCTCGATCCGAGCAGCGCAGATCTCCAAGCCGCGGGCGCGATTGTGACGGCATTTCTCGCGGAGGCATCGGAAGCGCTGCGCCGGTCGTTCGGGGCCGCCGATCTGCCGGAGGATGTCGCGCCATCGGCGATCCGGAGTGGCGGGTCGTAGTCGCGAGCCGGGGATGCGCAGCGGGGCCGGCTGCACTGCAACCGGCCCCGCGTCGTTTTGTTCCCGACGACTACGCGCGCATCCCTGCTGAAACCATCCAGGAACTCTTAGTGCCGAAGGGGGGACTCGAACCCCCACGGGCTATCGCCCACTGCGCCCTGAACGCAGCGCGTCTACCAGTTCCACCACTTCGGCGAATGGCGTAGTATAGGATAGCCCACCGTGGGGGTCAACGCGCACGCAGTCGCGTTACGGCATATTGTTGCCACTCCACGCGTTTCCCCGTCACGAAGAGTAGCTGCCATGGCCCGAGTCCCGGGCGACACGGAGACTGAGCCGATTGCGCGGAACCGTCGCGCGCGTCACGAATATCAGATTCTGGAGACCTGGGAGGCCGGGCTGGTCCTGACCGGCACCGAGGTGAAGGCACTCCGAAGCGGGAAGGCGACGCTGACCGACGCCTTCGGGACCGTCAACGGGGGCGAGGTCTTTCTGCTGAATCTGCATATCGCGCCGTACGAAGCGGGGCATCAGTTCAACCATGAGCCGACGCGTACGCGGAAGCTGCTCCTGCACAAGAAGGAGATCCGGCGGCTGATCGGCGCGGTCGAACGGGAGGGGCTCACGTTGATTCCCCTCGACCTCTACTTCAAGCGCGGGGTGGCGAAAGTCGTGATCGGTCTCGGGCGCGGCAAGAAGCTGCACGACAAGCGGGCCGATGAGCGGCGACGCTCCGACCAGCGCGACATGGCGCGGGCGCTGTCCCGCACTGGACGCGGCGGCCGGTGATGCTGGTGCTGGCGATCGCGTGCTGCTGCAGGGTGTCGTGGCGTCTGTCCCCCGGACCGGCCAGCCGGGCGTGCTGACCGTGCGGGCCGCGGGCAGCTCCCATGGCGTGAAGGTGCCACTGATCACGCGCGGCGATGGCCAGCTCGTCGTCGCGTGCCGATGTGGTGGCGTCGGCGCTGGGCGGCTCCAGCACGCGGTTGCCGAACGGGCACTACGCAGTGTCGGTGCCAGGTGTCACGCTGGACATGGCCGACCAGAGCGGCTTCGCCACCTCGCGGTCCGGCGTGGTGCCGCTGCCGATGCCTGCCACCGTCGATCACGGCATGCTGTACCTGCCGCTGGCGGTCGTTGCCGACGTGCTGCCGCGCGTCGCCAGTGGTGTGCTCTACGACTCGGCGCAGAGCGAGCTTCGGGTCTTCACGCCGCTGGTGTCGCCGACTGGCCGGCACCATGCCCTCGCGAGCCGCAAAGTGTTCGATGGTGGCACTTCCCGAGGCGCAGGCGTGGTCGAGACCGCGGCGCTGCCGGAAGTGGACGCGCTTGCCTCCGCCGGCCGCGACGCGGCCGTCAGTCAGGGGCGGCGGCGCCGGACGACGACCGCGACGTGGCTGGCGTGAGCGCGTCGGGCGATGAGCTGCTGGGTGGTGGCGACGACGCGGGTCCGGGTGAGAATCCGCTTCTTGGCAAGCGCTATCTGGTGGTCGTCGACGCCGGGCATGGCGGGCCGGACCACGGGATGGTGGGGCCGATCGGCGCACCGCACACGCTCCAGGAAAAGGCGATCACCCTCGCCGTGGCAGCGAAAGTGGGTGCGGCCCTGCGGAAGCGAGGCATCGATGTCGTGCAGACGCGCACCACCGACACCCTGATCGCGTTGTCCGATCGTGGGCGCATCGCGAACGAGCACAAGGGCGACCTCTTTCTGTCGATTCACGTGAACGCCGCCAATCCCAATTGGCACGACCCGGCGGCGGCGCGCGGGTTCGAGACGTATTTCCTGGCCGAAGCCAAGACCGAAGATGCGCGCCGCCTGGAGCAGATCGAGAACGAGGCCGTGCGCTTCGAAACGGGATCCGACGCAACGAAAAACGATCCGGTTAACTTCATCATCGATGACATGCACCAGAACGAGCACCTGCGGGAATCGTCCGAGCTGGCCACGATCATCCAGCAGCGTCTGGGCGCGGTGCACCCAGGGCCGGACCGCGGCGTGAAGCAGGCCGGATTCCGGGTGCTGGTGACCGCTTTCATGCCCTCCGTGCTGGTCGAGATCGGATTCGGCACGAACAAGGCGGAAGCGCGGTATCTGATGCAGCCCTCGTCGCAGGCGACACTCGCCAACGCGATCGCCGGCGCGACCGCGGAGTACCTGGCGCGATACGCGCGCCGTGTGAGGACCGCGGCGCAGTGACATCGTCGTCCCCCGCACTGCGCGTCGAGGCGGCGGGGATCGCATTCCAGAATCCAGTCCTTCTCGCGTCGGGCACGGCGGGATACGGCCAGGAGCTGGCCGGCGTGATGGATCTGGATGCGCTCGGCGGCCTGGTGACGAAGGCCGTGAGCGTCGAGCCGCGCTCGGGCGCGCCCGCTCCGCGAGTCGCGGAGTTCGCGGGCGGGATGATCAACGCCGTCGGGTTGGCCAATCCCGGTCTCGACGCCGTTCAGCGGGACCAGCTGCCATGGCTGGCCGCGCATCTGCACCGGGCGCGCGTCCTGGTGAACGTCATCGGCACCTCGGTGGACGACTTCGTGAGCAGTGCTCTCGGCACTGGATGCCGCACCAGGCGTCGCGGGTTTCGAGTTGAACGTGAGCTGTCCGAACGTGCGGCGCGGCGGGATGGAGTTCGGGGCGGACGCGGCGGTCCTGGCGGATCTCGTGAGCCAGGCGCGGCGCGCGACGCAGCGGCCGCTGTTCGTGAAACTGTCACCGGCGCTGGTGGACATCGCGGCGACGGCCCGCGCGGCGGTGGATGCCGGCGCGGACGGGATTACCGTCGTGAACACCATTCCAGGGCTGTTGATCGACGTCGAGCGGCGGCGGCCGGTGCTCGGCTTCGGCACCGGCGGAGTGAGTGGGCCGGCGATTCTTCCGGTTGGCGTATTGGCGACGTGGAAAGTCTCGCGCGCGGTGAAGGTCCCGATCGTGGGGGTCGGAGGGATCGCCAGTGCCGAAGACATCGTGCAGTATCTGCTGGCCGGCGCTACCCTGGTGGGCGTGGGGACAGCCGCGCTGCAGGACCCGCGGCTCCCCGAGCGGCTCGTGCACGGCTTTGGGCGCATGGTGTGCCCAGCATGGAATACACACCCTACAGGACGTCGTCGGGCGTCTGGAGTGGCCAGCGTGACCGCAGCAACGCCGAATGCGCCGACCCCGTCCACGACGCCGAAGGCGACCGCGATCGTCGCCCTCGACGTGCCCAACGCCGATTCGGCGCTGATGATCGTGTCTGCTCTCGGCGATCTGTGCCGGTTCTACAAAGTCGGCAGCGAGCTATTCACCGGGGCAGGGCCGACGGTCGTGCGCTCGCTCACGGAGCACGGGTGCCATGTCTTCCTCGATCTCAAGTTCCACGACATCCCGAACACCACGCGTGGAGCGGCTCGCAGTGCCGCGCGGATCGGTGCGCGCATTCTGACCGTTCACGCGACCGGCGGGCGGGCGATGATGGAAGCCGCGATGGAAGGGGCTCGCCAGGGCGCGGCCCAGGCGGGACACGGCGGGGAGTGTGAAGTGTTCGCGGTGACGGTCCTGACGTCGCTCGATGGGGAGCGGATCGGTGAGGCGTGGGGCAGGACCGGCGTGCACGTGCAGGATGAGGTGCTGCGGCTGGCCGAGGTCGCGCGCCGGGCGGGGGTGACCGGGATCGTTTGTGGGGGGTCGGAGGCGCCCGCGGTGCGGGTCGAGTATGGCAATACGCTCAAGCTGTTGATCCCGGGGGTCCGGCTGGCGGGATCGGCCGCGGACGACCAGCTCCGTGTGGTGACTCCGGCCGGGGCGGTGGCCGCGGGTGCGAGCTATGTGATCCTTGGGAGGACGGTGACCGCGGCGCCCGTCGTCCGCGATGCCATGCGACGCGTGCTCACCGAGCTCGGCTGACGGCACGCGGCGACACTTCACTGCGTCAGGCGGGGTTCCGCGCCTTGCTTTGGCTGTCTAAATCCAATAAGTTCCTGAGCTTGTCCCGATTTTGATGACGATCGCGAGGCAGTCCGCACGGGCGGACTGCTGGCGGTCGCTGTATCAGGAGCCTGGCCGTGAAGGTACGCAGCAGCGTGAAGCCCATTTGCGAGCATTGTAAAGTGATCAAGCGAAACGGGGTGATGCGCATCATTTGCAAGCGCAATCCCAAGCACAAGCAGCGTCAGGGCTGACCGATGGCACGTATCGCAGGGATCGATTTGCCGCGGGACAAGAAGGTCGAGGTCGGGTTGACCTACATCTTCGGGATCGGCCGCGCGACTGCTCGAAAGATCGTGGCGTCGACCGGAGTGAGCGCCGCGCTTCGCGTACGTGAGCTGACGGACGCGGACGTCAATCGGTTGCGGCAGGCGATCGAGCGGGACTACCGCGTCGAGGGTGCGCTGCGGACCGAAGTGGCGATGAACATCAAGCGCCTGATGGATATCGGCTCGTACCGGGGCATTCGCCACCGGAAGGGATTGCCGGTCCGTGGGCAGCGCACGCATACGAACGCTCGCACCAAGAAGGGTCCGCGGCGCGCGATCGCGGGCAAGAAGAAGGTCACGAAGTAATCGGGCGAGCGTTGGCTCTTCCGTCTGCATATACCTGATCACGACATGGCAACCGCAAAGAAAACCAAGCGCGTCATCGAGGCGGAAGGCATCGCCCACGTCAGTGCCACGTTCAACAACACGACCGTGACCATCACCGACAGCCATGGGAACACGGTGGCGTGGGGATCGGCGGGCAAGGCGGGATTCAAGGGGTCCAAGAAGTCGACGCCGTTCGCGGCGACCGTGGCGGCCGAGCAGGTGGCGCGTGAGGCCATGACGCTCGGTGTGCGCCGGGTGCACGTCCGCGTGCAGGGACCGGGGAGCGGGCGCGAGTCGGCGATTCAGGCGCTCGCGACGGCGGGCCTGCAGGTCAAGTCGATCAAGGACGTGACGCCGATTCCGCACAACGGTTGCCGGCCGCCCAAGCGGCGGAGGGTCTGACCCGTGCGGTATATCGGACCCAGTTGCCGGCAGTGCCGGCGCGAGGGCACGAAGCTGTTTCTGAAGGGCACGAAGTGTTTCACCGAGAAGTGTCCGGTGGAGCGGCGCCCGTATGCGCCGGGCCAGCACGGCCAGAGCACGGCGCGCCGCCGGAAGTCGTCCGAGTACGCGCGGCAGCTGCGTGAGAAGCAGAAGATCAAGCGGATCTACGGGCTCAGTGAGCGGCAGTTCCGCAACGTGTTCGAGCGCGTGAATCCGATGCCCGGCATCACGGGGCACAACCTGCTGGCGGCGCTCGAGAGCCGTCTCGACAACATGGTGTATCGGATGGGGTTCGCGGCGAGCCGCAAGGCGGCGCGGCAGCTGATCCGGCACCGTCACGTCGAAGTGAACGGGCACTCGGTGGATGTTCCGAGCTATCTGGTCCGGCCTGGCGAAGAGATTCGCGTGCGGATGAAGTCGCGCGAGCAGGTCTCGATTCTGTCGGCGCTGGAGCAGTCCACGCGCGGTGCGCCGCTGGCCTGGCTGGCGGTGGACCGGGATTCGTTCAGCGGGCGCATGCTCGAGCGTCCGCAGCGGGCGAGCATCCCGATCGCGGCGCAGGAGCAGCTCGTCGTCGAGCTGTACTCGAAGTAGGGCGTGGCGCCTCACGGCGCCGCGCGGTCGGGGCCCTAACCCCCGTACGGAGCCACCGCGCGTTAGGGGCGGGGTGGAACGTTGCCGGGCACGGTGTCCGGCATGACCAACACACAAGGATCATTCAGCAATGGCACACACGATCGATCTCCGGGGCCTCGTGCGGCCGCAGCTCGTCGAAGCGACGAAGCGCGAAGACAATCCGAACGTGGCCGAGTTCCGCTTGCAGCCGCTGGAGCGCGGCTTCGGCCACACGCTGGGCAACGCCATGCGGCGGATGCTCCTGTCGTCGCTGCGCGGGTCGGCGGTGTGGGCATTCCGCATCGACGGCGTCGTGCACGAGCACCAGACCATCCCGGGCGTCGTCGAGGATGTCCACCAGATCATCGGCAACCTCAAGACGCTGACGCTCAGCCTCGACGAGGGGCTCGAGGATGCGATGCTGCGGATCCAGAAGACCGGTCCGGGCGCCGTGACGGCGGCGGATATCGTGCTCGGCACGGGCGTGCACGTGATCGATCCCACGCCATCACCTGTTCACGCTGCAGGATGACCGTGAGATCCACGTGGATCTCTACGCGAAGCAGGGGCGGGGCTACACCGAGTCCGACCAGCACGTCCTGGAGCGGGGGATGCCGATCGATGTCGTGCGGATCGACGCGATCTACAATCCGGTGCGGCGCGCGAACTTCGCCGTGGCCGAGACCCGCGTCGGACAGCGCACGGACTACGACCGGTTGACGCTCACGGTCGAGACCAACGGCACGATCACGCCGGAAGAGGCGGTCAGCTACGCGGCCGCGCTGGCGCAGACGCACTTCCAGTACTTCGTGGGCTTCGGCTCGCACACCTCCGCGCCGGTGAGCCCGGGCGGTGAAGCGACGGGCGGCGATGCGGTCCGGCTGGCCGAGCTGCAGACGCCGATCGACGACCTGGAGTTGTCGGTGCGGTCCGTCAACTCGCTCAAGAACTCGAACATTCGGTCGCTGGGTGATCTGGTCCGCCAGACGGAGAGCCAGATCCTGCAGGTGAAGAATTTCGGCAAGAAGTCGCTGCAGGAGATCGCGGATCTGCTGGAGCGGAAGGGACTGAACTTCGGCATGCGATACGAGGAGTCGCCCGATGGGGTGCGCATCCTCGACTGGGGTACGCCCCCGAGCCGGGCCGCGGCCAACGCGCCCGACGACGAGGAAGAGTAAGGGAGACGGACCGACATGCGGCACCGCAAGCTAGGGCGCAAACTACGGCGCACGAGCGAGCAGCGACTCGCCCTGTTACGCAATCTCGCGATCTCGCTGATCGAGCATGGCGCGATCGAGACGACTGAGGCCAAGGCGAAGGAGCTCCGTCCCTTCGTCGAGCGGCTGATCACGAAGGCCAAGCGCGGCACGCTGCACGACCGCCGGTTGGCGGTGCGGCACGTGCACGTCCGCCGGGCCGCCGATACGCTCTTTCAGAGCGTCGGCCCGGCGTTCGCGACGCGGACGGGCGGCTACACCCGGATCCTCAAGGTGGGCCATCGGAAGGGCGATGGCGCCGAGATGGCGCGGATCGAGATGATCGGGTTGGACGGATCCAATGGAACGGACCGGCCAGCCGCCAAGAAAGCACCCGCGCCCAAGAAGCCGCCCGCGGCTCCGCGCGCGAAACAGTCTGTCCCGTCCGCCACGGCGGCGAACAAGGGACGTGGCAAGACGCCGTCACCCGCGACGAAGCAGACGCGGAAGGCCGGCGATAAGGGAGGGAGCAAAGGATGACGCAGCAGATCCGCAGGAACCGATGCTTCGTGTGTGACCGTGGCGTGGCGTTCGGCAACAACGTATCGCACGCCAACAACAAGACGCGGCGCGTGTGGAAGCCGAACCTCCAGGTGGCGCGCATCGTCATCGACGGCACGATCACGAAGGTGAAGGTGTGTACCCGCTGCCTGCACGCGGGCAAAGTGCAACGCGCGCCTCGGGGCGGGGCGCGGGTGGCGTAACGACGCCTACCGCGCTCATCACCGGCATCACCGGCCAGGACGGCTCGTACCTGGCCGAATTGCTGCTCGGCAAAGGCTACCGCGTTGTCGGGATCGTACGCCGCAGCTCCACCACGCCCTACGAACGGATCGCGCACCTCGTCGACAAAGTCGACCTGGTCTCCGCCGATTTGCTCGACCAGCACTCACTGGTCGACGCGATCGCGCGAGGCGGCGCCGCGCGAGATCTACAACCTCGCCGCCCAGAGCTTCGTCCAGACCTCCTGGACGCAGCCCGTCCTGACGGGGGAGTTCACGGCGCTTGGCGTCACCCGCATGCTGGAAGCGATGCGCAAGGCGGCGCCGGATGCGCGGTTCTACCAGGCCAGCTCGAGCGAGATGTTCGGCAAGGTGCAGGAGACGCCGCAGAACGAGAAGACGCCGTTCTACCCGCGGAGCCCGTACGGCGTCGCCAAAGTGTACGGCCACTGGATCACCGTGAACTATCGCGAGAGTTTCGATCTCTACGCGGTGTCCGGCATCCTCTTCAATCACGAGTCGGAGCGTCGCGGCCTCGAGTTCGTGACGCGAAAGGTGACCGACGGCGTCGCCCGCATCCACCTCGGCATCTCGCGCGAGCTGCGGCTCGGGAATCTCGACGCGCGGCGCGACTGGGGCTTCGCGGGCGACTACGTCGATGCGATGTGGCGCATGCTGCAGCCGGATTCGCCCGAGGACTATGTCGTCGGCACCGGCCTGACGTGGTCGGTCCGGCAGCTGTGCGAGATCGCGTTCCGCACGGTCGGGTTGAACTATCAGGACTACGTGGTGCAGGATCCGCGATTCCTGCGGCCGGCGGAGGTGGATCTGCTGGTGGCCGACGCGAGCAAGGCCAAGGACCGGCTCGGGTGGACGCCGCAGGTGACCTTCGAGCAGCTCATTACGCGCATGGTCGAGGCCGACGTGTCACGGCATCGCCGAGCGGCGGCGTAGCGCGGGTGCCCGTGGCCCGCTCGGGGATGGTCTGACGTGCGGGCGCTCGTCACTGGTGCGGCGGGGTTCGTCGGACAGTGGCTCGTTCGCGATCTCATCGCCGCGGGGCATGAGGTAACCGGACTCACTCCCGTCGATCCGTCGGCCACCGCGACCCTGCTGTCGACGGACGAGCAGGCGGAGGTGGATTGGCTGATGGGCGATGTCCGCCGGACTGAGGATGTGCGGCGCGCGCTCGACATCGCTCCGCCCGATGTGGTGTTCCATCTCGCCGGCGTGAGCTCGGTGACCGCGGCCAACAGCGATCCGGGGGCCGCCGCGGACGTCAACGTGGTCGGCGCGGCCCGGCTGCTCGGTGAAGTGCGCGTGCGCCGCAGGGTCGGAGTGCTCGATCCCGCCGTGGTGATCGTCGGCAGCGCCGAGCAATACGGCCGGCACGACAAGAGCGAGCTGCCGCTTGTCGGAAGATGCCGAGCAGCGCCCGTTGACCGTGTACGCGGCGACCAAGGCGGCGCAGGAAGTGCTCGCGCTCGAGGCGTTCCGGAGCGAAGGCGTGCGGGTGGTGGCGACCCGGAGCTTCAACCACAGCGGGCCGGGGCAAGCGCCGAGCTTATCTGCTGCCATCGCTCGTCCGGCGGGCGCTCGCGTTGCGGACCGGTGGCGCGAGCGGCGGCGAGCGGCGGGCCGCATTGTCGCTGGGCAACACCGGAACGGTGCGCGATTTTCTCCACGTAGCCGACGTGACGGCGGCGTATATTGCTGCTGGCGGCGCGTGGCCGCGCGGGGGAGGTGTACAACGTGTCCAGCGGAGTCGGCGTGTCGGTCAAGGAGCTTGCCGTCCAGGTGCTCGCCGCGACTGGGGTGAAGGCGCCGCTGGCGACCGATCCGGCGCTGGCGCGGCCGGTGGATGTCCCGGCGCTCGTCGGGGACAATGCCCGGCTGCGCGACGCCACTGGGTGGGCACCGAGCGCATACGCTGCGGACGCTGATCAATGATCTCGTGGACTACTGGGCGGCCAAGCCCGCCGTACATTCGTGACCGCCGCAGCGCTCCGCGGCACGTGACTTCGCGACCCCACTGGCCGCATGCCTCGACGCACTGATCTCCATCGCATTCTGCTGTTGGGTTCGGGCCCCATCGTCATCGGGCAGGGGGCCGAGTTCGACTATTCGGGAACGCAGGCGGCGAAGGCGCTGCGGGAAGAGGGATTCGAGGTGGTGCTGGTGAACTCCAACCCGGCCACGATCATGACCGATCCGGAGTTCGCCGACCGCACGTACATCGAGCCGGTCACGCCGGAGTTCGTGGAGCTGGTGATCGCGCGGGAGCATCCGGACGCGCTCCTGCCGACAATGGGCGGACAGACCGCGCTCAACGTGGCGCTCGAACTGGCCGACCGCGGTGTGCTCGCGCAGTCACGGCGTGGAGCTGATCGGCGCCAATGCGCGGGCGATCCGGGTGGCGGAGGACCGCGCGTTGTTCGCCGACGCGATGCGGAAGATCGGGCTTGGCGGTTCCCGTCGGCGGCATCGCGACGTCGTTGGACGAGGCCGAGGCGATGCTGGAGCGCGTCGGGTTCCCGGCGATCATCCGTCCCTCGTTCACGCTGGGCGGCACTGGCGGTGGCATCGCGTACAACCGCGACGGAATACGAGGAAGTGGTTCGGCGCGGGCTCGACATGTCACCGACCCACCAGGTGCTGGTCGAGCAGAGCGTGCTCGGGTGGAAGGAGTACGAGCTCGAGGTCATGCGCGACCACGACGACAACGTCGTGATCGTCTGCTCGATCGAGAACCTCGATCCGATGGGCGTGCACACCGGTGATTCGATCACGGTGGCGCCGGCCATGACGCTGACGGACCGCGAGTACCAGCGGATGCGGGACGCGGCGCTCGCGGTCATTCGGGAGATCGGCGTCGATGCCGGCGGGTGCAACATTCAGTTCGCGGTCAATCCGCGCGACGGCACCATGCTGGTCATCGAGATGAACCCCCGGGTGTCGCGCTCCTCGGCGCTGGCGTCGAAGGCGACCGGGTATCCCATCGCGCGTATCGGCGCGAAGCTGGCGGTCGGGTATCGGCTGGACGAGATCGCGAACGACATCACGCAGCACCACGCCGGCGTCGTTCGAGCCAGTGCTGGACTATGTGGTCGTCAAAGTGCCGCGGTTCGCGTTCGAGAAGTTCGCGGGCGCGGATCCCCGGCTGACCACGCAGATGAAGTCGGTTGGCGAGTCGATGGCGATCGGGCGGACCTTCAAGGAAGCGTTCCAGAAGGGATTGCGCGCCCTGGAGTCGGGGCGGATCGGGATGGGTGGTCGGGACGACGCCGGCGGACGACCGGCTCGCCGACGAGAGCGTCGAGGCCCTGCGCGGCGCGCTGCGGCAGCCGACACCGGAGCGGGTGTTCCAGATCAAGCGCGCGATCATCGCGGGGATTCCGCTCGCCGACCTTCATCGAGATCACGGGCGTGGACCCGTGGTTCCTCTGCGAGATGCAGCAGCTGGTGGAGGCCGAGGTACTGGTATCGGGGCCTCGCGGCGGCTGAGGCGCACGGAGCGGCGGCGATCCGCCGCATGAAACGGATGGGATTCTCGGACCGCCAGCTGGGTGACCTGCGAGGCGAGAGCGAGGCGGTCGTCCGCGCGCGCCGGTGGGCGGCTAATGTGCGGCCCGCATACAAAATGGTCGATACCTGCGCCGGTGAGTTCCCGTCGGCGACGCCGTACCTCTACGGGAGCTACGACGAGGAGAGCGAGGCGCCGCGGACCGGGCGCCGGTCGGTCGTGATCCTCGGGAGCGGTCCGAACCGGATCGGCCAGGGAGTGGAGTTCGACTACTGCTGCGTGCGGGCCGCGCTGGCGCTCCGCGAGCAGGGGTTCGAGACGATCATGATCAACTCCAATCCCGAGACCGTCTCGACCGACTTCGACATTTCCGACAAGCTCTATTTCGAGCCGCTGACGCTGGAGGACGTGCTCGAAGTCGTCGATCGGGAGAAGCCGGAAGGCGTCATCGTGCAGCTCGGCGGCCAGACACCGCTCAAACTGACGCGTGGATTGGAGGCGGCCGGCATCCGGATTCTGGGCACGCCCCCGGATGCGATTGATGCGGCGGAGGACCGGCGCCGTTTCGCCGCGATCGCCGATCGCCTGGGCTTGCATCAGCCGGATAGTGGCACCGCGACGGGTCCGGATGAGGCGGCGGAGATCGCGGCTCGGGTCGGATATCCCGGCGCTCCTGCGGCCATCATATGTGCTTGGCGGGCGGGCGATGCAGGTGGTGTACGACGAGCCGTCCCTCCGCGAGTATTTCGCCCGCGCGGTGCGCGCGTCGGAGGAGCGTCCGGTCCTCATCGACCGGTTTCTCGAGGATGCGTTCGAGGCCGATGTGGACGCGATTTCGGATGGAAATCAGGTCGTGATCGGCGGCGTCATGCAGCACATCGAAGATGCCGGAATCCATTCTGGCGACTCAGCTTGCGTGTTGCCACCTTACTTGATAGGTGAGGGGGACCTGGCGGTCATGCGGGCGCAGACGGTGGCGTTGGCCAAAGCCCTCGGCGTCGTCGGACTGATCAACGTCCAGTTCGCGGTGAAGGGCGGCGTCGTGTACGTGCTGGAGGTAAACCCGAGGGCGAGCCGGACGGTCCCGTTCGTATCGAAGGCGATCGGGGTGTCACTGGCCGCGGTGGCGGCGCGCGTCATGACGGGCGAGACGTTGCAGCAGATCGGGTTCACCGAGGAGATCGTGCCGCCCTACGTGGCGGTGAAAGAGGCGGTCTTCCCGTTCAGCAAGTTCCGGGAGTTCGACCCGATCCTGGGACCTGAGATGCGGTCGACGGGGGAGGTCATGGGCATCTCGGATTCGTTCGGCAGCGCGTTCGCCAAGGCCCAACTGGCGGCGGACAACGGGCTGCCGACGTCCGGGGCGATCTTCATCACCGTCAACGACAGCGACAAGTCCACGGTGGTCCCGATCGCCCGCCGGTTTCACGAGATGGGCTTCCGCCTGTTCGCGACCGACGGCACGGCCCGGTACCTCCGGGGGCGTGGAATTCCGGCCGAGCGGGTGTTCAAAGTTCACGATGGGCGTCCCCATGCGATCGACTTGATCGTCAATCGGGATGTGCAGCTCCTCATCAACACGCCGTTGGGCAAGCATGCCCACCGCGACGACTACTCCCTGCGGCAGGCGGCGATCGCCCACCGGGTGCCGTATACGACCACGCTGTCGGCGGCCAGCGCCGCCTGCGACGCGATCCTTGCGCTGCGGTCCCGGCAGCCCGCGGTGAGGTCCCTCCAGGAGTGGCAGGCGCTGGTTCGCGGGCGGACCGGACCGGCCGGAGCCCGGCCAGCGGCTCCCTTGCGGTCCTCGCCGCCCGATGGCCAGATGGCCGAGGCGGTCGCACCGTGACACGGGCGCGCGCGGCGTCGGCGGCGCATATCCCCGTCCGCGACGATCCATGAATCGGCATACGTCGATGAGGGCGCCGCGGTGGGCGCGGGGACCCGGATCTGGCATTTCTGCCACGTGATGCCGGGGGCGGTGATCGGCGCGCGATGCAACCTCGGGCAGAACGTCGTCGTCATGGGCGGGACGCGCCTCGGCGAGAACGTCAAAGTGCAGAACAACGTCTCGATCTACGAAGGGGTGGAGCTGGAGGACGATGTCTTCTGCGGCCCCTCCATGGTGTTCACCAATGTCGTCAATCCACGCAGCCATGTGTCTCGGAAGCATGAGTACCTGCGGACACTGGTCCGGCGGGGAGCCACGATCGGCGCCAACGCCACCATCGTCTGCGGCGTCACGCTCGGCGAATACGCCTTTGTTGGCGCCGGCGCGGTGGTGACCCGGGACGTGCCGTCGTACGCGTTGGTCGTGGGCGTGCCGGCCAAGCGCATCGGCTGGGTGTGCTCCTGTGGCGTGCGGCTGCCGGATGCTGGAGAAGGCACCTGCGAGACATGCGGGACGACCTACGCCCGCTCGGGCGAGGGGATCGTCCGGTACGGGAGGCCGCAGTTGACGCCGCCGGCCTCATTCCGGATCGCGATGGTGGGCTGCGGCCGCATCAGCCGCAACCATTGGGATGCGGTGGCGCGTGTGGACGGACTGGCGATCACGGCGGTGTGCGACACGGATCCGGAGCGCGCGAAAGCCGCCGGTGAGGAGTTGCACGTGCCGTGGTTCAAGTCGTACGACGAGATGCTGAGCCAGGCGCCGTGCGAGATCGTGACGATCGCGACGCCATCGGGACTCCACCCGCAACAGGGGATCCTGGCGGCGCGGGCCGGCAAGCACGTCGTGGTCGAGAAACCAATGGCGATCACGCTGTCCGCGGCCGACGAGCTGCTGCACGCGTGCGACGCGGCGGGCGTGCATCTCTTCGTCGTCAAGCAGAACCGGCTCAATCGCACGATTCAGCTCGTCAAGCGGGCGCTCGACAAGGGGCGATTCGGCCGCATTTATATGGCCAACTGCACGGTGCGGTGGGCGCGGCCGCAGGAGTACTACGACCAGGCGCCGTGGCGCGGGACGTGGGAGTTCGACGGCGGCGCGTTCATGAACCAGGCGTCGCACTACGTCGATCTGATCCAGTGGCTGGTGGGCCCGGTCGAAAGCGTCATGGCGCAGACCGCGACGCTGGCCCGGCGTATCGAGACGGAGGACTCGGGGATCGCGATCCTCAAGTTCCGGTCCGGGGCACTGGGCTGCATCGAAGTCACGATGCTGACCTATCCGCGGAACCTCGAGGGGTCGATCACGATCCTGGGGGAGACCGGCACGGTGAAAGTCGGTGGCACGGCGGTCAACCGGATCGAGCACTGGTCGTTCGCCACGTACGATGACGACGACAAGCTCGTGGAGTCGGTGAACACGAATCCGGCATCCGTGTACGGGTACGGGCACGAGGCGTACTATCGCAACGTGCTGGCCGTGCTCCGCGGTGAGGCGAAGGCCGACACCGACGGACGTGCGGGGCGGAAGTCGCTGGAGCTGATCCTCGGCATCTACGAGTCGGCGAAGGCGGGGCGGGAGATTCCGTTGCCCCTGCGGTCCAAGATCTGACATTCAGCGGCGGAACAGACCCGGTGCCGATCCCACTGCTCGATCTTCGCGCGCAGCACGCCACCATCGAGGATGACGTGGTCCGTGCGCTCCTGGGCGTCGTCGACGCGCAGACCTTCATCCTCGGCGAGCCCGTGGCGCGCTTCGAGGCTGCGGTGGCCGCGCTGTCGCATGTCAAACACGCGATCGGATGCGCCAACGGGACCGACGCGCTCCTGCTGGCCCTCCGGGCCCTCGATGTCGGGCGCGGGGACGAAGTGGTCACGACCCCGTTCACCTTCTTCGCGACGGCGGGCGCGATCCACAACGCCGGCGCCAAGCCGGTGTTCGTCGACATCGATCCGGTGACGTTCAACATCGACCCGTCGAAGATCGAGCGCGGCGATCACCTCGAAGACGAAAGCGGTGATTCCGGTCGACCTGTTCGGGCAAATGGCGGCGCTGGAGCAGGTGGCGCTCGCCGCCCGCGGAATCCCCATGATCGAGGATGCGGCGCAGTCGATTGGCGCGCGGCGGTCCATCGACGGGGAATGGCGGATGGCCGGCGAGTCGGCGACGATCGGAACCTTCAGCTTCTTCCCGTCGAAGAACCTCGGTGGTTACGGCGACGGTGGGATGATGGTCACACAGGACGACGGGCTGGCGCGCCGGCTGGTGCGGCTGCGCACGCACGGCGGCGTGAAGACCTATTTCCACGAGGAAGTGGGGTTCAACTCGCGGCTCGATTCGCTGCAGGCGGCGGTCCTCGATGCGAAGCTGCCCCACCTGGCGGCGTGGAGCGCGAAGCGGCGAGCGCACGCCGCGTACTACTCCGCGGGTCTGGCCGGACTGGACCCAATGTCCGGACACCGGTGGTCGGACCAGAGAGCGAGTCGATCTACAACCAGTACACGATCCGGGCGGCGCGCCGGGACGCGCTGCAGAATCACCTGAAGAACCTTGGGATCGGGACGGCGATCTACTATCCGCTCCCACTGCATCTGCAGCCCTGCTTCGCGTACCTCGGCTATCGGCGGGGACAGTTCCCGGAGTCGGAACGGGCGTCGGATGAGGTGTTGTCGCTGCCCGTGTATCCGGAGCTGAGCCAGGCGCAACAGGACGAAGTCATCGCCGCGGTGCGGGGCTTCTACGGCCGATAATGCCTCGCCCCCGGGCGACGGCGTGACACATTCCAGGACTGAGCATGAGTGAGCAACAGGCATCGGAGCATCAGAAGCGAGTTCTGGCGCGCATCAAGGATCGCAGCGCGGTCGTCGGTGTGGTGGGACTGGGCTACGTCGGGCTTCCGTTGGCGGTGGAGTTCGGCAAGGCTGGATTCAAAGTCATCGGCTACGACGTCAGCAAGCGGGTGATCGATCTGCTGATGTCGGGGAAGTCGCACATCCAGGATGTGCCGTCGGAAGAGGTGGCCGCGCTGGTGAAGAGCGGCGCCTTTGTCGCGACCGCGGAGCCCGCGCGCCTGGCGGAGGTCGACGCGGTGTCGATCGCCGTCCCGACGCCGCTGGTCAAGACCCGCGACCCCGACATGAGCTTCGTCGACAAGGCGACCGACACACTCGCCGCGCACTGCCGGCCGGGCACACTCGTCGTGCTCGAGAGCACGACGTATCCGGGCACGACGCGCGAGCTGGTGCAGCCGAAGTTCGAGCGGCGCGGTCTGACCGTCGGCAAAGACATCTTCCTGGCATTCAGCCCCGAGCGGGTCGATCCGGGTAACGGCAAGTACAATACGAAGAACACGCCGAAGGTCGTGGGCGGCATCACCCCCGCATGTCTGGCGGTGGCGAGCGCGCTCTATGCCCAGTGCATCGACACGGTCGTGCCGGTGAGCTCGCCGGAGGCGGCGGAACTGGTCAAGCTGCTCGAGAACACCTTCCGCTCGGTGAATATCGGGCTGGTGAACGAGATGGCGATCGTCTGCGACCGCCTCGGCGTCAACGTCTGGGAAGTGATCGATGCGGCGGCCACCAAGCCGTTCGGATTCATGCGCTTCACGCCCGGCCCGGGCATCGGCGGCCACTGCATTCCTCTCGATCCGCACTACCTCGCGTGGAAGATGCGCACGCTGAACTACCGCACCCGCTTCATCGACGTGGCGAGCGAGATCAACAGCCAGATGCCGGACTTTGTCGTCGAGAAAGTGGCGCATGCGCTCAACGACGGTCGCAAGGCGGTCAAGGGCAGCCACGTGCTCGTGGTGGGCGTCGCCTACAAGAAGAACATCGATGACATCCGCGAGAGTCCCGCGCTGGACGTGATCCGCCTGTTGGAAGGCCGTGGGGCGGAGGTCACGTACCACGATCCGTACATCCCGTCGTTCACCGAAGATGGGCATAAGCGGACGGGCGTGGCATTGACCGCGGACACGCTCGCGAAATCCGATTCGACCGTGATCATCACCGATCACTCGAACATCGACTACCAGTTCATCGTGGACCACGCGGCGGTGGTCGTCGATACCCGCAACGCGACGGCTCGCGTCGTCCGGCCGAAGGCGCGCATCGTGTCGCTGTCAGCGGGTGCCTAGCTGGCGGGGGCGGGGCGTTCGGACGGCCATCGTCGCCTGTCTGTGGTCGCCGGCGCTGGTCGGGCCGGCCGTAGCGCACGCGCAGTTCGGCCTGATCACCTTGCCGCTGCACGACCCCGCCTACGTCCAACTAGCGGCTCTCGAGCATTCCGGGTGCGCACCGGCGCGAGTCTCGGTCGTGCGTCCCTACACGGTCCGCCTGATCCGCGCGGCGCTGGCGGCCGCGCGGTCCCAGCCCGGATGCGCCGGGCCGCTGCTCGATGCGTTATCGAAGCGGTTCGCCCCGGCGCCCGCGGACGCGCGGAATGGGCGTCCGCGCGGGCGCGTCGGCGACGGTCCAGGGCACGGCGTACCACAACGGCGTGTTCCTCCCGATGTGGGAGAACGTGCGTCCGGATGCCCAGGGCGATCCCGCCGGGGTGGGAACGGTCCACGGGCGACTGGCGTGGGGTGATAGTGACCGGGTCGCGATCGTCGGGGATGGCTACGCTGAGAGCAACGTGCGCAACGACCCAACCGTGCGCGCCCGGCCTTTCCGCACCGGTGCTGGCAACACGCCGGGCATTGTCGATGTCTCCGAAGCGTACGCGACGGCGCGGGCAGGAGTCTTCACCTTTACGCTAGGGCGGGGCGACGAGGCGTGGCTGGGCAGCGGGACCGAGTCGATGATCCTCTCGGCCAACGGGCCGCCGATCGATCGCATCGCGGCGGATTTCCACACGGCGCACTTCGAGGGTCGCGCGATCTTCGGCACCCTCGACGACGTGGTGATGGATTCCGCGCAGGACAGTCTGAGCAGCACGATCGGCCCGCAGCGGTATTATCGGTACATCATCGGGCACGAGCTGACATGGCGTCCGTCGAGGATCGCCGAGATCACGTTGGGAGAAACCGCGCTCCTGTCGCGCGGGTCGCAGACGGTGGATCTCTCGCTCGTGAATCCCTTCATTCCGTACGTGATCTCGCAGCACGACACGGGGGAGGCGGGGAGCCAGCCGCTCGACAACCTCACCGCGTTCGCCGCCCTGCGGCTTCGCGCGGGACCGGTGACCGGAGCGGCGGAACTGCTGATCGATGACATCCAGATCGACGCGGCGTCGCGGCTCACGACCCCGGATCAACTGGGGTATGATCTCACGCTGTCGTCGCCGATTCCGGTCGCCGTGCCCGCGACGGTGAGTCTGGAGTATGAGCGGATCGACAGCTATACCTATGAGCGGCAGTACTACACGACGGTCTACGAAAACTACGATCAGCCGCTGGGATCCCAGTTGGGCCCCGATGCCGACTATGGCCATTTGGAGGCGGAGGCGTTTCCGCGCGCGTGGCTGCGCGTCGCGGCGGGCCTCGGATTCTGGCGGCGCGGATTGCAGCGGATCTACGAGCGGCCGGCGCAGATGGCCACCGGTCATGCGGACGCGCCATTTCCGACCAGCCTGCCGGGACAGCCGGTGCAGTCGGCGGAACTGGGCAATGCGTCGATACAGTTCCTCAACCCGGTGCTGCCCATCGCGGCGACGGTGAACCTGGCCCGGATTCAGAACGCCAACAACGTGCCGCTCCCTGCGGCCAACTATGCCCAGCTCCAACTCACCGCGACCTATGCGCTGCATTATCCGTAAGCCACTCCTGACGGCGGTCATCGTGGCGGCGTGCGTCGCGGCGAGCGCTGCGGCCGGCGCGGCCCGCGCGCAGACGCCGGCGGCTCCGGGCGACACCATTCATGCCGACACCAGCTCGCGGCCGACCGGTACCTTGCGGTCGGGCGACCTGCTCAAGATCCGCGTCTACCGGGACTCCGAGCTGAGCGGGCAGTATCTGATCGACGCGCAGGGGAACGTGCAGATGCCGGGCGTCGGCGTGATCAAGGCGGCGGGGCTCGATCCGACCCAGATCACCGAGCGGATGATCGAGGCGTTCCGGGCACGCGGCTTCCGTACTCCGGAGATCGCGATCCAGCCGCTCATCCGGGTGTCGGTACTCGGGGAAGTCCGGGCGCCGAGCCTGTATCCGGTCGAGCCCGGAGTGAGCCTGATTCAGCTGTTGACGCTGGCGGGCGGTCCGACTGACCGGGCGAATCTCCGGAAGGCGCAGGTGATTCGAGAGAACCACGTCTTCACGGTCGATCTGGAGAGCGCGCTCGCCGGGAAGCGCCTGCCGGGCGAGTCACGCTGTACTCGAACGACGTCGTCTATCTTCCGCCGAAGCACAACGTGTTCTCACGAGACAACATTGCGCTGGCCGCCACCCTGGCGTCTCTCGCATTGTCGGTGGTCACGCTGATCGAGGTCGCACACCACTAGTGAGCGACATTCTCATGGCTCCGTCGTCCGCCCCGGTTCTGCCGCAACAGGGCGGGATCCTCGCCAGCGAGCAGTCGCTGCGCGACATCGCGGCGGCGGTGGCCCGGCGGCAGTGGGTGGTCGGCCTCGTGTTCCTGATCACGGTGGGGATCGGGACGTGGCGCACCATGACGGAGCAGCGGGTCTACGGCTCGTCCGTGACGGTGCGCGTCGAGCGCTCCGAGAATCCGATCGCCAACGCGCCGTCGAGCGGCCAGCAGTACGACTTCCGGGTCGATCCGCTGGTGTCCGAACAGCAGGTCATCAAGAGCCAGACGGTGGCCGAGCGTACGGCGCAGGCGGCAGGACTCCAGCTGAATGTGGAGCGGCCGGAGCATATCCTGCTGAGCACCATTCTCGGTGACCGGATGCCGATCCTCCGGCGGGAAGTCCTGCCGGGCGATCTCACGCTCCACTTCGATGCCACGCGGTACTCGCTGCAGGTGGGGAGCCGGCAATATGGGCCGGCGCGCTACGGCGACACGCTGGACATTGGCTCGATGGCGCTGTCGGTCCCGAGCCGGCCGGCGATTCGGGTCTCGGACGTGGTGCTCTCGATCGCGCCGCTGGGCGGGGTCGCGCGCGAGTTGCGCGCCAATATCTCGACGCGGGTGCTACCGCAGACCGACATCATCGAAGTGACGGTCACCGGTCCGGACCCGATCCGTGTCGCCCAGGCGGCGAACACGGTGGCGGCGATCTACGAGGAATACGCGCGTGAGGGCGCACAGACCCGGGCTCAGCGGCGAAGCCAGTTCATCGCGCAGAGCCTCGACGAGCAGGCGGTCTCGCTCAAGCGGAGCCAGGACTCGCTGCGCGATTTCCAGGAGCGCAACAAGACGTCGGACGTCACCGACGAACAGACGGAGCTGTTCAAGCGGATCTACAAGCTCCAGGATGACCGGGCGGAGCTGATGCTCGAGCAGCAGGTATATCTGGCGCTCGTCGGGCGGCTGGCTCAGGCCGACACCACCGACGAAGAACTCCGGAAGCTGGTGGCGACCGACGCGGTGGAGCACAACAAGAGTGTCGCGGATCTCTACGCGAGCTGGTTCGACCTGTCGCGCACGCGGCAGCGCCTCAGTCTCTCGCGCGACGACCGCAACATTGATGTCCAGGCGCTGGACAGCTCCATCGCGGCCACCAAGCGCAACCTGCAGTTCGCGAGCCGGCTGTACCTGCAGGGGCTGGCGACCCGGATCGCATTGATCGACAGCAGTGTCGGTGATCTCCGCGGCGCGAGCGGGCAGTACCCGCCGATGGTGGCGGAACAGGCGCGGCTCACCGCCAACGTCAAGACTCGCGAAACGGGCTACGACAATCTGCTCTCGCAGTACCAGCTGGCGCAGATCAGCCAGGGTGCCGAGACCGGCGGGGTGCGCATCATCGACCCGGCCACCATTCCGCTGACGCCGATCTCGCCCCAGCGCAAACGGGCAGTGTTGCTGGCCGCGATCCTCGGGCTGCTTCTTGGCATTGTCGCCGCCGTCGTGGCGGACCGGTTCGACGATGCCGTGCAGACGCCGGACGAAGTTCGCGACCGGCTCCAGCTCCCGATCCTTGGTTCGATCCCGAAGGTGACTGAGGCGCTCTTCGCGCGGTCGCCGAGCTCGCGATTCCGTCTGATCTCGCATGTCGAGCCACAATCGCTGGTGGCCGAGGCGTTTCGGTCGTTACGGACGAACCTGGCGTTCGCGCGGGCGCATCAGGACCTGCGAACGATCGTGTTGACCAGTCCGGGGCCCGGCGATGGGAAGTCGACCGTCGCGAGCAACCTGGCAACGACATTCGCGCAGCAGGGGCAGCGGACGCTGCTGATCGACGCCGACCTTCGCCGGGCGGTGGTGAACGAGACATTCGAGCTGCCGCGGCACCCGGGTCTGTCCGATGTGCTGATCGGGCGGGCGAAACTGGCGGACGTGGTACGGACGGTCGATGTCCCCAACCTGTCCGTCCTGGTGAGCGGCCAATTCCCGCCCAACCCGTCGGAGCTGCTCGGTTCTCCTGCCATGCGGGAGATTATCGAGGAGGCCAAGGCCGAATTCGACATCATCGTGATCGATTCGCCACCGGTGCTGGCCGTCACCGATGCGTCGGTTCTGTCATCGCTCGTCGACGGCACGGTCGTCGTGGTCCGGGTCGGTAAGACGGCGAGGGACGCGGTCCGCCGGGGTGTGGCCCAGCTCCGGGTCGTGAACGGCCGGGTGCTTGGCGCGGTGTTAAATGACGTCGATTTCCGTAGCGGCGTCTATTACGGGGGCTACGGTTATTACTACCACAAATTCTACGGTGAAGACCCGGAGGGGCAGGCGGGCGGGTCGAGATTTCAGCGGTGGCGGCGCGCGCTGGCCGGAAGTTTGCCAGGCAAGCGGCGGTAGACTAACTTCATGTCTTACTTAGAGTTCTGATAATTTCGAGGCATTTGTGAACATATCAGTCATTGGCACGGGGTACGTGGGCTTGGTGGTCGGTGCGTGTCTGGCCGAGACCGGGAATACGGTGGTGTGCGCGGACGTGGACCGGGACAAGGTCGAGGGGCTCAAGCGGAGCCAGCTCCCGATTTATGAGCCCGGGCTCGCGCCGCTGGTGGAGCGGAACCAGCAGCAGGGGCGGCTGTCGTTCACGACCGACGTGCCGGCCGCGATTGCGTCGGCCAGCGTGATCTTCATCGCCGTGGGGACCCCGCCCGACGAGGACGGCTCGGCGGACCTCCGCCACGTGCTCGGCGTGGCCGACCAGATCGGGCGGCACATGACCCGGGAGCTGGTCGTGGTCACGAAGTCGACGGTTCCGGTCGGGACGGCGGCCAAAGTGGCGGCCGCGGTGTCGCGCCACGCGCGTCATCCGTTCCATCTGTGCAGCAATCCCGAGTTTCTCAAGGAAGGCGCGGCGGTCGATGACTTCCTCAAGCCGGATCGCGTCGTGCTCGGGGTCGAGTCGGAACACGCGCGCGCCACGATGGGCGAGCTGTATGCGCCGTTCGTGCGCACGGGCAAGCCGATCATCTTCATGGACATCCCGTCCGCCGAGATGACCAAGTATGCCGCGAACGCGATGCTCGCGACCCGCATCTCGTTCATGAACGAAATCGCGTTGCTGTGCGAGCGCGTGGGGGCCAACGTGGACCACGTGCGGAAGGGAATCGGCAGCGACCCGCGCATCGGGGCGTCGTTCCTGTTTCCGGGTCCCGGCTATGGTGGGTCGTGCTTCCCGAAAGACGTGAAGGCGCTCATTCGCACCGCGGAGGAATGTGATGCGCCGCTGGCCGTCCTGGGGGCGGTGGAGGACGCCAACGACCGGCAGAAACACCGCCTGTTCGCGAAGCTGGCGACGGCGCTCGACGGGCAGCTGCGTGGATTGCAGGTCGCGATCTGGGGTCTGGCGTTCAAGCCGCAGACGGATGACATGCGGGAGTCGCCCGCGCTGGTCCTCATCGAGGAGCTCCTCGAGGCGGGCGCGAAAGTGCGGGCGCACGATCCAGTCGCCAGCCACGAAGCGCAGCGGCGGCTCGGGCAGCGCGTGGCGTTCGCCGAATCGAACTACGACGCGCTCGCGGGATCGGACGCGCTGGTCATCGTCACCGACTGGAACGAATACCGGCATCCGGATTTCGCGCGCATCAAGCAGACCCTTCGCCGTCCGATTCTGATCGACGGCCGCAACCTGTACGATCCGCAGAAAATGGTCGAGCTGGGCTTCCACTACGACTCAGTGGGGCGGCCCGTCGGCCGCGCCGTGGCGCGGCCGGCCGCCACGCTGGTCGCCTGACCGCGGAGCGGAGCGCACGTGCGAGTTCTGATCACCGGTGCCGCCGGGTTTCTCGGCTCGCACCTGGCCGACCGGTTCCTTCGTGACAACCACGAGGTGGTGGGGCTGGACAACTTCGTCACGGGGCATCCGGACAACATCGCGCACCTGATCGGGCGCGACGGGTTCGAGTTCATCCGGCACAACGTCTCGACGTACACGTTCATCGCGGGCCCGCTGGACGGCGTGCTGCACTTCGCGTCGCCGGCCAGTCCGGTGGACTATCTCGAGCATCCCATTCCGACGCTCAAAGTCGGGGCATTGGGCACGCACAACGCGCTCGGGCTGGCCAAGGCGAAGGGCGCGCGATTCTTCCTGGCGTCCACGTCGGAGATCTATGGCGATCCGCTGGTGCATCCCCAGACGGAGCGGTACTGGGGCAACGTCAATCCGATCGGCCCGCGCGGCGTGTACGACGAGGCGAAGCGTTACGCCGAAGCGATGACGATGGCGTACCACCGATACCACGGTATGGACACGCGGATCGTGCGCATCTTCAACACGTATGGCCCGCGCATGCGGCCGCGTGATGGGCGCGTGGTGTCGAACTTCATCGTGCAGGCGCTCGTGCGGCGAGCCGCTGACGGTCTACGGCGATGGGAGCCAGACGCGCAGCTTCTGCTATGTGGACGACGAAATCGACGGGATCTACCGGCTGTTCATGGGTGGCGACAATCAGCCCGTCAACATCGGCAACCCGGACGAGTACACGGTGCGGCAGCTGGCCGAGATCGTGGTGGCGGCGACGGGGACGACGTCGAAGATCGAGTACAGGCCGCTGCCGGTGGACGACCCGAAAGTGCGGCAGCCCGACATATCGCGCGCTCGGTCACTGCTGGGTTGGGAGCCGAACGTCGACGTGCGCGTCGGCGTCGCGCGGACCGTGGAGTATTTCCGCTCGCTGCTGGGGTCGGATCGGATGCTGCCGCGTGTGGAGCCCGAGCCCCGGCCTGAGTTCGTGCCGAAGCGAGGCGCGGCGTGACGACATTGCCCGAGCCGGTCATTGCGGGAGCTGATCGATCTCGCCCCTGACGCGGCCGATCGGGCGCGCGAGCGGTTCGCGGTGCGGGATTACCACGGCGCGGTGTTGCTGCTCGAAGAAGCGGTGGCGGGCGGCTGCGGCTATGCCGATGCCTACAACCTGCTCGGGTTGTCGCTGGCGATGGTCGACCGGCCGCTGGACGCGCTCTCGGCCTTCGATCGGGCGCTGGCGCAGAATCCGCGCTACGTCGAGGCGCACCTCAATCGTGGCGTGCTGCTGAATGGCCTCGGCCGGACGGAAGAGGCGCAGGTCTCGTTCGTGCTGGCGGAGGAGTTCGGGCGCCCGGACAACACGGGGTTCCCGACGGTCGTTGGCAACCGGCTCGCGAACGCGCATGCGGCTCTCGCCGATGAGTATCGCAGCGCCGGGGCGTACGATGAGGCCGTTGCCCAATACCGCCGCGCGCTGGATCTGCGGCCGGGCTACGGGGACATTCGCCTGTCGCTTGCGCGGACGCTGCTCGACGCCCAGCGCTACGACGCCGCGGCGGATGAGCTGGATCACATGCTGGCGGCGCGCCCGGATCTGCTGGAGGGGCTCCTTCTCCGCGGACTCGCGGCATATTTCACGGGAGATCTTGGCCGGGCCGGTTCAGTCTGGGACCGGGCGGCGGGATTGCATCCGGCGGATGGCCGGGTCGAGATTTACCGTTCGATGCTGGCGCGGCGCGAGACGGCAGTCGCGCCCGGGGGTATGCCGGGTACTGGCGTGTGAACGTCCGGACCGGCGCCCGGGTACGATACCGGGTACGAGAGCGGGACCCCTTTCGACGGACCCTTCGTGAATCGTAGCGTTTCGGTTGGTGTTGCCGTGCTGGCGGCCCTCGGGGTCGCCGGGTGTGGCGCGCAGTTCGACATCAAGAAGTTCCACGGGTCGACGGACGAGCTCTATGCGATGTCGCTCCGGGCGTTCCAGAAGCATCACTGGGATGATGCGTCGGCTGGCTTCGAGAAGCTGACGCTCGATCTGCCGGCGCACGACACCCTGGTGGCGCGGGCGTACTTCTACCTTGGCGAAGCGCACCGGCACAAACGTGAGCCGCTGCTGGCGGCCCAGAGCTTCTCGCGGTTGGCCGAGGCGTTCCCGGATGACTCGCTGGCGGCGCCGGCGCTGTTCGCGGCGGGGCAGGCCTACGAGCAGATGTGGCACCGGCCCGATCTCGATGCGGAATACGGGTCGTCGTCGCTCTCCGAATACCAGACGTTGCTGGCCCTGTATCCGACGTCACCGCTCAAGGATCGCGCGGAGCAGCGGGTGGCCCATCTCCAGGAGTGGTTCGCCGAGAAGGACTACATCAATGGACTGCACTATCTCCACCGCAAGGCGTACGACTCCTCGATCATCTACTTCAAGGACGTCGTGAAGAACTATCCCAACGTGCCGGCGACGCGCCTCGCCTATCTGCGCCTGCTGGACGCGTACACGAAGATCCGGTACAAGGACGACGCCGCGGATGTCTGCAACACGCTGCGCGTGACGTATCCCGGCGACGCCACGGTTCGCCTCAAGTGCCCGGCCGCGACGGCGAGCGCGCAGACGCCGCAGCCGCCATCGTGAGGCGCCGGAGCTGAGGGCAGGGGGCGCCGGTGCGCATCGGGATATTCGGCGGCACCTTCGATCCCCCGCACGTTGGCCACCTGATCGCGGCGGCCGATGCTGCGGACGCGCTGTCGCTCGACCAGATCCTCTTCATTCCCGCGGCGGCGCAGCCACTCAAAGTGGGACGCGCGGTGGCGTCACCGGACCAGCGGTTGGCGATGACGACGCTCATGGCCGGCGATGACCCGCGGCTGGCGGTCGACGCCATCGAAATCGAGCGGGCCGGGTTATCTTATACTGTTGAGACGGTGTCGGAATTGACGCGGCGTTCGCCGGGCCACGAGTGGTTCGTGATCGTGGGTGCGGACGTGGTGCAGTCGTTCGGCCAGTGGCGCGATCCGCTCGGAATTCTGAAGATGGCCGGGCTCGTCATTCTGCGGCCGCGGCGATATCGATCCCGGGTCGTTGGCGGGGTGGATGCCGCGCGACGAGGCGGGGCGGTTGCCTGCCTATCAGATCCTTGCATCGCGGCGGGTGGATGTGACATCGACCGAGGTGCGGGCGCGGGTGAGCGCCGGGCGGTCGATTCGGGGGTTCGTGCCGGAGGCCGTGCAGTCCTATATCGAGCGCGGCGGTCTGTACCGGAACGGGAACGGCTTCGGGAACGGCTTCGGGAACGGCTTCGGGGAAGGCGATGCTCAATACGCTGATCAATAAAGTCTTCGGAACGCGGCACGAGCGCGAAGGCAAGCGCATTCAGCCGCTGATCGCGGCGATCCGGGAGCAGGCAACCCGGCTCGAGGGGCTTTCCGACGCCGAGATCCAGGGGCAGACGGCGAAGTTCCGGGCGACGATCGCGGAGCGGACCGGCGAGCTGCAGGCCAAGGTCGCCGAGTTGCGGGCCGCCAAACGTAAGGCGACCGATGCCGGCGAGCGCGAGCAGATCGACACGGAGTTGCAGGGCGTGGATGGCAAGGGCGGCGTCGAGCAGGAGCTGCGAGACGCCACGCGCGACGCGCTCGACGATCTGCTGCCCGAGGCGTTTGCGACCGTGCGTGAGGCATGCCGCCGGCTCGTGGGCACCACAGTCGAGGTGACCGGGCACCCGATGGAGTGGAACATGGTGCCCTACGACGTTCAGCTGATCGGTGGCATCCAGCTCCATCGGGGCCGGATCGCCGAAATGGCGACGGGTGAGGGTAAGACGCTGGTCGCGACGCTGCCGCTGTATCTCAATGCGTTGCCCGGCCTGGGTGCGCATCTGGTCACGGTCAACTCGTATCTGGCCCGCCGCGACTCGCAGTGGATGGGCCACGTCTACCGGTACCTGGGCCTGACGGTCGGGTGCCTCGACGACACCGACGCGGGCACGCCCGCGCGACGCGCGGCCTACGCGTGCGACATCACCTACGGGACGAACAACGAGTACGGGTTCGACTATCTGCGCGACAACATGGTGTCGTCGCTCGAGCAGCGGGTGCAGCGCGCCCACGTGTTCGCGATCGTGGACGAAGTCGACTCGGTGCTGATCGACGAAGCCCGGACCCCGCTGATTATCTCGGGTCCGGTCGGCAACGAAAGCGATGGGCAGTATGCGGAGCACAACGCCGCGGTATCGCGGCTCGTGCGGCGCCAGACCGAGTTCGTGAACCAGCTGGTCGGGGACGGTGAGCGGGCGCTGGCGGAAGGGCGCACGGCGGACGCCGCAATGGCGCTGTACAAGGCGCAAATGGGTGGTCCCAAGAACAAGCGCCTGCTCAAGGTCATGCAGGAGACCGGCGCGAAGGGTCTCGTCCAGAAGATGGAGCTCGACCACATCGCGGACCGGAAGCAGCAGGCCTCGCGGCAGTCGCTGGGCGACATCGAGGAGAACCTGCTGTACGTGCTCGATGAGAAGGGCCACACGGTCCACCTGACGGATCAGGGCGTGGACTTCATGTCACCGGGCGATCACGACGCGTTCATCATGCCCGACATCTCGGGGGCGGTCCACCGGATCGACCACGATGAATCGCTGTCACCGGCTGAGAAGCTGGCGGCGCGGCGGGAGATCGAGAGCGACTACGCGCTGAAGAGCGAGAAGCTCAACATCGTCCACCAGTTGCTGCGAGCGCACGCGCTCTATGAGCGGGAAGTGAACTACGTCGTCCTCGAGGGGCAGGTGCTCATCGTGGACGAGTTCACGGGGCGGACGATGCCGGGCCGCCGGTGGTCCGAGGGGTTGCACCAGGCGGTCGAGGCCAAGGAGGGCGTCCAGGTCAAGGGTGAGACCCAGACGATGGCCACGATCACCATCCAGAACTATTTCCGGATGTACAGCAAACTGGCCGGGATGACCGGAACTGCCGAGACGGAGGAGACCGAGTTCTTCGAGATCTACAAACTCAAGGTGGCGGTCATCCCCACGAATCAGCCGGTCATTCGTGACGACCGGCACGATCTGGTCTACAAGACCCGGCGTGAGAAGTACAAGGCGATTCTGGAGGAGACGCAACGGCTCCACGACCTTGGCTACCCGGTGTTGATCGGCACGGTGAACGTGGACGTGTCGGAGACGTTGAGCCGGATGTTCAAGCGGGCGGGGATGACACCCAACGTGCTCAACGCCAAGTATCACCAGCGTGAGGCCGAGATCGTGGCGGCGGCGGGGCAGCCGGGCGCGGTGACGATCGCGACGAACATGGCGGGCCGCGGCACCGACATCAAACTCGGCACCGGGGTCACGGAGTCCAAGCCCTCAGTCGTGAAGGACGAGGAGAACAAGGACGTCGAGATCCTCGAGTGCGGCGGCCTGCACATCCTCGGGTCCGAGCGCCATGAGTCGCGGCGCATCGACCGGCAGCTTCGTGGCCGCGCGGGACGCCAGGGCGATCCGGGCGCGTCGCAGTTCTTCCTGTCGCTCGAAGACGATCTCATGCGCCTGTTCGGGTCCGAGCGGATCGCCAAGCTCATGGACCGGATGGGGGCGCAGGAGGGCGAGGTCCTCACCCATCCGCTGATCACACGCTCGATCGAGACGGCGCAAAAGCGCGTCGAGCTGCAGAACTTCCAGCAGCGCAAACGGCTGCTGGAGTACGACGACGTGATGAATCAGCAGCGCGAAGTCGTGTACTCGCTGCGGACGTTCGCGCTGGAAGGGGGCGAGGAGCTCAAGGGCGAAGCGGCGAAGATGGTCGAGAAGGCCGTCGTCCGGCGTATTGACACGAGTCTGGCGGAGGCCGACAGCACCACGGACTACGACTACCGGCTGCTGGGGCAGGAGCTGTTGCAGAAGTACCTGCTGATGGTGCCGGCGTTCGAGGAGGGTGGCACGCCTCCGGTGAGCGCGGCGGAAGCGGTGGAGGCGGGATTGGCGGCGGTGCGCGCGGCGTTCGCGGCGAAGCTGGAGAGCCTCAACGCGTCCGTCGTGCGGCCCGACGGGGAAGCGGTGGACGTGGCGGGGACGGTCCTGGCGCACGTGATGCTGGTGGTACTAGACGAGAAGTGGAAAGACCATCTGTACGACCTCGACCAACTGCGCAACAGCATCAACTACCGGGCGTGGGGGCAGAAGGACCCGCTGGTGGAGTACAAGGGTGAGGCGTACACGATGTTCGTGGACCTCATGCACGACATTTACACGACGTTCACCGAGCGATTCCTGCGAGCGCAACTGGTGTACGGCGGGCCGCCCGGCGGTCCCCAGCGCCTGCCGCCACCGCAGGGCGGTCCGGTGGCTGGCGGGTCATCGGGGAATGGCACCGGATCATCGGGCGGACCGCGCAAGCGCTACAACGCGCTCGGCGTACTGGAGGACGTGGTGGGCCCCGACGATGCGGCGCCGCAGGCGCATGGGGCATCGGCCAATGCGCCGCCCGCCGACAGGCCGGCCGATGCGGCGGGAGCGACTGTGAGTGGGGCGAGCGCATCGGGTGGGAAGAGTCCGGCGGTTGGGCCGCCAATGCTGGCGGGTGCCGGCGGGCGTCCCAAGCCGCTTGGCGCGACATCCGCTCCCGGCGGGACGGATTGGTCGACGGTCGGCCGCAACGATCCGTGTCCGTGCGGATCGGGCAAGAAGTTCAAGAAATGTCATGGTGCTGGGAGTGCGTAGGCACTAGCCGGTTGCGGCCTTCGCGGGCCCATGTTTGCCGGCTCGCGTTCGCGGTTGCATTCGATTGCCGGGCCGGCGATGAAATGGTACGCCGGCTCCCGCACCGCCCGGCACATTGCGTCGTGCCCGAAGCCCGGCGCTCACCGCCATCTCGCCCGCGCCGGCGTGCGCCGGCCGCGCCGCCCCTCTCTAGCGAGAGACAGGTTGGCGCGTTAGCTATTCGAGAGTTGCCGCCCAGTGAACGGCCCCGAGAGCGGATGTGGCAGCAGGGTGCCGCGCACCTCAGTACGGCGGAATTACTCGCCATTCTGTTGGGCAGTGGCGTGGTCGGTCATTCGGCGATCGCCCTGGGCTACGAGATTGTCCGGCGCGGCCGTGGCTCGTTGCGAGCGCTGGCGGCGCGGCCGATCGCGGAGCTGACGGCGATCCCGGGGGTCGGTCCGGCGCGGGCGGCGGTGGTCCATGCCGCGCTGGAACTGGCGAAGCGGTGCGCCGACGAGCGGGCGTCACCGCGGCGGCCGATGCGGAGCCCGCTCGACGTGGTCGCGATGCTGGGACCGCGGTTGGCGGATCTCTCGGTGGAGGAACTGCACGTGGTGGTGCTGGATTCCCAGCACAGGATGGTGCGTGACGCGGTGGTATCCCGCGGTCTGCTCAACTCGTCGCCCGTACATGCGCGAGAGGTGTTCCGCGAGGCGATCGCGGAGGCCGCAGCCGCTATCGTGCTCGTGCACAATCATCCCAGCGGAGACCCGACCCCATCGGCGGACGATGTGCGGGTGACTGCTGAGATGGTGGCGGCCGGCCGGGTGGTGGATATCCCGGTGTTCGATCACGTGATCATTGGGCGCGGGTGCCACGTGAGTCTGGCGGAGCAACGGCTGCTGTAACTGACGCGTAGCAAGACTGAGCACTCGAAGCGCAGATGATGGTATTGACGATCCCGGTCCCGGACCCCCGACTATGAGCGCGGTCGCCCTACAGGAAGTCATTCCGAACTGGACGGTCCCAGGCGAGCGCGTCGCGGAGCGCCTCGACGAGGAGCTCCTGGCCCGGGCGTACCGGTTCAGCGAGCGCGCGCACATGGGGCAGAAGCGCCTCTCAGGGGAGGACTACGTCTCGCATTGCGTCGAGGTGGCCAAGATCCTGGCCGACCTGCAACTGGACTCGATTACCGTTGCGAGCGGACTGATCCACGACGTCGTCGAGGACACGCCGACGACGGTCGCGGAAGTCGAGCGCGAGTTCGGTCCGGAGATCGCGTCGATCGTGGATGGCCTGACCAAGATCGGCACCCTCCCGGCGCACTCGACGCAGGAGCGGCAGGTCGAGAATTACCGGAAACTGCTCCTCTCGATCGCCAAGGATGCACGCGTCATCCTGATCAAACTGGCCGACCGGCTGCACAACATGCGGACGCTGGAGTACTTGCGGCCTGAGAAGCAGCGCCGGATCGCGCAGGAGACCCGGGATCTCTACGCTCCGCTGGCGCACCGCTTCGGTATGGCGAAGATGCGGTGGGAGCTGGAGGATCTGGCGTTCAAGTTTCTCGAGCCGGAGGACTACCGGGCGCTCGCGAAACTCGTGGCACAGAAGCGCGGCGAGCGTGAGAAACTCATCGGGCAACTGACCGAGCCGCTACTCCGGGAGCTCAAGCTGGCGGGCATCGCCGACGTCGAAGTTTCGGGGCGTCCCAAGCACCTGTGGTCGATCCACAAGAAGATGATCAAGCGCGCGAGGCCGTATGAGGAGATCTACGACCTGCTCGCGATCCGCGTGCTCGTGCACACGGTGCCCGAGTGCTACCACGCGCTCGGCGTGATCCACGACGGGTGGACGCCGCTCCAGGAGCGGATCAAAGACTACATCGCGCAGCCCAAGTCCAACGGCTACCAGTCGCTGCACACGACCATTTTCGGTCCCGGGCGGCAACTGTTCGAGATCCAGATCCGGACGCGCGACATGCACCGGACCGCGGAGTTCGGCATCGCGGCGCACTGGCTGTACAAGGACGGCGCGAAGAACGCCGACGATCTCGAGCGCCATCTGTCGTGGTTCCGGCAGGTGCTACAACTGCAGCTCGACGCGAAGACGCCCGACGAGTTCCTGGAATTCCTCAAGCTCGACCTGTACCAGGACGAGATCTTCGTGTTCACGCCGACTGGCGACGTGATCCAGCTGCCCAAGGGCGCGACGCCGATCGATTTCGCCTTCGCGGTGCACACGGAAGTGGGGCTCCACTGCCAGGGGGCGCGAGTGAACGCGCGGATCGCGCCGTTGTCGCGAGCGCTCAAGAACTCCGAGACCGTCGAGATCATGACGGCGCCGACGGCCCGGCCGAGCCGTGACTGGCTCGCGCACGTGCGAACGGGGCGGGCGCGGCACAAGATCCGCCAGTGGCTGAAGCATGAGGAGCACGCGACGTCGACGAAGATTGGCCGCGACATCCTCGATCGCGAAGTCAGACGGCGGCGCCTGGCCAAGCCCGACGAGGCGGACCTCGGGCGTGCGGCGACCGCGCTCGGCCTGACGGATGCCACCCACCTGCTGGCGTCCATTGGCCAGGGCGATGTCCAGGTGCTTCAGGCGCTCAAGGTGCTGCATCCCGACCTGGACCAGGGCGATCCCGCGAAGCCGTCGGCCGTCGAGCGCCTGGTGGACCGGTTGCGCCGTTCCTCGAAAGGCGTGCGCATCCAGGGCGCCGATGGGCTCATGGTCCGGTACGCCCAGTGTTGCCAGCCCGTGCCGGGCGACCCGGTCGTGGGCTACGTCACGCGCGGGCGCGGCGTCAGCATCCACCGGGGCGACTGTCCCAACCTGCTGTTCCTGGCGCATGAGCCCGAGCGCCGTCTGGAAATTGACTGGCAGGAGGCGGAAGGCGAGCGGTTCACAGTCCGCCTGGTGCTCGAAGCCCACGATCGCCGCGGTCTGTATGCCGACCTCGCCGCCGCGGTGAGCGCCACGGGCACCGACATCAAGAGCATGGAGCTGCATACGGTGGACGGGCGGGTCACCGGCTCGGCGCTCGTCGAGGTCGAGAACCTCGCCCACCTCGAGAAGATCATGAAGTCCGCTCGTAAGGTGAAAGGCGTCTCTGAAGTGGCGCGCCGCGAGCGGGTCTCCGAGGAGGCCTAGCCGGGGACAGGGCCGGTATATTTCGGAGGTGACGGCCGCCGCCAAAGCAGTCTTCGACCTGCAGTCCCCCTTCGCGCCCGCGGGCGATCAGCCCAAGGCGATCGCGGAGCTCGTGCGCGGGCTCGAGCACGGGGACCGGTTCCAGACCCTGCTGGGGGTCACCGGATCGGGCAAGACCATGACGGTCGCGAACGTCATCCAGGCGGTCGGGCGCCCGACGCTGGTGCTCTCGCACAACAAGACCCTCGCGGCCCAGCTCTACGGGGAGTTCAAGAGCTTCTTCCCGCGCAACGCGGTCGAGTACTTCATCTCGTACTACGACTACTACCAGCCCGAGGCGTACGTCCCCACGACGGACACGTACATCGAGAAGGACGCGTCGATCAACGAGGACATCGACCGGCTGCGGCTGCGTGCGACATCGAGCCTGATGGAGCGCGACGATGTGATCATCGTCTCGACCGTCTCGGCGATCTACGGGCTCGGCGATCCAGTGAGTTACCGCGAGACCATGGTGACGCTGGAGCGCGGCCAGCGAATCCCCCGGGACGACATCCTGCGGTCGCTGGTGCGGATCCAGTACGCGCGGAACGACGTGGCGTTCGAGCGCGGGACATTCCGCGTGCGGGGCGACACCGTCGAGATCCTGCCGGCGTACGAGGAGCAGGGTGTGCGCGTCGAGATGTGGGGCGACGAGATCGAGCGCATCTCCAAGATCAACCCGTTGACGGGCGAGACGATCACCACGCTGGATCGGGCGGCGATCTATCCCGCGAAGCATTTCATCACGACGCGGCCGACGCTCGAGCGCGCGGTGGGGCTGATCCGTGCGGAGCTGGCGGAGCGGCTGGGCGAGCTGCGGCGCGAGAACAAACTGCTCGAGGCCCAGCGCCTCGAATCCCGCACGAACTTCGACATCGAGATGATGCTGGAGATCGGAACCTGCGCCGGCATCGAGAACTATTCCCGGCATCTGTCGGGGCGCGGCTCCGGCGAGCGTCCCGCGTGTCTCTTCGATTATTTCCCCGAGGATTTCCTCGTGGTGATTGACGAGTCACACGTGACGCTGCCGCAGATCCGTGGCATGTACAACGGCGACCGTGCCCGGAAGCTGACGCTGGTCGAGTACGGGTTCCGGCTGCCGAGCGCGCTGGACAACCGGCCGCTCATCTTCGACGAATTCCTGGCGCTGACCCCGCGCGCGATCAATGTCTCGGCGACCCCGGGAGAATTGGAACTGGAATTGTCGCAGGGCGCGGTCGTCGAGCAGATCATCCGGCCCACCGGCCTGATCGACCCCGAGATCGAAGTGCGTCCGGTGCGCGGGCAGGTCGACGACCTGTTGCACGAGATCCGGATCCGGGAGCGGGCGGGGGAGCGGGTGCTGGTGACGACCCTGACCAAGCGGATGGCCGAGGATCTCACCGACTATCTCCAGCAGGTGGGGGTGCGCGTGCGGTACATGCACTCCGACATCGATGCAATCGAGCGGATGGAGATCCTGCGCGGCCTCCGGCTGGGCGAGTTCGACGTGCTGGTCGGAATCAACCTGCTCCGCGAGGGGCTGGATCTCCCGGAAGTGTCGCTGGTGGCAATACTCGACGCCGATCAGGAGGGGTTTCTGCGCAGCGACCGGTCGTTGATCCAGACCGTCGGTCGCGCGGCGCGGCACGTCGAAGGCCGGGCGATCTTCTACGCGGACCGGATCACCGGCTCGATGCAGCGCGCGATGGACGAGACCTCGCGGCGGCGCACCATGCAGCGTGCGCACAATCTCGAGCACGGGATCACGCCCCGCAGCGTGATCAAGAGCGCGGACCAGGTGCGATTCATCACCCGCGTGGCGGACGCGCGCACGGATCATGAAGCGGCGAAGGCGGCGCGCCGGTCACCGGCGGAGGTCGCGGCGGCGGGCGATCGGGACGCGACGATCGCGCGACTCGAGAAGGAGATGCAGGAGGCGGCAGCGGCCCTCGACTTCGAGACGGCGGCACGGCTGCGTGACGCGCTGTTCGAGATCCGGGCGAGCACACCGGGCGGTGGCGCGCACACCGGCGGGGGACACGCCGGGAGCGGTGGTGGGATGCGGCGCCGAGCGGCGTCGGGCGCGCCTCGCACCTAGCCCTCGCGGCGAGCCATGGCCGGTCCTGGTCCCAATAGCCCGCATGTGGGGCCTCATGTGGTGCCATCGCATGCATCGCGCGGCCGCCTCGTGGTCACGCACCATGAGCTTGTCGCGTGGGGGGAAGGCGTTGGGCGCGCGAGCCATCCGCCGATGATCATGGCGATCTCAGGGCCACTCGGTGCGGGCAAGACGACGCTGATCCAGGCGATCTGCCGAGGGTACGGCGTCGCGGCGGCGGTGACCAGCCCGACCTTTGCGCTGGTGCACGAATACGCCGCCGCGCGATCGCCCGTGTTTCATCTCGACCTGTTTCGCCTGGCCGGTCCGGGTGAGCTCACGGCGATCGGCTGGGACGAGATCATCTCCGCACACGCGCTCGTCCTCGTCGAGTGGCCGGAGCGGGCGGGCGACCGGCTGCCGCCCGGGCATGTGCCGATCGACCTCGAGTACGCGGCGGGGGACGACACGCGCCGCATGCTGCTCGCGGGATGACGGACCCACGCGCCGGGCAGGCGCCGGCGCCGGATGCTGCCTCCGAGCCCGCATTCACGCTCGTGCTGGAGGCGTCGACCTACCGGGCGAGCGTGGCGTGCATCTCGCGCGGTGTGGTGGTGGCGGAGCGGGAGGTCGCGACTGGACGGTCGGAGCACGAGCATTTGATGCCGGCTGTGGCGGCGGTGCTCGATGAGGCAGGCATCGGCGTCTCATCGCTTGCGCGCGTCGTGTGCGGGGCGGGCCCGGGCAGTTTCACGAGCCTCCGGATCGCCGCCGCACTGGGGAAGGGGCTCGCGTCCGGGCTGCGTAGCGGGGGGCCGCGTCTCGCGTCGATCGGTTCGCTCCCGCTGATCGTGGCAGGCGCGGCCGAGCGCCTGGATCCCGGACCGTATCTGGCATCGATCGACGCACTGCGTGGCGAGCGGCACGCGGCCCTGGTGATGCTCGAGCGCAGTGACGACGGTGTGGTGATCCGAGTGGTGCCGAGCGGAGAATCGCGGCGACTGCCCGATCACGCGGTGAGCGAGTGGGCACGCGCGGCCGGCGCGACGATGATCGGGCCGGGGTGCGCCGTCGACGCGTGGCCTGTGGCGCGGGGCGTCGTGCGGCTGTGGGATGCGATCCGGGATGCGGATCTCGAGAGCTGGGAGCCGGATTACGGGCGGCTGGCCGAGGCGGAGGCGCGACGCGTCGCGCTTGGGGCGAAGGCGGCGTGGCCGGCGGCGGGCTAGCGATGGCGGGCGTGGATGGCGGGGATGCCGGGCCGCCGGGGGGGTTGGTGCTTCGGCCGGCGACGGCGGAGGATCTCGACGCGGTGGTGATGATCGAGCGCGTGTCGTTTTCCGATCCGCCGTGGTCGCGGCGGTCCTTCGCATCGTTGCTGGACGACCCGCGAGTGCGGTTCAGCGTGGCCTGTCTGCCAGATAGCGGAGTGCCCGCGGTGGTCGGCTATGTCGTGACCTGGTTGGTGACGGATGAGGCGGAGCTGGCCAACCTGGCGGTGGCCCCCGACCGGCGCCGCCAGGGGATCGGCCAGTATCTGCTGGATGCGGCGGTGGCGCAGGCGGTGGCCGGCGGGGCGGCGTCCCTGTATCTCGAAGTGCGGGAATCGAACGTGGCGGCGCGGGCGCTCTATGGCGGGCGCGGGTTCGTGGCCGTGGGCCGTCGGGCGTCGTATTATCGCAACCCGGCCGAGGATGCACTGCTGCTCCGATACCGGCCGGGGGCGCGGGCGGGCAAAGGCGCGACACCGGGCGCCGTCCCGTGAACCTGCCGCGTTCGAATCGCACAACGCGTCCGGCTCGCTGTGTAGATTTTGAAATCGCCAACGCATGGCCCATGGGCCGGGAGGGGACGTGAGTCGCAGTCTGAACAAAGCATCGCTCATCGGCAATGTCGGGCAGGAGCCCGAGATCCGGACGACGAACAATGGGAGCAGGGTCGCGACGTTCTCGCTGGCAACGACCCGGACGTGGAATGGGCCGTCGGGCGACAAGCAGGAGAAGACCGAGTGGCACAAGTGCGTCGTGTGGAACGCGCAGCGCGGCTCGGGGCTCGTCGACGTCGTGGAGAAATACGTCCGGAAGGGCGAGAAGCTGTACGTCGAGGGGCGGATCGAGTACCGCCAGTTTCAGGACAAAGAGGGACAGACCCGCTACGTGACCGAGATCAACGTACGGGAGTTGATGCTCCTCGGCGGGCGCGGCGGTGGTGGTGGCGGCGACGGTGAGATGAGTGCGCCGCGCAGCCGGCCCGCACCGGCACGGAGCGCGGCCGTAGCACGCGGTCCGGCTGCCGGTGCCGCGGGTGGGGCGGCGCCTGGCGGGGAGGGCGGCACGGAAGATTTTGAAGATTTCCCGGGAGCGCTGGCCGAAGAGGACGACGATTTGCCGTTCTAAGCTCCACGATGGAGGCGGCTCCGAGCGGCGACATCCCATGACCGCGCCCTGGCCGCAGACGTACGACCCGCTCCACCACGCGGCCTGGTCGACACTCGCGGCGGCGGTGCCAGTCATCACGCTCCTGGGGTCGATCGCGCTCCTGCGCATCCGCGCGCACTACGCGGCGCTACTCGGACTTGGCGCGGCGCTCGTGGTGGCGACGACGGTGATTGGAATGCCGGTGCCGCTGGCGCTGCGGGCCTCGGCACTCGGCGCGGCGTATGGGCTGCTCCCGATCGGGTGGATCATCCTCAACGTGATCTTCCTGTATCAACTCACCAGCGACCGCGGGCTCTTCGATGTGCTGCGGCACAGCCTCCGGCGCGTCACGAGCGACCGCCGGCTGCAACTCGTGCTGGTGGCGTTCTGCTTCGGGTCGTTCTTCGAGGGCGCGGCGGGATTCGGGGCGCCCGTCGCAATCACGGGAGCGCTGCTGCTCGGACTGGGCTTCTCCCCGCTCGAATCGTCCGGCCTCTCGCTGATCGCCAACACCGCGCCGGTGGCGTTCGGCGCGCTGGGCACCCCCGTGATCGCGCTCGCGGGCGTGACCGGGCTACCGCTGGCATCCCTCAGCGCGATGGTCGGCCGGCAGCTGCCATTTTTTTCGGTGCTGATTCCGTTCTGGCTGATGTTCGCGTACGCGGGTGCGAAGCGCACCTTGGCGGTGTGGCCGGCGCTCCTCGTCGCGGGCGTCGCGTTCGCCGTACCACAGTGGGTGATCTCGAATACGCACGGGCCGTGGCTGGTCGATGTCGGCGCCGCCGTCGTGTCACTGGCCGCGGTCACGGCGCTCCTCCGCGTGTGGCATCCCGCCGATGCGCCGCGGGCGGCGCGTGTCGCGCGGGCCGCCGCCGATCGCCGGGAGGAACTCCGCGCCTGGACGCCCTGGCTCATCCTCAGCGTCGTGGTGTTTCTCTGGGGATTGCCGCAGGTCAAGACCGTTCTGGACAGCCTGTCGAAGCCATCACTCGTGATCGCGGGCCTCGACAACCTCGTGCTCCGGATGCCCCCGGTGGTGGCGCAGGCGAAACCTGAACCCGCCGTGTTCGTGCTCAACTGGCTGTCCGCGACCGGGACCGGGATTCTCGTGGCCGCGCTCGTCGCGGCGGTGGTGATGGGATACCGGCCGGGCGAGATCCTCCACGCCTACGGCCGCGCGATGCGGACCGTGAAGCTGTCGCTCCTCACGATCGCCGCAATGCTGGCGATCGGATTCCTGACGCGGTACTCCGGTCTGGATGCGATTCTCGGGCTGGCCTTCGCGCGCACGGGCGCCTGGTATCCATTCTTCGGCACGGTCCTCGGCTGGCTGGGCGTGGCGCTGACCGGGTCGGACACGTCGTCCAACGTCCTGTTCGGAAGCTTGCAGCGCGTCACCGCGCAGCAAGTCGGGGTGAGCCCGATTCTCATGGCCGCCGCCAACAGCTCGGGCGGCGTGATGGGCAAGATGGTCGACATGCAGAGCATCGTCGTCGCGAGCACCACCACCCGCTGGTACGGGCACGAATGGGAGATCCTGCGGTTCGTGTTCCTCCACAGCGTGCTGCTCGTCGCATTGGTCGGAGGGCTCGTGACCCTCGAGGCGTACGTGGCGCCGTTCACGCGGCTCGTCCCGGGGTTCTAGGAGGGGGTTCGCGAGCCTCGCGGTGGGCCTGGGGCCGCCTTCGCGGGGCCGGGGCGGAGGGTTCGCCGGGGGGGCCCGAATGGGACGGACTGACCGACCCGGCCCCCGTTTCGTCCTAGCGGGCTTCGTCGTCTCCCCCAGGACAGCCGTCCCGGGTTTCGCCCGGGTAGCCGCACTCGTTGGCGGCGGTTCGGACCGTTCGGTTCGCCGTCGCGCCCCGTGGGGGATTTACGATGAAGGGAATGGTCCTGGACGCAATCCGCACCGCCGCCCAGCGCGGAGGTATCTGCGCCGTGGCGCTGCTCTCCGTGGCGCCTGCCGTGCGTGCACAAGACAGCACCGCGCGCCCCGCCCCGGCCGCATCCACCGCCGGTGGCGATGAGACGGGGACGATGTTCGCGCGGAAATCACGCAGCGAGTTGTCCCTGGCGTCGAATCGCGGCTCGCGGATCGTCCCGGGCATCAAGAGCCCGAACGAGAAGCAGGCCGCGCCGTATCTGGACCGCGAAGGCGGCCCGCGCGGGGCCGGAGCGGTGCTGGGAACGACGGCCCTCTCAAACGTGATCGACGCGTCGGACCGTGCGCACTTCGACCTCGGCGAAGATCTGTACATCACCATGCCGAAGGGCAGCACGGCCGCGGTCGGCGACAAATACTACACCTATCGCCTCAGCACCGATTTCGGTGATCGCGGCCAGATCGTGATTCCGACCGGTGTGCTCACGGTGATTCAGCCTGGTGTGGGAACGGACGCAACGATCGCGCGCCTCACCACGGTGTTTGGGATCGTGGACAAGAGCCAGCCGGTGCTGGTGGCCGACATCACGCCGATGCCAACCGACCGGCCTTCGCACGTCGACGACGGCGCGAAGACCAAAGTGCTGTGGGTCGAGGATGACAACGTCCTGACGACGATTCAGTACTACATCGTACTCGAGGCCTCGGAAAAGCAGGGGCTTCACGTTGGCGACCAGGTCACGCTGTACCGGCCGCGCGTGCACGTGCCCGAATCGACCGTGACG
This sequence comes from uncultured Gemmatimonadales bacterium, assembly GCA_963757855.1. Classification (GTDB taxonomy): domain Bacteria; phylum Gemmatimonadota; class Gemmatimonadetes; order Gemmatimonadales; family Gemmatimonadaceae; genus Palsa-1248. The sequence goes on from CAVWTI010000013.1 coordinate 167,679, forward strand.
CTGCCCGAAAGTGAGATCGCCGTGGGGCAGATTGTCCGCGTGAACGGGTATTCGGCGACCGTCCAGATCCTGGCGAGCACGCAGCCGGACATTGAGGCGGGTGTGGCGGCAAAGGTCACGGCGCGCGAGCCGTAAGCACGTTACGATCGGCCGGATTGGCCGCCATGGTGTAGGAATCGTGCCCGGCAGCGAACAGCGCCGGGCACGTTGTTTTTCTGGTGTTTGCTGCCCGTTAGCGCCGTAGCGGGGTTAAATTGACCGTTCCATGGTCGCGATCGCCTTATTGCTGGCCGTGGCGTGCTACGCGGGCGCGGCCGCGCTCGCCTTCACGCCATTCGCGCGTCCGGTCGGGCCTCCATTTCGGGGAGTCGTGATCGCGCTGGCGCTTGGCGTGCTCGCGCACGCGGCGGCGATGGCCGCGGCCACCCAGTTCGCCGGCGAGCTGCCCGTGTGGGGCCTGGGACCCGCGCTCTCGTTCGCGGGGCTGGCCTTCGGCGTGGCGTTGCTCCTCACCGAGTTGCTGGCGCGCGACGTCACGCTCACGCTGATCGGCGGACCGCTGGCGGCAATCATGACCGCGATTGCGATCAACGCCGGTTGGCGGCCATTCGGCCAGCCCAGGGGCGCCCAGGGAGCGTGGCTGGCGTCGCACGTGGCGTTCAGCTTCATCGGCATCGCGGCGCTGGCCACCGCGGCGGGCGCTGGCGCGCTCTATCTCGTCGAGCGGCGAGAGCTCAAATCGCGGCGATTCGGATCGATCTTCCGGTCGTTCCCTCCGCTCGAGACCCTCGACCACGTCAATCACCTGGGCGCCGTGACGGCGTGGGTTGCGCTGACGCTCGGTGTGGCGCTGGCGGTGAGTTACGGCGCGATCTACGGTGGATTGGACGGTCCGCGCGTCGTGTGGGGCGTCGTTGCATGGCTCGCGGCGGGCGCGCTCGCGGCGGGGCGGCAACTCGGCGGGTGGCGGGCGCGCCGTGCCGCGGTCGCCGCGACATTGGCGTTTGCGCTGGTGGTGGCGTCGTACGTCGCCGCCCGCGTCGTGGAAGCGCGTCCCGGGCAGTTCCTGTGAGTGGATATCCGCTGCTGCTCGAAGGCAGCCGGATCGGCGCGCTCGTCGTCGGAGGAGGGCGCGTCGCGCACCGGAAGGCGATGGCGTTACTGGAAAGTGGCGCGGCGGTCCGGGTGGTCGCTCTGGAGATCACGCGCCCGCTCCGCGAGGCGGCCATGTACTGGCCGCGTCTCCTCCTGGTGGAACGCGCGTACGCGAGTAGCGATATCGGAGATGCGGTGCTGGTGATCGCCGCGACTAACGTGCGCGAGGTGAATGCGGCGGTCACCGCCGACGCCATCGCATCTGGCCGCCTCGTCAACGTCGCCGACTTCCCCGATGACGGGACGTGCGTCACCGTCGCGTCGCACTCGAGTGGCTCCCTGGTCGTGGGCGTGTCGGCTGGCGGCGTGCCGGATGCTGCAACGCGGATCCGCGACGCGATCGCCGAGCGCTTCGATGGACGGTATGCGACGGCGCTCGCGACGCTGGTGACACTCCGGGGGGAGTTGCTGGAGGCGGGTGACCGCGATGGATGGTTCGCGGCTAAGCGCGAGCTCGCCGGCGATGATTTCTGCGAGACAGTCGAACGCGACGCCTTCAGCGCGAGAGTGACGGCGTGGCGCGCGCAGCACCCGCGCGAGCCGACTGGCGCGGACGCCGGCCCCGTGGTGGGGGATGACGACAGCGACGCGAAGGATGCGGGCGAGGTCGAGCGGGCGGTATGGGGCTCATAGTCGCGGGGTTGAGCCACCGGACCGCACCGATCGAGATCCGGGAGAAGTGCGCATTCGGCGCTCGAGACACGGCTCCCGCGCTCGACGCGCTCCGCGACGCGTCGGGGATGCGTGAGGGAGTGCTGGTATCGACCTGCAACCGGACGGAGTTCTACCTGATGGAGGGCGCATCGGATGCGCCGCCCGCCGTGTGGGAGATGCTGTCGGACCGGCTCGGCGCCGACGCCGCCCCCTTGGGGTATGTCCGCCGCGACCGCGACGCGGTGCGGCACCTCATGCGCGTGACGTCGGGACTCGACTCGATGGTGGTGGGTGAGGCACAGATCAAAGGGCAGGTGCGGGATGCGTGGGAGTTGTGTCGTCCGTATTCCGGGCCGGTGCTGAACCGGCTGTTCCAGACGGCGCAGTCGGTGGCGGGCCGAGTGCGGACGGAGACGGCGATCGGTCGCGGGGCGGCGTCGGTCAGCTCGGCCGCGGTGCAACTCGCCAAGAAGATTTTCGGCAGCCTGCATGGCCGGCGCGCGATGGTCCTGGGTGCCGGCGAGATGGCGGAGCTCGCGCTCCAGTGCCTGCTGGCCGAGGGCGTGCGCGCGGCGATGGTGGCCAACCGGACGTTCGAGCGCGCCAATGAGCTGGCGCGGCGGCACGGCGCGACGGCGATGCGATATGAGGACTGCTGGCCGGCGCTGGCGACGGTGGACCTCGTGATCTGTTCGACGGCGGCTCCGCACCCGGTGGTCTCGTACGAGAGCGTGGTGGCCGCGGTCGCGGGGCGGGGCGACCATCCGCTGTGCATCCTCGATATCGCACTCCCCCGCGACGTCGAGCCTGAAGTCGGCACCCTGGACAACGTGTTTCTGTATGATCTCGACGACCTTCGAGCCGTCGTTGCCGCGAATGTCGAACAGCGACAGTCCCAACTCCCGAGCGCCGACGAACTGATCGACGGTGAAGTCGAGCGGTACTGGGATTGGGTGGCGGGTCTTGCCGCGGTCCCTGTCGTGGCCGGCTTCCGCGCGGCGATGGATCGCGTGCGGGCGGACGAGCTGGCGCATGCGGCGCGACGGCTCGGTGATCTCACACCGGCACAGCGCGAGGTCGTCGATCACTTCTCCCGGTCCCTCATGAACAAATTTCTGCACGCCCCGTCGGTCCGCCTCCGTGCGGCGGCGGCCAACGGCCGCGGCCTCGCAGTCGTGGATACCGCTCGTTACCTGTTCGGCCTCGACGGCGCGGCGCCCGCCGGTGCGGACCTGCCTGACGAGAAGCCGGACGGTACAGGGGACCGCAGAGACGAGCGCGGCGACGACGCGCGCGAGCGATGGTCCGGCCCCGGAGGCGCGATGAGCGGCCGGGCGCTGGTGACGGGCGGTGCGGGGTTCATCGGCTCGCATGTCGCCGAGCTGCTGCTCGCCGATGGGTATGCGGTGACGGTGCTCGACAACCTGTCGAGCGGGCGGAAGGAGAACATTCCGGCGGCCGCGACGTTCGTGCACGGCGACGTCACGACCGCGGAGGCATCGGCGGTCGTGCGCGACGGGCGGTTCGACGTGATCGCGCATCTGGCGGCGCAGATCGATGTCCGGAAGAGCGTGCTGGATCCCGCAGCGGATGCGACCATCAACATCCTTGGCACGCTCCGTCTGGTGGAAGCGGTGCGGGCGTCGGGCAGGAAGACGCGCGTGATCTTCGCCTCGACCGGCGGCGCGTTGTACGGAGATTTCGCGACGCCTCCGAACGCCGAGACGGTTCCGAAGGACCCGGAATCGCCCTACGGTATCGCGAAGCTGAGCGCGGAGTACTACCTGACGTACGAGGCGCGGTTGCATGGCGTGGACACCGTCGCTTTGCGGTACGCGAACGTGTATGGGCCGCGGCAGGACCCGCACGGCGAGGCGGGCGTGGTGGCGATTTTCTGCGGACGTGTGTTGGATGGGCGTCCCGTGACCATCTTTGGTGATGGGCAGCAGACGCGCGACTATGTGTTCGTGAAAGACGTCGCGCGGGCGAACGTCGCGGCGGCGAAGGCCACGCTGCCTCCGCCGGGGCGGCTGCGATGCGCGTGCATTCAACATTGGGACGGGGATCGAGACGTCGGTGACTGGACTCGCCGCGGCGCTGGGGACGGCGACCGGGCGGCAGGTCACGGCGGATCATGCGCCGGCGCGGCCGGGCGAGCAGCTCCGGTCGTCGGTGACGATCGACAAGGCGAAGTCGGTGCTCGGCTGGACACCGCGCACGGAGCTCGCGCAGGGGTTGGCGGAAACGTACGCGTGGTTTGCCGAGCGACGGGCGCCGGGGGCGGGTCGCTGATGCCATATCGCGGCCTGGGGCCGCACCATCACGGGAGGACTGTGCATCGCACTGTGTATCGCACTGGGCATTGCGGAACGGATCGGCGGGGCCATCGCTGGGCGGTGGCGGCATGACGGGAGCCCTGACGGTCGCGATGGTGCTGCAGGTATCGACGGCGGTCCCGACGTCCCCCTGGGGCCTCCTCATCGGATCGAGCCCCGTCACGAAGGGTGTGGTCGGGATACTGGCGATCCTCTCGGTATTCAGCTGGGCGGTGATGCTCGGCAAATGGGTCGAGTTCGGGGGTGTGCGCCGCCGGTCGGCGAAGTTCCTCACCAAGTTCGAGAACGTGGACCGGTTCGATCAGGCGCTGAGTATTGCGGCGCGTGAGACCCCGAACCCGTACACGCGAGTGTTGCGGCGGGCATCGGATTTCCTCGATCGCGGTGAGGGCTCGCGGGCGGGGTCCGGTCGTCCTTCCGCGCCTGACATGACGGCGTCCCAGGTGGAAGCCCTCCGGTTGATTCTCGACTCCGAGACGAACGCGGAGCGCGACCAGCTGGCGCGATTCATTCCCACGCTGGCCACGATCGGCTCGGCGAGCCCGCTCATCGGGCTGTTGGGGACGGTGCTGGGCGTGATCGACGCGTTCGTGGGGATCGCCACCAAGGGCTCCGGCAATATCGGTGCGGTCGCGCCGGGCGTCGCGGAGGCATTGATCGCCACGGCGGCCGCGCTGTCGGTCGCGATTCCGGCGGTGTTCGGATACAACATCTTCGCCAACCGGCTCAATCGCTTCGACAGTGAGCTCGAGGGATTCGGCTCCTACGTGATCGCGTTGATCGTGCGCGACCGGGCGGCCTGAGGCGCGGATGCGGCGACGGCGTGGGGAGCGGACCCCGCTCAACGCAGAGATCAACGTCGTGAGCCTCATCGATGTGATGATGCTGCTCATGGTCATTTTCATGATCACCGCCCCGATCATGCAGGGTGGCGTCGATGTCTCGTTGCCGAAGGCGGAGGCTCAGCCGCTCGAGCCGAAGAGCGGCCTGGTGGTGACCGTCGACCGGACCGGGACGATCTTCGTCGATGAGACGAAGCTGACCTACAACGAGTTCAAGGCGAGCTTTGGCGCGCTCGCGTCCAAGCGGGCCAAGGACGGCGTGTATCTGCGCGCCGACCAGGGCGTGCCCTACGGTCTCGTGGTGCGGGTGCTGGCGGTGATGCGAAGTACCGGGACGCCCAACGTCGGCCTGGTCGCGGAGCCGGAAGACATCGCCGCCGGAGCCGCGAAGTAGTGGCAGCGCATGCGCCGCGGCTGGCCGGCCCGATCGGTGCTTCGGCGCTGCTCCATGTTGGCGTGCTCAGCCTGCTGCTCGTGCTGACCACGAAGGCGCCGGTGGTGAGCCCTCCGATCTACAAAGTCGACATCGTCGCCGCGCCGCCGGGGAAGCGTGCGATCGGTATCGTGCCGCCCACGCCGGCGCCGCCCGCGCCGCCGATTGTGACGCCGCCTCCGCCGGCCCACGATGTGGTGCCCAAGGCCCCGGTGGCACCGGTCCATCAAGCCAGCGCCGCCTGCTGCGACAAAGGCGACGCCGATGCCGGCGCCGGCCAAGGCCAAACCGGTCGCGCCACAGACGCCGCTCGCGAAAGCGGGGGGCGGTCCCACCGGCGGCACGGGCGCCGATGTGGCGACCGTCCACATCGAGGGGATCGACTTTCCGTTTCCGGGCTATCTCGAGAACATCGTCCGGCAGGTGGCGCTGAACTTCACGCCGCCGGATCCGTCGGCGCAGCTGAAGGCCGATGTGGCGTTCCTGATCCGGCGTGATGGGACCGTGTTCGGGTTCAAATTCGTGAGCCGGTCGGGCGACTACTCGTTCGATCTCGAAGCGCAGGGCGCGATCGAAAAGGCGGCTGCGGCATTCGGCCCGCTTCCGGACGGATTTCACGACGACGTACTGCCGGTCGTCTTCAGCTTTGACCCGAGGTTACTCCACTGATCAGGATGACGGCTGGACTCACCCTTCTGGTGGGCACGATCGCGGCGGCGGGACCTGTGATGGCGCAGGATACGACGCGCAACGGCGTGCACATTGGACTCAACTACCAACCCGGCACGAAACCGGGTGTGCTGGTGCTGCCCATCAGCGGTCCCGGCGGGGATTCGGCGCACACGATCATCCAGCGCGATCTCGACTTCGCTGACGCGATGAACGTGATCACCGGCATCGACCAGGAGATGGGCGACGCGGCCGTGAACTTCGCGCTGGTGGAGAAGCTCGGAGCGGCGGCGGTGGTGCAGGCCTCGCTGGCTCCGGCCTCGTTGCACGTGACCGTGTACGACGTGGCCAAGCGGCGGGTGCTGCTGGCGCGGGATTTCGCCCTGCCGGCCACGCCGGGAGCGGCCGGACTGGCGGATGGCGATCCACGATGCGTCGGACTGGATCCAGCAGGCCATCACGGGGTCGCGCGGCATCGCGGCGACCCGGATCGCTTTCATCCGGGATGGGCAGATCTACATCACCGACACCGATGGCGCGGACACGCGGCCGGTCACGCAGAAGGGTGGGGGGCCGCTCTCACCGCAGTGGCATCCGAGCCGGACGTTATCTGACGTATAGCTTCTTCGCGCCGCGGGGGACGCAGATCGCGGTGCTGGATCTGACGACCGGCAGCGCGCATGCACTGGCGGCGACGGCGACCGGGTTGAACACGACGCCGGCGTATTCGCCCGACGGCAACTCCATCGTGTACACGCATGGTGATGAAAACGGGACCGACCTGTATCTGGTACCGGCGGCCGGCAACGAGCCGGCGCGACGGATCACGGTGGGTCACGGCACCGACAATACACAGCCGACGTTCAGTCCCGACGGGCGGCGGCTGGCCTTCACCTCGGGTCGCTCTGGACACCCGGAAGTGTATATTGTCAATATCGATGGCACGGAGCCGGACCTGCTGACACCGTTCCAATTCGGGGATGACATTTACCGCGCGAGTCCCAACTGGTCGCCGGATGGGCGGCTGGTGGCGTTCGAGTCGCGGGTGAATGGGCGGTTTCAGATCGAGACGATCGCGCTGCGCGACCGGACGGTCAGGCAGCTTACGAGCGATGGGATCAACGAAGACCCGAAGTGGGCGCCCGACAGCCGGCATTTGGTATTCACGTCGAATCGTACCGGTGTGCGGCAGCTGTTCATTCTGGACGGGGAGTCCGGACGCACGCGACAATTGACGCTGGGTGGACCGGCACGGCTCTCCGCGTGGTCGCGGACGCTGGGCTCACCCTGATCGGCCTGCCAAAGGAATTCCTATCCATTTCGGAGAGTCAGCCATGAGCCGTCGGTCTCGCCTTGCCTCGCTGATGATTATCGCCGGTGCTGTGGCTATGGCGTGTGCCAAGGCGCCGCCCGCGCCCGCCCCGGCGCCTGCCGCGGCAGCACCGACGGTGGACAGCAGCCGGATTCGCGATTCGCTTGCCAACGCGAAGCGCATGTCGGACAGCGCCGCGGCCGAGCAGGAGCGGCAGGCGGCGGCGGTGGCGGCGGCGCGCACCGCGCTGGTGGCCAAGATCTTCTTCGACTACGACAAGTCGGACATCACCGATCAGGGCAAGGCGATCCTCGACGCCAAGGTGCCGGTGCTGAACGCCAACCCCGGCATCCGGATCCGCGTCGAGGGGAATTGCGACCGGCGCGGCTCGGACGAGTACAACCTCGCGCTGGGCCAGCGGCGTGCGGCGGCGGCGAAACGGTATCTCACTGATCACGGGATCGATGCGGGGCGGATCGACATCATCAGTTACGGTGCCGAGCGGCCGGTGGCGGAGGGCGATACGGAGGATGCGTACTCGCAGAATCGCCGCGATGAGTTCGCGATCGTCGCGGGTGGTGACAACTTGAAGGTCGCAGGCCGGTGAGGCGGACGGCGATGGGGATGCGACGTCTCGTCCTGCCGTCGTCCTGCCGCTCGTCCTGCCGCTCGCGCTGGTGGTGACCGGCGGCTGTTTCGCGACGCGAGAGGATGTCCGGGTCCTCCAGGATAACCTGACGCGGATGCAGGCATCGCAGCAGAGCGCCGACTCGGCGCATCGGGCCGCGCTCGAAGTGGTGATGGAGCAACTCGGCCGGGCCCAGGACACGCTGCGGGTGTTGAGCGGACGGACCGCGAAGTGGCAGGGCGACGCGAGCGAGAACATGTACGCCATCGGCCAGCAGCTCATCCAGATCGAGGAGCTGACTGGGCAGAGCCAGAAGCAGCTCAGCGTCCTGCGCGGGTCACTGGAGGCGCAGCATGCGACCGCGTCCTCGCCCGTGGGGATTGGCACGCCAGGGCCGGGCGCGAGCCCCGGAGACACGGCACACGGCGGGGCGCAGGAGCCGGGACCCAACCAGCTCTTTCAGTTGGCACTTGATCAACTGCGCCGGGGTAGTACGGGCGCGGCGCGGGCTGGCTTTACCGACCTGCTCCGGCAGTACCCCAACGCGGATGTCGCTCCTGACTCGCACCTCTACCTGGCCGAGACGTATGCCCAGGAGGGGAATGCGGCGGTCGCGGATTCCGGCTATCAGGATGTGCTGGCGCGGTATCCGACGTTGCCGATCGCAGCGACGGCGCTGTACCGGCATGCCGGGGTTCTGGCGGCAGCGGGGAAGACCCAACCGGCACGTGACGCGTACCAGGACGTGATTCGAAAGTATCCGCGCTCGGACGAGGCGGTGCTCGCGAAAGACCGGCTCCGGGATCTGAAATAGGACTCCGCGGTACGCTCTGACCGCCCTTCGAGGGGTCGCGCTGCCGCCGGAGGCCCCCGCGCCGCGCCGCGAGCCCGTCATCCGGGCCCGCCACTCGTAGCTGTCCGAGCCACCTGAATGATGCCGACGCCGCCCGCCGCGGAGATGCCATTTCTCGATCACCTTGAAGAGCTCCGCTGGCGGCTCATCAAGTCGCTTGGCGCGCTCGCGTTCACGGTGGCGCTGTCGTTCGCGGCGCTGACGCAGATCGACCTGATCGGCATCCTGGCGCGGCCGATTCTGCCGCTGCTGCACGGGCACAAGCTGATCTTCACCCACCCGACGGACTCGTTCTCGATCTACATGACGATGTCCTTTACGCTCGGGGTGATCCTCGCGTTGCCGATCATCGTCTATCAGGCGTGGGCGTTCCTGTCGCCGGCGCTGCACCGTCACGAGAAGCAGCTCGTGGCGCCGGTCACGATCGGGGCGGGGCTGTTGTTCGTGGGGGGCGTGTCGGTGGCGTATTTCGGCGTGATGCCCCTCGCTCTCCAGTGGCTGCTGGCGTTTCAGACCGCGTCGATGGAGCCGATGATCAGCGGCTTGGAGTATTTCGATTTTCTGTTCTCGATGTCGCTGGCGTTCGGGCTGTGCTTCGAGCTGCCGATCGTCATCCTGGTGCTGACGGCGGTGGGGCTCGTGACGCCGGCGTTCCTCCGGAAATACCGCCGGCACGCGGTCGGTGCTGTGCACGTTCATCGGCGCGTTCCTGACGCCCGGCGATCTGATCTGGACGACGATCGCGATGGCGGTGCCGCTCTATCTGCTGTACGAGCTCAGTATTTTCCTCTCGGCATTCATGTACCGGCGCCGCCAGCGGTCGCAGGCGGCCGACGGCGTTGCCGGACGACGGGTACCGGGCGCCAGCGTGAGGATCACGGCGGCGGCGCGGCGGCGCGGTGCCGCCCGCCTCCTGCGTGGTTCGGACGCGTCGCGGCGTGGCGTTCGCGGTCGCGCTGGCGGCGGCGGTCGTGCTGGGCGCGGCGATCCGCCCCGCGGCGGCGCAGCAGCTTCCGGGCTCGGTCGGCAACGCCTCGGTCGCGCAACCTCGGGCGGCGGGGTCGTGCAGCCGACGACGCCGGGCCGCACGGCTCACACCGCGCGAGCGCGCGACACTGGACTCGGTGCGCCGCGCGATCGCCGCGAAGGATTCGGCGGCACGGGACTCGGCGCGCGAAAACTGGTCAACTGGGAAGAGCCGGATTCGGTCACGCAGGCGTTGCTGCTGCGCGAGGGCTATGGCGTCACCAAGTACCAGGGTGGTCACGCCGTCTACCAGTCGGACCAGCATCAGACTGACCCTCACCGGCCCTCGAAAGGGCGAGCGCGCGCGCGGTGAACCAGGATCAGACGATGGTCGGTGGGCGACACGATCGTCGTACCAGGACTCCGAGCGTGTCGTCCGGGCGCACGGCGACACCGTGACCGTGCGGGATCCCACGCCGAAACGAAGACGACATTGTGTCGATCGGGCAGCGTCGTGTACGACGTGAAGACCCACGAGGCGATCACGACGGCGGTGCGTACCGTGTTTCCGAGCGGCGGGAACCGGTGGATCGTGTCGCGCGAATGCGGGCGCCGTACGCCGGGCGATACGCTCAAGAGCGACAACCCGTCCAACACGTTCTACGGCGTGGAGGGTGGCATCACGACCTGTGACGACAGTTTCCCCGACTATCCACTTCTCGGTCAACGAACTCAAGTTCGTGACGAAGCACACCCTGGTGGGCCGCCCGGCGGTGCTATACATCGCCGACGTGCCGGTCATGTGGCTGCCGTTCGTGCTCAAGGATCTGCGCACCGGGCGGCGGAGCGGATTCCTGACGCCGCATTTCGGGATCAGCGAACTGGTGCGCAACAGCCCATCGTACCGCCGCCACGTCGAGAACGTCGGGTACTATTTCGCGCTCAACGACTACACGGATCTCACGACGTGGCTCGACTGGCGAAGCAGCGCCCGCGCGTCGCTGGACGATCCGGGCTGGACGCGGTACAGCTCCGTCTTCCGGTACAACTGGCTCGACCGGTTCGTCGTGGGCAGCTTCGGGCTGTCGTACCAGTCGCTGAGCAACAACACGACGAATACGGCGATCTCGTGGCAGCATCAGCAGGATTTCTCGTTGACGTCGCACCTCAACATGAACATCAACTACGAGACGAGCACGGCGATCCAGCAGACGACGTACCCGAATCCGTACGCCGTGCTGGCCACGATCTCGTCGCAGCTCAACTATCAGCAGGCCCTCGGCCGGCCAACTTCAGCCTGGGCGGCACGCAGAAGCAGTATCCGGGGCGGTCGGAGATCGACCGGGTGTTCCCGACGCTCAGCCTGTCGTCGAAGCCGGTGAGCATCTGGCAAATGGTTCACGTGGACGCCGAGCTTCACGGGGAGCAACTCCGAGACCCTGAACGTCGACGAGTTCGGAAACTTCGGCTACAGGTACGCCGACAGCCTCGGCGCGATCGACAGCTCGCAGGTCAAGCGGAACCAGCGCGCGACGACCGCCACGTTCGACACGCCGATCAAGATCTTCGGGTTCAACTGGCGCAACTCGTTCCAGCTCTCGGACCAGCAGAACAACTTTCCCGAGCAGGACCTGGTGTATACGCGGGTGAGCGCGGACTCCGCGGTCCCCAGCGAGCGCGTGTTCTCCCAGACCTACAACACGAGCCTCGACTGGAATACCGGGATCGACCTGCCGAGCCTCTCGCAAGGCAAGTGGAACCTCGTGCCGAGCGTCGCGATCGAGAACGCGGACCCGGGTGCGGCCTGGATGATCCGCACGCAGTTCACCGGCGCTGACTTCGTCTCGCAGCCCAAGCGCCTGGTGTATGGCCTCACGATCTCACCGACGTTCTTCGGGCTGCTGCCCGGTATCGGCGACGTCGCGCGGTTCCGTCATTCGATCACGCCAGTCATCACGATCAACTACGCCCAGCCCTCCGCCGATCAGCGACGAGTTCTACCAGGCCGCGGGCCAGTCGCCGGTCGGCTCTCTGGCCGGATTGCGGCAGGAGTCGATTTCGCTGTCGCTGTCCCAGAGCATTGAGGCCAAGCTCAAGCAAGCGCCCGATGCCGATCCGCTGCAGGCGAAGAAAGTCAAAGTGCTGTCGCTCAATTTCGATCCGATCGCCTACGACTTCGTGCGAGCGCAGACGACGCATCGGTCGCTGAGCGGATTCACGTCGAGCACATGGGGATACAGCTTCCGGTCCGATCTGATCCCCGGGTTTGATTTCCGGCAGACGTACTCGCTGTTCGAGGGCGACCCGCTCAGCGACACCGCCCGGTTCAGTCCCTACTGGCAACAGGTCTCCGCGTCCTTCTCGCTCAATCGCAACTCGGGGCTGGTGGCGGCGATCGCGCGGCTGCTGGGCATGACCCCGCCGACGAAGACGCCACAGGCGGACAGCGCGCTGAACTCGGATCCATTCCTGGCGCAGCAGATCGCGGCGCAGCAGGTCGTCGGTGGCCAGGCCGGGATCACGCCCTACCAGATCCCGAACGCCGGCAAAGGCTGGACGACCTCGTTCAATTTCAGCGCCTATAGGCAACGCCCGCCGATCGGCAACTTGTCCAACGTCATCCAGTTCAATCCGGCGACCGTCTGTGCCGCGTACCAGAACGTCAACCCGATCTACTACGCGCAGTGCGTCCAGGCGAGCCGGACCTCGACACCCGACACGAACATCAACGCGACGACCGCCGCCGCGCCGTTCGTGGTGGTGCCGACCCAGATCACGCTGCAAGGGTCCACCAGCTTCAACATCACGCCCAAGTGGGCGGCCCAGTGGCAGACCACGTACGACTTCCAGGCGCACAATTTCGCCAGCCAGGTGGTGTCACTGCAGCGCGATCTCCACGACTGGCGCGCCATTTTCTCATTTACCCAGTCGCCCACGGGCAGCTTCGGGTTCACGTTCTTCATTGCGCTCAAGGCCGAGCCGGCGCTCAAGTTCAACTACGACAAGCAGACGTTCCGATCGCCGGGGGACGAGGCGACCGGGCAGACGTATTAGCGCTTCGGGCCCCACGTGTGTCTCCGCGCAATGTCCCTGGAAGTGGACACCCGGGGCAAAGGGTATGCGGTTAAGCCATAGACGCTATAGGGACTTAACTTTCACTAACAGATGGTCCACTGGGTGCGTATTGTGCATAGAAGAAGGCCATCCTCATCAGGGGTAGACATGTCGACACGTGGTTGGTCATTGGCAGCGATGGCGCTCGTGGTGGCGGGTGTCGCGGCCTGCTCGAACAACAACAACAACATCTCGGCGCCGGCAGAGTCTTTGGGTAATCCGGACAGCCTGACGTACCTGTTGCTCCCGGGCGGTCCTGACGCACCGAACGGCATTCTGCTGAGCTGGGCGCAATCCACCGATCCGAACGTGACGAACTACATCGTCCTCGCGAGCACCGTCGACAGCCAGGCCGACTTTGGCGAACTCGGGACCACGCTTTCGACGTCGTTCCACCAGGCGGGCGGTCCGTTCCCGTTCTACTACGTCGCGTCGGAGGACCAGTTCGGCGACATCAGCAGCGGCACGCCGATCATCAGCGTCGACACCGCGCCCGAGCTGGCCCCGCCGAGCACGATCACCGCCGCGGGTTTCGATTCGGCGTCTGAGGTGAGCTGGTCCGCGGACGCGCGGCTGGCACACCCGAATGAGTTCGCGTACTACCGGGTGTATTCGGAGCCCGCGCAGGGTGATCCAACACCTGTGCAACGCCGGGCCCCGGCTTCGCGGTCGAGGGGTCGACGGTGTCGGAGCAGTTCGTGGTGACGGGGTTGGCCAACGGTACGACGTGGTGCTACGCGGTCACGGCAGTCGCGCAGAACGGCAGCGAAAGTGTGCTGAGTGCCTGGACGACCGACACACCCAACGCGGGGGCGGGTCCGTTCGCGGTCTCGATGGCGCCGCAGGCCACGATCGTTCGGCACAATCCGAAGGTGCTGCAGCGCGCGGTGGTTAAACGCCGCTGATCTGATTGCCAGCCGCCACGACCACCGCGGCGGCAGGTGAGGCGCGGTGGACGAGTGTGAACGCCCGGGACGGTTTCCCGGGCGTTCGCGTATCCATGGGTGTTGTCGCACGCGCCCTTGAAATTACGTGGTGCGACGCCCGACATTGTGCGGATGCCGCCATCCATTGTGCTTGACGGGGAGTCACTCGCGATCGGAGATGTCGCCGCCGTCGCCGATGGCGCCCCAGTGAGCCTGGCGCCCGCGGCACGATCCAGGATGGCCCGGACGCGCGCGATCGTCAATGCGATCGTCGAGCGCCGTGAGGTGGTGTACGGCGTGACGACCGGATTCGGCAAGCTCTCGGACGTCGCGATTCCGTACGACCGCCTGGCCGAGCTCCAGGTCAATCTCGTCCGGAGCCATGCGGCCGGCGTGGGACCGCATCTCCCCACGCGCGACGTGCGCGCGATGATGCTGCTCCGCGCCAACGTGCTCGCGAAGGGTTTCTCGGGGTGCCGGCCGGAAGTGGCCGAACTCCTGGTCGCGATGCTGAACGCGGAGCTGCACCCGCTGGTGCCGGAGCAGGGCAGTGTGGGGGCGAGTGGTGATCTCGCGCCGCTGGCCCATCTGGCGTTGTCGCTGATCGGCGAGGGAGAGCTGACGCGGCGCGGCCGCACGGCAAGCGCGACGGCGATGATGCGTGAGCATGGGGCTCGCCCCGGTGGTGCTTGCGCCCAAGGAGGGCCTCGCGCTCATCAACGGCACGCAGGCGCACACGGCGGTCGCGGCGCTGGCGCTGGGCGACGCGGGCCGCCTCTGGCGCGCCGCGCACGTTGCGGGCGCCATGTCGGTCGAAGCCCTCCTCGGTACGCCGGTGGCGTTCGATGCCAGGCTCCAGCAGGTCCGCGGCCAGGCGGGGCAGGAGGAGTCGGCGGCGCTGTTGCGCGCGCTCCTCGAGGACAGCGAGATCCGCGAGTCACACCGGATCGGCGATCCGCGCGTCCAGGATGCGTATTCCCTGCGGTGCATCCCGCAGGTGCATGGTCCGGTGCTGGACGCGATCCGGTTCGCGGAGTCGCTGGTCGGGCGAGAGCTCAACGCCGCGACCGACAACCCGCTGGTGTTCGAGGACGGCACGCTGCTCAGCGGTGGCAACTTCCATGGGCAGGCGGTGGCGCTCGCGCTGGATCTGCTGGCGATCGTGCTGACCAACATCGCGACGATGAGTGAGCGGCGCATCGACCGGCTGGTGCACCCGGATCTCAATCAGGGGCTGCCGCCGTTTCTGGCGCGGGATGCCGGCCTGCATTCCGGGTTCATGATCGCGCAGGTGACGGCGGCGGCGCTGGCATCGGAGTGCAAGGTGCTCGCTCATCCGGCGAGCGTGGACACGATCCCCACGGACGGCAGCAAAGAGGACGTCGTGCCGATGGCCATGGGCGCGGCGTGGAAGCTCCGCCGCGTCGTGCACAACGTGCGGCACGTGCTGGCGATCGAGTTCATGTGCGCGGCCCAGGGCCTCGACTACCGGAAGCCGCTGCGGCCGGGGGCGGGCGTGGCGCGGGCCCACCGCGTCGTGCGCGCGCTGGTCGAGCCGCTCGAAGGCGACCGCGTGCTGAGCCCTGATATCGGCGTGCTCGCCGGCGCGGTGGCGGCGGGTACATTCGATGATGTCACGGCAGCGTACGCGGGGCGTGCCGGTCTTGCCGGTTCCGGCGTGACCGGTCCCATCCTGGATCTCCGCACGGGGGCCCACCATCATGACGCCACCAACCGACGCGCTGGAGCCGCCGGCCGCCGCGCCCGCGGCCCGCGCGCGGCGGGTGACCGCGCCCCGCGGCTACGCAGCTCAGCTGCCGCGGGTGGCAGCAGGAAGCGGCGCTCCGCATGCTGATGAACAACCTCGACCCGGACGTGGCGGAGCGGCCGGACGATCTGGTGGTGTACGGCGGGACGGGGCGCGCGGCTCGGAGCTGGGACGCCTTCGATGCGATCGTCGCGACGCTGCGCCGTCTGGGAGACGACGAGACGCTGCTCGTGCAGAGCGGCAAGCCGGTGGCGGTGTTTCGCACGCACGCGGGCGCGCCGCGCGTGCTGATCGCCAACAGCAACCTCGTCCCGCGATGGGCGACCTGGGATGAGTTCCGGCGGCTCGAGGCGCTCGGCCTCACGATGTACGGCCAGATGACGGCCGGATCGTGGATCTACATCGGGTCGCAGGGCATCCTGCAGGGTACCTACGAGACGTTCGCGGCGGTGGCGGACCGCCACTTCGGCGGATCGCTGGCTGGGCGGCTCGTGGTGACGGGAGGACTCGGCGGCATGGGTGGCGCGCAGCCGCTGGCCGCGACGATGCTCGGCGCCGCGATGCTCGCGATCGAGGTGGATCCCGCGCGGATCGAAAAGCGGCTGGCCACACGGTACTGCGACCGTATGACGCGCGATCTCGACGAGGCACTGGCATGGCTGGCGGAGGCGCAGCGTGCCGGGGCCGCGTTGTCCGTCGGACTCGTCGGCAACACCGCGGACGTTCTGCCCGAGCTCGTGCGGCGTGGTGTCGTGCCGGATGTGCTGACGGACCAGACGAGCGCGCACGACACGCTGAATGGATACGTGCCGTCGGGGATGTCGCTGGCCGAGGCGGCGGCGCTGCGCGTGTCGGACCCGGCGGGGTACGTGGCGCGTGCGGTGGAAACCGCCGCGGTGCATGTCCGCGCGATGCTGGAGCTGCGTCGTCGCGGGGCGGTGACGTTCGACTACGGCAACAACGTGCGCACCGTGGCGTTCAATGCCGGGGTGGCGGACGCGTTCGACATTCCGGGCTTCGTGCCGGAGTATGTCCGCCCGCTCTTCTGCCAGGGCAAAGGGCCGTTCCGGTGGGTCGCGCTGTCGGGCGATCCACAGGACATCTACCGGACGGATGCGCTGGCGGCGGAGCTCTTTCCGGAGGACGCGCATCTGCAGCGCTGGCTGACGCTGGCGCGCGAGCGCGTGCAGTTCCAGGGGCTGCCGGCGCGCATCTGCTGGCTCGGCCAGGGTGCCCGCGCGCGGTTCGGCGTCGCCATCAATGATCTCGTCGCGCGCGGGGAGATCTCGGCGCCGATCGTGATCGGCCGCGATCACCTCGATACAGGCAGCGTGGCTTCTCCATTTCGCGAGACCGAAGGCATGCGCGACGGGAGCGATGCGATCGCCGACTGGGCGATCCTCAACGCGCTGGTCAACGTCGCGAGCGGCGCGTCATGGGTATCGTTCCATCATGGCGGCGGAGTCGGCATCGGGAACTCGCTCCACGCGGGGCAGGTCATCGTCGCCGATGGCACGCCCGCCATGCGCGAACGCCTCGAGCGAGTCCTCACCAACGATCCGGGGCTGGGCGTCGCGCGCCACGCCGATGCCGGATACGAGGATGCCCTCGCGACGGCCCGGGCGCAGCGGATCGATTTACCAATGGGGCCCCGTCCCTAGCGCGGTGCCGCGCGCCCGCCGCGCGGGCCGCTGACCACCGTGCTCTCGGCTCGATTTCGTCCGTGGCACGTCCCGGCGTTCATCGCGAAGTACGCGTACCTGGTGGCCATTCGCAAGCCGATCCTCGTGCATTTCGAGGTGACGCTCCGGTGTAACGCCCGGTGCGGGTTCTGCGACTACTGGCAGACGGACCGCTCGGCGCCGCGACGCGGAGCTGGCCAGCTTCGCCGACGCCGCGCGGTTTTTCAATCCGCTGATGATCACGTTCACGGGCGGAGAGCCGACCCTGCGGCGCGATCTCGAGGACCTCGTGCGCGCGGTCGCGCAGGCGGTGCGCCTCAAGTACATCACGATGATCACGCACGGCGGGATGCTGACACCGGAGCGGGCGGTCTCGCTCTGGGATGCCGGGATCAACCAGTTCAACATCTCGCTGGACTATCTCGACGGGCGTCACGATGCCGCGCGCGGCATTCCCGGGCTGACGAACCGGATCTTCGGCACCGTCGACGGGATGCGATCAGCGTGGGATCGACAGCATTCGCTTCAACACGGTCATCCGTGCCGACAACCTCGACCAACTGTTACCGATTGTCCACCGGGCGGCCGAGACAGGGTGCGGCGTGAATTTCAGCCTGTATACCGACGCGAAGAACGGAAACCGCGACCCACTGGTGGGCGCGGGCCGCGAGGCGGAGCTGCAGTCGGTCATCGACGAGCTGCTGGCCTACAAGCGCCGCCGTCGTGGCGTGATCACGAGCTCCGACCACTATCTCCGCCAGATTCCGCGATACGTTCGGGGCGAAGCCCGCGAGCCGTGCCAGTCGGGCATCCGCACGATCCACATCGATCCGACCGGCCGGGTCAAGCGATGCCCGGACTTCCCGACGGATTTTCACTGGACGGATTTCCGCGAGTACCAGCCGATCGCGTGTCATGCCTGCTTCTACGCCTGCCGGGGCGAAGCCCAGTCGCCGATGCAGTGGTCACGCGTGCTCGACGTGATGGCATGATGGCTATCTCGCGCCGGGATGACATCGTGAGCCTGCTGTTCACCGGCGCGTCACAAGTCGTGACCTGTGCCGGCCCGGCTCGGGCGCGGCGTGGGAGCGAGATGCGGGACGCCGGCATCCGCCGCGACGTGGCGGTCGCGGTGACCGGCGAGCGCATCGCGGCGGTGGGGCCGGTGGCGGAGCTGGAGCCGGCATTTCGCAGATGCGACGACGATCGACTGCGGCGGGGGCGTGCTCACGCCGGGTCTCGTCGATTCGCATACGCACGCGATCTTCGGGCGGCCGCGGGCCGACGAGCAGGAACAGCGAGCCGCGGGCGCGGATTATCTGGCGATCGCCGCGCGGGGCGGAGGCATTCACGCGTCGGTGCGGGATCTCCGGGGCCGGTCCGAGGCCGAGCTGACTGGTCTGGCGCGCGGGCGGCTCCTCCGGCTCGCATCGTACGGCACGACCACCGTCGAGGTGAAGTCCGGGTACGGACTAAGCGTCGAGGATGAGCTCAAGACGCTGCGGGTGATCGCGGCGCTGGCCTCCGAGCTGCCGCTCCGACTCGTGGCGACGTGGCTGGGCGCGCACGAGATTCCGCTCGAGCACCGGGCCACGCCGGGTGGACGCCGCGCCTACGTGGACCTGCTGACTCACGAGATGATCCCGCGCGTCGTGGCTGAGCGTCTCGCCACCTTTGCGGATGTGTTCTGCGAGCCTGGTGTGTTCACGGTGGAGGAGACGCGGACCATTCTGACGGCGGCGCGGGCCGCGGGGTTGGCGCTCAAGCTGCACGCCGACGAGCTGACGGGCGGGGGCGGCGCGGAGCTGGCCGCGGAGCTGGGTGCGACATCGGCCGACCATCTCGCGGCGATCTCGCCGGCTGGTGTGGCGGCACTCGCGAGCGCGCCGACCGTGGCGACGCTGCTGCCTGGGACCATGCTCTTCCTCGGCAAGTCGTCTCACGCACCGGCGCGAGCGCTGATCGATGCCGGGGCCGCGGTGTCGTTGGCGACCGATTTCAATCCGGGCACATCGCCGACGCCGAATCTGCCGCTGATTCTCACCCTTGGGGTCAGCCAGCTCCGGCTCTCGGCATCGGAGGCGGTCGTGGCGGCCACGGTGAACGGTGCGGCCGCACTCGGATTGGCGGCGGAGACCGGGCAGATCGCGCCCGGATACTCGGCCGATCTCGCGCTCTTTGACATCGCCGACGTCCGTGAGCTCCCATACTGGTACGGCGACCGCCGGTGCCGGGCGACCTGGGTGCGGGGCAAAGCTTGTCACCAATTTGACTTACCGGTACCTTAAGCAGTCTTGTCGGAGACGGGATACCATGCCCGTTATTGCTCCCCTCAGTGCGTCGCTCGAGACAGCCTGACGTCTTGGTCTGCGGCGCGCGTGTTGCCCCCGCCACTATCCGCCGCACCCCTCGAGCTGATGTCGAACGCTGCCAAGCTAAAGAAAAAGGCCGCCGAGTTCGAGCAGAAAAAGCAGTTCGACAAAGCGCTACAGCTGTACATCCAGATCCTGGATTCCGGGGCAGATGACGGCGATGAGGGCGATGTCGCGCTCTACAACCGTGTCGGCGATCTGCTCATGCGGCAGGGGACCGTCGGCGATGCGATGACCTACTACGAAAAGGCCGTCGATCTCTACGCCGAGAGCGGCTTTTTCAACAACGCCATCGCGCTGTGCAACAAGATCCTGCGCCAGTCGCCGGGCCGGAATTCGATCTACTACAAGCTCGGCAAGATCAGCGCGAAGAAGGGCTTCATCAGCGACGCCAAGCAGAACTTCCTCGAGTACGCGAGCCGGATGCAGACCGGTGGCCAACTCAATGAGGCGTTCCGCGCGCTCAAGGAGTTCGCGGACCTGTGCCCGGACCAGGATGACATCCGGCTGATGCTGGCCGACCAGCTCTCGAAGAAGGATCGAAAGGGCGAGGCGCTGGAGCAGCTGCAGGTGCTGTATCAGAAGTTCGAGCACGAGGGACGCGGGGCCGACATGCGGGCGACCGTGGACCGCATGCGCGCGATCGATCCGGCGGCCGAGCCGAAGAGTGGGGGCGGCCCGCGAAATCCCAAGTCGTCGGACCTCGTATTCCTCGACCTGTCGGATGGCGATGCTGGAGGGGCCGCCAAGGCTGGCCCAGTGGCCCCGTTGCCGCCGCCCGCCGCCGTGGTAGCCTCCCCCGGCGGCCCCGAAACCACGTCCGGTCGGACCGCCGCCCCATCGCGGGCCGCCACCTGGCCGTGGGCCTGCGGTCCGGCCTGCCGCCCGCGTACCGACTGCCGATTTGCCGCTGATCGAGGTCGATTTGCCCTCGGTGGAAGACGCGCACCAAGTCGAGGAGCCGCGCGCGCCAGCGCCGAAAGTCGCGGGACTCGTGCCGCCGGAGACGGTGGTCCCACGAGACGCCGTGGATGCGCCCCGCGTCGCGGGGCTCGAAGGGTCGTCGCATCGCGCGCGAGCCCAGCGAGGTGGTGCAGGGGATCGCGGGACTGCAGCCGCTGAGCGGCGAGCAGTTCGCGTCGCTGCGGTTGGCGACACCGTTTCACGTGCCGGTGATCGAGCCGCCGGCGCATGACCTCGCGCTGCCCGGAGAGCTTCCTCCGCTGGGTGGCGCGCTCCTGTCCGCCGTGAACTTCACCGGCGAGATGGAGCTGATCATGCCGGATGGCGAGGACACCGTCTCGCCGGGCCGCTCCGGGGCGGGGCCGGGTGCTCGCGGGCGCGCGGCTTTCGCAGGCTTCGTCGCACACCCATCGCGACGAGCGTGAGCCGGACATCGCGCTTCCAATGCTGGACGTCGATCTTCCGGAGCTCGACCTGCCGCGCGCGCGCGGATCGCGGTACGGGGGCGAGCCGCTCGGTCTCGTCGGGGGCGCCGATCAGCTGGACGAGGTGCCGCTGGGGGACGAGCTGCTGGACCAGGGCGAGAGCGACGCCAGCGATGCGGAGGCGTCCGGCATGATGGCCCGACTGAGCGATGCCGTCGAGCCGGACGCCTCGTTGCCGGCACGCGCCGAGACCGAGGTCTTTGAGCCGGAGCCCGCGGTACCCGAGTGGAGCGTGCCGGACCCGATCGACTCCGAAGTCGATGAAGCGATCGAGTTCATGGCGGGAGATTCGGCGGCGCGCCGCGAAGTGTGGCCCGAGCTTCGGGCGGCGGACGACGATGACGCTGACGACGACGAGGACGTTGCGGCGAACGCTGCGGAGGCGGAGCCGGAGGCCGAAGCCGATCTCTCGCTGGCGCCAGACGAGAGCGATGAGGCCGAGTTGGCGACGACCACCAACGGCACGTCGCCGGAGGGCGAGCGCGGCATCGATGCAGCGCCTGCCGGGCGAACGTCGGGTGGCGCTCAGCGGCGGCGATCGAACTCGGTACTGGCGCGCTCGGTGGATGCGTTGCTGGTCAAAGTCGAGGCGAGCCCACAGGACTGGGGATTGCGGCGCCAACTCGCTGAGGCGCTCCTCGATGATGGCGATCGGGATGCGGGGCTGCGGGAGCTCGAGGCGTCGATGATCGGACTCGAGCGCGCGCAGGATCTCGAAGGCGCGCGGTCGATGGCCGACGAGATCATTCGTCTCAACCCGAACTCCGTCCGGCACCATCAAAAGCGCGTCGAGTATGCGTTCCGGACGAGCGATCGCGCACGGCTGCCCGAGGCGTACCTCGAGCTAGCGGATGCGCTGTTCCGGTCAGGGCAGGCGGACAAGGCGCGCGCGGTCTACCAGCGCGTGCTGGAACTGGCGCCGGACGACGCGCGCGCGCAGGCCGCGTTGAGCGCCTTCGGCGATCCGACAGTGGCCGCGACAGCCGGAGCCCACGCCGCCAGCGGCGTCGCCGCCGGTCGCTCTCCGCGAGATGCCATCGCGTGCGGCACCTCCTGCGGCACCTTCTGCGGCACCTTCTGCGGCACCTTCTGCGGCACCTTCGCGCGAGACCCCCTCGGCCGCCGCCGCATCGGTCCGCCCGGCGCCGAACGTTCGCCGCCGTCCGTCGGGGCCGAAGCCCGCGGCGGCGGAGCCCGGCCAATTCGTGAATCTCGGGGACTGGCTCCGCGACGATGAGGCGCCGAAGTCCACTCGCATGGTGATCGACGACGAAAAAACGGGCGATCCAGAGGCGGACTTCGCGGACATGCTGCGGCAGTTCAAGCACGGGATCGCGCAGAACGTCGCCGAAGAGGACCACGAGAGTCACTACGATCTCGGTGTCGCCTACAAGGAGATGGGGTTGCTCGACGAGGCGATCTCCGAGTTTCAGAAAGCGCTCCGGGGGCCGGGACACCGCGTCCGGACGTACGAGGCGCTGGGCCAGTGCTTCATTGAGAAGCAGCAGTTCCAGGTCGCGGCGACGATTCTGAGCCGGGCCCTGGACGAGCCTGGGGTCACGGATGACCAATTGGTGGGAGTGCTCTATCTGCTGGGGTACGCGTCCGAGGCCCTAATGCGCTGGGAGGCGGCAATCGGCTACTATCAACGTGTGTTCGCCGTCGATATCCAGTTCCGAGACGCTGGCCAGCGCCTGACCCGATTGGAGCGGGCGCCCCGCTGATGCGCCCGGCATCGGAGGCCTCAGTCACATCGGCCGAGGACGTGCCCGCTCGCAACAGCAGCCCCCGCCCGCGGCCCGCGGCCGTCGTGGCGCTCGCCGACGTGCAGGCGCCGATCCGGGAGCGGCTGGAGGACGTCAAGGCCGAGCTGCGGCGCATCGTCGACGACGACTCACCGCTGATCGCCGGCGTGAGCCATCATCTGCTCGGGATGAAGGGGAAGCTGTTCCGTCCGACGCTCGTGCTGTTGTCGAGCGCGGCGACGGGCGATCCGCAAACGACCGCCAACACGCTGGCGGCGGTTCTCGAGTTGATGCACCTGGCCACGCTCGTCCACGATGACGCGGTGGATCACTCCGCGCTGCGGCGCGGGATGCCGACGCTGAACGCGCTGTTCAGCCATCAGATTTCGGTGATTGCCGGCGACTTCCTGTACCTGCGTGCGTTGCGCGAGCTGTCGCGGCTCGGTGACCTGCAGGCGCTGCGGGTCCTGACCGAAGCCTCCGTCGAGATGACGCGTGGTGAACTGCGGCAGCTGACGTACGGCGATCCGCTGGAGTTCGGTGAGCGCGACTACGAGGCGCTGATCGGAGCGAAGACGGCGGCGTTGTTCGGCGCGGCGTGCGAAGTCGGTGCGTTGTGCGGGGCGGCGGAGTATCGGACGGAGCTGGCGCGATACGGCGAGCGTCTGGGCATGGCGTTCCAGGTGATCGACGACGTGCTCGATTACACCTCTGGCCAGGAAGTCACGGGCAAGCCCGGCGGACTGGATTTACGCGAACGAAAAATGACCTTGCCGCTGATCGCCGCGATGCGTGGAGATGGGAGCGGCTGGCCGAAGCCGGGTGGAGGCGCTCTTTGCGGCGGAGGCACCGTCAGAGGAGGACATTCATGCCGTCATTGCATTGGTTGCCGAATACGGCGGAATCGCCTACGCGTTGCGCCGGGGTGCACTCTATGCCCAGGAAGCGGAGCAGGCGATTGCCGGTTTGCCCGCCACGCCGGCGGTGGGCGCGCTCCATCGGGCGATCGCCTATGTCCTCGATCGCCGCTCGTAGGGTCATGATAGTCCGTCGTTCGGCCAGCGTACGCCAGCCAAGTGAGGTAGCCTGATGGCGCCCCGTGGATCGTCGAAGCACCGGCCGGTATTCCATGCCGTCGTGCTCGCCAGCGGCTTTATCGTCGGTGGATTCATGACCCAGTTTGCCCGCCGGTTCCTGCCCCCGGGGGCCGTCAAGGAGTTCCTGACGACGGGCGTTGCCCCCTCGTTTGGGCCCCTCCAGGTAGATTTGGTTATCTTGAAGTTCGCGGTCGGGCCGGTCGTGCTCGACGTGTCGCTCCTCAGCCTTCTCGGCGTCCTCATCGCCTATTTGATCGCCCGCTCACTCTTCTGACGTCGGGACATCGCCGCGCGGGCTGCGGAGAACTCCCGGGAGGGTTTACGCATGTTCGGCGAAATCGGCATTGAAAAGATCCTGTTAATCCTGCTCGTGGTGCTGTTGTTCTTCGGCGCCAAGCGGATTCCCGAACTGGCCGGCTCGATGGGAAAGGGCATCCGCGAGTTCAAGAAGAGCCTGTCGGATCCGAATGCGGCGCCGTCCGTCGACGCAGCGAAATCCGACCAGGCGGTCGAACGGGCGCGCCAGGACCCGGCGACTCCCGTGGCTCGCGACGACGCGGGCGCAGAGCCGAAGCGATTGCTGCGATAACGCGACCAAGGCGTCCGCAGGCGCACGAAGGGCCTGCCCCTGAACGGGAGCCGGCCCTTCGCGCATCCAGTATTCTGGATTACGTCATGTCGAATCACGACGGTTTGCGGTCTCGAGCACCTTTCGGTTGTCGACGATCGTGGCGACCTGCCGGAGGTCCGCGAGGAACTCCTCGAGGCGCTCACTGTGCAGGGTCTGCATCACGGTCTGCCGCTGCGTGTCCTTCTGCTTGAGCCACGCGGCGCTATCCGACGGAACGCGGCGGTCCACACGCAGGACGAAGACGGCGTTTTGCGTCTTGATGGGCGCACTCACCGCACCGACGGGGAGACTGAACGCCGCGCCCACGGCCTCGGTCATCTGTCCGAGGTCCGGAACGAAACTGGTGCGAGTGAACGGCGGCGACTTGATGGCCTCGAGGTTGTCGGCCTTTGCCGCCTGCTCGAGCGATGATCCGGCGGCCTTGGTCGCGATCGCCTGCGCCTTGGCGGCCAGGCGATCGAGTGCCCGTTTCCTCGCGAGAGCGCGTATGATCTCCGGCTTGGCGGCCTCGAACGCGGGCAACCCGCCTGGTGTGAGCGAATCGAGACGGGCGAGATAGAATCCGTTCTCCGACTCATAGAGGTCGCTCGATTCGCCGACTTTGGCCCCGCCGAACGCCCACGCGCTGACACTCGGGACCTGGCGGCCATTCAGGAACGCCGGCGTCCCTTCCGTCACGTGGATCACCGTCGGCGTCAGGCCCATCATTTTGGCGGCGTGGTCGAACTGGGCCGGGGATTCGGCCTGGGCCGCCGCGCGCTCGAGCGAGTCGGCGCGCGCGTTGACGTGGGCCGCGGAGGAGTCGCTCTGCGTAATGCGGAGGAGAATGTGCCGGAAGAGCGCCGAGTCCCCTTTGTGCTCTTCCATCTTGATGAGATGGTACCCGTAGGCCGTCAGGACCGGGCCAGATATCTCGCCAGGCTTGAGCGCCCAGGCCGCGGCCTCGAACTGGGGGACGAAGCGCCCGCGCTTGCCCCACTCGAGCGACCCGCCATTCACGGCCGATGCGGAGTCGGCGGACTCGCGCTTGGCGACGTCTTCGAACTTGGCGCCGCCTTCGATGTCGTGGCGGAGCGCCAACAAGTGGGCGAGTGTCGCGGCGGAGTCCGCGGCAGTGACGGTGCGGGCCAGCCCGATCACCGAGATCGAGGCTTCGCCCTTGCGAGTCAGCTCGTCGTGATGATGATCGTAGTAGTCGTGCATCTCGGCATCGGACGGCGGCGGTCCAGCCTCGCTCGCGGAATCCGGTGCCAGTCGCACGGCGGTCACTTGCGCCGTGTCGTGCGAGTCGCGCCACAGGCTCCACAGCTGGCCGTCGGTGACGTAGACGCCCGCCGCGATCTGGTCGCTGAGTTTTTCCTGCGGAATCCGGGTGCGGTACATCGATTCGAGCCCGGCCAGGATGCCTTGCTCCTTGGCCATCGGGCTACTCAGGAACCGCAGATACTTGGCTTGGTCGAAGCGCCCGTCGGTCTGCAGCTGCGGCGCATTCATGAACTCGGGCGGCGGGCTGGTGCGGGCGGCCTGGATGACTTCGGCGTCCGACACGCGAATGTCGCGGCGGTCGAGCTCCTGGCGCAGCAGGATATCGGAGACGAGCTCATCAAATGTCTGCTGTTCGACCTGCTTCCGTTCTTCGAGGGACAGCGGGCGGCCGAGACGCTGGGAAGCGTCCGTGGCGCGTTGTTGGGTCGCCCGGATCCACTCCGTGACCGGGATATCCTCGCCGTTGACGGATGCGATCGGCGTCCGGGCGGTCGCGGTATTGCCCGAGAGCCCCGACGTTTGATACAGGAGGAACCCGAGGATGAAGAGCGCCGCCACGAAGATCCAGATGTATTTGGCGGCGCTCCGCATAGTTTTCAGCACGGCGCGAAACTCCTTCGGCGTTATTGTACTGGAGGACCTGGGCGCCGCATCGCGGCATTCCGACACGGCGCCGCGCGCAAAAAAGCGTAGGGGCAAGCTACCGGCCGCTGACGGCTAAGGTCAAGAGAGCACGGCACTTCTGCTGTCACCTCGATTGACGCGGGTCGTCTTCAATGTATATCTTCACCCCCCGCCGCAGCCGCCCGGCGCGGTGGCGCACCCGAGGGCAAATGATGGCTAGCTCCGCCCGGATAGAGGAACTCGAAAAGAAGTTCAACGAGAATCCACGCCGGTACTTCGCGCCACTGGCCAACGAATACCGCAAGGCGGGCGACGTCCAGCAAGCCATCGCGATCTGCCGGACCTATGTCCCGCAACAGCCGGGGCACATGAGCGGTCACATCGTGTTCGGCCAGGCGCTGTTCGAGGCCGGCGACCACGACGAAGCTCGCGGGGTCTTCGAGGCGGCGCTCGGTCTCGACCCGGAAAACCTGATCGCGCTTCGCCACCTCGGCGACATCGCGCGCGAACACGGCGAAACGGACGACGCGCGCGCCTGGTACCGCCGGGTGCTCGACGCGGATCCGCGGAACGACGACGTGGCGGCTCTTCTGATGTCCCTCGAGGCCGAGGAAGCGCCGGCCTCGGAAGAGCCGGCGACGTGGATGGAGATCAATCCCGAGCAGACGCTGGAGTTGCCGCCGGATGTGCTAGCCGCGGTGCCGCGCGACGTGGGCTTCGCGAGCGGTCCCC
The DNA here is from genome assembly GCA_963757855.1 of uncultured Gemmatimonadales bacterium. Classification (GTDB taxonomy): domain Bacteria; phylum Gemmatimonadota; class Gemmatimonadetes; order Gemmatimonadales; family Gemmatimonadaceae; genus Palsa-1248. The sequence continues at coordinate 194,932 of CAVWTI010000013.1, forward strand.
CGCGAACTCCCGCGAGCCCGGCCGGTTCGATGGGCGAATTGTTCGGTGCGGGCTCAGTGGATGTCGCTCCGTCGCCAGATCCCGTCGGCGCGGCGACGCTCGAGTTCCGGGCTCCGTTGCCCTACGCCGATGCGCCCGGCGGAGTGGATGAAGCGGCCAAGACGGTGCCGACGTTCGTGACCGAGACCATGGCCGAGCTGTACGTCCAGCAGGGCTTCTACGACCGGGCGCTGTCGGTCTACCGCCAACTGGTCACGCAACACCCGGGCGATCCGAAGCTGGCCGAGCGCGTGGAGCAACTGCGGCGGCAATCGGCGGCGGCCGCCCCATCAGCCATGGCACTCAATGCGGGACTTGGCGCGCCAATGGCCCATGCCGCGCCCAGCCATCAGTCGGTGCGCGAGTTCTTCAGCGAACTCGCATTGCGGCAGCCGAAGGTGAGGGCGGAGACATCGGCGCCCGTGGCGGATGCGGTTTCCGAAACACCAGTGGCTGCGCCGCAGGAAGTCCATGACGCAGCCGAGGCTCAGGCATCGCCAACGCCCGAGGTGCCGGTCGTCGCCGCTGCCGAGGCCTCCGCCGATGTCGATGCCGGCAATGCGACGGCCGCCGAGCCCGCGGCGGAAGCTGTGGCGGCGGACGCGCCGACGGCGAGTGAGCCCACGGTCTCTCTGGAGCCGAGCGCGGACCAGGAGAGGGACCCAGTGCAGGCGGCTCTGCCTCCAGTACACGATGACGGGGAGGCAGTTGCGCAGGTTCCGGCAGGTACCGCTGCCGAGGCGACTTCCGAGGCCGCGGCGGACTCGGGGCCCGAGGCGTCGCGTGACGCGGCGCACCTGCCGCGCGATCTCGACATCGGCTTCACGGACGAGTCGTATCACGAGACATACAGCGCCGAATTCGGGGCGAGCGCGCTGGCGGTTCCGGAACACAGCGACGTCGATGATGCGATCGCCGGGGCCGGGCTCCTCGATCCGGGCGCCCAAGGCCCCGACGGGCTGGTGGTACGCCAGAGCGTGGAGGCGGATGCGTTCTCGCTGCTCGGATTCGGCTCAGCGAGCGAAGCCAGCGAGTTCGATGTCATGGCGTACGAGGGGAGCGGCGTATCTCCGTCGGCCGATGCCCCGAAAGCGGCGGCCGGCGACGCGCCTCCTGTTGCCGAGGCGCCTGTTGCACAACCCGCTGCGGAACCCACCGTGGCCGCGGATACGCCGCCGCGTGCGGCGATGCAGACCGGATCGGTCAATGTGTTATTTCCGCAGCACCCCATATCCGCCCCTGACGAAGCCGCAGCGGCGGCGCTGTCGGGCGCCTTCGGGGGGATTGGTGGGTCGTTCGCCTCGGAGCCGAAGCCGGAGGCCAAGGCCGATACGCCCGCGGCAGGCGGATCGGCGCGTCCCGCGCTCAATGAGCTCTCGCTGGACAGCGTCTTCCGCGAGTCACCGGCGGCGACGCCGGATCCGAGGCGTGAGACCTCGGCATTTTCCTTCGATCAATTCTTTGGTGAGACGCCTCAGCAGCCTCCCTCCGGCCGGACGTCGGGGGCTGACGCACTGCTGGGCGATGCCCTCGACGTCGGATCGGCGGATGCGGAGCAATTCAGCAACTGGCTCTCCGGGCTGAAGAAGAAGTGAGGATCGCGGTTCTCAACGGGCCCAATCTCAACCTCCTCGGCACGCGCGAACCAGCGATCTACGGGTCGGCGACGCTGGCGGACGTCGAGCGGCGGCTGCGCTCGGTGGCCAGGGGGCTTGGGGTGACGGTCTCGTTTGCCCAGCGCAATGGCGAGGGGCAGCTCATTGACGCGATCCACGCCCTCCGGGGCCGGGCCGACGCGGTGATTCTGAACGCCGGGGCGTACAGCCATTCGAGTCTTGCGATCCGGGACGCATTGGTGGGAGTCGGTCTCCCGTTCGTCGAGGTGCACGTGACGAACGTCTATGCGCGAGAGGCGGAGCGCCGGCATTCAATGCTCGCGCCAGCGGCTCGGGCGGTGCTGTGCGGGTTCGGACCGGCGGGTTACGAGCTAGCGCTGCGCGGCCTCGCAGAGGTCCTCGGCGCGCCACCGCCAGTGGCGGCGCCTGGCGCGCCCGGGGCGGCAGACAAGCGTCCTGCGAAGGCTCGGCAGCGCCGCCGTGGCTGACCGCCGGCCGCAGCGAGTGGCCGCCCTCGCCGATGCGCTGGGGACGATAGGACTCGACGGTGTGCTGCTCACCAGTCCCGCGAACATTCGATACCTCACGGGTTTCTCCGGATCGAGCGCCCTGGTCTTCGCGACGGCGCGGGGCGAGCTGCTGCTGGTGACCGACTTCCGATATAAGACGCAGGCCGCCGACGAGATCGGCGACCTCGCGCGAATCGTGGTCGAGGGGCAGAGCCTGTGGACGGGATTGTGGCAGAACGTCCCATCGTTTCCGTCCATTGAAGTCGTGGGCTTTGAGTCGGCGCATTTGGTGCACCGCGACTTCCAGCGGTTGCTGGAGGCTGGCGCGCGGTGGCAGTGGCGGCCAACGGTGGACGTCGTCGAGGGGCTTCGGGAGAGAAAGGACTCCGACGAGGTGGCGCATATCACGGCAGCGGCGGCGGTCGCGACGCGGGCCCTCGATCGGACATTGCCACACGTCAAAGCCGGCCTGACCGAGCTGGAGGTGGCAGGGGTACTGGAGCATGCGCTCCGGTCGGAGGGCTCCGAGACGTTCCCATTCGCGTCGATCGTCGCCTCGGGTCCGCGGTCCGCCCTCCCCCATGCCGCGACGTCATCTCGTGCCCTGCAGCGCGGTGATTTCCTGTTGCTCGATTTCGGGGCTTCGGTGGCCGGATATTGCGCGGATATCACGCGTACCGTAGTTCTGGGGCCACCCAGTGACGAGCAGCGGGAGGTCTACGGGGTGGTGCGGGCGGCGAACGAGGCGGCGGCGGGGACGGTCCGGCCCGGAATGCGGGGCAGGGATGCCGACGCGGTCGCTCGTGACTACATTGATCGCCGCGGTTATGGGGATGCGTTCGGGCACAGCCTGGGCCACGGGCTCGGTCTGGAGGTGCACGAGGCGCCACGGTTATCGCGAACGGCCGACGCGGTCCTGGCGGTGGGGACGGTTGTCACGATCGAGCCGGGGATCTACCGGCCGGGTTGGGGTGGGGTGAGGATCGAGGATGATGTCCATTTGGGCACGGGTGCGGCGGATGTGCTCACCCACTTTACGCGCGAACTGCTGGTCGTGGGCTAGCCTGGCTCGCGGGGCTGCCGGAACACTTGGACCGAGGTCTCGTGTGACGCAAAGGCACCCTTCTCCATCTTTATGATTGATCTCCGTTACGTCAAAAAACTGATCGAGATTCTCGATGGGTCGACCGTGGACTCGATCGAAATCTCGACCGACAAGGGGATGAAAATCCGCCTGTCGAAGTCGCCGTCCCAGCGCGGGACGGTGCAGGTGGCGACGCCGGTCTCGATGCCGGCGCTCCTGCCGGCCGCTGGCCAGCGCTTGACACCGGGCGAAGGCATGACGGCGTACGGAGGAGGCGTGGACGGGGCGGGGTCAGGAGCGCCGGGGACGGCCGAGCCGAAGGCGGAAGCCAAGCCCAAGCTCCTGGAAGTGAAATCCCCGATGGTGGGGACGTATTACGCCGCGCCGGAGCCGGGCGGCAAACCGTACGTGACCGAGGGAACGCGAATCGCCAAGGGGCAAATCGTCTGCATTATCGAGGCGATGAAGATCATGAACGAGATCGAGTCGGAGTTTGCCGGCGTCGTGCGTGAGGTCCTGGTCCAGGACACGCATCCGGTCGAATACGGACAAGTGCTTCTCCGAATAGATCCTAACGGATGAAGCTCCGCCCCTGGCGGGGCGGGGGCCGATCGACAATGGCAGGCAGCGCGTCAGTACTACCATCGGGTGCGGGGACCGCACAATCCACGTCCCCTGTACCGGCGGGGGCCGGATCGCCGGGCGGAAACGCCGCACCGGCTGGCCAGTTCAACTTCAAGGCGATTCTGCAGGAGATGATCCGCAACAACGCCTCCGACCTGCACCTCAAGGTCGGGCGGCCCCCGACGCTGCGCGTCCAGGGGGCGTTGGCGCCGATGGTCCACGCGGCTATGCGCCCGGAGGATCTGAAATCCCTGGCCGAACAAGTCATGACCCCGCGCCAGGTCAAGGAGTTCGCTGAGAACAAGGAAGCGGACTTCGCGATCGGGGTGCCGGGCATCGGGCGGTTTCGCGTGAACGTCTACCAGCAGCGAGGGACGATCGCGTACGCGCTCCGCTCGATCCCCTATCAGACGAGCACCGTCGAGGAGTTGAACCTCCCGAAGGTGATCAACGAGGTCGCAATGCGGCCGCGAGGGCTGGTGCTGGTGACGGGGATCACGGGGTCGGGGAAGTCAACGGCGCTGGCCGCGATCATCCAGCACATCAACGAGATGCGCCGTGCCAACGTGATCACGATCGAGGACCCGATCGAGTTCCTGCACCGCGACATCAACTGCCACATCAACCAGCGCGAAGTCGGGACCGACACGGGCAGCTTTTCCCAGGCGCTGCGCCGGGTGCTCCGCCAGGACCCCGACGTGATCCTGCTCGGTGAGATCCGCGACCTGGATACGCTCGACACGGCCCTCAAGGCAGCCGATACCGGCCACCTCGTGTTCTCGACGCTGCACACGACCGACGCGACCCAGACCATCAACCGCGTGCTCTCGTTCTATCCGCCGCACCAGCAGGCGGAGGTGCGGTTCTCGCTGTCGAGCGCGCTGGCGGCGGTGATCTCGCTCCGGTTGGTCCCGCGGAAGGACAAGGCGGGGCGCGTCCCGGCGTGCGAGGTGCTGATCAACACGGCGGCGGTCCGCGACAACATCCGCGACATGACCAAGTCGCTCAACATCCCGGACCTGATCAAGGAGGGGACAGTCCAGTACGGGATGCAGAGCTTCGACCAGTCCCTGATGATGTGGTATACCAAGGGGATCATCTCGTACGAGAACGCGGTGTTCTACGCCACCAACCCGAGCGAGTTCGCGCTGCGGATTCAGGGCGTCGCGAGCTCGAGCGACACTAGCTGGGACGCGTTCCAGGCGGACGCGAACTCCTAGGGGGTCCCTGCGGTTGAGCAACCGGGGCTTTAACTTCCCCCGGTGTTCAACAAGGTCCTGATCGCCAATCGGGGCGAAATCGCGCTGCGTGTCATCCGGGCCTGCCGGGAGTTAGGCCTGCAGACGGTGGCCGTGTACTCGGAGGCCGACCGCGACTCGCTGCACGTGCGGTTCGCCGACGACGACGTGTGCATCGGCCCCGCGCCGTCCCGCGACTCCTACCTCAATATCCCGCGGCTGATCGCGGCCGCCGAAATCACGGGCGCCGACGCGATTCATCCGGGCTATGGGTTCCTGGCCGAGAACGCCGAGTTTGCCGAGACCTGCGCGGCGTCGAACGTGACGTTCATCGGGCCCACGCCGGAGCAGATTCGCGTGATGGGCGACAAGGCCGCGGCGCGGAACGCGATGGCGGCCGCGGGGGTCCCGATCATCCCGGGCACGACCGGGACCGATCGAGGATCGCGGACGAAGCCCTCGTCTTTGCGCGCGAGATCGGCTTCCCGGTGATCATCAAGGCGGCAGCGGGCGGCGGCGGCAAGGGTATGCGCGTCGCGCGGGATCCCGATGATTTCGGCCGGTCGTTCCAACTGGCCCGATCCGAGGCACTGTCCGCGTTCGGGAATGGCGATGTGTACGTCGAGAAGTACCTCGCGCGGCCGCGCCATGTGGAGTTCCAGGTCCTGGGCGACACCCAGGGCACCGTGATCCACCTCGGCGAGCGTGACTGCTCGGTGCAGCGGCGGCATCAGAAGCTGATCGAAGAGGCGCCCAGTCCGGCGATGACGCCGGAGCTGCGCACCCGCATGGGGGACGCCGCCATCCTCGGGGCCTCCGCGATCGGATACGTCGGCGCGGGGACCGTCGAGATGCTCCTCGACACCGATGGCTCGTACTACTTCATGGAAATGAACACGCGGATCCAGGTCGAACACCCGGTGACCGAGATGCTTACCGGCGTGGATCTGGTGCAGGAGCAGATCCGCGTCGCGGGCGGCGAGCCGCTGTCGGTCGGTGGAGCGCCATCGCTGCGCGGGCACGTGATCGAATGCCGCGTGAATGCCGAAGACCCGTCCCGTAACTTCCAGCCGGCGCCGGGCAAGATCGCGGTGTTTCATCCGCCGGGCGGCCCCGGTGTGCGGCTCGACACCCACGTCTATGCGGGATACACGGTCCCTCCGTACTACGACTCGCTGCTGGCCAAGCTGATTTGCGAAGCGCGGACCCGTCCGGAGGCCATCCGCCGCATGCAGATCGCGCTCGAGAGCTTCATCATCGAAGGGGTGCCGACGACGATACCCTTTCTCGCTCGCGTGATGACGAACCCCAGATTCATCGCGGGCGATGTGGACACGAAATTCCTCGAGCGGGAGAGCGAGTTGATGAAGGAGCCGGCTCGGCCGGCGCGTCCTGAGCGGGTGATGTGCCCCGCGGGACACCAACGCTGATGCGCGCCGACGTCCTGTTCGGGGCCGCGGAAGCCGTTCCCGCCGACGTGGCGGGGCGCGTGGTAGTGGTGATCGATGTGCTCCGTGCATCGACCACGATCGCGGTGGCGCTTGCCAATGGCGCGCGGGCGGTCATCCCGCTTGCCAGCGCCGAGGAGGTCGTGCTGCGCTCGAAGTCGTTCGAGCGGTCCGAAGTGCGGCTGGCGGCCGAGCGGAAATGCGGATGGTGCCGGGCATGGATCTCGGGAACTCTCCCTCCGAGTTCACGCCTGAGGTGGTCGACGGGAAGACGGTCTTGCTGGCCACGACCAATGGGACGCCCGCGCTGGTGGCCATGCAGGGCGCCCGCGAGGTGGTGGTCGGCGCGTTCGTGAACTTCTCCGCGATCTCCGTGTTACTGCGGGCCGCGTTGCGGGGCGGAACGGACATCACCATTGTGTGCGCGGGACGTGACCGGCAGTACTCGCTCGAGGATGCGGCGTGCGCCGGGCGATACGTGCGATTCATGGCCAAGCACTATCCGGCGCTCGGCTACAATGACGCGGCACGCACGGCGGCGGTACTGGAGCGCCGGTACGCCGACGATCTCACGCGGCTGTTCATCGACGCCGATCACGGGCAGTTGCTCCGCGAAGCGGGATTCACGGCCGACCTCGACCTGTGCGCCGCGCTCGACGCGTACCCGGTGGTGCCGGTGTATCAGGACCGCCAGATTACGAAGATCGGACCTGACCGGGAGCGGTAGTCTGTGGCCGGTAAAGAGTCGAGAGTGTCGGTATCGCCGCATGTGAAACGGGAAGTCGCCGGCACGGCGCTCCTGCTGTTCTCGGTGTTCGTGCTAGGTGCGCTCACCGTCGGAGCGCTGCGCCATGCGGTGCCGGGCGAGGGATGCAGCTCGGCGGGCGCGATCTTCGGCCCGGTCGGAGGGTGCCTCAACGCATTGCTCGTCAATGGGCTCGGGGCGCCGGGGGCGTGGCTACTCGCCCTCGTGCCAATGGTTCACGCGCTCCGCATTTTCGGCAGGCTGCAGGAGTCGACGGACCGTTCGTGGCTCGTGTTTCTGGGCGGCCTCGTGGTGCTCCTGCCGATCGGGATCGCTCTGGCGACGGGTGCGCATCGCGAGCTGACCTCGTCGAGCGGCCTGTGGGGTGCGTTCGCCGCGTTTTATCTCTCGCGGGGATTCGGCGTTGCCGGCGCGTGGATCCTGTTTGCGCTTGCCGCGAGCGCGCTCACGGCGGCGACGCTGGCGTGGAACCCGCTCCGGCTGGTGATCGGCCCGCAGCGGCGGGCCGAGGCGGGCGATACGGCCGCGGCGGCACGTCGCGACGACGTCCCGCAACGGGGCGGTGGCGCCGATGTCGGCGGCCGTCGCGCTCGATCCGCCAGCCGCGGAGATGCCGGCGATCGATCCCGGTCCGTTGCACGAGGCAGCGGGGCGGAAGAAGCGCGGGCCGAAAGCACGCGGGCTGGTGACCGATAGCGACAACGGGAACGGGAATGGGGCGCCGGAGGATGAGTCAGGCGCTGACGGACCGGCGTCGGAACTCCCTCCGCTCGATCTGCTGGCGATGCCGCCGGTCCGGAACGCGGACGTCGATCGCCGCGAGCTGGATGCGATGGGCGCCAAGCTGCTCGACGCACTCCGCACGTTCCGGGTGGATGGCGAGCTCGTCGGCCGCACGACCGGACCCGTCGTGACGCAGTACGAGGTGGTGCCGGCGGCCGGGGTCAAAGTCCGGCAGTTCGCGTCGCTGGCGGACGACCTGGCGCTCGCAATGCGGGCGCCGAGCATCCGTGTGGTGGCGCCGATCCCCGGGAAGGGAGCGGTCGGGATCGAGGTGCCGAACCCATCGCCCGAGGTGGTCACGTTCCGGGAGCTGGTCGAGTCGCGGGAGTTTCAGACCGCGCGCGCGGCGCTGCCGATCGGCCTGGGCAAGGATCTCGAAGGGGCGGCCCACGATCGCCGATCTCGCCGAAGATGCCCCACCTCCTGATCGCGGGCGCGACAGGATCCGGGAAATCGGTATGCGTGAACACGCTGATCACGAGCCTCATCTACCGGCACACGCCGGAGACGCTGCGTTTCTTGATGATCGATCCCAAGATGGTCGAGCTGTCGGTGTACAACGCGCTGCCGCATCTCCGCCACAAAGTGATCACCGACAACCGGGACGCGGCGTCGGTGCTCAAATGGGCGCTGATCGAGATGCAGGAGCGCTACGAGCTGCTCGCCGCTAACGGCTGCCGGAACGTGCAGGAGTTCAACCACCGCCTGCGGGAAGGCGCCACGCTCCAGACGCCGCAAAAGCCCGACGTGGCGTTCGAGGAGCGCACGTACCGGCGCGGTGTGTTGCCGTACATCGTCGTCGTGATCGACGAGCTGGCCGATCTCATGATGACGGTGCAGGGCGAGATCGAGACGCCACTGGCGCTGCTGGCGCAGAAAGCGCGCGCCATTGGCATCCACCTGATCCTGGCGACGCAGCGGCCCAGCGTGAACGTCATTACGGGGTTGATCAAGGCCAACTTCCCGAGCCGGATCGCGTTCCGCGTCGCATCGCAGGTGGACAGCCGGACGATTCTGGACGGCGTGGGCGCAGAGGCGCTCCTGGGTAACGGCGACATGCTGTTCATCCCGCCGGGTAAGTCGGAGCCTTCGCGTCTCCAGGGGGCGTTCATCACGGGTGAGGAGACCGAACGGTTGATCAACTGGTACGGGGTGCAGCGCGAGGCGTGGCGGAAGACGCGCGTCGCGGAGCAGGCCGCGGACGCCGCGCCCGAGGACGACATCCTCGAGACGATGCGGCGCTACGAAGCCGAGCATGCCGACGGCGGCGGGGATCGCGACGAGGGGGGGGCAGGGGATCGGGATCTCCTCTTCCGCGAGGCGGCGGAAGTCGTGATTCACCATCAGCAGGGTTCGACCTCGCTCCTCCAACGGCGCCTGAAGGTGGGATATGGCCGGGCGGCGAGAATCATCGACCAGCTGCAGGCGGCGGGGGTGCTCAGGCCCAGGACGGGTCGAAACCGCGCGACGTCCTGGTGGGGCTCGACGAACTGCCGCGCATCTGCCGGAATGGATAGCGGCCGAGTGTGACGGTGGCGCGAGCGTCCTGGCGCGTGCTCGCCGCGATCGCTCTCGCGTCCGCGGCCGCGACGGTCGCGCTGGTGTGGGACGGCACAGGGTATCCGGGGCCCGGGCTGTACGGCGACGGTGCGGGCTATCTGGGCGCCGCGGAATCGTTCGCCGAGCATGGGACCTTGCGGGTTCCGTTCGCGAACTACGACAGCGCGGACAGCACGAGCGTGCTGTCGCAGTGGCCGCCCGCGTTTTCCATCGCGCTGAGCGTCCCGCTGCGGGCCGGCGCGGACCCCATGACCGCGGTCCGGCTGGTGCAGGCGGTTGCCGGCGCGTGCACGATCGGACTGACGGTCGTCCTCGTCGGCGCAGTGACGGCGCCGGCGTGGGGGGCCGTGGCGGCGGTGCGTCTTGCTCGCGACCGACTCGATCGCCGGCGTGCACCTCAACGCGGTGAGCGAGCCGCTGTACATCCTGTGCCTCGCGATCGCCCTGTGGGGGATGGTCCGGCATCCGGACCGGCCGCTGACGTACGGGCTGGCGGCGGCTGCGTCAGCGCTCGTGCGGTATCTCGGGACCGCCGCGATTCTGGGAGCTGGCGTGTGGGCGATGCTCCGGCCGGGTTCAACACGGATGCGGGCACAGCGGACCGCTGTCGCCGTCCTTCCCGGTCTCGTCGTGGCCACCGCGTGGAGGTGCGTATGTCCGATGGGCCGGTGGCGTTGCGCGGCCTTTGCATGCCGACCATCAGGTAGGCGCCGCGCTGCGCCAACTGTTGGGCGCCACGGCCGGCGTGGCTCGCCCCCTGGGATCTCGGGGGGGCCGGCTCCGGTCGCATAACGCATGGTGCGCAGGCCGCGTTCAAGCTGGTGTTCGGTGTGGCGATCGTGGCGCTGCTGGTGGCCGAGATGCGGGCGGCGATGGCCGCCCGCCGCGGCGAGACCCGGGACGGGGGAGTAAGCGGCGAGGTCACTGACGCATCGGGTGCCCGCCTGGTGGCGGCCTGCGTGCTCCTGACAGCCTGTCACCTCGCGGCGCTCCTGGCGGCGCGACTGTTGTACTCGGACGTCGCGTTCTACGACCGCGTGCTGGCCCCCGTGCACTACCTGCTGGCGGTGGGCGTCATCGCGCTGGTCGGTTCCCGGTGGCGGGCGGCGTCGCCGCCACGGCGGGCGGGGCTGGCAGCTCTCGTCGTGGTGTGGCTGTCGGGCGCGGCGGCCGCCACCGCTCGCCTGGTGCGGACGGCGACGACGACGGGGCTGGACCACGCGAACACGAGTGAGCGGCGGGGCGCGACGATCAGCTGGCTGCGCGCGAACGGGGCTGGGGTGCCGATCTACACCAACGAGCCGGCCAAGATCTTTTATCACCTGGGCCGCGATTCCCGCAGCCTGCCATGGATCCTGGATGCCGACACCGTGCGGGCCCTGGAGCGGGCACTCCGTACACGTCCGGGGATGGTGGTGTGGTTCACGGGCGGGACCGCCGCGAGCTACGTCGCGCCCGATCTGCTGCCCCGGGCATCGACGCCCGGCCAAGCTCGAAAGTGCGCTCCCGCTCAGCGTCGTGAGCCGGGGTAGTGACGGGACGGTGTGGGAGTTGGCGCCGCGCGTTGGTCCGTGACCGCCGCTGTGGATTGATGAGGGGGTGTCTGGGCGGCGGGCTATCGTGCCGCCGTGGGCATGGCGGCGGGGGCATTGGGCGCGCTGGGGGAGCGCGTGGCGGAGCGCTGGCTGGTCCGCCGGGGGTGGCGGGTGATGGCGCGCCGGTACCGCGTGGGGCACCGCGACCTCGACCTCATCGTCCGGCGGGGGCGGGTCGTGGCGTTCGTCGAAGTGAAGACCCGGTACTCCGCGGGGTTTGGGGGGCCGGTGTGTGCGGTGGGGCGGGAGAAGCGCCGCCATTTGTGGCGGGCGGCGACGATCTGGATCGACCGGTTCGGGGAGCCCGGGCTGGAATACCGGTTCGACGTGATCGGGGTGCTGGCGTGTGGCGAACTCATCCGTATTGCACACGTCGAAAACGCGTTCGCGATGGAGTGCGCACATTGATTTCGCGGGAGGGGTTTCGTATTTTGTTCGGGTATTATACTCCCACGCTCAACTGAGGGGCTGTCGATGGCGGCTGCAACGACGCAGGACGATCGCAAGAAGGCTTTGAACCTCGCGATCGCGCAGATCGAGAAGAGCTGCGGCAAGGGATCCATCATGAAAATGGGTCCAGACGCGCCGCGCGTGCGGGTCGAGTCGATCTCGACGGGCGCCATCAACCTGGATGCGGCGATCGGTGTGGGTGGGATTCCCCGGGGCCGGGTCACCGAGGTGTACGGCCCGGAGTCGAGCGGCAAGACGACGTTGTGCCTGCACGTCGTCGCGAACGCCCAGCGGAACGGCGGCGTGGCGGCGTACATCGACGCCGAGCATGCGCTCGACACCGAGTATGCCAAGAAGCTGGGCGTCGACATTGAGAACCTCCTGATCTCGCAGCCCGACACGGGTGAGCAGGCGCTCGAGATCTGTGAGATCCTGGTGCGGTCCGGAGCGGTCGATGTGGTGGTGATCGACTCCGTGGCGGCGCTGGTGCCCAAGGCGGAGATCGAGGGCGAGATGGGCGACTCTCATGTCGGCCTGCAAGCGCGGCTCATGAGCCAGGCGCTGCGGAAGCTGACGGGGGCGATCGCGCGCTCCAAGACCGCGGTGGTCTTCATCAACCAGCTGCGAGAGAAGATCGGCGTGATGTTCGGCAACCCGGAGACGACGACCGGGGGCAAGGCGCTGAAGTTCTACGCGTCCGTCCGCCTCGACATCCGGCGTATTGGGCCGGTCAAGGAGAAGGAGGACGTGATCGGCTCGCACGTGCGGGTCAAGGTCGTGAAGAACAAAGTTGCGCCGCCGTTCAAGCAGGCCGAGTTCGACATCATGTACGCCGAAGGGATCAGCCACACCTCACTCCTCGTCGACATCGGCTCGGAGAGCGGCATCATTGAGAAGTCGGGGGCGTGGTACAGCTATGGCGCCCAGCGGATCGGACAGGGCCGCGAGAACGCCAAGATGTTTCTGAAGGACAATCCTGCCCTGATGGCGGAAGTCGAAGAGAAGGTGAAGGTCGTGCTTGGCGTCCGCGGCGATGCGGGACCGGATGCTGACGCGGCGGAGTCGGGGGCGGACAACTCGTAACGTCGCACCCGCGGCAGGTTGGCGGGTGTGAGGGCGGGGCCGGGCGGAATCGACGTTCGTTGGGTGGGGCCCGGATCCCCATCCCGCGCGTGTCGCGGCCGCCCGGCTTCATTTCTGGGTAGGTGTCCGCCGTATCTGGAGGGACGTTCCCATGGCTGGTCAGCCGGACCCGGGCCGGACATACGCCCAGGCGTACGAGCGGGCACTCACAATGCTGGCGGCCCGCGGCTATGCCACCGCGGAGCTGCGGCGCCGGCTGGCGCGCAACGGATACGTGGCGAGCGACGTCGATGCAGTCGTGGATCGGTTGACGGCGGCGGGCCTGCTCGATGATGCCGTCTACGCGCGGCAGCTCACCCGCAGCAAGCTGCTGGACGGCGGGGCGGCGTCGCGGCGGGTGCGCCGCGAACTCGCAGCCCGGGGGGTGGGGCGCGGGGTGGCGGATGCGGCGATCGCGGAAGTGATGGCCGACGAGTCTGTCGATGAGTCAGAGATGGCGGAGCAGGTGGCGCGCAAGCGCGCGATCTCGCTGGCCCGATTCGACCGGCCGACGCAGCGCCGCCGGCTGATATGCTTATCTCGCTCGGCGCGGCTACAGCGCCGACGACATCCGGCGCGCGGTCAAAGCGGCATTGCACGACTGAGGCGGCGCGCGGCGCACGTCCTTCGCGTTGTACAGTGATGGACAACTGTGATCGCTAACCGCTGATCGCTAACCGCTGATCGCTAACCGCTGATCGCCAATCGCTTTATATTCGGTTCATGCCATCCGCACTGACCGCGAACGACATCCGCAGCCGGTTCCTCCGGTATTTCGAGCGCCAGGGCCATGCCATTCGCCCCAGCGCCTCGCTAGTGCCCGCGGATGATCCGACGCTGCTGTTCGTGAATGCGGGGATGGTGCCGTTCAAGCGGGTGTTTCTCGGATTGGAGCAGCCCGAGTTCGGCACGGCGGGCGACGACCTCCCAGAAGTGTGTGCGCGCCGGCGGCAAGCACAACGATCTCGAGCAAGTTGGGCACACCGCGCGCCACCACACGTTCTTCGAGATGCTCGGCAACTTCTCGTTCGGCGATTACTTCAAGCGCGACGCGATCCGCTTCGCGTGGGAGTTCGTCACCAGCGAGCTGCAGATCTCCAAGGAGCATCTGCGCGTCTCCGTGTTTCGCACCGATGACGAGGCGCGGGCGCTGTGGCGGGAGATCGCGGGGTTGCCGGATTCGCGCATCTACGGATTGGGCGAAGCGGACAACTTCTGGCAGATGGCGGATACGGGCCCGTGTGGTCCTTGCTCGGAGATCTACGCCGATCTCGCGCATCTCGCGCGCGACTGGCGTTTTCCCGAATGGCGCGACCGGCGAGTGGACGGAGCTCGACCGCGCGGAGTTCTCCGAGGACGCATTCATCTACGGCGCGGAAGCAGGCCGGTTCCTCGAGATCTGGAACCTGGTGTTCATGCAGTTCGACCGGCAGGCGGACGGCGAGATGCGGCCGTTGCCGAAGCCGTCGGTGGACACCGGCGCGGGGCTCGAGCGGATCGCGGCGTCACTGCAGGGCGTGACGAACAACTTCCACACCGATCTCTTTCTGCCGCTGCTCAAGTCCGTCGAAGATGCGGTCGGACTGCGGTATACGGACTTTCCGGTGCCCGGATCCTCGCGGCGGGCAATGGACGGGCAGGCGGATCCGGCGGCCTTCCGGGTGCTGGCGGACCACGCGCGCGCCGTCTCGTTCCTGATGGCGGATGGCGTTTTCCCGTCGAATGAAGGGCGCGGGTACGTGCTGCGCCGTATTCTCCGCCGCGCGGTGCGTCATGCGTGGCTCCTCGGCCGCCGCGAGCCGACGCTCGTTCGCGTGGTGCAGGCCGTCATCGACTCGATGGGCGAGGTGTATCCCGAGCTGCGGCTGCGCGCGAAGCATCTCGTTGACACGACGCGCGCCGAAGAGGAGCGGTTCCTGGAGACGATCGAGGGCGGGATGTCGCGCTTCGATCAACTCGCGCCCGCTGGCCGCACGGCACAGGGCTCGCTCGCAATGCAGGGCACTATCAGCGGCGAGGACGCGTTCCGGCTCTACGACACGTTCGGATTCCCGATCGATCTCACCGAGCTCATGGCGCGCGAGCGCGGATACACGGTGGATACGGCGGGGTTCGAGCGGGCGCTCGACGCGCAGCGCACCCAGTCAAAGGAAGAGCGGCGCAGCCGCCGGCTCGACGGTTCCGGGCGATGCGCCAGGCGAGCAGCAGCCGTGGGAGTATCCGGACGAGCAGGCGCGGAACGCGCCGGCCGGCCAGTTGCGCTTCGTGGGCTACGATACGCTCGAAGCCCAGACGCAGGTCGCGGCGAAGCGCGACCTGGGTGAGGGCCGCGCGGCGCTCGTGCTCGCGGAGCGTCCGTTCTACGTCGAGTCCGGCGGGCAGATCTCCGACCGGGGCGAGATCGTCGGGCCAGGGTTGGCGACTCGAGGTGGAGGAGGTCCGGAAGTCGGACGGACGCGTCGCGATGATCGGACGGATCGAGGGCGAGTTTCAGTGGGGCCCCGTCACGGCGCGGGTGCCACGCGATACGCGGCAGGATACGGAGCGCAATCACACGGCGACCCATCTCCTGCACGCGGCGCTCCGCCAGGTGCTGGGTGACCACGTGCATCAGCGTGGGTCGCTGGTCGCGCCGGACCGGCTGCGCTTCGATTTCAGTCATCCGTCGCCGCTCGACGCGGCGTCCTCGCGGAAGTCGAAGGTCTGGTGAACCGGGAGATCGCGCGCGCGGTGCCCGTCACGCTGGATGGAGAAGCCGTACGCGGCGGCGGTGGCGAGCGGCGCGATGGCGCTGTTCGGTGAGAAATACGGCGACGTCGTGCGCGTGGTCACGGTCCCCGGATTCTCCGCGGAGCTGTGCGGCGGGACTCATGTCCGCAACACCAGCGAGATCCTGCAGTTCAAGATCGTGAGCGAGACGGGAGTTGGCGGTGGCACGCGCCGGATCGAAGCCGTCACCGGGCGCGGCGCGTACCAGCGGACGCGCATCTACGACGGTGCGATCGAGCGGATCGCGGCAGCGCTCCGGGCGCCGGCGGATCCGGGCGCGCTCGCGGGGCGGGTGGAGCACCTGGTGACGGAGCGGAAGACGCTCGAGAAGCGCATCGCCGACGCGGCGAAGCCGGGAGCATCCGGCGGTGCCGGCGGAGACCAGGCGGGTGATCTGGTGCAGCGGGCGCAGGCCGTCGATGGGACGCGCGTCGTGGCGGAGCGGGTACAGACCGCCGACGTGAAATCCCTGCAGGCGCTCGGCGACGCGCTGCGAGAGCGGCTCGGATCGGGGATCGGCGTGCTCGGCGCGTCGTTCGACGATGGCAAGCACACGCTGCTGGTCGTCGTGACGGACGATCTGCGCGCGCGGGATGTACGTGCAGACGCCATCATCCGCGATCTGGCGGCGGCGGCGGGCGGGAAGGGCGGGGGCAAGCCCCACATGGCGCAGGCCGGGTTCCCAGATGCGTCCGGCATCGGCACGGCACTCAATGCGGTCCTTCCGACGGTGCGCCGAGTGTTGACGCCCGGCCGGCCGGGTTCCTGAGCGGGCGGCGCCACTGAGCGTGCGATCCAATGCCCGTCCCGGAGAACTACCACCTCCGGCGCTCGCGCGACGGATGCACGCCGCGCTCGGCACCTACCATCTCACACCGGGGGCTATCCCGGGAGAGACGGCGGAGTCATATCTCGCCGCGGGCGAGCTGCTGCTCACCGGGCTGCTGAGCGCGGACTGCACCTCGCGGGATGGCGCGCTCGATCTCCTGGCCGCGGACGCGCTCGTGACCTACGCGTTCGAGCTGGCGGCCGACGATCCGTCGCGGATCGCGGAGCGCGCGCAGCGGGCGATGGCGCGCCTGGCCGCACTGGCGACCGCGCCGTGATCGGTGATTGCCGGGCTGGCCGAGCCCGGACTGATCGTGGACGCGCGTGATCGATATCCATTCGCATTTGCTGCCGGGCGTCGATGATGGATCACCGACCGTCGCGGTCTCCGTGGACGTCCTCACCCGTTTCGCGAGCGAGGGCGTCGAGACCGTGGTGTGCACGCCGCATCTGCGTGCATCGAAAGCGGCCGACGCCCCGCATGCGGCGTATGCGGCGGTGTTCGATACCCTTATTGCGGCCGCGCCAAATCCACCGACACTACAGCGCGGCTGGGAGATCATGCTGGACGTGCCCGGCGTCGATCTCACCACACCCGGGCTGGCACTTGGATCGTCGACGGCGGTGCTGGTCGAGTTTCCACGGACGGGCGTGCCGGCGCGCGCGGGAGAAGAGCTCTTCCGCTTGAAGATGTCCGGACTGGTCCCCGTCCTCGCGCATCCGGAGCGCTACTGGGGGTGCACCCCCGCGCTCGTCAGATCGTGGCGCCAGTCCGGCACCGTGATCCAGGTCGACTCGGCGGCACTGCTCGCCGGCGGCCGCATGGGGCAGCTGGCGCTGGCGCTGCTCGAAGAGGGGCTGGTGGATATTCTGGCGAGCGACAATCATGGTGACCGCCGCTCACTCGGTGCGATCCGCGACTGGCTGAGCGAGCAGGGCGCCGCGGAGCACGCGACGCTTCTCACGGAGATCAATCCGCGGCGTGTGCTGTCGAATCAGGCGATCCTTCCCGTCCCGCCCGTGCGCGTCGGGCAAGGACTGCTCGCGCGCCTGCGCGAGCTTGTACGCGGCCGGCGCCGGTGGTGATGCCGCAGGGTTGGGGAGCCCACAACCGATGATCGTTTTCATGTTCACGGGTGGCACGATCTCGATGCGAGCGGATCCCGCCAACGGGGCACCTGTGCCGACGCTACGCGGTGCACAACTGCTGGCGTCGGTGCCGGGGATCGACCGGGCCGCGAACCTGGAGGTCGATGAGTGGGCCACGATGCCGGGCGCGCATCTCACGGTGGATCAACTGTGGGCGCTGCGGTCTCGGATCGCGCACCACATCGCGAGGGCGGATGTCGATGCCGTGATCGTGGCCCAAGGCACCGATACCCTCGAGGAGTCGGCGTATCTCACCGCGCGGTCACTCGCGACCCCCAAACCGATCATTTTCACCGGGGCGATGCGCACGTCCGATGAGTTGAGCTGGGACGGGCCGGCGAACCTGCTGGCCGCGGTGACAGTGGCCGCAAGTGCAGCCGCCCGCGGTCACGGCGTACTGGTCGTCTTCGCGGGCCAGATCTTCTCCGCGGCGGACGTCACCAAAGTCCACACGCACCTGTTGCAGGCGTTTGGGAGCCCGGGGCTGGGGCCGCTCGGGATCGTGGATGGCGAATCGGTGCGGCTCTACCGTTCCGCGGAGGGCGGCCCGGCGGTGCTCACGCCGCGCCAGCTCGCATCTCCCGTGGACATCGTGTACGCGTACGCCGGTGCCGATGGCCGGCTGCTCGACGCCGCCCGCGAGACGGGCGTAGGCGTGGTGCTCGCGGCGTTGGGGCGCGGCAACAGCAACCCCCCGATTTTCGCCGCGGTACAACGGTGGCTCGCCGATGGCCGGCCGGTCGTCGTCACATCCCGAATCCATCATGGCCGTGTTGGTCCGACGTATGGATTTCCCGGTGGCGGACGGTCGCTGCACGATGCCGGTGCCATTTTCGCGGGGGCGCTCCGGCCGCAGCAGGCTCGCATCGATCTGATGCTGGCGTTGGGTGCGGGTTTGCGCGGTGCCGAGTTGGCCGCGGTGTTCAGCGGCTGACATGGCGATGGACGCTGGGGGCGGCGTTGAGCCGCACGATGAGGCAAATCTTCCCGCGAGCTTCGATCCACCGCGCCCGGTGCTCGACATTGCGGCGCGGCTCGAAGGCGCGGGCTATGAGACCTGGTGTGTCGGCGGCGCGGTGCGTGACGCGCTGGCTGGGCATCGGCACAGTGACTGGGATCTCGCGACGGCCGCCACACCGGATCAGGTGATGCAGCTCTTCCGGCGGCGGACCATCCCGGTTGGCGTATCGCATGGAACGGTGGGCGTGTTGGATGCCGCGGGCGCAATGCACGAAGTCACGACGTTCCGCCGGGACGTGCGGACGGACGGGCGTCACGCGGACGTGGAGTTCGGCGCGTCGCTGGACGAAGATCTGGCCCGGCGCGATTTCACGATCAATGCGATCGCGTATTCGCCGAGCCGGCACCTGCTGCACGACCCGTTCGACGGGCGAGGGGATCTCCGGCGCAAAGTGGTGCGCGCGGTTGGGACGGCGGCCGACCGGATGCGGGAGGACCGGTTGCGGGCGCTGCGGGCGCTGCGATTCGCGGCGCGATTCGGGTTCGCGATCGACTCCGCGACGTGGGATGCGATCGTAGCCAGCGCGCCGTACCTGAGGCAGCTGTCGGCGGAGCGGGTGAAGGAAGAACTAGCCAAGACCATGACCCAGGTGGCGAAGCCCAGCGCCGCGCTTCGGATGTGGCATGACTGTGGCGCGCTGGCGGTGCTGGTCCCGCGGCTGGACGCGCTCGACGCCGTCACCGTGGCATCGCTCGACTGCCTGCCGCAGCCTGGCCGGCCGATCGGCGGGGACACACCGGCCGCTCAGCGCTCGATCGCGCGGAGCGACGCACGGCGTCTCGCCCGGCTGGCGGCAATGTTTCTGGCGATGCCGCCGGACAATGCCCGCCACACCCTCAAGGCCATGCGATTCTCCAACGCGGACGCGGAATGGATCGCCGGTCTCGCGGCAGGGTGGCAGTCGGTCGGTCCCGACATGGAACGCGCGCTCATGTCCGGCACCGCGGTACCGGACGGTCTGATCCGCCTGTGGGTCGCTGCGGCGGGCCGGACGCGCGTCGCCTCTCTGCTGCGCATTGCGTCGGCGCGGTGGAGTGCGCAGCGCGGCACGGGCTCGGCCGCGCCGTCGGAGGGCTCCGTTCGCGCGCTGTATCGCCGAGCTGTCCGCAGCGCGTTTCGCGACGCGGTGGATCTCGCGGACCTCGCCGTGGACGGCGATGATCTGATCGGGGCGGGATTCGCGCCGGGCAAGCAGCTGGGGGAGATCCTGCGCCAGCTGTTGGTCGTGGTGCTGGCGGATCCTGCCCAGAACACTCGCGCGCAGCTTCTGGCGTTGGCGGCGCAGAAGCGCGGCGCGCGTGCCGGCGACGGGCCGGCCTAAGCGGGGACGGGGGGACCTCACGTGTCATTCTTTCGCGGGCGGCAGCCCGAGACGTCGGTGTGGCGGCGATTCCGGTCGGGGCTCGACGGATTCACGTTCGTGCACGAGGCGGATTATTACGCGGCGCACGTGGTGACGAATGCCGAGCGCGGCGTGGATCTGTTCCATGTGCTTCTGGAGCATTTTTCGCCCGCCGTGGACGTGACAGTCGAGGATCGCCGCCGCCAGCGCAGCTGGGCCGGCACCGCGATCGCGTTGCCGGACGTGCAGGACGCGATCGGCCGTATCAAGGCGCCGCTCGCCGCGGCGGGCGGCGCGGAGATCGCGGTGTACACCACCGAAGATCAGCTCACCATCAATCCGCAGCTCGAGTTATTCATTCTACGGGCGCAGCGACCGGTGGCTATATCTCCTCGTCGGGCTGGGCCTCGAGGAGCGCCGGATGGTGGCGACTCGAAGCTGGAAGCTCACGAAGCAGGAGTTCGATCCCGCGCCGGAACTGACGGAAGCGCTCGACGCCACGGTCGCGCGCCTCGGACTGACCCCCGCGTGACCTCGTGACCGCACCAGCGCTCGCCGCCGGGGGCGTTGCCGCACTCGCGAATGTGGCGGGAGCCGCCCTGGTGACGATGCGGTCGCGCTGGAGCTCGGCCGTGCTGGCGCTGCTCGTGGCGCTGGCCGCCGGATTCATGCTCGCCGTGTCGCTGGCCGATCTCCTGCCGGATGCCATTCGGCAGGGCGGAGAGACCGCGGCGGCCGTGGCGCTCGGGGCATACCTCCTCGTGTACGTCGTGCAACACGCGTTGCCGGGACATCTCCACGTCGGCGAGCAGCCGGGCCATGTCAGCCGCACGGTGTCGCGGTCGGCGATCGCCGGGCTTGTGCTGCACACATTCTTCGATGGTGTCGCGATCACGAGTGGGTTCGGCGTGAGCGCCGCTCTGGGCGTGCTGGTGCTCATCGCGATCGGTCTGCACAAGATTCCGGAGGGCATCGCGGCGGCAGGCCTGGTCCTGGCGGCCGGGGGCACTCGCGGTCGCGCGATGGGCGCCGCAGGCATTCTCGGGGTTTCGACGCTGTTCGGCGTGGTCACCACCGGCGTCACGCCGGTGCTCGCGGCAAATGGACTTGCGCTGTCGGCCGGGGTGACCTTGTACGTGGCGGCGTCGAACCTGGTGCCGGAGTTGCAGCACGAGCCGGGTTGGCGGCCGGTGGTCGCCTGCGTGGCGGGCAGCGCGATCTACTTGATGGCGCGCTCGATGGTGGGAATCTGATGCCGCGGCCACCCGTACACCCCTCGGTGCCGAAGAACCCCGGGCCGGCGCTGTTGCCGGAGCCGCTGGCTGCCCGCATGCGCCCGCGCACGCTCGACGAGTTTCTGGGACATGAGCAGCTACTCGGCCCCGGCACACCGCTGCGCACGGAGATCGAGAGCGGTACGGTCGGGTCGATGCTGTTCTGGGGGCCACCGGGTTCCGGGAAGACCACGCTGGGGCGCCTGGTGGCGCAGTACACGGATCGTGAGTTCGTTCCGTTTTCGGCGGTGACGGAAGGAGTGCCGCGTGTGCGAGTCATCGTGGGCGAGGCGGAGGCGCGCCGGGCGGAAGGGCGGGGCACCGTGTTGTTCGTCGATGAGATCCACCGGTTCAACCGCGCGCAGCAGGATGCGTTCCTGCAATACGTCGAGAACGGCACCCTCACGCTGATTGGGGCGACGACCGAGAATCCGTCGTTCGAGATCAACGGCGCGCTCTTGTCGCGGTTGCGGGTGTTTGTCCTGGCGCCGCTCGCGGTGGCGGACCTGGCGGCGATGGTCCGCACGGCGCTGTCCGATGCGGACCGAGGCCTCGGCGCGCTGCAGCTCACCATCGAGGATGCGGCACTGGCTCAAATCACGACCGAGGCGGACGGCGACGCGCGCCGGGCGTTGACATCGCTCGAGGCGGCGGCGGCGTTCGTCACGCGGCAGCGACGGGGCGCCGCTGGCGGGGTCATCACGGCGGCTGCGGTCCGCGACGCGATGCAGGCGCGCGTCGCGCGATACGACAAATCCGGCGAGGAGCACTACAACCTCATCTCGGCGTACCATAAGGCGCTGCGCGGCAGTGATCCTCAGGGTGCGCTGTATTGGCTGGCCCGAATGATCGAAGGCGGGGAGGATCCGATGTACATCGCGCGCCGGACCGTGCGCTTTGCGGCGGAGGATGTCGGACTCGCCGACCCGACGGCGTTGCGCGTTGCGCTCGATGCGCGCGACACCTACCACTTCCTTGGTTCACCCGAGGGGGAGTTGGCGTTGGCGGAGGCGGCTGTCTACCTGGCGACGGCGCCCAAGTCCAACTCGGTCTACCGGGCCTGGGGCGCGGCGTTGGACCTGGCGCGGCGCACCCCTGCCGAGGGGGTTCCGCTCCACATCCGGAACGCCCCGACGAAACTCATGAAAGACCTTGGCTACGGCCGGGGATACCAGTATGCGCACAACGTGCCTGAGGCATACATTCCACAGGACTACCTGCCGGATGCCGCGGCCGGGAGCACGCTCTACGAGCCTGGGCCATTCGGCTTTGAGAAGGAGATTGCCAAGCGGTTAATCTGGTGGTCCGATTTGCGTGCGAAGTCCGAGCGCGCCACGGCGTCCGGGGGGGATGCGGGCGCGGCGGCCAAGACGGACCCGCCTCAGACAAGCCAGCCTAAGACGGACGAGCCAACGAGGGACCAGACGGATGGGTGATTCCTTGATGCCGGAGACCGCATCTCGCGCGAGCTAATCTCGTTGGCCGCGCCCACAGAGCGGGCCTTGCTGGTGGGCGCCCCGCTCAAGCGGTCGGGCGACCGTCACCTGGTTGACGACCATCTGGGTGAGTTGGCGCAGCTTGCGGATACCGCGGGGGCCGTGGTGGTTGGTGAGGTCGTCCAGCGGCTGGACCGGCCGCACCCGGCGACCTACCTCGGCACCGGAAAGATCGACGAGCTCAAAGTGCGCATCGAAGAACTGCAGGCAACGGTCGTCATCTTCGACGATGAGCTGACACCGGCGCAGGGGAAGAACATCGAGGTGGCCACTGGGCGGCGGGTCATCGACCGTGCCGAGCTCATCCTGGACATCTTCGCGACCCGGGCGCGGACGAGCGAGGCCAAACTGCAGGTCGAACTTGCGCAACTCGAATACATGCTCCCGCGGTTGACCCGGATGTGGGCCCACCTCGAGCGGGTCCGGGGTGGTATCGGCATGCGGGGGCCTGGTGAGACCCAGCTGGAGACCGACCGGCGGCTGATCGGCCACCGGATCAAGCTTCTTCGAGAGCGGCTGGACGACGTCGAACGCAGCCGGTCGATCCAGCGGCAGGCCCGCCAGGGGGCATTCCGGGTCGCCCTCGTCGGATACACTAATGCGGGCAAGTCGTCCATTCTCAAGGGTATGACGGGGGCATCGGACGTCGTGGTCGAGGACCGGCTGTTCGCGACGCTCGACCCGCTGACCCGGGATGTCGATGTGGGGGGTGGGGCACACGTTCTCATGACGGATACCGTGGGTTTCATCCGCAAGCTGCCGCACCACCTCGTCGCGTCGTTCCGGGCGACGCTCGAAGAAGTCACGGAGACTGATCTGTTGCTTCATGTCATCGATGCCAGCCACCCCGCGTGGGAAGACCAGCGCGCGGTCGTGGAAGATGTCCTCGCTGACCTGGGGGCGAGCCGGACACCGATCCGGCACGTCTTCAATAAGATGGATCAACTTGCCGGACCAAACGCCTCGGCACTCAGGGATCGCGTGAGCAACCTGTTGCCGGATTCGATATTCGCGTCGGCCGTGACGGACGGCGGGCTCGACTCGCTCCGCCGGGAGCTATCGGCCGCGGTGCGTGTCATGCGTCCGTTGTCGGTGGTCCGGCTTCCGGCGGACTCGGGGAAACTCCTGGCCGATCTGTACCGGGATGCCGAGGTCCTCAACGTGGGCAGTGAGGGTTCGGCCGTCGTGGTGCGCGCGCGGATGGATGATGCCATGGCGGGGCGCCTGCGACGGGCGGGGGCGAGCGTGAGCGCCGGGGTCGAGCATGACTAGCCTCGTCGCCGCGATAGCCGGTGCCGTGGGCAGCGTGATACGCAGTGCGCTGAGCGCGGCGCCCGGCGGCGGGTTCGACGGGTTGCTGGGGAGTCTGGCGGGCCGGCCGAGCGTGCGCGTCTATGCGCTGGCGTTCGTGGCGGCGGCTGCGTTGTCGATGGTGGCGACGTTCGTCGTCCGGCAGAAAGCACGCCGCGCGGGGTTGTTCGATCTGAGCGACGCCCGCAAGCTGCATGGGACGGAGATTCCGCGCGTCGGTGGTGTCGGCATCGTGCTGGCCGTCGCGGCCACGTCGATCGTGCTGTTCCTGCTGTTCGGCGGCAGCGTGTTCGCGGGAAGCGGGCGGGGATTGCTCGTGGTATTCGCCGGTGGACTGGCGATCCACTGCGTGGGGCTCTACGACGACATCCGCCAACTGCATGCGCGCTGGAAGTTTCTCGCGCAGATCGTGATCGCGGTGCTGGTGTTCGCGGCCGGCGTCCGCATGACGACCCTCTCGCTGCCCTTCATTGGCGTCATCGACCTCGGGGGAGTGGCGGGACTGGTCTTCACGGTGCTGTGGTTCGTGGGCATTACCAACGCGTTCAACCTCATCGATGGCCTCGACGGGCTGGCGTCCGGCGCCGCGCTGTTTGCGCTGACGACGATGTTCGTGGTCGCCATCGCCAATGGCCGCTTCGGTGCCGCGCTGGTCACGCTGATTCTGGCCGGTGCGATGCTCGGCTTCCTGTATTTCAACTTTCACCCGGCGACGATCTTCCTTGGCGACTCCGGAAGCCTGTTCGTCGGCTTCATGCTGGCCGGGATCGGTGCGCTGAGCGCGCAGAAGTCACCGACGGTGATCGCGGTCGCGATTCCAGTGGTATCGCTCGGGCTTCCAGTGCTCGACACGCTGATCGCGGTGTCTCGCCGGTTTCTCCGGCGCCAGCCGATCTTCGCGGCCGATCGCGGCCACATCCATCACCGGCTATTGGGCCGCGGGTATTCGCCCCGCGGCGTGGTGCTCGCGCTCTACGGCGTGTGTGCGGTGCTGGCGCTGGCCGGGATGCTGCTGGTGAACAATGGCGGCCATGTCGTGGCGCTGGTGCTCGTCACGATCGGAATTGGTGTCGGGTTCATGGTGCAGCGCCTCCGCATCTACGAGTTCGAGGAAGTCGGGCGGCTGCTGCGGCGCGGGGTGCGGCACCGGCACACGATCGAGCGCGGGGTGCGCGTGCGCGAGGCGAGCGCGCGGATGGGAGCGCTCGACGATCTGGCAGCAGTGTTCGTCGCGCTGGGCGAGACACTGGCGGACGACGGATGCCCACGGGCGGAAGTGAGGCTGCGCGCGGCGTTTCTGGATGGGCGCCGGGGAGCCGTCGGCGGGCGCGGGCCGCACCGGCCGGATGTGACGGAAGAGGATGATGTCGCGGTGTGGACGTGGAGTGCGGCCGACGCGCCGCGTCTCGAGGCGTCATGGTGGCACGTTACGCTGCCGTTCCTGGACCATGATGGACAGCGCTTCGGCTCCATGGTCCTGTGGGCGGATGGCGTGGGTGCGGGTTCGCCGTTCCCTCATTTCCACGCGATCGCCGGCGACTTGCGCGGACAGATCGAGGCCAAGCTGCTGACGCTGTGGCCCATTGGTGCTGGCCGCCGGCATGTGCCCGCGCCCGTGAGCGGACCGGTTGCCGTTCCGGCGGCGGCCGCCGCTTCACCTGGGGATCGGGCGCGCGGTCGCGACCGTGTGCCGACGGGGTCCGGCCCCGCGGTCCCCATCGCCTAAGTGCCGGCCGCCGTCGGGCCCGCTCCGATCACCAGGGCGGCGCCGCCGGAGCCCGGATCCGCGCTGCGGGTGTACCGTCGCCACCGTGGGTGGCGGATGCTCGATCTGCGCGAGCTCTGGGAATACCGCGAACTCCTGTACTTTCTCGTTTGGCGCGACGTCAAAGTGCGCTACAAGCAGACGGTCCTGGGAGCACTCTGGGCGGTGCTGCAGCCCGCGCTCTTCATGGTGGTGTTCACGCTGATCTTCGGCAGACTGGCGCATTTGCCGAGCGACGGCGTCGCGTATCCCGTATTCGTCTATGCGGGTCTCCTTCCGTGGACGTTCTTCGCGACGGCGGTCTCCACGTCGTCGACGAGTCTCGTCAACAGCGCCAACCTGATCACGAAGATCTACTTCCCACGCATGATCGTGCCGCTGGCCGCGGTGGGCGTCGGGATCATCGATCTCCTCGTGGCGTCGGTGCTCATGGTGGGATTGCTTGTGTGGTACCACGTGCCGGTCACCCCGATGGTGCTGCTCGCGCCGGTGTTCATGCTGGGCGTGATGCTGGCGGCCATCTGGCGTGGGCGCACTCCTCGCGGCGCTGACTGTCACCTATCGGGATTTCCGGTACATCGTGCCGTTTGCGGTGCAGCTCTGGATGTACGCCAGTCCGGTCGTGTATTCGGCGAGGGCAGTGCCCGCGCGGTGGCGTACGGCGTTCGCGCTCAATCCTATGACGGGCATGACGGACGGGTTCCGGGCGGCGGTGCTCGGCCAGTCGCCGTCGTGGGACCTGGTCGTGATCTCGTCGATCTCCGTGCTCGCGTCACTGGCGGTCGGGATCGCCTACTTCCAGCGGGTCGAGCGGCGGTTCGTCGATGTCGTCTAGCGCGGCGTCACCGGTCATCGTCGTCGACCACCTGACCAAGGAGTACGTCCTCGGCACGCGGGCGCGCGGTTACACGACATTGCGGGAGGCCGCGGTGAGCGCGGTGACCGCGCCATTGCGGCGGGCCCGTCGTCTGACCCGGGGCGGATCGCATGCCGAGAGCCGGCCGTTTCGGGCGCTGGACGACATCTCATTCTCGATCACCAGCGGATCGGTGGTGGGCATTGTCGGCCGAAACGGAGCGGGGAAGAGCACGTTACTCCGCGCGCTGAGCCGCATCACCGAGCCGACATCGGGCACGATCGCCATCCGCGGACGGGTCGCGAGCCTCCTGGAAGTGGGCACCGGCTTTCATCCCGAACTCACCGGCCGGGAGAACGTGTACCTCAACGGGTCGCTTCTCGGAATGCGCCGGTCGGAGATCGCGAGAAAGTTCGACGAGATCGTGGCGTTCTCGGAAGTCGAATCATTTCTCGACACGCCGGTCAAGCGCTATTCCTCCGGGATGTACGTCCGGCTGGCGTTCGCCGTGGCGGCACATCTCGAGCCTGAGATCTTGATCGTGGACGAGATTCTGGCCGTCGGCGATGCGGCGTTCCAGCAGAAATGCCTGGGCAAGATGCAGGACGTGGGGCGCGGCGGCCGGACTGTTTTATTCGTAAGTCACAACATGGCGGCGATCTCGCGGCTGTGCTCACGGGGGCTGTTGCTGCGCCATGGCCGGCTCGCGTTCGATGGCCCGACTCTCGAGGCCGTGACGCGCTATCTGGCGGACGAGCAGCGGCCTGACTCGCTCCGATGGGAGACGGCAGGGCTGCCGCGCCGCCTCGACGAATACGGTGAGCTGGTGAGACTGACGGTGGTCGAAGTCCGTCCGGCGTCGGAAGGGACGCCGGGATTTCGTTTCGGTGAGGATCTCCGTCTTCGCCTGACCTTCACGGCGATGAGCCACATCCACGACGCGGCCATTGGCGTCGGCATCGATGATCTCTACGGAAACCGCATCGCCACGTTCAACAGCGAAGAGTCGGGCGTGACCATGGCGGCGGGGAAGGGCAATACCTATACGGCCGATCTGAACGTGCCGCGTCCGGTGCTCAATCCCGGACGATACGCGGTCTCGTGTGCGGTCCTATCCGGGGCGCGAATCCTCGATTTCCTCCCGCAGGCTGGCTTCTTCGACGTCCAGCCGATCCGCGTGGACACGGGCGAACATTTCGAGCCATCGGCGGGTGCCGGCCCCGTGCGACTGCCCTGTCTCTGGGACCTCCATCCTGCTGCGGACCCTCTGATACCCGCCGCGGTCTCGTGAGCGCGTTCCGCCCGCTGCACGTTGCATTCGTGATCGAGCACGCGTACGTCGATGCGCTGGCCTGCTTCCGCGAGCCGATCAAGGCACTGGCGGCCCGCGGTGCGCATGTCGACGTGTACACGCGGCTCACGACGACCCACCCGGCTCCGGTGTTTGCGAGTCCCCGGGTGCGTGTGATCCCGGTCGACATCACGTACAGTGGTGCGGCGGCACTCGCCGCCCGGCTGGCGACGCACCGGCCGAGATATGCCGCGGTCCTGGCGGCGCCCCAGTGGGGATTGCATTGGGCGGTCCGGGCGTCCGCCGTAACTGGGGCGCCGGTGGGCTACATCTCGGATGAGCTGATCATCGACAGCGAGCTGGCCACATCGGCACAGCGGCGGTGGAAGATGCGAGAGCGGCTCGATCATCAGCGGTGCGCCTTCTCGATCGCACTGTCGCAGGACCGCGCCGACTTCCTCCGCGGGCTGAATCGCCTGCGCGGCGACCATCCGATCTTCGTTGTCCCAAACAGCGCGCCGGGGCCGGCCCAGCGCCTGGAGTCGCATTTCTTTCAGGAAGTGCTCGGCATACCCGCGAACCGGCCGGTGATCGTGCATGCGGGGGGGATGGGGTGGGAGCCGGCCGAGGCGCTGGCTGCGGCGGCGGCGGACTGGGATGACACGATGCCGGCGGTCGTGTTTCAGGGTCGCCTCCCGACGCAAATGCGCACGCGAGAATCGCGCGGTGCGGTGTGGTTCAGTCCGGCGACGCTGCCCGCCAGCCTCCTGGATCACGCGATCTCCTCCGCGCATATCGGGCTCGCGCTGTACGATGACCGCAGGGCGAACGATCGGTTGATGGGGACCGCCTCCGGCAAGCTGTGCCTCTATATGAAAAATGCGCTGCCCGTCATCACCACGCGGCTGGCGTGCTTCGACTGGGTCGAGCGGGAGGGGTGCGGCGTCCGGGTGCGGACGACCGGCGAGATCCCGGATGCGGCCCGGACGATCTGCGCCGACTACGAGCGCTATGCCGATGCGGTCCGGCACTACTACGCGCGGCATCTCGATTTCAGGCAGACATTCGAGCCCGTGGTCCACACGATCGAATCGCTGGCCCGCCGTCCGCTGGCGGGCGTGCCGGGAGACGTCGCATGACCGCCGCCGTGACCGGCGGCCACTCGCTCCCGGCGTGTGCCGTCGTGGTGCTCAACTGGAACGGCATCTCACATCTCCGCGTGCTGCTTCCGTCGCTCCGGGCGGCGGTCGCGCGGTATCCCGGCACGGCCCGCGTGGTCGTCGCCGACAACCGGAGCACCGAGCCCGATGCCGAGACGGTGCGGCGCGAGTTCCCTGAGGTGGATGTCGTCGTGGCGGCCAGCAACGATTTTCTCTTTTCGCTGAACCCGATCGTCGCGGACTGTCCGGAGCCGGTCGTCATTATCTTGAACAACGACATGCGCGTCGACCCGGATTTCGTGGCGCCCCTGGTGCGCCATTTCGGCGACCCGTCCGTCTTCGCGGCGACGGCCAACGTGTTCGATTGGGATGGTGTGCGCCGGACCACAGGGCAGCGCAGGATGGCGCTCCGCCGGTGGTGGTTCTACAAGTGGTGGGATCTCACCGTGACGGAGCCGGTGTACACGCTCGACGCGGGTGGCGGATGCGCGGCGTTCCGGCGCGACCGGTTCGTCAGTCTGGGCGGATTCGATCCGCTGTACCGTCCGGCGTACTACGAGGATGTCGATCTGTCGTACCGGGCGTGGATGCGGGGCTGGCGCACCGTCTTCGAGCCGGCGAGCGTCATCTATCACCGAGAGGCGGCGACCATGCGCGACCTGACGCGGGAGGCGCAATTCCAGACGCTCCTGGCCCGGAATCACATACTATTCACGATCAAGAACATTGGGGGATGGGGCTTTCTCGCCGGATTCCTGGCGCTGGCGCCGCTCAGGCTTCTCACCAGCGTCCTGCGCGGTGACCGGGTGACCGCGCGCGGATTGCTGGCCGCTGTTCCGCGCCTGGGTGCCGCCGTGCGTGCCCGGTTGGGATCCGACCGCCGCTCAGCGCTCACGCCGCGCGCGATTGCCGTCGCCGCGTCGGGGCGTCTCGATCAGGTCGTCGCATGATGCCACCTGCCGGGAAGGGCAGAGCGCGGCCCGCGACATTGCGCGCCGCGACATCGCGCGCGGCGGCGGCGTCCCGGATTGCCGGGCAGACCGTCCTCATCACGGGTGGCACAGGGTCATTCGGCAATCGCGTCGCCGCGCACCTGAGCGCGCTCGGACCGCGGCGGATCCGGATCTTCAGCCGTGACGAGAAGAAGCAGTGGGAGATGCGGCAGCGATTGCCGGACTTCGAGTACATCATCGGCGATGTCCGGGACCCGGAACGGCTGCGGACCGCGCTGCGGGGGGTGGATCTCGTGTTCCACGCCGCGGCGCTCAAGCAGGTGCCGTCGTGCGAGGCCTATCCCTACGAGGCGTTTCAGACTAACACCGTGGGCTCGCACAACGTGTGCGAGGCCGCGCTCCGGGCCGGTGTGCGGACCGTGGTGGCGCTCAGCACCGACAAAGCCGTCAAGCCCGTCAATGCCATGGGTATGTCCAAGGCGATGATGGAGAAGATCGTCTGCTCGAGGAACCAGGTGCCGCTCGATACCCGGTTCTGCTGCGTGCGATACGGCAACGTGATGGGGAGCCGGGGGTCGGTGATTCCGTTATTCCGGAAGCAGATAGAGGCAGGTGGTCCGATCACGATGACCGTCGGACACATGACGCGGTTTCTCATGACGCTGGATGAGTCGGTCGATCTCGTGGTGCACGCCATGAGCCACGCCGAAGGTGGGGAGATCTTCGTGCGGAAGGCGCCGGCCGCGACGGTCGCCGACCTCGCGAAGGCACTCATCGCGAAATACGGGGGGCGCAAGAAGATTCCGGTGCGCACGGTCGGGATCAGGCCCGGGGAGAAGATCGACGAGGTCCTCGTCAACGAGTACGAGCTGCAGCGGGCAGGGGAGACCAAGGACTACTTCACGATTCATCCCGAGTACCGGGTGCCACCGGGCACGTCGCACTATCCGGTCGGAACGGAATACACATCGGCCAATACGCGACGCCTCAGCAGCTCCGAGGAGATCGGGGCACTCCTCGACCGCGTGGGGCTCGTCGAGTACTACATTTAGTGAGCGAGCGGCAGCTGTTCGTGCTCGGGCATCGCGGCATGCTCGGTCACGTCGTCGCACGGTGCGCGGCGGAGGCCGGGTATGACGTCGTGACGGCGGACGACCGGTATACCGGGGAATCCGCGGACTGTCTCGTGGAGGCCGTCCGCCGGTCGGAGGCCGCTGTCGTCGTGAATTGCCTGGGACTAACGAAACAGCGCAGCGACGACCCGGCGGCGCTGTTCCTTGCGAATGCGCTGTTCCCCGTCCACCTGGCGAGCCGCTCGACCCTGCGCAGTACATCATCCACGCGAGCACCGACTGCGTCTTCGCGGGGGTGCGTGGCAGCTACCGCATTGATGAGCCACTTGATGCCGGGGATGCGTACGGATTCTCGAAGGCGCTCGGCGAGACCATCAGCCGCTGGCCCAACGCGACCGTGCTGCGTGTCTCGGTGATTGGGCCGGACCGCGGTGACGGTCACGGACTCCTCGCGTGGTTCCTGCGGCAGCCTCCCGGCCGCCCGGTACCAGGCTATACCAATCATCGGTGGAACGGCATCACGTCGCTGGAGTGGGCGACGATCGCTTTGGAGTGCGCATCCGCGCGAGCCCGCGGCGAGGCGGTACCGCCGGTGATCCAGCCCGGCACCGCGGTGGTCACCAAGTACGAGCTGCTCTGTGCGTTGCGCGACGTGTTCGCCCCGCATCTCACGGTGGCCGACGCGCACGGTGAGGCGACGGTGGACCGGTCGCTCGTGCCGACCGACCTCCGGCCGCCCATTCGCGAGCAACTCGACGCGCTGGCATCGTGGCGCCCAGCCGCTGCCAGGTCCGGGTGATGACGGGCCGCCCTGGTCGTACGAGCTCGCGAGCCGGACGCCGGCGAATCGTCATCCTCACGGAGGATTCGAAGCCGGCGCTCGGCGGCATCGCCGAATATCTGCACCAACTCGCGCTCGCGAGCTCTGAGACGCACGATGTTCTGGTGGTGACCAGCGTGGCGGGTGCCGAGGCGCTCAACCCTGGACTGCCGTTTCGGTATCGCGAGGTCGGTTGGTTTCGGCGGGCGCAGTCTCGCCGCGGTGATGGCTTCATGCCCACTCGCCGGCTGAACACGCTGGCGTGGCACCTCGGCCGGCGCGGCCGTGTGCGCCAGTTGCTCGCGGGGATCGACGCCGAGCATCCGCGCTCGGCGTACGTGCTGGGGCGCATGAGCCCCGTGACGTATCCGTGGTACGTCGCGTGCCGTGACCTGGGCCTGGACTACACCGCGATCGCCTACGGCCTCGAACTGATCGAGGCGCTGACGCCGATGTGGGCGCGGCGCCGCGTGGCAATGGTCGATACCGCGAAGCACTGGTTTGTGATCAGCCATGACACGTCGGCAAAGCTGACGGCATTGGGAGTGACTGACTCGTGCCAGAGTCTTCTCCTGCCGGGCGTCGCGATGCCAGCCCGTGACGGTGCGGCGGATATGCATCGGCAAACGGTTCGCCAGCGGCTGGGTCTTGGTGAGGACCCCTTCATTCTGTCGCTCTGCCACCTCCGCCACCGAAAGGGCATTGACCTCGCCGTCGAGGCGTTCGCCGCGGTGGCGGACGAGTTCCCGGCACTCCGCTATGTGGCAGCGGGGTCCGGTCCGGAATACGATGCGCTCAACAGTCTGGCCCGTGCGACGGGGGTCGCCAATCGGGTGGTCTTTCCTGGCACGATCGACGAAACGACCAAAGCAGCACTGTTTGCGGAATGCGAGTTCTTCATTCTGCCGACAAGGGCCGAGGCGCACGACGTCGAAGGATTCGGCATCGTGTACCTGGAAGCGGGGTCGTACGGTAAGGCAGTCATTGGCGGTGCGAACGGTGGCGTGGCGGAGGCCATCGCCGATGGCGAGACGGGTATCCTCGTGGACACGCGTGATGCGGGTGAACTCGTGCGCGCGATGCGAACGTTGCTGCGCGATCCAGCGCGCACGGGCAGCGATGGGCCGGCAGGGGGCCGAACGCGCGCGCCGTGACTTCGGCTGGGCCGCACGTGGCGAGGAGTTCGCGACGCGGACCGACGAGATCACGGATTTGCAGCGGCGTGATACCCCGAACGGGACCCCGGCTGCGTCGCCAGCGGGCCGGATGCGCCGGCGGGTCGGGAGCGCCAGCAATCGGACGCTCGCGGCAGCCGACATTCTGGGGATGCTCGCGAGGCGGGGACGCCTGGGTGCCTACCTGGCGCCCGGGTGTGTCCGTCGCGGGGCGTGACGATTGCGCGCGCTCGATCATGGCGTGGATCCAACGCGCGATCGCCGGGGGAGGTGGGGAGGGCGCATTGGCGCGCTACCATGTTACCGCCGGATGGGCAGGTCCATACCCCGAGATCACGGGCTATCTGATCTCGACGCTCCTCCACTATGCCGCGGTCTGGAACGACCCCCGGCTCGAGGAGACCGCTGTCCGAGGCGGGGAGTGGCTGGCGCGGACGCGGCTTGCCGGGGGCGCGGTCTGCAGGAAGCAGTGGTATCCGGGCAACTCGACTCCCAGCGTGTTCAACACCGCGCAGGTTGTGGAGGGGTGGTGCGCTCTGGCCGGTGCGTCGCGCGGCGACGTCGCGGCCGGGTGGACCGCGCTCGCGCGCGAATCCGGCGACTGGCTGTTGCAAGAGCAGGACTCCAGCGGCATTCGGGGTGCGCAACGCATTCAACGGCATTCCGCACACCTACTATTCCCGGGTGGCGGCGCCGCTCGCGCGGCTGGCCCAACTGACTGGCGACGAGCGCTACGCGGCAGCGGCGCGGCGGGCCCTCGACTGGGTCGTCGGCCAGCAGCAACCGTCTGGCTGGTTTCGGGCAGCCGGTTTCACGGCGACCGAGGCGCCGACCACCCATACCATTGCCTACGTCATTGAGGGACTTCTGCAAGGGGGCGGGCTGCTCGACGAGCCGCGCTACACCGACGCCGCGGAGCACGCCGCGCGTGCGCTGCTGAACCTGTCCAAGCGGCTGGGCCGGATTCCGGGCCGCCTATCGAACGACTGGCGTCCACGCGCGCGGTGGCAGTGTCTGACGGGTGACGCCCAGGTGGCGATCTCGTGGTGCCTGCTCGCGCGGGTCACGGGAGACGCCGCCTATCGAAAGGCGGCCGAGATGGTCGCCGCCTCGTTGCAGCACCGGGTGCGCATTGTCGCGGATTGGCCGGAGGTTTCGGGGGCCATTCCGGGCTCATTGCCACCGTGGGGCGAATACGATCCGTTCGCATATCCGACGCACGCCGCAAAGTTCACCCTCGATCTCTTCGCGTTGCTCGCGTGAGTGTGCCCGCATGAGCGTTCAGGCATGAGCATTCGGGACATGAGTATTCCGCTGAGCGAGCAGCCGGCGCTGGCGATGCCGCTGCGCGTCTTGCTCATCGCGTTCGAGTTCGCGCCGCTGGGCGCCGGGGGCGTCCAGCGGGTCATGGCGTTGGCGCGAGGACTGCCGGCGCAGGGCATTGATCTCGACATTGTGACCGTCCGGTCGGAGGATCTGGCGCTGCGGTCGGCCGCCCCGGTCGACGCGACACTGCTCCGGGCGTTGCCGGAGAGCGTGCGGGTGCACCGCATCCCGAGTGGATTCCCGCCGTGGTACTGGTCGCTCACCCGCGGGCGCGCCGGATTCCGCGTGGCGCAGTACTCCCACTGGGGAGACCCGGTCTCCCTGTTCTGGCGCCGGCCACTGCTGAAGCAGCTCGACGAGATCGTGATGGACCGGCGTCCTGACGTGCTGCTGGCGACGGCACCTCCGTTTGGCGTCGCGGTGCTGGCCCGTCTCGCCGCGGAGCGGTACCGGTTGCCGTGGGTCGTGGACATGCGGGATGCGTGGGCGCGGTGGTGCGTGGCGCCTTATCCCACGGTTGCCCACTATCTCTACGCGCGGGCGCACGAGCGGTCGGTGCTGCAGAGCGCCAACGTCGGAGTCGCGACGTCGCACGTGACGCGGGAGCAGTGGCTCGCCGACATGCCGTCGCTTTCGCCGGACCGGCTGGTGACCATTTACAACGGCTACGATGCCGCCACCGTGCCGGCGTTCGCCGCGCGGCGGGGCGCGCGACAGGGCACGCCCGAGGCCGAGCAGCGCCACGTCGTGTACGCGGGAAGCTTCTATTACACGCCAGAAGCGCGAGCCGCGACATTCCGGCCGATCTGGCGCCGGTCGCCGCAGCACTGGCTGCACTACCGCCTGCGGCAGGAAGACTGGCTGTACCGGTCGCCGTACTTTTTCCTCCGCGGCGTCCAGCGTCTGCGGGAGCTACACCCCGATCTCGCGCGCCGGCTGCGCGTGACATTCGTCGGCAGGGTGCCGCCGTGGCTACCGCTGATGCTGGCCGAGACGGGAACGGCGGACATTGTGTCGACACCCGGGCCGGTGACGCACGCCGAGGCGCTCCGTCTCGAGCGGCAGGCCGATGCGTTGCTGCTGACGTCGGCCAAGGTGATCGGTGGGCGCGACTACAGCATTGCTGGGAACTCTACGAATACTTCGCCGCCGGGGTGCCGATCCTCGCCCTGCTCACCGATGGCGCGATGCGGGACCTGGTGTCGGAGTCAGGGCTTGGGTTGCTGGCTGATCCGGACGACAGCAATGCCGTGGCAGGGGTGCTCGCCCAGGTCATCGCGGCGCCGGATCCCCGCCGTCTCGTCGAGGCCAACGAGCCGTTCATCGCGCAGTTCGAGCACCGGCTGATGGCGGAGCGTATGGCTGAGAGTCTGCGGCGGGCGGCGGCCGAGGGGTATCGCGGATGAACCCGCGCATTCGCCTGCTCTCGCCCGCGCCAATCTGGGTGAATCCCCGGCTGGTGAAAGAGGCGGACGCGCTCCACGAAGCCGGTGACGACGTCGTCGCCGGCTATCGGGCTGATGGCGACACGGCGCGTGATGACGCGATCCTGCGTCTCAAGCCGTGGCGCTGGCACCGCATCGATCTGGCACGCGACCGGCAGCCCGGCGGCCTGGATGCGTGCCGCGGTGCGGCAGCGAGCGGCCGAGTGGATGGTGCGGGCGGGGATCCGCGAGGCGCGGGTGGCGCAGGCGGCGTATTGCCGGGGCGACGACGTGCTCGCCGCGTGGGCCGTCCGGCAGCAGGCGGCGCTCTACATCGCCCACACCCAGCCGGTGCTGTCCGTCGCGGCACTCGCGGCTGGCGAGCGCGGTGTGCCGTTCGCGTTCGACTGCGAGGATCTGCTCGCGGAGGAGCCGGCCGACGGCGGCCGTGCGCGGTGGCGGCGCCCGATGATCAGCCGGCTGGAGCGAACCTATCTGCCCGACGCGGCCTACGTGTCTGCGACGTCGGTGCCGATGGCGGAATACCTCACGACGACCTACGATCTCCACACGACGCGGGTCTGGCACAACTGCTTTCCGTCGGCGGACGCCGCATTGCTGCGGGGGCCCGCGGACCGGCCGGCGCGGACCGGCGTCGTGGAGCTGGCGTGGATCTCCGCAACGATCGGCCCACGGCGCGGGCTCGAGGACCTCTTCGCGGCGTTGCCGAGGATGGCGAGCCGGGTGGCGGTGCACCTCTATGGCGCGGTGGCGGAGGGTAAGGACGGGTGGCTGGACCGGCAGCTCGCGCCAGTCCGCGAGCGGACGGAAGTCGTGATGCATTCCGGTGCGACCCGCCAACACCATCCTCCCAGCGCTCGCGACCCATCAGGTCGGGCTTTCCCTCGACGGCGACGATAGTCTCAACCGCCGGCTGACCGTCAGCAACAAGTTCTTTCTGTATCTGCAGGCGGGTCTGGCGTGCGTCGCGACCGACACGGCGGGACATCGCTCCGTCTTCCCGCCCGAGGCGCGGTACGGACGCACGTATCCGCCGGGCGACGCTCCGGCGCTCGCGCGTGCACTGGACGCGTTGACCAACCCGGCGGCGCTGGCCGCGGCGCAGCGGGCGGCGTGGGTGACCGGCCGCACGACGTACGTGTGGGACCGCGAGAAGCCGGCGTTTCTCGAAGCCGTCGCGGCGGCACTCGCCGGGGGACAGCGCCGGGTCTCGACGGCCACCATCTCGGTGGGCGGACCGGATGACTGAACGCCGCTGCATAATCGTCGCACCGCATTTCCCGCCGTCCGGGCTGCCGCCGGCGCATCGCGCGCGTCTCTTCGTCCGGCACCTGCCGGCATTTGGATGGACGCCGATCGTCGTGACTGTCGATCCGCGCGACCGTGAGGAACCCGCGGAGTCCGAGCTGACTCGAGACCGTCCCGCAGGACGTGCGAGTGGAGCTCGTCCGCGCGTGGCCCGCGAGGATCACGCGCGTGGCGGGAGTGGGCGACCTCGCCCTGCGGTCGTTGTGGGCGCTCGCCGCGCGCACGGTCCAGGTGGCGCGAGAGACGCGGGATCCGGTGGTGCTGCTGGTGGTGCCGCCCTGGTACGGACTCTGGCTGGCACCGCTGGTGCGGCGCCGGTCGGGTGCACGGATCGTGGTGGACTACGTCGATCCGTGGCGCATTGCGGCGACGGGGACCACGAAGAGCCGGCTCGCGGCGTGGATCGCCGAGCGGACCGAGGGCGGGAGTCTTCGGTCGGTGAGTGGAGTCTTCGCAGTTTCCGACGGGATCATCACGGACCTGCGGGCGCGTTTCCCTTCCACGCATGGGATCCCGGCGGGTGCCGCGCCATACGGACTGGAAGCGTCGGACCGCGCGCTGCTCCTCACGAGGACGCGAGGTGCCGGATGTGGCATCCACGACCCGGGGAGACATCAGGCGGCCCGGTCTGCCGGCTGGTGTACATCGGTGCGCTGTCGGACGCGCAGCTGCCCGTACTGGCGGCTCTGCTCGATGCCGTCGTGCTGCTGCGGCAGGAGCAGCCGGCGGTTGCGGCGCGTCTCCGCATTGAGTTCTACGGAACCACGTACGCCGCGCCGGCCGTCGCGGTGGCGCGGACGGCCGCGCTGGTCGCGGCGCGAGGATTGGAAGCCCAGGTGTCGGAGCATCCGGTGCGGGTGCCGTACGCGCGCGCACTGGCGCTGGCGGATGGCGCGGATGGCAATCTCGTCCTCGGCGACACCACCGTGTATTACGCGGCGTCGAAACTGATGCCGGTGCTGGCGGCGCGGCGGCCGGTGCTCGCGCTGATGCACGCCGCGACGGAGCCCGCGCTGCTATTGCGCCGCCTCGGTTGTGGCGGCTTAGTTTGTTACGGTACGGCGGACACGCCGTCACCGGAGCCGGCGGTGCACGACATCGCGTCGGCCCTCAACGACCTGATTCAGGGTAAGCTTCCAGCGATGACGGCGGATTTCACTACCGATGCGGCGCTCCAGTCTCGCACAGCGGAGCGCATGACCGGAGCGCTCGCGCGTGTCCTCGATCAGGTGGCCGGCACGCGTGGCTCCCGCCGGAGTAGCGATGGGTCATGACCGCCCAGCCGCCTGAGCAGGTCCGCGCGCCGAACAGCGGGCTCCCCGTGCCGGCCGGTCATTTCCTGCCGGACGTGATCCGAAGCCCGATGCGGATCGGCGTGCTCGCGACGCACCCGATCCAGTATCACGCACCGCTGTATACGCACGATCGGGTCGATCCCAGGCGTAGACTTGACCGTGTTCTTCGCGCACAAGCCGACCAGCGTGGAGCAGGGCATCGGTTACGGGGTGCCGTTCGCGTGGGATCTGGACCTCACGGACGGGTACCGGCACATCTGGCTCCGCAACGAGGCTGATGCGCGCCGTGCCGAAACGGGCGCGCCATTCCGCGACCGGCCTCGCGACTACGACACGCCCGAGATCGCGAAGTACATTGCACAAGGGAGGTTCGACGCGTTCATGCTCACCGGGTGGCGGACGCGATCCGACTGGCAGGCGATGCGCGCGTGCCGGGACACCGGGACGCCGATGATCGTGCGCGGTGACTCGCAGCTTCGCGACGATGCGTTCCCCAAGCGGATGATCAAACGCCTGGTGTATCCGCGGATGCTCCGGCGATTCGAGGCCTGCCTGAGCGTCGGCGAGCGCAGCGCGGACTATTTCCGCTACTACGGCGCCAAGCGAATCATCCCGGCCCCTCACTTCATGGACAACGCCGCCTTTGCCGCCCGTACGGCGGCGGCCCGGTTGCGGCGCGAGACCATCCGTCACCGCTGGGGCATCAACCGGCTGGCGCTTGGGGTGATGTTCGCGGGGAAGCTGATCCCGCGCAAACGCCCGCTCGACCTGTTCAAGGCGGTCCGGGGTGCGCTCGGCGTGCACGTGATCGTGGTCGGGGACGGCGAGCTGCGCAGCGAGTGCCGGCGCCTGGCTGCCCGGTACAACGTGCCGTCGACGTTCACGGGATTCCTCAACCAGACCGCGATCGGCGACGCCTATGCGGCGGCTGACGTGCTCGTCCTCCCCTCGGGGCGCCACGAGACGTGGGGCCTGGTCGTCAATGAGGCGATGGCCAGCGGCTTGCCGGCGGTGGTATCCGACGCAGCGGGGTGTGTCCCCGATCTCATTCGTGAGGGTGAGACCGGCTATTCGTTCGCGGAAGGCGATACGGAGGACCTCCGGCGCATCCTGATGTATCTGGTCGACCATCCAGGGGACACCGAGCGAATGGGACAGGCCGCCGCCGCGCATGTGGCGGCGTATTCGCCGGCCGCTGCCGCGGCCGGGCGTCCTGGTCGCGGCGGCGGCGGCCGCCGGGAGAGCACCGTGGCCAGTGTAGCGCAGCCGATCGCGCCGCCCGCGGCGACCAACACGATCGAGCTGCCGCGCTCGGCGGCCGGCCACGTCATCGTCCCGGGGCAGTGGTACTTCGTGCCGGAGTCGCGCTGGCTCCTGATCATCCTGTTGGCGGTGATCGTGCCCTGCGCGACCTTCAGCGCGTACCAGCACGATTCGCTGTGGATCGGCGCGGGACTCTTCCTGACGGTCCTCATCGGGCTGCATACGGCGTTCGCGGTGTCCGCCATTCCATGGATCCCGGGGCTGATCATCCTGGTGGCGGCGCTGCAGTGGGTGATGGGGCCATGGGCTGGCTACCACGTGACGCCGCTGCTGCCCACCTTCGCGATGGCGGTCGCGGCGCCGGACTACTTCAACTACGCTGTCCCCGCGACGCTGCTCCTCGCACTGGGCGTGTATCTCCCGCTGTGGCGCCTGGGCCAGCGGGCCGTGCAGCGGACCGCGCCATTGATGCCGTCGGACTTCGTGCACACGTGCGACATCATGGTGGTCGTCGGCCTCGCCGCCAGCGTCATCCAGAACACGCCGCTGCCGCTCTCGCTGCAGTACCTGATGCTGCTCGTCGGCTACCTCGGCTTCGTCGGCGCCTTCGGCCTGCTGCTTGCGCGCGCCCCCGGGTGGGGATGGCGCCTCGCGGCCGTGCTTGCCCTGCGGGCCGTGCTCACGTCGAGCGACGGCATGTTCCACGACCTGCTGCTGTGGGTCGCGTACACGGCCACGCTGCTCGGCTTCGTCTATCGATGGCGCGTGCGCACGCTGGCCGCCCTGGCCACGGCGGCGCTCGTCGCGATGGGCATGCTCAACGAGCTCAAGATCACCTATCGTATCGAGATCGGTGAGAACGCCGACATGGGGTTGGCCGAGCGCGCCTCCATCCTCGGCGACGCCGTGGCCAACCAGTTCCATCAGCCGACGTCCGCGTTCCACGACCTCGGGCTCTCCCACACGGTGGCGCGCATCAATCAGGGCTGGATCATCTCCCGTACGCTCAACTGGGTGCCGGCGCGCGAGCCGTTCGCGCACGGCGAAACCCTCATGACGGCGATCCGGGCCGCGATCGTGCCGCGCATCCTCGATCCCGGCAAGTACATGGCCGGTGGCTACTGGTATTTCGAGCGATTCACCGGGCTGTCGATGCGCCAGACCAGCATGAATCTCAGCGTGGCCGGCGAGATGTACGCCAACTTCGGGCGAGAAGGCGGACTGGTTGGCGTCTTCTGCTTTGGGATCCTGCTCGGGCTCGTGTACCGCGTGTTCGGACGGTGGGGCATCGAGAACCCACTCTGGTGGGCGTGGGCCCCGTACGTGATGCTCTACACGATGCAGGCGGAGAATGGCATCGGCGAAGCTGTGAATCACGTGATCAAGTCAGCGGTGGTGATGGTGGCATTCATGTCGGTCGTCCCGGCGTGGGCCGCACTCCGGCAATGGCATGTGCGCGGCTCTGTTCCGCCGGACGGCGACTGCATGAAGCGTGACGTGAGGGTGCTGCACGTCATGCCGAGCCTGGCCCGCTCGTACGGCGGTCCGGTCGAGGCGCTGATCGGCTACGTCGTGGCGGGGCAACTGGCGGGTATCGAGTCGGCGATCGTCGGGCCGCAGACCGCGCCGGACGAACTCCGGTGGCTCGAGGAAGCCGTCGGCGATGCCGATGTCACGCAGGCCGGGCCGCCCGCGGGCGGCCTGTGGCGCTCCGGTGGAGCGGTCGTCGAATGCGCGGCCGAGCGTATGGGACGGGCGGAGGTCGTGCACGTACACGGGCTGCTGAATCCGATCAGCTCGGGGGCCGCGCGCGCGGCGATCAACCGCGGGCGTACCGGTCGTCATTGGCCCGTTCGGTACCATGTCCCGATACACCTTCGCCCACCGCCGGACCGTGGCGAAACGAATGTACTTTCGCGCCGTGGACGCGCCGAACCTCCGTCGTGCGGC
The DNA here is from genome assembly GCA_963757855.1 of uncultured Gemmatimonadales bacterium. Classification (GTDB taxonomy): domain Bacteria; phylum Gemmatimonadota; class Gemmatimonadetes; order Gemmatimonadales; family Gemmatimonadaceae; genus Palsa-1248. The sequence goes on from CAVWTI010000013.1 coordinate 236,636, forward strand.
GGGCCTGCATTTCACGACGCCCAGCCGAGCGTGACGAGGCGAAGTGGCACGGCATCGAGTTCGGCACGCGGGCGTATGTCGTGCCGCCGCCGTATCGCGGGGCGCGGGCATCAGATCACCGGCCAGCGGCCACGCGCGTCGCCATCGGTCCTCTTCCTCGGCCGGCTGCACCCGGTCAAAGGCGTCGACGTGCTGCTCGACGCATGGCCGGCGATTCGCGCGGCGCATCCGGGGGCGCGACTGACGATCGCAGGGCAGGGTACGCCGCAGTACGAGGCGGAGCTGCGGTCACGGGCGGCCAGACTTGGCGCCGACGCGGCGTCGGTGGTATTTCCGGGATTCGTGCGTGGGGCAGACAAAGTGGCGCACCTGGCGGCTGCACAGGTCTGCGTGCTGCCGTCGCTTCACGAGAACTTCGGCATCGCCGTGCTCGATTCCGTCGCGGCGGGCGTCCCGATCATTGTGACCCCCGGCGTGCAACTCGCCCCGTGGGTTGGACGGCGGGAAGGCCGGCGTGGTCGCCGAGCGTTCGGCCGGGGCCGTGGCGGACGCCGTGGGGCGCGTGCTCGACGATGCGGTGCTCCGCGAACGGGTCGCGCGCTGCGGCGCGGCAGTCGTGGAAGCGGATTTCGCGCCGCGGCGCCGTCGCACCGGCGTTGCGGGCGATGTACGATGCGGTGCTGGCGCAGCGCGCGCGGATCGAGCGGGCCTCGGAGTGACCCCACGGCGGCCAGTCCACATCCTCGGCATCAATGCGTACCACGGCGACGTGTCGGCCGTGCTGGTGCGCGACGGCGTGCTGATCGCGGCGGTGGAGGAAGAGCGGTTTCGCCGCATCAAGCACTGCGCCGGATTTCCGACGCTGGCGATTCAGGCGGTGCTGCGCCAGGGCGACATCCGGGGCGGCGACATCGATCACGTGGCTGTGAGCCGCGACCCCAAGGCGCACCTGCTCCGCAAGGCGTGGTACACGATCACGCACCGGCCCGATCCGGCGCTCGTCCGCGACCGGCTGCGGAATCGCCAGCGGGTCGGCGATCTGCGGGGGCCGCTCGCGACGGCCCTCGGCGTCCGCGAGGATGATTTACCGCCGCGTGCATCACGTCGAGCACCATCCGTCGCACCTGGCCAGCGCGTTCTTCGTCTCGCCATTCGAGGATGCCGCCTGCTGCGCGATCGACGGGTTCGGCGACTTCGTGAGCACATCGTTCGCGGCCGGAGCGGGCACGCACATCGACGTCCTCGACCACGTGTTCTTCCCCCACTCGCTCGGCATCCTGTACACGGCGGTCACGCAGCACCTCGGCTTTCCGTCATTCGGCGACGAGTTCAAAGTCATGGGGCTCGCTCCGTATGGGCAGCCGTCGATGGCCGGCGACATTCGCCGGCTGGTCACGCTGCGGCCGGGCGGGAAGTTCGAGCTGGACCTCCGGTACTTCCGCCATTGGTCCGATGGCGTGGCGATGGAGTGGGAGGACGGGTACCCGACGCTCGGGCCGCGTGTACACGGCGGCGTTGGACGAGGTACTCGGCCCGGCGCGGAAGGCTGACGAGCCGCTGACCAAGCGGCATGAGGACATCGCGCGCTCGCTGCAGGTCGGTCTACGAGGAGTGCGCGATGCACGTGCTCCGAGGGCTCTGGGATCGCACCCACAATCCCCGGCTGTGCATGGCGGGCGGGTGCGCCATGAACAGCGTCGCGAACGGGAAGATTCGGGAGCAGACTCCGTTTCGGGAGGTCTACATCCAGCCCGCATCGGGCGACAACGGAACCGCGCTCGGGGCGGCCTACCATGTGTGGCATGAGGTGCTCCACGGCCCGCGTGGATTCGTCATGGAGCACGGATACTGGGGGCCCAGTCACTCGGCCGACGGATATCGCGAGTACGGTGGCGGCCCACGCCCCGGAATTGAACGGCCTGCAAGTGGATCAGCTCGCGTCTCTCGATGAGGTGGCGGCACTTACTGCGCGGCTCATCGCCGATGGCCTCATCGTCGGTTGGTATCAGGGCCATATGGAATGGGGCGCGCGGGCCCTCGGCAATCGCAGCATCGTGGCCGACCCCCGGCGGACGGACATCCGCGACATCATCAATGCGAAGATCAAGTTCCGCGAGAAGTTTCGTCCCTTTGCCCCGTCCGTCGCGGTCGAGGCGCTGGATGATTACTTCACCGGTGCGGTGCCGGATCCGTTCATGATTCAGGTCTATCCGGTCCGTCCGGACAAGCGCACGGTGATCCCGGCGGTGACGCACGTGGATGGATCGGGGCGGCTCCAGACGGTGAGCGCGGAGACCAACCCGCCGTACTACCGGCTCATCAAGGAATTCGAGGCGTTGACGGGAGTGCCGATCGTCCTCAACACCAGCTTCAACGAGAACGAGCCGATCGTCGATACGCCCGCACAGGCGCTGGCGTGTTTTCTTCGCACGGGGATGGACGCGATCGTACTCGGTACCGTGGTCATACGGCGCCGCGCCGGCCCGCACGTGACATGAGCGCGCCGCTCGGTCGCGCCGGTGTGGCGGCCGTGAGTTTTGGCGGCCGCGGCGGGGGGTTGGCCTATGTGGCGCGCCTGGTGCGTGCGGTGTGCGCGACGTGGCAAGGGTCTGAACCGTGGACGGCGGCGCTCGATCCGGCGCAGTACGGCGTCGTGTCGGCAGGCGAGCGGATGCGATTTGCCGCGCGCGTGACTGCCGCGCAGCTCGCGGGCCGCGTCGATTGGCTGGCGTTCAACCATCTCGGGATCGCGCGGGTGCAGCGGTTCGTCCCCGCGAGCCTGCGGCGTCCGTATGTGGTGTTCGTGCATGACGTCGAGGCATGGGATCCGGCGGTCCCGCCGGACCGGCTGGCGACATTGCGCGCGGCCGCGCTCCGTGTGGCCAACTCGCGGTATACCGCCGAGCGAGTCGCGCAGGCCCATCCATCGATTGGGCCGGTGCTCGCGTGTCCGCTGGGATTACTCGACCACGATCCGGCGACGGAGGGACTGGACTCGGGGCCGGCCGGGTTGCCGGGTGAGGTACCGGGGGGCGTGTCGCTGAGCCCGGACCTGCATGAGATCGGGCCCTCCAGCGTGCTGATTCTGGGGCGGATGCACGATGAAGAGCGGTACAAGGGGCATGACGAGCTTCTCGAGAGCTGGCCGGCTGTGGTGGCGCGCGTCCCGGGCGCGCAGCTGGTCGTGGCCGGGCTGGGGAATGACGTGCCCCGGCTCCAGGCCAAAGCGCGTGCCCTTGGGGTTGGCCACTGCGTCGTATTCTGTGGGTTCCTCCCGCGCGCGACGCTGACGGCGCTCATGGGCCGGATCGCGATCTTCGCGATGCCGAGTGCGCGAGAGGGATTCGGTCTCGTGTATCTCGAGGCGATGCGGGCGGGTCGCCCGTGTATTGGATCGACCAGCGACGCGGCGGGTGATATCATCGTCCAAGGTGAGACGGGGTTCCTGGTGGACCGGGCGGATAGTCCGGCGCTGTCAGGGGCCATCGTCAGTTTGCTCACGGACGGCGCGCGGCGGGCGGCAATGGGAGAGGCGGGCCGGAAGAGATTTGAAGCGCATTTCACGGCCGATCGGTTTGCGGCTCGTTTTCGCGATATCTTGGACACGAACCCAATGATTGCACACCCTCAATGACTGCACAGCCTCAACGCGCTGTCGTGACCGGCGCGGGCGGATTCATCGGCCATCACCTGGTGCGCGCCCTCAAGGCGGACGGCTACTGGGTGCGTGGCATCGATCTCAAGTATCCCGAGTTCGGGTCGACCGTCGCCGACGAGTTCGAGCTGCTCGACCTCCGCCGGTGGGAGCAGTGCGAGACGGCGCATGCGGGGCGTGCGCGGGGCCGAGGTGTACAACCTCGCGGCGAACATGGGTGGGATCGGATACATCGAGCACCACAAGGCCGTGATCATGCACGACAACGTGCTGATCAACACCCACGTGCTCGAGGCGGCCCGGCAGGAGCAGGCGGCGCGATACCTGTACACGTCATCGGCATGCGTGTATCCGCTCTACCGGCAGCAGACCCCCGACGTCACGCCGCTTCGTGAGGAGGATGCGTATCCGGCCGATCCGGAAGATGGATACGGGTGGGAGAAACTCTTCAGCGAGCGGCAGTGCCGGCACTATTGGGAGGACTACGGGCTCGAGACCCGGGTGGTGCGGTTCCACAACATCTTCGGGCCGCTGGGCACGTACGATGGCGGTCGTGAGAAATCGCCGGCGGCCATCTGCCGCAAAGTCGCGCTGGCGCGCGACGGCGGATCGATCGAAGTCTGGGGTGATGGCTCGCAGACCCGTTCCTACTGCTACGTCGACGATGCGGTCGAGGGGATGCGGCGTCTGATTCGTTCGTCGCATCGGGACCCGCTCAATCTCGGCCAGGAGCGGCTGATCTCGATCAACGAACTGGTGGACCTCGTCGCGTCGATCGCGGGCAAGCGCATCACGCGGCACCACATCACCGGCGCGCTGGGTGTCCGGGGCCGTACCAGCGACAACACGCGGCTGCGCGCGGTGCTGGGCTGGGAGCCGGCCGTCTCACTCGAGACGGGTATGCGCCGGACGTACGAGTGGATCGCCGCCCAGCTTGCGGACCCGGCGGCTGCGGCGCCCTCACCATCGCGCGCGAGCGCCGTTGCTCCGCTTCGTTAACCAGCACTACGCGCCCGACGTCGCCTCGACGGGGCAGCATCTCACGGACCTCGCGGAGTATCTGGCGGCGGCAGGGGTGCCCGTGGAGGTCGTGACGGGGCGGGCGCACTATGCGGGTGGGATGCTCGACGCACCGCCGGGTGAGGTACTCAATGGCGTACGGGTCCGGCGATTCAGGACGCGGGCTTTGGCCGGCAGTCGCGGCTCGGGCGGATCTTCGACTACGCGATGTTCTACGGCCAGGTCGTCTGGACCTCATGGGTAGGTGCTGGGGCGGACGGTACCGTCTACCTGACGACACCGCCCTTGCTGGGCGTGATCGGATGGATCGGCAAGGCGGTACGCGGGCGACGGTACGGGATCTGGTCGATGGATCTGCATCCTGATGCGGAAGTCGCGGCCGGGATGCTCCGGGCGGGCGGATTGGTGGCCCGGATCCTCAACTGGCTCAACGATCGTGGATACCGGCACGCCGACTTCGTCGTCGATCTGGGTCCCTACATGCGTGAGCGAATCCTGGCAAAGGGCGTCGCCTCCGATCGCGTGTCCACGGTTCCCGTCTGGGGCGCTGCCCCGGCGGACGGGCCGGCGCGTGCCGTGACCACGGCGGCGACGCGTGACGCGCTTTGGGCGCGGCTCGGGACCGGCGATGCCACGGTGGTGATGTATGCCGGGAATGCGGGTGTGGTCCACGAGTTCGGCCCGATCCTCGATGCGATGCGCCTCATGCGAGATGATGCCGGCGTGCGGTTCGTGTTCGCCGGTGGCGGGCCGCGGCGCGGCGAGATCGAGGCGTTCGCGCGGGAGCACGAGCTTCGGAACTTCACGTACATCGATTACGTCTCGCGCGACGATCTGGCCGGCACGCTGGCGGCCGCCGACGTGCATCTCATTTCGTTGCGCCGCCCGTTCGCTGGGATTTCCGTGCCCGGGAAGCTGTACGGCATCATGGCGGCGGCGCGGCCGGCGCTATTCGTGGGCCCTGCCGCGTGCGAGACCGCGGATACGATCCGTGCGGCTGACTGTGGTGTGATCGTCGATCCCGCCGACGGTGGCGCCGCGGACCGTGTCGTGGCGGCGATCCGTGCATGGCGGGCGAGTCCGGAGGCCGCGCGTGCGGCAGGGGCTCGCGGATTAGCCGCGTATCTGTCGCGATACCAGCGTGGGCCGAACTGCGCGGCGTTCGCGAAAGTGATTGAGGAGGCGTGGCCCAGCGTGTTCACGCGCACGGCGCCACGGAATGGTGTCACCCGGCAGGCAGATGCGGACGAATCCGCGGATGCGTCTCATGATTTTCCACTCGCGACCGCGGGAGTGCAGTCCGTATGAAGATCCTTCACGTTGTTGGTGCGCGACCGAACTTCCCGAAGCTCGCGCCAGTCTACCGCGCGGCAAAAGCGGCGGGACTGGACCAGATCGTGATGCACACTGGCCAGCACTACGATGACGCCATGTCCGACTCGTTCTTCCGCGACCTGGGGATCCGGCCGCCTGATGTGAACCTCGGCGTGGGGTCAGGCACCCACGGGCAGCAGACCGCGCGGTTGATGGAGCGGATCGAGCCGGAGCTGGAGAAGCACCGTCCGGACTGGGTCGTGGTGTACGGGGACGTGAACTCCACGGCGGCCGCGGCACTGGTGGCGGTGAAGATCGGCCAGCGGGTGGCACATGTCGAAGCGGGAGTCCGGAGCCACGATCGGTCGATGCCTGAGGAGATCAACCGGATCGTCGTGGACCGTCTGGCTGATCTGCTGCTGACGCCGTCGAGAACGGCGGACGCGACCCTGCGTGCTGAGGGCGAGCCGGCGGACGAGATCGCGTTCGTGGGCAACGTGATGGTGGATGCGCTGCTGTTCGCTGTGGAGCGGGCGCGGGTGACGGGTGCCCGGAAGCGCGTGGGCGTGGAGAACGGGAAGGCGGTGGTGGTGACGCTGCACCGTCCGGCGAACGTCGACAATCTGACCCGCCTCGAGGGCATCATGCGTGCGTTGCGCGCGGTGGCCAAGGATCGGCCGGTGCTGTTTCCGGTGCACCCACGGACGCGGTCGCGACTCGACGCGGCGGGGCTGGATGTCGGCGCGGTCAAGATGATGGAGCCGGTCGGGTATCTCGAGATGCTCGACCTCATGGATGCCGCGCACGCGGTGGTCACGGATTCGGGCGGGTTACAGGTCGAGAGCGCGGCGCTTGGCGTGCCGTGTCTGACCGTGCGGGACACGACGGAGTGGCCGGAGACGGTGGAGTGCGGCGCGAACCAACTGGTCTTCGACCCCGCGGGACTGCCCCATGCGGTCGCATCGGTGCGCCGGCTCGCCCAGCCGCCTCGCCCCGAGGGATGGGATGGGATGGCGGCGGTGCGCGTCGTAGACTGCCTCAGGACTCGCTGATCGCGGGTTCGCCCGCGGACACGGCCCTGCGCATGCGTCTCCTCCATGTAGTCGGCGCGCGGCCCAACATCCCCAAACTGGCCCCAGTGTATCGCGCCGCGGCGGCGCGCGGGGCGGCGCAGATCGTCGTGCACACCGGGCAGCATTACGACGACGCATTGTCGGCGGCGTTCTTCCGGGATCTCGAGTTGCCGCGGCCCGACATCAACCTGGATGTGGGGTCCCATACGCATGCCGTGCAGACGGCCCGGATTCTGGAGCGGCTCGAGCCGATCGTGCAGGCCGAGCATCCCGACTGGGTGGTCGTGTATGGCGATGTGAACTCCACGCTGGCTGCGGTGCTGGTCGCGGCGAAGCTTTGCGTTCCGAGCGCGCACGTGGAGGCGGGGCTTCGGAGTGGGGACCGGGCGATGCCGGAGGAGATCAACCGGATCATTGCCGACCGGCTGGCGTCGCGCCTATTCACGCCGTCGCGTGATGCGGACGAGACGTTGCGGCGGGAGGGTGAGCCGGCGGACAAGATCGTGTTCGTGGGGAACGTCATGATCGACAGCGTGCTGCAGGCGTTGCCGCGCGCGCGGGTGCTGGAGCCCCGGTGGCGGGGAACGGATCGGCCGGTGGTGGTGACGCTGCATCGGCCGTCGAACGTCGATGATCCGCGGCGGCTGGCGGCGCTCTGTGAGGCGTTGACGGCGGTGGCGGCGGAGCGGCAGGTCGTGTTTCCGGCGCATCCGCGGACGCAGGAGCGGCTGCGCGCGGGCGGTGTGTCGATGCCCGGGGTGACGGTGATCGACCCGCTGGGCTATCTGGAGATGCTGGCGCTGGTGGACGGAGCGCACGCGGTGATCACGGATTCGGGCGGTTTGCAGGAGGAGACGACGGTACTGGGGGTGCCGTGCTTCACCGTGCGGACCACGACGGAGCGTCCCGTGACGGTGCGAGAGGGGACGAATGTGATGGTGCGGAATCCGTCGGAGATTCCGGCAGGAGTGCGCGCGGCCAAGCGGCGCGCGAATCCCACGAGGCCCGAGGGCTGGGATGGGCGGGCGGGGGAGCGGGTGGTGGCGGCACTGGTGGCGTCCTAGTTAGGAGCAGCCTCACTCCTACACGGAAGCCGATATGATCAAGGCGACGGTCATCCGATCGATCGGGAAATCGTCGGGTGTCGTGATCCCGAAGGCAATGCTCGCCAACATGGGCTTTCGGGTGGGCGATACTCTACTTGCCGTCGAGTTGGCGGACGGCATTCTCCTCACGGCGTGCAACTCCGAGGCCGGTAAATCAATGGAGGCCTTTCGCAATGGAATGAGGCGCTACAGGAGTGCGATGAAAGAACTGGCGAGCAGGTGAGGTGCAGGGACAATACGAACGGCCACCCGATGAGGTGGCCGTCGTCATTTCCAGTGACAGATCCAACTGACATGGTCGCGCAGGGACTCGAACCCCGGACCTCTGGTATGTGAGACCAGCGCTCTAACCAGCTGAGCTACGCGACCCGAGCGCAGAAACGTAATGGCTGCGGGACGGCGTAGATAGCGTCCTGGTCAGGGGTTGCGAGGCGACGCCACAGGGCACCCCTCTGTAACGACCGGTCGTTACAGAGGTTGGGATCACTTGTGCCGCTTCCCCGGGTCGCGTTATATGGTCATCGCAACCAACCGGAGGACCACGGCGATGGCGGTGCTCTCGTTCCTCGATCGGGATCGCTCGATAGCTGGCCCTGGTTTCAGCCGCTGGCTCGTCCCGCCAGCCGCTCTCGCGATCCACCTGTGCATCGGCCAGGTCTACGCGTACAGCGTGTTCAAGATCCCAATGACCACACTCATCGGCATCAAGTCACCGGCCCCCGGAGATTGGGACCAGGGCATGATCGCCCACATGTTCCAGATCGCGATCGCATGCCTCGGCATCTCGGCCGCGCTGTTCGGCGCGTGGCTCGAACGCGTTGGACCACGCCGGGCAATGTTCACCGCCGCGGTCTGCTTCGCCGGCGGATTTCTTGTCTCGGCCATTGGCGTCGCGCAGCACTGGTTCTGGCTCGTCCTGCTCGGCTACGGCGTCCTGGGCGGGATCGGTCTCGGCCTCGGCTACATCTCGCCGGTCTCGACGCTGATCAAATGGTTTCCGGACCGGCCGGGTATGGCGACCGGACTCGCGATCATGGGGTTCGGTGGCGGCGCGATGATCGCGTCTCCGCTGTCGGTGGCGCTCATGGCCCACTTCAAGTCCCCGACGTCGATGGGCGTCGCCGAAACCTTCGTGGCGATGGGCATCATCTACTTCGTGTTCATGATGTTCGGAGTGTTCACCGTGCGGGTTCCCGCGTCGGGTTGGCTGCCCGCGGGATTCGTACCCGGTGGGGATTCCAATCGCATGATCACGACCCATAATGTCGAGGTGGGTGAAGCCACCCGCACACCGCAGTTCTGTCTCCTCTGGGTCATGCTGTGCGTCAATGTCACCGCGGGCATCGGCATCCTGGAGCAGGCTTCACCAATGATTCGGGAGATGTTCCCGGGCGCCGTGACGGCGGTCGTCGCGGGTGGATTTGTCGGGTTACTCAGTCTCGGTAACATGGGTGGCCGGTTCTTCTGGTCGTCGTTGTCCGACCGGATCGGCCGGCGAGCGACGTACGCGACGTTCTTCCTCCTCGGTCCAGCCCTCTACGCGACGATTCCTCACGCGGGTGCGATCGCAAGCATCCCGCTGTTCGTCATCTGCTGCTTTGTCATCATCAGCATGTACGGGGGCGGATTCGCGACGGTCCCGGCCTACTTGCGCGACATGTTCGGCACGATGCAGGTCGGTGCGATCCACGGGCGGCTGCTCACCGCGTGGTCCGCCGCCGGCATCCTCGGTCCGTTTCTCGTGAACGGCATACGGCAGCACGAGATTGCGGCCGGTATCCCCAAGTCCGGAGCGTACACCGTGACCATGTATCTCATGGTGGGGCTGCTGCTCGTCGGGTTCATCTGCAACATGATGCTGCGGCCCGTCGATCCGCGGCACTATTTCCCTGGCACCACGACGGAGTTCCGCGCGGGCGGGGGATCCGTCCCACCAGCGGCGTCGGCCCGGGGGGTGTCATGAGCGCGCCCGGCCAGTCACAGCGCCCAGCGGACACCGGCGCGCAGGACCCGATGTTGGGCATCAAGCTCGTGGTCGCGTGGGCCATTGTCGGGATTCCGCTGCTGTGGGGCGTCTGGAAGGTGGTGCTCAACGCCCTCAAGCTGTTCAAGTAGCGGCTCCGAGTCACTGATCTGACCGGAGAAGCCGGCGGGCGCAGCTTACCGAAGCTGGGCCCGTGCCACATCCCACATCGCCAGTGCGACGGCCGCGGCGGGCCGAGTCGAGGCGAGCATCGCGGACTGCCCGGCCCACGCCTGCATGCGTTCCAGATCATTGGCGGGGATCGCCGCGTCGCGCATCGGCTTCGTCAGTCCGCGCTGCACGGGGTAGGGAGCGGGCGCTGGCGCGTCGGGCGATGTGGCCGCACGGGTGTACTCGGTTGCGATGCTGCGCCCGGGCCGCCCGCTGAACGCCCGGCTCACGAGAGTGTGCTCGGGTGCGGTGCGTCCGAGCGCGTCCGCCCAGGCCCGTGGGATCTGCGCTTCGGGGCACCGCAGGAATCCGGTGCCGATCTGCACCGCGCTTGCTCCGAGCTGGAGCGCGGCCGCGACACCGCGTCCGTCGGCGATCCCGCCCGCGGCCACCACCGGGAGGCTCACGGCGTCGGCGATCGCCGGCACCAGTCCACAGAGGCCGACCATCTCGACAGTCGCGCGGGTCGCGTCGAAGGCGCCGCGGTGTCCGCCGGCCTCCATGCCCTGCGCGACGATGACATCGGCGCCAGCGTCCGCAGCGGCACGTGCTTCGGTGACCGTGGTGACGGTGGCCCACCAGGCGATGCCTTGCGTCTTGAGGCGCTTTACGAATGCGGCCGGATAGAGACCCATGACGGAGGATGCCACCTCGGGCGCGGCTTCCAGTAGCGCGTCGCACTGTGCGGCGAAGTCCGGCGGTGTCTGGTCACCCGCGGCGGCGGGCACCTCGGGGCCCCAGTATCCGAGGAAAGCGCGCACAGCGGTTTCCTGAGCGGCGTCCCGGTGAGGAGGGGGATCCGGTATCCAGAGGTTGATCTGGATCGGCCCGTTGGAAAGCGCACGCAGCCCGGCCGCCCACTTCACGATCGCGCCGGGCTCCATGAGCAGCGCCCCGCATGCGCCCATCCCGCCGGCGTTCGCGACAGCCGCCGACAACGACACTGGACAGGCGCCGGCCATCGGGCCGAGCACGATCGGAATACGGAGTCCGAATCGCTGGCAGAACGCGTCGGCGCGGGCGAGCACGGAAGTCATATCGGCGTTGCTGGGGAACCACGGGTGAACTGTGGGCGGCCATTGGCTACCGAGTGGAAATATCGGCGGCTAACATCCGGCATGGGTAGGAGTGGAAGCGCCGAGTTGCCGCTGCACTACGGGCGGGTGCCGCCGTGGCTCGCGTCGCGGATGGCGAGCCTGGGCCGCGTGATCACCGAAGCGATCGTGCTCGAGTATGGGCGCGAGGAGTACTTCCGGCGGCTGGCACATCCCGGATGGTTCCAGGCGTTTGGGGCCGTGATGGGAATGGATTGGCACTCCTCGGGCATCACCACGTCGGTCCTGGGCGCGCTCAAGCGGGGGCTGGCGCCGGTGGAGTGGGAGCTTGGCGTCCACGTGTGTGGTGGCCGCGGCCGCGAGTCGCGCAAGACACCGGGCGAGCTGCAGTCGCTCGGTGACCGGTTGGGCTTTGATGGGGCCTCCCTCGCCGGCGTGAGCAGACTGGTGGCAAAAGTCGACGGCTCCGCCGTGCAGGATGGGTACGCCCTCTACCTCCACGGATTCATCGTGGCCGACGACGGCTCATGGGTGGTCGTGCAGCAGGGCATGAACGAGACCACGCGGACGGCGCGCCGGTACCATTGGCTGGGAGAGGGACTCAGGAGTTTCGTGGATGCGCCGCACGCCGCGATCGATGGCGTGCCGAACGCGGAGCCGATCGTCAACCTCACCGACTCGCGAGCGGCGCCCGCGCGCGAGGCGCAGATCGCGATGGTGCGAGAGGGGCCGGACGCGGTGGTGCGTGCACTCCGCGGACGGACATCCGGGTGGGGTGTGGCGCCGAGCGCGACGCTGAGTCTTCCGTTCCATCACGATGTGCGTCCCGAGGACGTCATTGGCCGGCGGTTGCACGCGGCGATTGCGGCCGCGCATTCGCGGGGGCCGATCGACTTTGCCGAGCTGCTCCTGACGCCGGGCGTGGGAGCGCGGACTGTGTTCGCCCTGGCGCTCGCGGGGGAAGTCGTGCACGGAGCGCCCGCGAGGTTTCGTGATCCGGCGCGCTTCTCGCTCGCGCATGGCGGCAAGGACGGTCATCCCTATCCGGTGCCGCGGCTGGTGTACGACGAGACGATCCGGGTGTTGACGCAGGCGGTCTCGCGCGCGAAGCTCGGGCAGAGCGACAAACTATCGGCGATCCGACGGCTGGACACCGAGGCGCGGCGGCTGGAGCGGACGGCCCGTACGATCGACGTGGACGCGTTCATCGAGCGCGAGTGGGACCGGTCGCCGGAGTGGGACGGCATGACCGTGATGGGGCCGGCAGCGGCGGTCAGGTCGCGAGTCGAGAAGCAGCGGGCGAAGATGCGGCGCGCGCCGGCCGCTGTCGTGCCGGATTCCGGGCAACTCGCGTTGCCGATCATCGCGTAGCGAAACCACCACCACGGGGGCGACGATGGGTGCGACGGTTGCGGTCATCGCGGCGGCGAACGCGCGGAGGGCCGAGGCGGATCTGCCTCGAGCGGTTCCGCGTCTCGGATGCGACGGTCTGCACCGGCGCGATAGCAGTTAATCGCGCTCCGGTCGCTCGGCGGACAGGTAGATGCTATCGGCGAGCGTCACCAGCCATGGGACCTGCTCGGACGCTTTGCGCAACGCGTCGGACGTGCGGACGACGGCCTGGTATCGCCATGGCAGCAGCGAGAGATCGACCGTCTGCGGATTGAGTGAGAAGTAGCCGTCGACCGAGACGGTGGTGGGGCCGATGAGTCGTTCAAAAGCGGCTCGCAGCTCGCGGATCGTCCAGTAGCGGACCTCGAAACCCGATGCGCGCCGGAATCGCCGTTTGGCTTGCACCATCAGGGAGCGGGCGCCGAGGGCGTTGGGCATCTGGACGATGGCAGATCCGCCGGGCGTGAGGACACGGCGCATTTCGCGCAGGGCACGGCGGACGTCGTGCTTGGCCAGGTGTTGCAGGACGCTGTAGGAGAACGTGATGCCCGCCGTCGCGTCGCGGAGCGGCAAATAGCGGGCGTCGCCGGCGACGAAGTGGGCAGTGGCTCCGATCTGTGTGGCGACGCGGCTGGCGGCGCGGACCGCGCCGAGTGTGGGGTCGAGGCCGATCGGGATGAATCCGGCGCGGGCGGCGGCGAACGACCACCGGCCCCAGTTGCATCCGACATCGACTAGGGTGCGGCCGGCGCCGGGCCCCGGCGGGATGCGCATTTCCGGGATCGGGTACGTGTCGAGGTGGCCGACGAGCGACGCGTACATCAGGCCGCAGGTCGCGCTGACCGCTTCCTGGACGTAGTCATCGATCTCGGGTGCGAGCGCGTTGCGGAACTGCGTGGCCGGTGGCGGCCCCTCGGCGGGGAGGGGAGCCGCCGCCGGATCGGCCGTGGCTGCGTCCACCATTGGCTGGACCTGCGCGAGCGAATCCTTCACGGCGTCATGGGTTTGCGCCACATCGTCGCGCAGCATGACCGGCACGCCGTCCACGACCGCGAAGTGGCGGCCGCACTCCGTGCACTCGAGCGTGGCGGGTCCCTCCTGGATCGCCCCGCCGTCGTAGGGGCAGGCGAGACGTTCGAGCAGCCATGGATGGACGAGCGCCATGGTGTAAACTTGCCCAGTCGTTACCGGCTTGCCTACTCCGGGTGATACGTTGACCGGGAGGCAATGCCGTCTCCACTCATGCAATGGCGCGCGATATGGCACATGAGATGACCGCAGCGGATGTCCTCGGGCAGCTCGCGGGTCACAAGACACTGGGCTCGGCCCCTCCCGAGGAACTGGCCTGGTTGGCGGCGCACGGCACGCTCCGGCACATGGCCACCGGTGACGTGCTGACCGCGAAAGGGGCGCAGGTCGAAGGGATGTTCGTCGTGCTCTCCGGACGCATTGCGATCTTCATCGACCGCGGCGCTGGCCTGCATAAGGTCATGGAGTGGGTCGGGGGCGATGTCACGGGCCTGCTCCCGTTCTCTCGGCTGGCAACGCCGCCGGGTGATTCGGTGGCGCAGGAGCCGACCGAGCTCCTGGCCGTCCCTCGCGATCAGATCCGCGCGATGACACGGGACTGCCATGTCATCACGTCGATTCTCGTCCACACCATGCTCGATCGCACGCGCGCGTTTACCACGAGCGACCTGCACGATGAGAAGATGATCTCGCTCGGTAAGCTGTCGGCCGGGTTGGCGCACGAGTTGAACAACCCGGCGTCGGCGATCGAGCGGAGCGCGCGCATTCTGCAGAGCCGTCTCGAGGATTCCGAGCGGGCGTCACGGGCGCTGGGCGCGTTGAGTCTGAGCGACGCGCAGCTCGCGGCGGCCGGTGCGCTCCATCACACGTGTATGGCGACCCGTGACCGTGGCGTGCGATCGCCGATCCAGGAGGCCGAGCGCGAGGAGGCGATCGCCGGCTGGCTGGCCGATCATGGACTCGATGACTCCAGTGCCGACGCACTGTCCGAGTCGGCGGTGACCGTCGATTCGCTCGACAGGCTGGCAGGTGTCGTCGATGGGCCGGCGCTGAGCGCCGTGCTCGTGTGGGCCGCGACTGGGTGCTCGGTCCGCGCGCTCGCGTCGGAGATTCAAGAGGCGGCCGGTGGCATTTCGCGGCTGGTGGCGGCGATCAAGGGATTCACGCACATGGATCAGGCGACGGTGGCCGAGCCGGTGGACCTGGCTCAGGGCCTCAGCAACACGGTCGCGGTTCTCAAGGCGAAGGCGCGGTCGAAGCAGGTTGGAGTCGTCATCGAAGTGGATTCCGGCATCCCCCGCGTCCGCGGTTTCGCGGGCGAACTCAATCAGATCTGGGCGAATCTGATCGACAACGCGCTCGATGCGGTGGCCGAGTCGGGCCGGATCGAGGTGCGGGCGAGCGGAGACCAGCAGCGCGTCGTGGTGCGGGTCATCGATAACGGCCCGGGGATACCAGCCCAGATTCGCGAGCGGATCTTCGATCCATTCTTCACGACGAAGCCGGTCGGCGTCGGGACAGGACTGGGTACTGGATATCGTCCGGCGGCTCGTGCGCCACAACGATGGGGAGATATCCGTCGAGTCGGCGCCGGGGCGCACGGAGTTTCGGGTCGTGCTGCAGGCGGCCGGTGATGGCGGCGAGAGTGGTACCCGATGAGCAAGCCTGTTCTGCTCGTGGTGGACGACGATCCGCAGGTCCTGGCCGCCGTTCGGCGCGACCTGCGTTCCAAGTATCGCGAGCAGTATACGGTGATCAGCGCCGCATCGGGGCAGGAGGCGCTGACGACCGCCAAGGAACTCAAGGGGCGCGGGGATTCCCTGGCGATGATCATCAGCGATCAGCGTATGCCCGGGATGCAGGGGGCGGAGCTACTGGCCAAGTCGCGCGAGGTGTACCCGTTGGCGCGGCGGGTGTTGCTGACCGCCTATTCGGACATCGATGCGGCGGTGCGGGCGATCAACGAGGCGCGCCTCGATCACTATCTGTCCAAGCCGTGGGAACCGCCGGAAGAGCGGCTGTTCCCGGTGGTGGATGACCTCCTGGATGCATGGCAGGCGGAGTATCTGCCGGAGGCCACGGGGTTACGGCTGGTGGGGCATCAGTGGTCGCCGCGGTCGCACGCGATCAAGGACTTCCTGGCCGGCAACCTGGTTCCGTATCGCTGGCTCGATGTCGAGCGCGATGTCGAGCGCACGCGAGTTGCTGGACGCCGCCGGGATCGGGCTGGATGGGCTTCCGGCGCTGTTGTTCGAGGACGGGTCCGCGCTGCGCGATCCGGAGCCGCGCGACGTCGCGGAGCGACTGGGCAAGCCACTGACCGCGGCGTTGGAGCTCTACGACCTCGTGATCGTGGGTGCCGGTCCGGCGGGACTGGGCGCCGCGGTGTACGGGGCATCGGAGGGGCTCAAGACCCTGCTGCTCGACCAGCATGCGCCGGGTGGGCAGGCCGGGACCAGCTCGCGGATCGAGAATTATCTGGGTTTTCCGGCGGGCGTAAGCGGGAGCGATTTGACGCGGCGGGCGCTCACGCAGGCGCAGCGACTGGGCGCGGAGTTTCTGGCGCCGCTCGAGGTGACGGCGGTCTCGATCGACGGTGGGTACAAGCGGCTCACGCTCCGCGACGGTCGCGAGATCGTCACGCGGGCGCTGGTGGCGGCGACCGGCATGATGTATCGGGAGCTGCCGGCGCCGGGCGTGGCGGAGCGCGCTGGTGCCGGGGTGTATTACGGTGCGGTGACGGCGGAGGCGCCGGCGTTCCGTGGGCAGCCGGGTGATCATCGTCGGTGGCGGGAATTCCGCGGGGCAGGGCGCGCTCTATCTCGCGAGCTACGCGAAGGACCTGCAGATCGTGGTGCGCGGCGAGGGATTGCGCGACACGATGTCGCAATACCTGATCGACCAGATCGGGAAGACACCGAACATTCGGCTTCGCACCCGGACCGTCGTCGAGCGGGTCGAGGGTGACGGGCGTGTGGAGCGGGTGGTATTGGCCTCGCTCGCCGATGGCACCCACGAGGAGGAGGACTGCGGACGCGGTCATGGTGTTCATCGGGACGCGCCCGCGGGGTGAGTGGCTTCCGTCCGAGGTGCTGCGGGATGCCAAGGGGTTCATCCTGACGGGCCGCGATCTCATGGCGGCCGACGGGTACTCGCGCATCTGGAAGGAGCGTCGCGAGCCGTTGCTGCTGGAGACCAGCGTGCCGGGGGTGTTCGCGGTCGGGGATCTTCGCGCCGGCGCGATGAACCGGGTTGCGTCAGCGGTGGGCGAAGGCTCGATGGCGGTGCGGCTCACGCACGAGTATCTCGCGCTGACCTGATCCGCGGCGGGCGGTGCATCGAAGGCATGCGGGTGCCGGCCGCGGGCGGCTGCAACTCAGTCTGCGAAGTGGGCCCTGCAGGACTTGAACCTGCGACCGTCGGATTATGAGTCCGCTGCTCTAACCAGCTGAGCTAAGGGCCCGCAATTTCTAATCAGCGTATTCAACGAGCATGGCAAAAACGGAGTTTACTACGGGGACACCCACATGACACAGCAGACCATCGACCTCCACGTCAACCCTTCCGATGAGACCATCCGTCTTGGGCCGCTCGCAGTACGATTCCTCGTCGTTGGAGAAAACTCAAGTGGCAGCATCGCGGCCTTTGAGGTCATGGTCCCGAGTGGAAGCGCCTGGCGGACCGGCGCATAGCCACGACCATTACGAAGAGACGATCTACGGTCTCGACGGAGTGTTGAGCTGGACAGTTGACGGAAAACAAATCGACGTTGGGCCAGGACAGGCACTCTGCATTCCGCGCGGCGCCATTCACCGGTTCGACAACAACGGAAGCCAGGACGCGAAGGCGCTGTGCGTGATCACACCAGCCGCAATAGGTCCGCAGTTTTTCCGCGAGGCTGCCGAGGTGATCAACGCGACGCCGGCGGTCCGCCGGACCGAGCAAAGATGGCGGAGATCATGCGCCGCCACGGCCTCACGCCAGCTCCGCCCCAGGCGTAGCCCAATAATGGGCACCACGATCAGGTTTAACAGCGTTCCTGGCTCCATGCCCCGGACAATGTCGTCCGTCATGTGTAGCGTCATGAGGAGGATCGTGAGGAGAGACGCGATGGTCAATACAGCGTTCTGCTTCATTGCGTAGCTCCTTGGCGGCCTGGAGCGTTACGGGTCCGGACTTTGCGGTCCTGCGATCAAGAGCGAACCTGGCCGCCGAGCCAACCCTTGGGGGCGTTACCGGGGTCTGACCGACAGCTATGAGAAGGGCCGGCGTTCTTCGACGAGTGGTCCAGGACTCCGTACTGGTGGGTGCAACTCGCGGTCGTCGCCGCACTGGCCTTCGTCTACGCCGAGGGTGCCCGCAGGCTCCGCGTACCGGTTAACATCATCGCGGCCAGCTGCCTCATCCTGCTCTGCCTCCATTTGCTGTAACCACGTGACAGAAGACCCAACGCCGTCCAATGAATCCGGCTGGACGCCTGAGAAGATCGAGTCCGCCCGGCGACGGACTGCGGCGGATCAGGGCTTACACGATCGTCGCGGTTCTTCTGCTGTCGGCGGCTGCGTCTACTCGCTCCGCCCCCAGTACACGGTCGTACAGATGAGCGTCAGGCCGCAGCTACAAGGTGTGTCGGTCCGCCAGAACTCCGAAGGAGTCGCGACGACCAACTGCGGAATCCACGAGTGGTCGGAGCTGACTGATCGTGTACTCCGCGGCTCGCGACGACAGCACGCTCGTCCGGGCCGCCAATGAACTGGCCGAGCTGGGTGGACGCGTCGCCAGCGAAAACGGTGACAGTCTACTCGTCATCAGGCGGACCACACCAGTCATCAGCGCTGGATTCCGCTCTCGGTCTCGATCCGGACGAGCGGTACACGCGCGTTGCCGGACGATGGGTGAGTGCCGCGAACGGCCCCTGGCCACCGTGGGCGCAGTGCGGCGCCGCCGCCTCCTCAAAGCCGATGGCGTCGTAGGCTATCAGGGCGCGGCGGGCTGGTAACCCGGACCGTACACTACTCGCCCAGGCTTCGCCCCCGTGTGTACACCGTCGTGGACGACCTCCACGCCGTTCACGAATACTTCGCGTACCCCCGTCGAGAGCTGGCCCGGCTTCTCGTACGTCGCGTGATCGATGATCGTCGCCGGGTCGAACACAATAACGTCCGCGTAGGTGCCCTCGCGCAGCATCCCGCGATCCGGAATCGAGAGCCGCTCGGCCACCGCCGACGTCATCTTGCGCACGGCATCCTCCAGCCGCAGGACGTGCAGCTCGCGGACATAGTGGCCGAGGATGCGCGGGTAGGCGCCGAACGCCCGGGGATGCCCCATCTCCTTCATCGAGTCGGGATCGGCGCCGTCCGCGTCGGTGCCGAACTTGATCCACGGCTGCTGCATCTGCATCTCGATGTTCTTCTCGCTGGCGATGAAGAACTCGGCACCCGCCCGTGCCTTCTCGCGCGTCACGACGTCCATCAGGGCATCGGGCCACGCTTTGTGCTCGCGGGCCGCGATCTCCGTCAGGCGCAGGCCTTCGTACGGCTTGTCTTCCGGGGCCCGGAGTCCGACCACCATGACGCCCTGTGGAGTGGCGAGCTGGCACAGACTCTCCCACGAGGTGTGCGCCGCCAGCAGATCGGTCTTGATCCGCGCGCGGGTCGCGGGGTTCGACAGATTGATCAGTGTACTGTCACCCGCCGCGCTCCACGGCGGCAGACAGGCGGCGAGCGATGTCGCGCCGGCCTCGTAGGGATACATATCGGCGCCGACGTCCTGCCCCGAGGCGCGCGCCGAGTCGATGCGCGCAATGACGGTGGCCATGGTGCTCCAGTTGCGGGGACCGGCCGCCTTCGAGATGATAGATCTCCACCGGCACGCCGCCCTCTCGCCCGATCCGCATCGCCTCGGACACCGCGTCGAGGAGGTGATCGCCCTCGGAGCGCATGTGGGTGATATACACCCCATGAAATGGCGCCGTCTCCCGCGCCTCCGCAATCAACTCTTCCGTCGACGCATAACTGCCGGGCGGATAGATGAGCGCACTCCCGACGCCAAACGCGCCGTCCAGCATCGCGCGGCGCGTGGCCGCTCGCATCGTGTCGAGCTGCGCCGGTGTTGCGGCACCGGTATCCGCGCCCTTGCCGTAGGAGCGGATCGTGGCGGCACCGACGAACGAGCCGACATTCTCAGAGATACCGTGCCGCCCCATGTCGTTCAGGAACTGTGCGAACCCATGTGTTCCCTGGAACGTGGCATTGAGCCGCGCTCCCGCCGTGTCGCTGGCACGATCGACCGCCAGCGTCCGCGCATTCGCCGGGGCCGGGGTCGTCCCTTCGCCGAGAATCTCCGTGGTGATGCCCTGGGTGACCTTGCTCACGTTGCGCCCATCCCCGGTCAGGAACGCGGTGTACGACTGTCCCTGGATGTCAATGATCCCGGGCGCGATGACGAGTCCCGTGGCGTCAATGCGCCGGGCAGCGTGCGCGCTGGCAAGGGCACCGGCGGGCGCGACGCGGACAATGCGATCGCCCGCGATCGCGACGTCCCCGGCGAACCAGGGATTGCCGGTGCCGTCCACAATGTGGCCATTGGATAGGACGACGTCATAGTCGTGATTGGCGTCGTGGGTAGTGGGCGGTGCGCTGTCGCGAGGCGCGCACGCAACGCTCAGCAGTGCGGCGGCGCAGAGGAGATGTCTGGGATGCATGGGGTGCTCATATACGAAGCCGTCCGGGTCTCACGCAAGGATCGGCACCGCGAGCCCCGGCGTGCAACGTTGCGCGCGATTGCGTCACAGGGTACGCGTGATGCATACTGGCCGCTCACTTCTCGAGAAGAGGTCAGGTCAATGGCTCCCTGGACGCGCTCCGGAGTCGCGGCACGCCTGCTGAGTACGTCGCTGTGCGCCGTCGTTGCCATCAGCGCTCACGCTGGAATTGCTGTCGCGCAGCACCGTCCGCCGCCGGCCCCGGCCGTCTCGGTGGCGGTGCGGCTCCCGCCCCATCGGGCGCCCATGCGCTGACGGCAGAAGATCTCGAGAGCTTCCTCGACGGGTTGATGCCGCTCCAGATCAAGAATGCCGACATTGCGGGCGCCGTCGTGGCCGTCGTGAAGGATGGCCACCTCCTCTTCGAGAAAGGCTACGGGTACGCGGACGTCGCCGCCAAACGGCCGGTGATCGCTGACAGCACCCTGTGGCGGCCCGGATCCATCTCCAAGTTGTTCACATGGACAGCGGTGATGCAGCAGGCCGAAGCGGGAAAGCTCGATCTCGATCGTGACGTGAACGAGTACCTGGATTTCAAGATCCCGGCGTCGTTCGGCCGGCCGATCACCCTCCGCGACCTCATGACACACCGTCCGGGATTCGAGGAGACCGTGAAGGATCTGGCGGTGGACACGGCCACTCAACTCCGGCCGATCGGCCAGTACCTCAGAACGCACGTGCCGGCGCAGATCTTCGCTCCCGGTACGGTCCCCGCCTACTCGAACTACGGTGCGACGCTCGCGGCGTACATCGTGGAGCGCGTCTCCGGCCAGTCATTCGACGACTACGTCGAGCAGCACATCCTCACGCCGCTCCAGATGGCGCACAGCACGTTCCGCCAGCCACTTCCGGCGGCACTCGTGCCGCTCATGTCCAAAGGCTACGACCTTGGCTCACACGAGCCGAGGCCGTTCGAGCTGATCGAGGTCGCACCCGCAGGATCCATGACGACCTCCGCGGACGACATCACGCATTTCATGATCGCCCAGCTGGGCGACGGGTCATACGATGGCGGCCGCATTCTGCAGCCCGCGACCCTCGCCACAATGCACGCGCGCCAGACCGGGTGGCCCGACTCCATGCACGCGTTCGCGCTCGGCTTTTACGAGGAGTCGCAGAACGGCCACCGCATCATCGGGCACGGTGGCGACACGCAGGCCTTTCACAGCGACCTGCATCTGATCCTCGATGCGAATGTGGGATTCTTCGTCTCGTACAACAGCGCCGGCCGCGACCCGGCGTCGCCACGCAGCGTGCTGCTCGACGCGTTTCTGGACCGGTATTTCCCGGCGCCCGGTCCTCCCGCCCCGACACTCGCGACCGCGGGGGCCGACGCCAAGGCTGTCGCGGGCGTGTATGAGGGAAGCCGCCGGTTCGAAACGAACTTCCTGTCGATACTCACGATGCTGAGTGAGTTGACGCTGGCCTTCGATCCGAAGGACAGCACCCTCCTATCCGCGGATGAGAAGGGCCCCAACGGCCAGCCGCTCCACTATCGCGAGGTGGCGCCAATGCGGTTCGTCGCCGTCGGCGGGCACCAGGAGCTGGCATTCACGACCGACGCGACCGGGCGCCGCATCGCCTACACGGCGTTCCCGTTCGAGATCATCCAGCAGGTCA
Organism: uncultured Gemmatimonadales bacterium; assembly: GCA_963757855.1. Taxonomy (GTDB): domain Bacteria; phylum Gemmatimonadota; class Gemmatimonadetes; order Gemmatimonadales; family Gemmatimonadaceae; genus Palsa-1248. The sequence goes on from CAVWTI010000013.1 coordinate 258,857, forward strand.
ATGAGGTGCTGAATCGCAAAGCGCTGAACGAGACGGTGATTGGCATCACCCTCACCGTCATCATCTTCACTCTGCTGGGGTGGCCCGTCGGAGCGATGATCCGCAAACACTATGGGCGGCCGCTCACCTTGAGCCCCGCGGCGTCGAGATTCCGGCGGATCGCGCACACGGAGTGCCTGGCGATCGTGGTGTTCGTCGCGACATTCGGCGTGATCGCCACCAAAATGGGCACCCTGAGCGGTCTTGGACCGTCTGGCGATGCCGAGATCCACGCGCTCCAGGTCCTGGGCATCCTCTGTGTGCTGGGTGCGTTCGCCGCGGCCTATACGGGCGGCAGGCTCCGGCGGGACCGCACGCTCTGGGTGTGGGCGCGCGTCTGGAGCATCATCGTCACGGTGTCATACCTGGGCTTCGCGTGGTTCATCGTTCACTGGCACCTGCTCAACTTCCATCTTCAGTACTAGCCGACACGGCACATCGTCCCCGGACGGGATTGGGGCCTAGGGGTTAGGGGCTAGTTCCGTCGCGTGGTGCTGGCTTCCAGGCTCCGCGACCACGACACGATCCCGGCCTTCGTGCTTCGCTCGAAGCAACGCGCGGTCGGCCGCGGTCAGCAACTCCGCGGGCGTGGTGCCATGGCCGGGCAGCGCAGCGACGCCGAGTGAGAGCGTCACGCGGCCGAGTACGAGCTCGCGGTGCTTGATCGAGAGCTGCTGGAAGCCGACGCGCAACTCGTCGGCGCGGCGGCGGGTATCCTCGAGCGACGACTCGGGCAGGATCAGCGTGAACTCTTCGCCGCCGTAGCGGCAGGCGAGGTCGCCATGCCGCGCGAACTTGGCGAGGTAGGCGCCCAACTCTCGCAGGACGGCGTCACCGGCATCGTGTCCAAAGAGATCGTTGAACTTCTTGAACCGGTCCACATCGAGCATCACGACGCCCAGACTGCGTTTCTTCCGAACCGCGTTGGGCACCTCGCGCTCGAGTGATTCATCTAGATACCGTCGGTTGAACAGCCCCGTGAGCGGATCGCGCACGGATTGATAGCGGAGCTTCTCGCGGAGGCGGAGATTCGCGAACGAGAGCGCCGCCTGCTCGGCCACCGACACCGCCATCTTGGCGTTGGGCTCCGCGAGGGCGCCCGCGGGATCCTTCGGCCCATCGGGCTCGGCCTCGACGCAGAGGATGCCCAGCGTCTCGCCATGGGCCATGAGCGGCGTGCAAACGCTCGGCAGATGAACATTCGCACCGAGGTGAGCGCAGCGGACGGCGCCCGTCTCTCCGCCGGACTGGTGCAGTCGCCCCCGTCGCAGGGCCCAGCAGTCGTTGGGGCTGAAGATCCGCTCCATCGGTATGCTCCGGCCCCACGTCGTGGCCGCTTCGAGCACGTTCCGTGACGCGCTGAACACCAGGACCGCGCCCGAGAACCCTGGAAAGATCTGCTGGGCGGATGCGGCGATGACAGTCGAGGCCTCGTCGAGCGTGAAGCATGATTGCAGCAGGTCCGCCATGCCCGTCAGCGCGCTCGCCTCACGGTTCCGGGCCTCGAGCTCCTCCATCGACACCTTGAGCCGTTCGTGGGCGTCCGTCAACTCGGTCTGCGCCGCGCGCCGCTCGGCGATGAGCTTCGCCAGGTTGTCGGCCATGACGTTGAACGACGACGCGAGCTCGCCCAACTCGTCGGCCGAGTGCACCGGGATCCGTGTGTCCATGCGGCCCTGGCCGAGCTGCAGCGCGGTGTCGCGCAATTGCTGGATCGGGCCAATGACTCCGCGCGAGATCACGGCCGCCAGGACGATGCTGACAACAATGCCGGCCAGCACGATCAGGACGGTCTCCTTGTACGAGTCCCGGAGTGCGCTCTCAATGTTACGCCGGTAGGCTTGTGCACCCTGGTCGGTCTGGACCACCAACTCCTGCAGTGTCCTGGTCAGGTCTCCGCGCACATTCGGCTCGAACACCATTTGCACAAACTCGCCTTCCTGCTTCGACGCGCTGTCGGACAACGTCACGAAGCGGGCGGCATTCGCTCGCAGGCGGGGCAGGGACTCTCCGAGCTGGTTGAGTAGCGCGGCCTCTCCCCGGTCGACTATCGCGGCCGACGGCTCGCCGCCCGGGGCGGCGATGTCGTGGCTCTCCTTGGCCTCCGACCGCGCGAGGTAGTCGAGATCAGCCGCGTAGGCCGCGACGTCCACCGCGACCGTGGTGTTCGCGAGGCGCCGCTGGCGCTCGGCGTCCTCCCGTTCCTTAGGGGCGACTTGCGCGCGGTACGTCTCGCTGAGCGACTCTTCGACCGCTGAGACGAGGGCGTTGAGATCGGCCTGGAGGCGCTGCGCCGCCAGACCTTGCTCGGCCTGGTACTCGTTCATGTGGAGCGCGAATGCGATCCCGGGATTGCCGATGAGCGCGACATACGCGGCGATCGGCGGGACCAGCGAAATCGCGGCCAGCGTCAGCAGGAGCTTGGTGCGGATTTTCATGCGGCTGGCACGAGCGACCGCGTGAGACGAGCCATCTCTGCCGGCATTGCGAGGCGGCGGCCGCTCAGGGGGAGCCGGGCAGCGTGTACTCCAGGTCGTAGGAGTGCTTGCCGTCGACGACCGTGATCGCGAGCGTGCCGGCCAGGCCGGTGAGATCGCCGTCGGCGGAGTCGGGGACGACGGTGATGCCGAGGTCGAACTTGCCGGCCTGCATGAGACCCCGGTGGAGCAACACGAACGTGCCCGCCTTTCCGTGCAGCAGTCCTGTGACACGCTCGATGGCGACGTACCCCGCGGATCCCTGCACCGAGGTCATCGCGGTCAGCATCTCGCCAGTGCTGTCGCCTTGGAGGTCGCCGTGAAACTGTTTGGCGAGCGCGAGGCGGCCGAGCGTTGACCCGGCGGACTTGTCATCGGTGGCCTGGGGCGTCATCTGGACGTTGAACGTCCCCTTTGCGTGAACGGCCACGAGCGCCTCCGGTTCGGTCATGGGTGAGCGGGCTTGGACGTGGCGCGATTCGCCGAGTCCCGTGCGGCCGAGTCACGAACGGCGGCGGCACGGAGTGCCGCGACGCGGCTCACCGAGTCGCGCTGTGCGGCCGCGACCGCCATCGTGGAATCCCGCTGGTGCTTGGCCGCCCGCATGCCCGCGGCCATCTGCGCGGCCGGTGACGTGCTGTCGGCGTGGTCGTAGGCCGCCTGCGCGATCGCGGCCTTGCCCACACCGGCGACAAAGAGCCGCGCCGTATCGCACGGCAGGTCGACGTCGACGTGATTGACGTTGGCGCCATCGCTGAAGAAGAGCGTGCACCGGGGGGCGCCGGTCGAGAATACGCGGTCGAGCGACACCGAATTGAACGAACCGTCCTTGAGCAGTCCGCTCGACAGCGTCGCCATCGCGCCGGGGGCGACCGGTGGGGCGGGGGCATCGAGCACCAGCCGGGCGCTGTCGACCCAGGTGGTCGCGGCTTCGGGCAGGACCGCCGCGACCAGGACGTATCCGGGTCGTTTGCCGGCGCTGATCTGGATGCCGGGATCAGTCGACGAGCTGACCGAGATGTGGGCGCCCTCGATGGTCGACGCGTAGGCGTCCTGGTGGAGCGTCTGCTGCGCGCCCCCGGTGCGTCCGGAGACGATGGTGCAGCCCAGGGCGACGGGGAGCCCGACCCGCCACGCCAATCCGATCCGCTGCCGCTCCTCGCGCTGCCTCACGTCTCCGCCTCTCATCCCGTGTACACCGGCGTGCTTCGTGCTGGCGCCGATCCGGGAGCCGGTGTCCCGTCGGCGGTATGCGTGTCGTACGCCTCCAGCACCTCGGCCGCGCTCACCGTGGCGGCGCCGGATTTCCCCACCTCCACGCCCGCCGCGTAGTTGGCGACGATCGCGGCTTCCAGCGGCGTCGCCTTCGCGGCCAGCATCACGGCGAGATAGGCCGTGACCGTGTCGCCGGCGCCTACCACATCGTACACCGCGCGGGCGGTCGTCGGTACCCGGTGCGTCGCCCCGTCTGGGCCCACCAACGCCATGCCGTGCTCTCCCAGAGTCAGCAAGAGATAGCCTACGCCCAGGCGTTCGACCGCATCGTGGAGCGCGCTCGGGGAGTCGAGGTCGACGGCGGCGCCCAGCGCTCCCTCCAGCTCACGCCGGTTGGGCTTGAAGACGGTGGCGCCACGATACCGGAAGAAATTCCGGAACTTCGGGTCGACGACCACGGGGATGCCCCGGGCCGCGGCGGCTTTCGTGGCGGCATCGATCACGGCGGGCACGAGGACGCCTTTGTTGTAGTCTTCGAGGACGACGGCGTCCGCCGCGGCCACCGCCCGCTCGACCGCCGCGAGGAGCAGGGCGACTTCGGCGCCGGTCACGTCGCCATCGTCCTCCTCGTCGACACGCACGACCTGCTGGGCGCGGGCCACAATGCGAGTTTTCGTGGTCGTAGCCCGGGAGACCGCGATGAGCGAGTGGTGGTCGGTGCCGATCCGGACCAGCATCTCCCGCACGGTCCGGCCGGCGGCGTCGTCACCGAGTGTGCCGACCAGTTCGCAATGTGCGCCGACAGCGGCGACATTTTGCGCAACGTTTGCGGCGCCGCCGAGGGCATGGGCGCGCTCGCGGACGCGAACCACGGGGACGGGGGCTTCCGGGGAGATGCGCTCCACTTCACCGCGGAGGTAGACGTCCAGCATCGCGTCGCCGATCACGGCCACCCGCGTCCCGGCGGCGGCCGTGAGCAGCGAATCCAGACGCGCGCGCGTGATTGACGAAGGCATGCCCATTGCTAAGGTAGGGGAACCCTCCAGCCCGGTCAATTTTGGCCACCCAACTGTTCGAGCGGCTGAACACCCAGGCCAAGCTTGCGGTCTACGCGGTCCAGGAGCGTGCGACGCTCGCCTGGAACGCCATTCGGTTCATGTTCGTCCGGCCATTTTACGCCACGGACGTCATGCAACAAATGGACGCGATCGGCGTCGATTCGCTGTTCATCGTCGTGCTGACCGGCTTTTTCACGGGAATGGTGCTGGCGCTCCAGTCCAAGGCGAGCCTCGCGTCGTTCGGCGAGACGGCCATGATCGGACGGCTGGTGACGGCGTCCATGATCCGCGAGCTGGGCCCCGTCCTGGCCGGTCTCATGGTCGCGGGCCGTGTGGGGTCGGGGATCGCGGCGGAGATCGGATCGATGCGCGTCACGGAGCAGATCGACGCGCTCAACACGCTCGGGACTGACCCGATCAAGAAGCTGGTCACGCCGCGACTCATCGCGTGCCTGGTGATGCTGCCGGTCCTCACGATCATCAACAATGCGGTCGGCATCGTGGGCGGCAATCTCATCTCGACGCTGTTCGTGCGGGTCCCGAGCTCGATCTACTGGCGCGGGGTGTGGGACCAAGTAGCGTCCGACGGCTTCACGCTGCGGTACATCCCGGACGATTTCATTCAGGGACTCGCCAAGCCGTTCGTGTTCGGGGGGATCATCGCGATCGTGGCCTGCTACCATGGGCTGAACACGACCGGCGGCACGGAGGGCGTCGGGCAGAGCACGACGCGCACGGTGGTCGTGTCCAGCGTGTCGATTCTCGTCGTCGATTATTTCATGACGCAGCTCCTCATCGGCGTCCTGAACCTCCAATGAGCGACGACGACGAGCCATCGGCGGCGGAGCAGGCGTTCGCGGGGCGCGTGCGCCGGGCGATCCGGGACGAGCTGGCGGCCGACAAAGCCCTGTTGCGGACGCCGCCGGCGGCGCCCCCTCCCCGGGTCCAGCGGCAGACGCCGACCGGCATGACCTCCTCGGCACGTCGCAGCTCATCGCCGCTGAACGTGACGCCGGTGATCGCGCTGGAGCGGGTGTCGCTGTCCTTCGAGCGGCCGGTCCTCGAGGACGTGTCGCTCGAGATCTATCCTGGCGAGACCATGGTCATCGTCGGCGAATCCGGGACCGGCAAATCGACGATCCTCAAACTCATTCTCCGGCTGCTCACGCCCGACCTGGGGCGGGTGCTGATCAAGGGACGCGACGTCGTCTCGCTGAGCTTTGACGAGGCGATGCTGGTCCGGCAGCAGATGGGGATGGTGTTCCAGGGGGCGGCGCTGTTCGACTCGATGTCGGTGTTCGAGAACGTGGCGTATCCGTTGCGTGAGCACACCAAAATGTCGGACGATGAGATCGAGGTCCGGGTCCGGGAGAAGCTCGAATACGTGGATCTGAATCCGGATCACGTCATGCAACTGCTGCCCTCGGAACTGTCGGGCGGCATGAAGAAGCGCGTGGGGATCGCGCGGGGTCTGGCCAACAATCCCGAGATCATGCTGTATGATGAACCGACGTCGGGGCTGGATCCGTTGACCACGGGTACCATTACCAGGCTTATCATGAAGCTGCAGCGCGATCTTGATGTCACCAGCGTGGTGGTGTCGCACGACCTCCGGTCGGCGAACCGGATGGGGAGCTACATCGCCGTGCTGGCCGAGCAGCGGATCGTGTTTTGCGGGACGCCGGAGGAGATGGCGGCGAGCGAAGACCGCTATATCCAGGATTTTCTCGGTGGACTGTAACCGCCAGCGCGGCGCGGTCCGCCGGACGCCGCCGAGGAGCGTATGAAACGATCGACCGGGGTGACCTGGGAGCAGCTGCGCGTGGGCGTCGTAGTGCTGTTCGCGGCGGCACTGCTCGTCGTCTCAGTGTACAAACTGGGCGAAGCGGCGAACCTCTTCACGAAGCGCTACACGCTCTACGTCTTCCTCTCGAACGCCCGCGGGATCACACGCGGCGGCGCGGTCACGATCAACGGTGTGGTCGCGGGAACCGTCGACGACATCAGCTTCCTGCCCGTGGGGACGGACACCAGCCGCAACCTCAAACTCGAGTTGTCGATCGACCAGCGTCTCCAGGACCAGGTCCGGGCGGACAGCCGGGCGTCGGTGAAATCGATGGGGGTGCTCGGCGACAAAGTCCTCGACATCAGCTCGGGGACGCCGCGCTACAGCGTGCTCCAGACCCGCGACACGCTGCGCGTGACGCCGACGATCGACGTGGACGACGTGATCGGCCAGGCATCGGTGGTGGTGCAGGACGCCGTCGAGCTCACGCGCGACCTCAAGATCATCAGCGGCGGGATCGTTCGCGGTGATGGCACGATGGGGCAACTCGTCACAAACCGGTCGCTGTATGACCGGCTGACCGGGACGCTGACGAAGATGGACGGCCTGCTCGACCGGATGAACAACCCGAAGGGCACCGTGGGGCGGCTGATCGACGACCCGGCGCTCTACAACAATCTCACCGCGGCGGTCGCGGGGCTCGATTCCGCGCTGGCGCAGGTCAACAACCGGCAGGGGACCTTGGGCAAGCTGTTGTACGACGACACGCTGTACTCCCACCTGGTCGGCGTCGCCGGCAACGCGGACTCAGTGATGCGCGAGCTCAACGATGGGCAGGGCACGGCGTCGAAACTGCTCCGCGACCGCCAACTCTACGATCAACTCACGAAAGCGGTCGCCACGCTCAATGCCGTGCTGGCCGATGTGAGGCAGAATCCTCGCCGATACACCCGGGGGCTCGTGCGAGTGTTTTAGATTGCTGGTCTATGGATGCGTACAATCTGGACGTCGTGGTGACTCGTGGCGGGGCCGTGGAATCGCGCCACCGGGTGCATGCGGCGGTAGTGGGGCCGAAGGACGCCCTGATCGCTGGGGCCGGTGACGCAAACGTCGTGTCGTTCTGGCGGTCGGGATCGAAGCCGTTTCTCGCGATCCCGTTCGTGGCCGCGGGCGGGATGGAAGATCTGGCGTGGGGTGACGACGAGCTGGCGCTCGCATGCGCCTCGCACGGTGGTGAGCCCGAGCATGTCGCGATCGCTGCAGCGATGCTCGGCGACATCGGCCTCGAGGAAGGCGATCTGGCGTGTGGCGCGCATGAGCCGCTTTCACCCCGTGGCATCCGGCTGGCGCGGGAGACCGGCACCCGATTCTCCCGTCTCCACAACAACTGCTCGGGCAAGCACGCCGCCATGCTGGCGCGCGCCCACGCTGCGGGATGGTCCACGGCCGGCTACGAGCAGCGCGATCATCCGGTGCAACGGAGCGCGATGCAGGCAGTGGCCGAGTGGGCCATGGTGCCGGAGCCATCGCTGATCGTCGGCGTCGATGGGTGCGGGGTCCCAGTGGTGGCGATGCCGATCGAGCGCATGGCGCGGGCGTACGCGCGGCTCGGCGCGGCCGCGGCACGGGGGGAGGAAGTCGCGGGCCGGGTGATCCACTCGATGATCGCGCGCCCTTTTCTCGTTGGCGGGACCGATCGATTCGACACCGTGATGATCGAGGACACGGGCGGCCGGGTGGTGGCCAAGGTCGGCGCGGAGGGCGTGCATTCCGTCGCGGTGCCGGACTTGGGAATCGGTCTGGCGGTAAAGGTGGAGGATGGTGCGCAGCGTGCGCAGTATCCGGCCGTCATCCGTCTGCTGCAGCACCTGGGTGTGCTCGACGACCGGCTGTCGCCGCGGCTGACCGAATATCTCCGCAAGCCGGTGCGTAACACCCGGAACGAGATCGTCGGCGAAATCCGCACGGTGAGCTGAGTGCGGCCGCTCGCGGGGTTGCGGACTCGGTGGGTGCCGCTCAGCGACCGCGTTCGCGTGTACCGGGCGCGTTGGCGTCATACGGAGTCCGCGACTGCAGACCACAGTATTCGGCGGCGTGTGTCCTCCGCGGAGATGCGCCATGTTCGTTGATCGCGTCGTTGTGCGCGTCGAGGCGGGGACGGGCGGATCGGGGTGCACGTCGTTCCGGCGCGAATGGCGGGAGCCACTGGGTGGCCCGGACGGCGGGGACGGGGGCCGCGGTGGCGACGTGTACATGCGAGCGGACGCGAATCTCGCGACGCTCCTCGATTTCACGTACCGGGATTCGTGGAAAGCCGACCGCGGCGAGCATGGGATGGGGTCGAACATGACAGGCCGCTCGGGGGAAGACATCGTGCTGCCCGTCCCGCCTGGTACCGTGGCGACCGACACCGACACGGGTGAGCGGCTCGGCGAGGTGCTGGAGAACGGCGACACGCTGCTGATTGCCCGCGGGGGGCGGGGCGGGAAAGGGAACGCGTTCTTCGCGACCGCGACCCATCAGACGCCGCGAGAATGGCAGCCTGGGGAAGAGGGCGAGCATCACACGCTGACGCTCGAGCTCAAACTCATCGCCGACGTGGGGCTGGTCGGGCCACCCAATGCTGGAAAATCGACGTTGTTGTCGGTGATCTCAGCGGCCCGTCCGAAAATCGCGGATTATCCCATTCACGACGCTCTCGCCCAATCTCGGCGTTGTGCCGCTCACCGATCACCGGACGTTTGTGGTCGCGGATTTGCCCGGCATCATCGAAGGCGCACACGAGGGGCGGGGACTCGGACTGCAGTTTCTGCGGCACATCGAGCGTACGCGCCTCATGGCGCTGCTGATCCCCGTGGATGCCGAGGACTGGCAGGCCGAGTACGATCAGTTGCGGCGAGAGATCGGGGCCCATTCCGCGAGCCTGTTGTTGAAGCCGCACTGTGTCGTGTTCACCAAGATGGATCTTCTGGGCGACATGGATCCGCCGCCGATCGATGCGCCGGACGCGTTCGGCGTGTACGCGATCAGCGCGCCCGCGCGGCAGGGACTGGACCAGCTCCTGGCCGGGTGGTGGGACGAGCTACTCGCGCTGCGGAAGTCGGCCGGCCAGCCGGTAGCCCAGGCGCCACTCCCCTGATCGTGGGCGCGGCGATCGACGTCTGGGTCCAGGGGGACAGCCAGTACCCTGCGGCCCTGTACGATGCGCCCGACCCGCCTCCCAAGGTGTTCGCACGCGGCACGCGGGCGGTGGTGGATCGTGTCGCAATCGCCGTGGTGGGCGCACGGCGCGCCACCGAGAGCGGCATCTCCACGGCGCGGCGGATCGGCCGAGTGCTGGCACAGGCCGGCGCGTGCGTCGTCAGCGGGCTGGCCCTCGGGATAGATGCGGCCGCGCACACGGGTGCGCTCGACGTCGAGGATGGGCGTACGTGTGCCATCCTGGGCGGCGGTATCGAGACCGGCTCGCCGCCGTCCAACGCGCAGCTCAAGTCGCGCATCGCCTCGCGCGGACTGCTGCTGTCCGAATGGGAGCCGGAGCGGCCGCCGGCACCGTGGATGTTTCCGCATCGCAACCGGCTCATCGCGGCGCTTTGCCGCGCGGTCGTGGTCGTGGAGGCGGGGCCGCGCAGCGGGGCGCTGCACACGGCGGAATTCGCCATCGGCCTTGGCCGGGATCTGGCCGTCGTGCCGGGGCCGATCGGCCGCGAGTGGTGTCTGGGGTCGAACCGCCTCCTGCGGCGTGAGGGTGCGCGCGCGATCGTCGAGGTGGAGGATGTGCTCGATCTGATCGGTCCGCGGGTGGAGGTCGCGGCGCCGCGCGCGGAGTTCAGCGACGATGAGGCGAAGGTGTGGGACACGCTCGCGGATGGAGCGATCGCCGTGGACACCATCGCGATCCGGTCGCATTTGCCGACGACGCGATGCCTTGCGGCCATCACGACGCTGGAAATGGCGGGTGCCGTGCAGTGCCTGCTGACTGGCGAGGTTCAGCGCACCTGACGCTGGCATCGCGCGACGCGGATCGCCCGGCACCGCGGCCGGGGGCGCGCCCCCGGCACGTGTACGTCCACGTCCCGTTCTGCGCGCGGCGCTGCTCCTACTGTGATTTCGCGATCGCGGTGCGGCGCTCGGTCCCCGTGGACGAATACCTCGCCGCGCTCGCTGCAGAACTCGCGATGCGATACGGCGGCGAGGACGCATGGCGTGCCACCACACTCTATCTGGGCGGCGGCACACCCTCACGCCTGGGCGGCGAGGGCATCGTGCGCCTGATGAACATTCTCCGCGCGCGGATCGGCCTCGCTCCCGGCGCGGAGGTCACGATCGAGGCCAACCCCGACGACGTGACTGCCGACGCGGTGGCCGCCTGGCGTCAGGCGGGCGTAACACGACTCTCGCTCGGCGCCCAATCGTTCGACCCGGGCGCACTCGAGTGGATGCACCGGACACACACCGCCGGACAGACGGCGACCGCAGTCGCGATCGCGCGCGATGGCGGCATCGAGCACCTGTCGCTGGATCTGATCTTTGCGCTGCCCGCGAGCGTACCGCGCTCCTGGCCTGCGGATCTGGAGAAGGCGCTGGCGCTCGATCCCGACCATCTCTCGCTGTACGGGTTGACCGTGGAGCGATCGACGCCGCTTGGCCGATGGGTCGCGCGCGGCGCGGTGACGGCGGCGACCAATGATCGGTACGCCGAGGACTACCTCGCGGCGCATGAAGCGCTCGCCGGGGCGGGTTGGGACCACTACGAAGTGTCGAGCTTCGCGAGGCCCGGCGCGCGGTCGCGGCACAACGGCGGCTACTGGTCGGGCGCGCCGTACGCGGGACTCGGTCCCGGTGCGCATGAGTTCGACGGCGATGTGCGACGGTGGAACATCGGCGCGTATACGGCGTGGGCCCAGCGGGTCCTGCTCGGCGAGGATCCGGTCGCCGACCGTGAGGTGCTGACCGCTGAGAACCGCGTGTCGGAGCGGCTGTACCTGGAGTTGCGAACCGCCGCCGGGACGGTCCTGGATACGGCAGCGCAACCGTGGGTGCAGGCGCTGGTGCGCCCATGGGTCGAGGCTGGGTGGGCCAAGCTGGACGGGCAGGGGGCACGGCTTTCGCTTACCGTCGAAGGATGGCTCCGGCTCGACGAGCTGGTCCCAATGTTGGCAAATCCCGGAAGTCGCTACTAGCTTTAGACTTATGGCGCTCACGGACCTGACCGAACGGGAACGGCGTATTCTGGAGGCGGTGATCCAGAGCTACGTGGAGACGGCGGAGCCTGCCGGATCGCGTACGCTGGCTCGTCGCTTCGGCCTGGGCGTTTCGCCGGCGACCATCCGGAACACCCTCAGCGACCTCGAAGAGAAGGGCTATCTCTTTCATCCCCATACATCCGCCGGCCGCATTCCAACTGACCGGGCGTACCGGATGTACGTGGATTCTCTGGTCGAGCTGGCCCCGCTTGCGGCGCAGGAGCGCGACCGGCTGGTGGAGCGGATTCTGGCTGGGGGATCCGCGATCGAGACCGTGCTCCGCTGTGCGGCACAGAGCGTCGGCGTCCTGACGCAGGAGCTTGGCGTCGCGCTTGGACCCCGGCTCGACGAGATCGTCCTCGAGCATTCTGGATCTGGTGCGGCTGTCGGCCGAGCGGCTGTTGATGGTGCTGACGCTGCGGGGTGGGGCGATGCGTACGATCTTCGTCGAGGCGCCGGGCCAACTGGCCAATGAGGCGATCGCCGAAGTCACCGTCGTGCTCAACGAGCGGCTCGCCGGACTCCGGCTGGGTGAGATCCGGGCGACGTCGGCGGACCGGCTCCGTGATGGCGTGGCCGGCGGACGGCAGGCGGCGCGAGAGCTGCTGAACATCTTCGTCCAGGAGGCGGAGACCGTGTTCGACGTACCGATCGCGCCTGGGGATGACGGTGTCGTGCTCGGGCAGGCGTCGGTGCTCGCGGAGCAGCCCGAGTTCGCGTCGGGGGAGAGCCTGCGCCGGCTGATCGAGCTGACTGAGACGCGGCAGCATCTCGCGGAGTTGCTGCGGCAGCGGAGCGCCACGCCCGGCATCTCGATCACCATTGGGAACGAGCACGCGGACCCGCGGCTCGGCAACCTGACCATCGTGACCGCCGAATATCGCGCCGGCCCGTTGACCGGCGTCATTGGCGTGATCGGGCCGACGCGGATGCCGTACGAGAAAGTGATCTCGCTCGTCGGGCATACCTCGCGACTGGTCAGCGACCTGCTTGGCTGACCTCCGCGAATAACGGTCTCAACGATACGCGCGCGGCTCGGATCAGCGCTTGGCGTTCGGGCGCACGGACTGAGCCGTTCGCCAGCTTAAATTGAACAGCACGAATTCCCTCGCATACCCATTTCGCGACTCATGGCTGACTACTACGCCGTACTAGGCGTCTCGCGCGGCGCGTCGGACGACGAGATCAAGAAGTCGTACCGCAAGTTGGCCATGCAGTACCACCCCGATCGCAACAACGGGTCGAAGGACGCGGAAGAGCAATTCAAGAGCATCACTGAGGCGTACGACGTGCTGCGCGATCCCGACAAGCGCGCACTGTTCGACCGGTACGGCGAGGCGGGACTACGGGGTGCATCGGGCGGCGGTATGCCGCACGTGGATCTGACCGATGCGCTCAACATCTTCATGCGGGACTTCGGCGGCTTCGGTGGCCTGGGCGATCTGTTCGGCGGACGGGGGCAGGCGACGCGCGCCGGCGCCGACATCAAACTCGCCGCGGACCTGTCACTAGCCGAGGTGTCGGTCGGCGTCGAGAAGACGTTCGCGGTCAAATTGCTCGACACCTGCGACGTATGTGGTGGTTCGGGCGCTGAGCCGGGCACAAAACCCCACAAGTGTCCGACGTGCGCCGGGACGGGCGAAGTGCGGCGTGCGCAGCGCTCCTTCTTCGGGCAGTTCGTCAGCGTCGCCGCGTGTCCCACGTGCGCGGGCGAGGGCACCGTCGTCTCATCGCCGTGCAAGAAGTGCCGCGGCGACGGACGCGTGCGGGTCGAGCGATCGGTGTCGGTGCGCATCCCGCCCGGCGTCGCGACGGGCCAGTACATGACCTTGCGCGCCCAGGGCAACGTCGGATCGCGGGGCGCGGGTCGTGGCGACATCATCGTGATCTTTCAGGTTGCTGACGATGTCCGGTTCGAGCGGGATGGCGAGGATCTCTATACCGAAGTGTTCGTGTCCTACACGCAGCTGGTGTTCGGTGCCGAGTTGCAGGTCCCGGCGGTCGGCGGGCCTCCGGTGAACCTTCGTGTCGCGGCCGGCACGCAGAGTGGACACATCTTCGACGTGCGGGGCCGTGGATTGCCGCGGGTCAACGCGACCGGCGCCGGCGACCTGCATGTCCGGATCCAGCTGTGGACGCCGGACGAGATGACCCCACGCGAAGAGGCGTTGCTCCAGCAACTGGCCGCCGTCGAAGCGAAGCCGCCGCAAACCCGCGCGAGAGGGTTCTGGCGCAAGATGAAGGAAGCCCTACGCGCGTGACCGGGGGCGGCCAAGCCGCACCCATCGAGCAGGACCGAGCGGCCGATCAATGGCGGTCGGTGCGGATCTGGCCCTCGGCGAGTGGCGCACGCGAGCAGATTGTCGCCGCGCTGTTCGCGCACGGGTCCGGCGGTGTGCACGAAGATGGCGACGTACTCGTGACGTTCTTTCCCGCCAATACCGTGACTGACGAGGCGCTCCTGGCGAGTATCACGGACGCTGACCCGAACGCTCGCATCGAACTCGGATTCGCCGATGGACACGACTGGGCGCGGCAATGGCCGACCCGGGTTGGTGCGCACGTCGTTGGCAGGCTGACCGTCGCTCCGCCGTGGCTCGCGGGTGAATCGGATCTCGCGCACACCATCGTGATCGATCCGGGTATGGCGTTCGGGACGGGAGAGCACGAGACAACGCGCGGGGCGCTGCGCCTGCTGTCGCCCGTGGTGCGGCCCGGCAATGTCGTCGCCGATCTCGGTGCGGGCAGCGCCGTGCTTGCGATCGCGGCCGTCAAGCTGGGGGCCGCGCGTGTGGCCGCGATCGAAATGGATCACGATGCGATCGGGAACGCGGAAGAGAACGTCGCGCGCAATGGCGTCGCGGACCGGGTCCGCGTCATCGAGGGTCTAGCGCAAACCTTGTTGCCGCTGGTGGCGCCGGTGCGCGTCGTGACCGCGAACATCATTTCATCGGTCGTGATCGAGCTGCTGCCCGCGATCGGCGCGGCGCTCACCGCGGATGGGCAAGCGATCCTGAGCGGGATACTGTACGAGGAACGCGAGGCGATGCTCGCGGTGCTGGCCGAGAGCGGGTGGCGCGTCCAGCGCGAGGATGCCGAGGGAGAGTGGTGGAGCGCGATCGTCGGCCCGATAGACGCACAGTTCGTCGCGCCGTCCGCGTTCAGCCTGGGGAGCGAAGTGACCCTCGGCCTGATGCGGCGCATCACATGAACGTGCTGCGCCTGGATTTCGGTGCGCGCATTGGCGTGGTCGATGGGGCAGGGCACGCCGGGGCGGGCACGCTCGTGCGGTTGGGGCGGCGGGACGCGATGGTGGCCATCGACCAGGTCTGGACAGTGGAGCGCCTGCCTGCGGTGCACATGATGGTGCCTGTCGCGGACCGCGACCGGATGTTGTGGATGGCGGAGAAGTGCACGGAGCTGGGGGCCACGAGCTGGCGCCCGGTGGAGTGGCGGCGGTCCGCGAGCGTGGTCCCGCGGGGGGCGGGGGCGGCATTCCAGGAGAAAGTGCGCGCGCGCATGGTGGCGGCGCTCACGCAGTCGCGTGGCGCGTGGCTTCCGGAGCAGTTCGCCGAGACGTCGCTGTCTGCCGCACTGTCGGCGGCTCCTGGTGGAATTCGCATCTTCCTCGATCCGTCCGGCGCGCCGCTGTTGCAGGCGCTGACGGCGCCGATCGCGGCGCCGGTGACGATAGCGGTCGGACCCGAAGGCGGCGTCGAAGAGGCGGAGCGCGCGGCGCTGGATGGCGCCGGCGTTCGTGCGTGCGTCACTGGGACCGGCTATTCTCCGATTCGAAACGGCCGGCGTGGCGGCACTTGGCGCGGTGCAGGCGGCGATGGCGGCCGGTGCGCGCCGATGAGCGGCTGTTGCCACCTTCGAGGGCGAAATGATGGCGACGGAATCCTGTCTGTTCTGCCGGATCCTGCGCGGCGAGATTCCGGCGCAGATCGTGTACGAGACCCCGCACGTTGTCGCATTCCGGGACATCGCGCCGCAGGCGCCCTATCACGTGGTGATCATTCCGCGCGAGCACGTCGCGTCCCTGAATGACACGCGCGATCCGGGACTGGTGGGCCGGCTCGCGATCGCGGCGGCGGAACTGGCGGAGCGCGATGGGTTCGCGGAGGCGGGATACCGCACCGTGATCAACACCAATGCCGACGGTGGCCAGACAGTCTTCCATCTTCACCTGCATCTCCTGGCGGGCCGGAAGATGGCGTGGCCTCCGGGGTAGATCCGGTGGCAGATCCCGATCTCGACCTCGATGTCCGATCTAGATCTCGAGCAGCGCGAGCTCGGGACGGGCGCCCAGGCGGAACGGCGGGCCGGAGTTGCCGAGACCGCGGCTCACGTAGAGCGTGTGCCGCGCGTCGGGGCTCCGATACTCGCCATGGACGTAGTGGCCACTGCCCTCGGGGAGCACGATGGCCCAACCGAATGGCGCGATCTGGCCGCCGTGGGTGTGTCCGGCGAGGACGACCGTCGGACGGTGCGCGAGCTGGGTGATCGCGTCGAATGCGACCGGACAGTGCGACATGACGATCGCGCGAGTGCCCCCGGATTCCGCGGGGCCGGTCGCGGTGACCTGCCCGTAGTCGGGTGCTCCGGCCCGCCAGTCATCGAGACCCAGCAGGTCCACGGGCCCGTGCGCATCGTCGAAGCGGACGCGGTCGTTGACGAGGAGGCGGATGCCGGCCCGCTCGTATTCCTGGCGGAGCCGCCGGAGGTTGCATTCACCCTGGTACTCCCAGTTGCCGAGCGTCGCGAACTTGCCGAGCCGGGCCTGGATGCCGGCGTATCGCGCGACCAGGGGTTCGTCGCCGCGATCGTCCACGGCGTCACCGGCAATGCACAGCAGGTCGGGCTGAAACCGATTGGCCTGGTCCACTAACTCCTGATGGCCAATCCAGTTATGCGGCCCATGCATGTCGGTGATGAGGGCCACGCGGATGACAGTGTTCTGTGGGGCGGGGGACTCCAGGCGTCGCCGGGTGACTTCGAGCGTGTTGGACGACGCGCCGTACAGCGACATCGCGGCGACGCCCACGCCAGCGCCCAGAAACTGGCGCCGGGTCAGGGTGGTAGCGGTATCCGCGGCCATAGCGGAATATAGACGACCATGCGCTTGACACGTACCACCTAACCGCCGTATTTTCCGAGGCTTACACCCTTTACGGCGCCCGCTTCGCGGACGCCCCAATTGCCGGGAGCATCACGATTGTCCGAAGTCATCATTCACGACGACGAGAACTTCGAGCGCGCGCTCAAGCGGTTCAAGAAGAAATGCGAGAAGGCGGGCATTCTCTCCGATCTGCGCAAGCATCGCCATTACGAGAAGCCGAGTGAGCGGCGGAAGCGGAAGATGAACGCCGCGATGCGCAAGAACCGCCGGAGCCGGCACGCATAGATGACGGCGTTGCTCACGCGGTTGCAGGGAGACCTCGTGATCGCGCGCAAGGCGCAGGACAAGCCGGCGACGCTGCTCCTCGGGACGATTCTAGCTGACATCAAGAACCGCCGGATCGAGCTCATGCGCGATCCGACCGACGACGATGTCGTCGAAGTCGTGCGGAAGGGAATCAAACGTCGTCGCGAGTCGATCGAGGCATTCGATCGCGGAGCCCGGACCGATCTGGCCGACAAGGAGCGCCGTGAAGTCGCGGCGCTCGAGAAGTATTTGCCCGCCGCCATCGATCCGGAGACGATACGGGCCGCGGTTCGTGCGGCGATTGCCGGCGGCGCCACCAACATCGGTGGGGTGATGGGCAAAGTGCTCCCCCAGTTCAAAGGCCAGACCGACGGCGGTACAGTGAGCGCGATTGCGCGCGAGGAGCTCAGCGCACAAAAGTGATGGTGCGCGCCCCGCGGCCATGAACGCGCACGCACTCGCGGTCCTGGAGCTTTCACGGGTGCTCGGGTTGGTCGCAGACCGCGCAGCCTCGGCCCTTGGCGCGGCGGCAGTGCGCAAGCTGGAGCCTACGACGGACCGTCCGCGCATCGAGCGCGAGTTGTCGCGAGTCGAGGCAATGCGATCGCTGGTCGCATCCGAGCCGGCGTGGGAGTCCGGACAGATCCCCGACATCATGCCCGCGCTGGACCGGCTGCGAGTCGAGGGCACGATGTGGACCGGCATCGAGCTGCGCGGCGCCGCGGTGCTGCTGGCCTCCGCCCGGCGGACGCGGGACCTGCTGCGCGATCCGCGACGTCCGGCGGTCGCACGAGCCATGCTGGCCGGGATCGCTGATGCAATGCCGGACGCCCGCGAGCGCGAGACCGAGATCGAGCACGCGATCGGCGACGAGGGCGAGGTGCGCGATCAGGCCTCGCCACTCCTGCGCCGGCTGCGGCGCGAGCTGCGAAGCGCCGAGGGTGATCTCATCGCGCTGCTCGAACGGATCATGGGCGGGCTGGAGGCGCACCAGCAGGTCTCGGACATGTCGGTGACCGTCCGCAATGGCCGGTACGTGATCCCGATCCGCCGTGAGGCGAGGCGGGCCATCGCTGGCATCGTGCAGGACACGTCGGCCACGGGGGCGACCCTGTTCGTCGAGCCGCCCGCGGCGGTCGAAGCGGGGAACCGGATCCGCGAGCTGGAAGCGGAGGAACGGCGCGAAACCGACCGGATTCTGCGTGCATTGACGGATGCGCTGCGACCGATTCACGAGGGGCTGGTCGCGGGCCATACCGCGCTGGTCGATTTCGATACGGTGTACGCGCGGGCGCGCTATGCGGACGATTTGGGAATGTCATCCCGTGGAACTCGGGTGCGCCGGCGGATGGATTCGTGATTCACGACGGCCGGCACCCGTTGTTGATCGCGCAGGGGCAGACCGTGATCCCGTTCGACCTCACGATGGATGCGAATGAGCGCACGCTGCTGGTCTCGGGACCGAACACGGGCGGCAAGACCGTGCTGTTGAAGTCGGTCGCGCTCTGCTCCGTGGTGGTCCAGTGTGGCGTGCCGGCAGCCGTGGGTCCGGCGAGCCGGCTCGCTATCTTCAAT
The DNA here is from genome assembly GCA_963757855.1 of uncultured Gemmatimonadales bacterium. GTDB lineage: Bacteria > Gemmatimonadota > Gemmatimonadetes > Gemmatimonadales > Gemmatimonadaceae > Palsa-1248. The sequence goes on from CAVWTI010000013.1 coordinate 277,681, forward strand.
GATGTGTTCGCCGACGTCGGTGACGAGCAATCGATCCAGGCCAGCCTCTCCACCTTCAGCGCCCACGTCAAGAACCTCGGCGATATCCTGGCGGGCGCGACGCCCGCCTCACTGGTGCTGATCAATGAGTTGGGCTCGGGGACGGATCCGCTCGAGGGAGCAGCACTCGGGGGTGCGGTGCTCGAAGACCTCACGGCCCGGGGCGCGCTTACGCTGGCCACGACGCACCTGGGCGCGCTCAAGGAGCTGGCCACCGAAGTGCCGGGTGTCGTCAACGCATCACTCCAGTTCGACGCGGTCCAACTGGCGCCGACTTATCGGCTGATCAAGGGTGTGCCGGGCCGCTCCTACGGACTCAGCATCGCCCGGCGGCTACGGCTTCCCGAGACGGTGTTGGCGCGGGCGGAAGCGCGCGTGCCGCAGGTGCAGCGCGATGCGGACGCGTTGCTGGCGGATCTCGAGCGGCGGGACGCCGAGCTGGCCGAGCGCGAGCGCGTGGCGGCCGACGCCACCACTGACGTGGCGTATCGTACCGAGCGGCTGGAAGCGCGCGAACGCGATCTTCGGGAGCGCGATCGCGAGTTCGAGCGGCGCTCGCGTCACGAGGCTCGCCGGTACTTGCTGCATGCGCGGGCCCAGATCGAGCAGACCGTACGCGAGTTGCGAGAGGCGACGGCCGCCGCGGCGGCGGCGGAAGGGTCCGAGCACGCCCGGCGTGCCCGGCAGCGCGTGGAGGAGCTGGTCGCCGAGCAGGGCGAGGCGCTCGCGGCGATCGACGAGACGGACACTGAGGTTGCGGTACCTGCCGCGCCGGCGGCACCGGGGCGGGGGACACTGCGGATTGGCGATGCCGTGGAAATGCCGGCATTCGGAGGGCGGACCGGGCGGCTGCTCGACATGCGCGACGGCGACGCCGTCGTCGCCGTCGGCGCGGTGAAGATGCGCGTGCCCGTCGATTCGGTTCGTCCGTCATCGCGGCGCGCACCGCCGGAGCCGATCGCAGTGGCGGCGGAGTTCTCCGAGCCAAATGCGGCGCGCGAGATCGACGTCCGGGGGATGCGGGTCGCGGACGTCGACGATGTCGTGATGCACGCGGTCGATGCCGCGGTGCTAAGCGACCTGGCCGAGCTGCGCATCATTCACGGGAAGGGCACGGGGGCGCTCCGGGAGCGGGTCGCGGAAATGCTGCGCAAGGACACGCGGGTGGCCAGTGTGCGGCTGGGGGCGTGGAACGAGGGTGGTGCCGGCGTCACCATCGTGGGGTTCGCGTGATTCCTGACAATGTGGTAGAGCGGGTCCGTGAGGAAGCGGACATCGTGCAGATCATCGGCGAGCACGTGACGCTCAAGCGGATGGGTACCGATTATCGGGGGCCGTGCCCATTTCATCAGGGCACGCACCCGAACTTTTCGGTTTCGCCGAAAAAGCACATGTACTACTGCTTCGTGTGCAAGGAAGGCGGGGATGTGTTCACGTTCCTGACGAAGCGGCTGGGGCTCGATTGGCCGGGCGCGGTTCGACTGGTGGCCAGCAAGTCGGGGATCGAGATCCGAGAGGTCGAGTCGCAACGCTCTGGGCCGGATCCGCGAGAGCCGTTGTGGGAAGTCACGGCGACGGCGGCGGAATACTTCCGGCGGATGCTTTGGGATGACGAGGGCGGGCAGCCGGCGCGCGACTATCTGGCGTCGCGAGGGATCGATCGGCCGACGGCCGACCGATTCGGCATCGGGTACGCGCCTCCCGCCATCGGATTCATGCGGAGTCACCTGCAGACCATGGGTTTCGACGATGCCCGGCAGATCGCGGCGGGCGTCCTGACGCAGCCGGAGGAGGGCCGGGAGCCACGGCCGCGCTTTCGAGGCCGCCTGATCTTCCCGATCTTCGATTCCGTCGGCCACACCGTGGGATTCGGCGGCCGGCTGATCGGGCCTGGCGACGTCAAGTACGTGAACTCACCGGAATCGTCCATCTTTGCCAAGCGGCGGCTGCTCTACGGTCTCAACTGGTCGAAGTTCGCCATCCGGCGCGACGAGCGAGTGATCCTGGTCGAGGGTTATTTCGACGTGGTCCGCCTGCTGGCGGCGGGTATCGAATCCGTCGTGGCACCGCTGGGGACTGCGCTGACGTCTGAACAGGCGGAGCTGGTCGCGCGTTACACCAAGGTGGCGTATCTGATTTACGACAGCGACCGGGCGGGACTGCGGGCGACCTTCAAGTCCGGTGACGAGTTGCTGCGCCGCGGTGTCTCGGTCCGCGTGGTGACACTCCCCGAGGGGGAGGACCCGGATACGTTCGTGGGGTCGTACGGCGCCGACCAGCTCAAGGGGCATCTGCGGAGCGCGCTCGACGTGTTCGAGCGCAAGGTGCAACTGCTGGAGCGGAGCGGGTGGTTTTCGGATCTGGCGCGGAAGCGGCAGGCCATCGACCGGTTGCTGCCGACGATCCGGGCGACGGCGGATCCGATTCTGCGGGACATGTACGTGACACGGGCGAGCGAGGTCGCTGGTGTGCCCCGGGCGCTGCTGTGGCGGGAGGCGGGGGATGCGGCGGCGACGGCGAGTGGTGTCCCGGACCCGGGTCCTGTCCCGCCGCCCCGGCGGCCGCCTGGGGCGCCGCGCCGGAATGCGCCGGGCCATCGTGGGCGCCCGGCTGACGCGCCGTTTGCTGCCGAGCGAGAGCTGGTCCGCTGGTTGCTGCTCGCGAGAGCGGAGCGCGAGCGTGTGGGGGACCGTGTCACGGCGGACCAGATCCGCGATCCGCACCTGCGTGCGATATTCGCGGTGCTCTCCGAGCTGGGGCCGGATGTGACCATGCCCGAGATGGCGGCTGAACTGGAGCCTGATGCGGTCGCGTTGGCGGAGGCGTTGACGGCTGAGGGGCCGACGGGCGCGGACCCGGGGGCGGAAATCGAGGCCAGCATCGCAATGTTGCAGGTGCGGGAGTTGTCCGAGCGATCCGAGGAGATCGATCGGTTGATGGAATTGGCGACGCCGGAGGAGAAGGTGAAGCTGATGCGGGAGAAGATCGAGAACTCGGAGCACCGGCGGAAGCTGAACGGCCGGGAGTACAAAACATTTCGGAGATCGCCGCGCACGGCGAGGGGAGGTTGACGGTGCATTCGGATGTCGAGTCGTTGCTGGCGCTGCAGGTCGAGGACCAGGCGATCGGCGAAATGGAGGCGCGGTTGGCCGCGCTGGAGCCGCGTCTGCGGGAGATGGATCTTGCGCACGCGTCAGCAGTTGAGGCGCTCGACCGCGCCCGTCGCGCCGTCGAAACGGAAGAGGGGGCGCATCGCGAGCTGCAGACGCGCATCGTCCAGCACAAGCAGTTGCACGAGCGGAACATCGCGCAACTCGACTCCGTGCGCCGGATGAAAGAGGCCACGGCCGGCATGCTACAAGTCGAACAGGCGCGGCGGATCCTCGCCGAGGAAGAGGGAGCGCTGCAAGGAATCGGGCGGCGCCTGGCCGAGCTGCGCGGGACCGTCGAGGCGCAGGAGCGTGCGCTGGTGGAACTCGAAGCCCAGCACGCGACCGAGCGGGCGACGATCGGGGAGGCGCGGGCGGAGGTGGACGGGCAGCTCGCGTCCCGCCGCACCACGCGCGCGGGGTCGGCATCGAAGGTCGATCGCGTGCTGCTGCAGAAATACGACCGCATTCGGACGGTCCGCCGTGACGGCGCGATCTTCCCGTTGCGGGGGCCGTCATGCGGGCATTGTGACACCAGCGTGCCAATGCAGCGCCGGAACGTCATGGCGGCCAAAGGCACGATCGAAGTCTGCGAGACCTGCGGCGTGCTGATGTACGCGGGCACGTGAGCGCGTGACATCGCCGGAGCCGGCCGCCGATCAGCCGGCCGCCGATCAGCCGGCCGCCGATCGCCGGCCGCCGATCGCCGGCCGCCGATCAGCCGGCCGCCGATCAGGCCGCCCGCCGCGGCGGAGGGCGCCCCGCCGCTGGATCCTGCCGGCGGCTGCTGACGACGTCGCCGTCGCGGCACTCGCCGGGACGCTGCATTTGCCGGTTGCGGTGTGCCGCCTGCTGCACGCCCGGGGATACACCGAGCCCGCAGCGGCCATTCGGTTCCTGCGGCCGCGATTCAATCAACTGCACGATCCTGGTCTCATGCGCGGCCTCAATGTGGCGGCGACGCGCATCGTGCAGGCGATTGGGCGTGGCGAAGTGATCTTCGTCCACGGGGACTACGATGTCGACGGCATGACGTCCACTGCGCTTCTGACACGGGCGTTCCGCGCACTCGGCGCCCGGGTCGTGCCGTTCGTGCCACGGCGGCTCGAGGATGGGTACGATCTCTCCGACGCGGGCGTGCGCGCGGCGATCGCCGCCGGCGCCGGGGTGGTGGTGACCGCCGACTGTGGAACGACGGCACATGCCGCCGTGCGGGCGCTGGCGGCGGCCGGCATCGACGTCATCATCAGCGACCACCATTTGCCGAGCGGGCCGGTCCCCGAGTGTCTGGCGGTGCTCAATCCCCGTCAGCCCGATTGCACCTACCCGGACAAGGATCTGGCCGCCGCGGGCGTGGTGTTCAAACTGGCGCTCGAGGTCACCCGGCGTCTGGGTGGGAGCGAAGGCTCGGTCTTTCGGCTCCTCGATCTCGTGGCGCTGGCGACGGTCGCCAATGTGGCGCCGCTGCGGGGCGAGAATCGGGTGTTCGTCCGATATGGGCTGCGACTGCTCGCGGAATCGTCGAACCCGGGCCTTCGCGCAATGGTGCAGGCGTCGGGGTTGGCGGGCAAGACGATCACGGCAGGTCGTGCCGGGTTCATTCTGGCGCCGCGGCTCAACGCCGTCGGGCGGATCGGCGACGCAATGCGTGGCGTCGAGCTGCTGACCACGGCGAGCGAGGCCGACGCGGGCCGGATCGCGCGTGATCTCGAGGAGTTGAACCGCCAGCGGCAGGATCTCGATCGCGGCATCCTCGCGCATGCGCGCGACCTGGTCGGCCGGCTGGATCTCGACACGACGTACGGCGTCGTGCTGGCCGAGGAAGGGTGGCATCCGGGGGTGATCGGCATTGTCGCGTCGAGGCTCGTCGAAGAGATCGCCCGTCCGGTCGTGATGGTGGCGCTATCGGGAGCCGAGGGCCGCGGGTCGGGCCGATCGATCTCGGCGTTCGATCTGCATGGCGGATTGACTGAGTGCCGGGACGTGCTCCTGCGGTATGGCGGTCACCGCGCGGCGGCCGGTGTGACCGTGGCACGCGAGCGAGTGCAGGAGTTCGCAAGCCGGTTCAACGCCGTTGCGCGCGGCCGGCTGTGCGCGGACGATCTGGTCTCCGAGGTCCGGGTCGATCTCGAGGTCTCGATCGACGACGTGACGTCCGAGCTGGAGGGATTGCTCCGTCATTTCGAGCCGTTCGGGCCAGGCAATCCGTCGCCGTCACTGCTCGCGCGCGGCGTGCACTTGTCGTCGCCACCGCGGGCGCTCTCGCACGACGGTCTCAAAATGCGGCTCGGGCGTGCGGGAGGCCCGCTGGATGCCGTCGCGTGGGGTGCCGCGCACCGGCTGCCGGAGCTGGATGCGGGAGGGCCGGTCAATGTGGTCTTCCGTGTCGAGCGCGATGAGTGGCAGGGCGAGCAGCGTGTGCAGGCCAAAGTCACTGATTTCCGCGTGTGAGCGGGTCACTGGAGATCGGCGGGCAATGCGCATCGTGGCAGGCCTCTGGCGCGGACGGACGATCGGGGTCCCGGCGGGCCGTCTCGTGCGGCCCACGGCGGACCGTGTCCGCGAGGCGTGGATGAGCATCGTGCATCCGTGGCTGCCCAACGCGCGCGTACTGGACCTGTTCGCGGGATCGGGCGCGCTCGGACTGGAGGCGCTGTCGCGGGGAGCGCAGCACGCGCACTTCGTGGAGAATGCCGCGCCGAGCCTTCGTGCGCTTCAGGCGAACATCACGACGCTGGAGGCGGGGGACCGGGCCAGCGTGGTGGGTGATGACGCGCTCCGCTTCCTGGCGCGGCTCGAGGCTGGCTCATACGACGTGGCATTCGCCGACCCGCCGTACGGCGACGGGTTGGCGGCGGCGGTCGCGGCGCACTGGATCACGGTGCCCTTCGCGGCCATCCTTGGCGTGGAGCACGCCGCCACGGATCCGATGCCGGCTGGCGGCTCGACGCGCCGGTATGGGTCCACCGCCGTCACCATTTATCGCGCTGGCCCGCCGGTCGCCGGCGTGCAGCCCAGTGACCGGGAGATCATATCATGAGCACGCAGGCGCCCAAGACGCGGATCGCGGTGTACGCGGGCAGTTTCGACCCGATCACCAGGGGGCACGAGGACGTCATGCACCGCAGCCTCGAGTTCGTGGACCGGCTGGTCGTGGCGGTTGCGATCAACTCGACGAAGCAGCCGTTGTTCAGCGTGGACGAGCGAATGGCGCTGATTCGCGCAACGGCGCCAGACGAGTCCCGCATCGAGGTCCAGTCCTTCACGGGCCTGCTGGTGGATTTCGCGGCGGATGCCGGGGCCAAGCTCATCATCCGCGGGCTGCGCGCGGTCAGCGACTTTGAGTATGAGTTCCAGATGGCGTTGATGAATCGCCACTTGTCCGGGAGCCTCGAGACGGTGTTCATGAGCCCTTCGCTCGACACGACGTACATCAGCTCGAGCATCGTGCGCGAGGTGGCTCGTTTCGGTGGCGATCTGAGCGGGCTGGTACACCCGGTGGTCGCTGAGGCGTTGCGCGCCAAATTCCGGACGGCGTGACGGTGGGGGTTGGTGGTGTAGTCGCACGGATCCGCGCCCGGGCGGCGAGCAACCGCAAACGGGTTGCGTTGCCGGAGACGGCGGATGCCCGGACTCTCGACGCGGTCCGCGGGATGGTCGCGGGCGGCATCGTCATTCCGGTCCTGATCCTCGATTCGGACCACCCGGAATCGCACGCTCCGGTCCGCGAGATGGCGGCGTCGCTGGGGCTGAGCGTGATCGAGGCGGACGCGCGTGGTGCGCTGGTGACCGCCATGGAACTGGTCCGCTCGGGTGGCGCGGACGCGTGCGTGGCCGGCGCGGCGCATACGACGGCCGCCGTGCTGCGGACGGCACTCAAGGTGGTGGGGAAGGCCCCCGGGGTTCGCCTCGTATCCAGCGCCTTCTACATGATCGTGGCGCGGCCGGGGTCCGGAAGGGGAGCCGAAGTGTTTACGTTCACGGACTGCGCGGTGGTACCGGAGCCGACGCCGAGCCAACTCGCGGACATCGCGATCGCGGCGGCGCGGGACCGGACGCGCGTGGTGGGCAATGTCGCGCGGGTTGCGTTTCTCTCATATAGCACCCTGGGGAGCGGTGGCCTGGACGCGCCGCCGGTCGCTCGGGTCCGGGAGGCGCTGGCGCTGGCGCGCGAACGGGCGCCGGAGGTGCTGATGGACGGGGAATTGCAGGGTGACGCGGCGATCGTCGCCGCGGTCGCCGCGCGGAAAGGATCGTCGGGCGCGGTGGCCGGGCAGGCCAACGTGCTCGTGTTTCCATCTCTCGATGCGGGCAACATTGCGTACAAGCTGGTCGAGCGTCTCGGCGGCGCCGTGGCGATCGGTCCGATTCTCCAGGGGCTCGCGTGTCCCTGTGCGGATCTCTCGCGTGGTGCCGGTCCAGATGACATCATCAATGCTGCGGCGGTGACCGCTTTATTGGCGGCATCGCCCACTTAACGCCGGGGAGATCTGTTCGATGAGCTTTACCATGACGAAGCACGGGAACGTGGTGGTGGTGGACGTCGACGGACAACTGATCGTTGGCAATCGGCAGGAGCTGAAGCAGAAGGTGCTCGACGAGCTGGAAAAAGGGGAACGCAAATTCCTGATCGACTTCGCCCGCACGGGGTACATCGACAGCTCCGGTCTGGGCGTCCTGGTCTCGCTGTCCAAGAAGATCCGTGAGCAGGCGGGTGAGCTGCGGCTCGCCGATCTGAACGACGATCTCAAGACGTTGTTCGAGCTGACGAAGCTCGACACGCTCTTCCAGATCGCCGACAACCGCGATCGCGGGCTCGAGAGCTTCTGATTCCGTGCCGCCAGTGCGGGAGCGCTGGCCGTCCGCCTCGGGCGGGATGGGTGATCCAGCCGGTCCGGACTCGGTCCGCCTGGCGCTCCAGCTCGAGGTGCCGACGGATGTCCGGCTGATCGGGCGGATCGTACAACTGGTCTGCCGCCAGGCGCGCGAGCTCGAGTTTCCTGCCGAGATCTGTTCGCTCAATGTACCGGTGGCGTTGAGCGAGGCGTTGTCCAACGCAATGCTGCGCGGGAACAAGGAGGATCCGGCCAAACGGGTGCGCATTCGCGTCATCGTCGAGCCGGCCGGGCTGGTCATCGAGATCACGGATGAGGGACGCGGGTTCGATCTCGACGCCTGCACGCAGGACCCGACGACGCCCGCCAACGTCGTGCGTGAAGACGGGCGAGGCCTGTTCCTCATGCGTCGGCTCACGGACCGGGTCGAGCGGTACACGGAGGCGCACGGCCTCGCCCGCAACGTCGTCCGCCTCACCATCAAGCGCCCGCCGGCCGTGGACGGCTCGTGACCACACGGGGCAGCGAGCCGTGAGGGAGCAGGCGCTCACGGGTGTGCTCGCCGCGTTCTTCGATGCCACACAATGCCCGGCCGCCGTCTGGGTGCAGCGAGATGCCGCGCAGCCGTTGACGCTTTTGGGTGCCGCACCGGCCGAGCCGCCGCCGCTGGCGCCAGCGGCCGACACCCTGCCGCTCGGGCCCGAGCCACACGTGAGCGGTGGACCCGCCGGGCGGCAGATGATCGCCCGAGTCCCTCCCGCGAAGCGCGCGTGGGTGGTCATCGGGCCCGAGCCATCCGGGGGCCTGCCGCTGGCGAATCTCTATCGGTTCCTCTCGCCGGTGGTCTCGCAGAATGCTGCAGAACGCGCTCGAGGTCGAGCATGCGGCGACCGAGCTGGCGGAGCGCTATGAAGAGATCAACCTGCTCTACACCATCAGTGAGATCCTCGGCCGCACGGTGCGCCTCGAAGAGGCGGCCGCGACCATCCTGAGAGAGATCTCGGAGACGGTGGGGGCACGGAAGGCGTCGATCCTGGTCCATGACCGCGTCACGGATACGCTGCAGGTCGTGGCGGCACTCGGGATTCGGCCCGACAATGCGCCGCCCATCGCCGTTGACGATCCCTGCAGCGTGTCCGCGAAAGTGTTCCGGGGGCGTCGCGCGACGATCGTGGATCGTAACGAGATGGAGTGTGCCGCGGAGGCGTTGTACCGGAGCGGGGCGATGCTCTCGGTGCCGATCATGTGGACGTCGCCGGAGGGCGGTGAGCCACTGGGCGTGGTCAATCTCTCCGACCGGCGCTCGGGCCAGCCATTTAGCGCGGGGGACCAAAAGCTGGTGGCCGCGATCGCGACGCAGATCGGCACGGCCATTCAGAACACGCGGCTGGTGCGGGCGTCGCTCGCGCAGCAGCGGCTCGTGCAGGAAATGCAACTCGCGCACGATCTGCAGATGAAACTGCTGCCGACGGGAGCGGTCGTCTCCCCCGACGCGGATGTGTCGGCGCGCGTCATTCCCGCGGACAGCGTCGGAGGAGATTTCTATAACCTCTTCCGCCTCTCGCCGAGCGCCACGGGGGCGATGATCGGCGACGTGTCGAGTCACGGGTATCAGGCGGCGCTGATCATGGCGCTCGCCATGAGTGCGTCCGCGATTCACGCGCAGTCCACGATGGATCCGGCCGAGACGCTGGCCGCATTACAGGGATCGTTGCGCGATGAGCTGGCGACGACCGAAATGTTCATCTCGGCGTTCTACGGCGTGGTGGACCGCCGCGCCGGGGAGTTGCGCTACGCTAATACGGGGCATCCCCACGCGTTCGTGATCGGCGCGGGCGGGGAGCTCCAGCGGCTGCCCGCGCTCGATCCCCCCCTCGGGATGGTCACGAGCGCGCCGCACGGCTCGTCCCGGCCGTGGTCGAATCGAGACCTGCTCCTGCTATTCACCGACGGCATCAGCGACGCCCGGAACCGCGCCGGAACCCGGCTCGGCGAGCAGGCGGTGCTCGACACCGTCACCGCCCACCGTGCGCAACCGACCACGGAGATCGTGGAGCGAGTCTTCGCCATGCTGAGCCAACACATGGGAGATGTGCCGCCCCGCGACGATCTGACGCTGGTCGTGTTGCGGAGCTGAACGGGACGCCGGTGCCGCGCCAGGTGCGCCGCCGCCCGGACGAGTCGTGGCCGCGTCCGCGAAAGCGGCTCGGCCAGCATTTCCTGAACGATCCGCAGATCCTGGGTGACATCACCGACGCGCTCGCGCCGGGGAGCACGGACACCGTCGTGGAGATCGGGCCCGGGCGGGGCGCGCTCACCGCGCTCCTCGCGGCGCGCGCCGGGCGGGTTGCGGCGGTCGAGCTGGACACCGCGCTCGCGGAGCGGCTTCGGGCCACGTACGCCGATGATCCCCGGGTGACCGTGCACAACCGGGATGTGCTCGATGCGCCGCTCAGCGAGTTCGCGGGCAGGGACGACTTTCTCGTCGCTGGCAACGTCCCGTACTACATCACCACACCGATCCTGTTCCATGCGCTCCGCGCGCCACGCGCGCGGCGCGCGGTTTTCCTCGTGCAGCGCGAAGTCGCGGATCGGGTGATCGCGGCTCCGGGGTCAGAGGCCTATGGCGCGCTGTCGGCCAACGTGCAGGCGCTGGCGACGGCGACGCTGGTGCGTGGCGTGCCGCCCGGAGCCTTCACGCCGGCCCCCAAGGTGGCGTCGGCGCTCATCCGTGTAGAACCGAGGCCAGACCCGGTGATCAGCGACGCGGAGCAGCGGAGCTTCTCGGAATTCGTGATCGCGGCGTTCGGGATGCGCCGTAAGCAGATGCGGCGTGTGTTACGGACGATGCGTGGGATCACACCCGATGCGGCGGAGCGGGCGCTGGCGGCGGCGGGGGTGCTGCCCGACGTGCGGCCAGAGGTGCTCGGTCCTTCGGAGTTCGCGACGCTGTGGAGAATCCTGGGCGCCTGACCGCGCCGCCTGACCGCGCCGCCTGACCGCGCCGCCTGACCGCGCCGCCTGGCGGGGCTATCCCGGCTGGCGGGTGTCCGGCTCGCGGTTGGCGAGCGCGTAGGAGAGGATTTCGAGTTCGGCGGCCATGTTGACAGTTTGGAGCGTCACGCCGGCGGGGACGTGCAGTTGCACGGGGGCGAAACTGAGAATGCCGCCAATCCCCGCGCGCACAATGCGATCCACCGTGTCCTGGGCGCGCTCGGCTGGGACCGCCAGCACCGCGATGTCGGGCCGCGCGCGCGGGGTATCGGCTTCGAGGCGGGCGACATCGCGCACCGTGTGTCCGCCCCACCGGCCGCCGATCTTCGCGGCGTCGTTGTCGTAGACGGCGACGACGCTGAAGCCGCGCTGGCGAAACCCGGCGTATTGTGCCAGGGCGCTCCCGATCTTGCCGGCCCCGACGATCACGACGCGCCATTCGCGTCCCAGGCCGAGGATCGTGCGGAGCGCCGTGATCAGCTCCGCGACGGTATACCCGAGTCCGCGTTTGCCGAACGATCCGAACACCGACAGGTCTTTGCGGACCTGTGCGGACGACGTGCCGCCGAGGCGCGCCAGCTCCTGGCTGGAGACCGTGGAGAGACCGCGCTCGTGCGCCTCCTCGAGAAACCGGAGGTAGAGTGAGAGGCGCCTGACCGTCGGCTGTGCGATCCGTTTAGCGGGAGGTGTCACGCCGGAGATTTAATTAGTTTTCAGCGTGCCAGTCCACGTCAGTAGCGAGATCGGCCGCCTGCGGTCCGTATTGGTACACGCCCCGGGCCCGGAGTTGCTCGCCGTGACGCCGCGGACGCGCGAGCACTTCCTGTACGACGACATCATCGACTCCGACACCGCGCAGCGGGAGCACCGGCGGTTCGTGGCGATCCTGGAGCGGTTCGCGACTGTGTATCAGGTCCGTGACCTGCTGGCCGACGTGGCGGCGACGCCTGCGGTCCGCGATCTGCTGATCCACGAGACAACCAACGTGGTCCCGTCCGCGCCACTGGCGCGGGAACTGGCCGATCTGGCCCCGGAGACACTGGTTCGGACATTGATTGAGGGGCGGGAGGAGCAGCCGGGCCCGCTCGCCGCGGCCCTCAACGAGCGCGGGTACGCGCTGCCGCCGATGCCGAACCTGTTCTTCACGCGTGACGCCGCGATGGCCATCAATGATCACGTGATGGTGGGCGCGATGCGGTACGGGGCGCGGTGGACCGAGGAGCTGATCATGAAGATCCTCTTCTCCCACCATCCCGCGCTGGCCAACTGCGGCGTGTTGTATGACGGGTCGTCCGAGCGGCGGCACGACTACACGCTGGAGGGCGGGGACGTTCACCCGCTGCGGCGCGACACCGTGGCGATCGGCTTCAGCGAGCGGTCGAGCCCCGCGGCGATCGATTCGCTGGTGGGGCTGCTGTTCGGGCATACGGCGATCGAGAACGTGATCGTGGTCGTGATGCCCGCAGAGCAGACGGCGATTCACCTGGACATGATCTTCTGTCATTTCGATCGCGAGCTGTGTGTGGTGTATCCGCCGCATTTCATCGGGCCCGAGCGGCTTCCTATTCTGCTCTGGCGCAAGGGGCGTACGGCGCTCGAGCAGATGCCGAATATCTTCGGTGCGTTGTCGGCATGTGGTATCCCGATGGAAGCAGTGTTGTGCGGCGGGTCGCGTCGCGTGGTACAGGACCGGGAGCAGTGGGCGTCCGGGTGCAACTGCCTGGCACTGCGTCCGGGGCTCATTGTGTCCTATGCGAGGAATTCGGCCACGCTCCGCGAGATGGAGCGCCTGGGGTATCGCATCGTGGCCGCCGCGGACTTTCTCAGCGGAGCGGCGCTGATCGGTGAGGGTGACCGGGCGGTGATCACGATCGAGGGCAGCGAGTTGGTACGGGGTGGCGGCGGACCCCGGTGCATGTCGTGTCCGGTTACGCGGGACGAGCCGTGGAGTTGACCACCGAGGTTCCCGCCGGGCATGGTGCTGCCCCGGCGGAGGGCCCGCGCCGATCGTGACGTCCCGTCCGTCCGGTTGGCGTCCTTGTCGTGGGTGGTCGTGGATGTCGAGACGACGGGCGGATCGCCGTGGTATGGCGATCGCGTGACCGAGATCGCGGCCGTCGTGGTGCGGGACGGCCGCATCGCCGAGACGTACGATACGCTCGTGAATCCGCAGCGGCCGATTCCGATATTCGTCACGCGGCTCACCCACATCACGCCTGCCATGGTGCAGGACAAGCCCCTTTTTCGCGAGGTCTGTCCGGTGGTGCTCGATCTGCTGCGCGATCACGTGTTCGTCGGGCACAATGCCGCGTTCGACCGGCGGTTCGTCAAAGCGGAAGTCGAACGGGCGGGCCGGGGAACTGCCTGATGCGCGGATGTTGTGCACGGTACGGCTGGCGCGGCGGCTCCTGCCGCATTTGCGGCGGCGGTCGCTCGATCACGTCGCGCACCATTATGGAGTCACGTTCGGCGCGCGGCACCGCGCGATGGGGGACGCGAAGGCGACGGCACAGTGTCTCATCCGGATGCTCGACGAGATCGGCACGCTGGGGCTCGACACCTGGGCCGATCTCCGGCGGCTCCTGTCGGCGCGCAAGCCGCGGCGTGCACGTCCATCGGCGTTGCCGAGTGGCGGGCTGTGGGAGCTGGGCGCATGACGCTACCGGGACCGCTGCATGAGCGCCGGCAATTCGGCGGGTGGACGGTGCACGTCATTCAATCGGGCGCCCAGCACCTGGATGGCGGGGCGATGTTCGGCGTGGTGCCCAAGGTGTTGTGGGAGCGGCGCATGCCGGCCGATCCCCGGAACCGGATCTCGCTCGGGATGCGGTGTCTCGTGATCGAGCATGATGCGGGGCTGATCCTGATCGAGACGGGTTCGGGCAACAAGGAAGACCGCAAGTTCCAGGACATCTACGGGATCGAGAACGAGGGCGCGAACGGCCGGACCGCGCTCGAGGACGGGCTGCGCGCGGCGGGGTACACTCCCGACGACATCGCGATCGTGATCGACACGCACCTCCATTTCGATCACGCGGGTGGCAATACGTATCGGGACGAGCGGGGAGACATCCGGCTGTCGTTTCCGCGGGCGCGGTACGTGGTGCAGGGTGGGGAATACCACTACGCGAGCCACACCAACGAGCGGACGGCGGCGAGTTATTTCGCCCGCAACTTCGTGCCGGTATTCGAGGCGGGGCGGTTCGATCTGGTGGATGGGGAGCGCGAGATCGTGCCGGGGGTCACCGTACTGCCGACGCCGGGCCACACGCCGTTCCACCAGAGCGTGTTGCTGGAGAGCAGCGGGGCGAAGGCGCTGGTCCTCGGTGACCTCGTGCCGACGGTCGCCCATTTGCCGCTGCCGTGGATCATGGGCTACGACGTCGAGCCGCTGGTGACCCTGGAGACCAAGCGCCGGGTGCTGGCGCGCGCCTTAGCGGAGGAGTGGACGCTCTTCTTCGGTCATGACCCGGCCGTTGCGTGGGCCAGGCTGACGCACGACGGCAAGACCTACGGTGCGGTCAGTGACCCGCCGCCCGGTAAATCAGGCTGATCACGATCCACCGATCCTGAGGGCGGGGGGCCTATAACCTCTTCAACTTGACGGACCCTCGCAAGGGTCATAAGTTGCCGTGAGACAACACGCTAAGTAGCCCCAGGTGGGGCTCACCCTCTGGCCGCCCCGTCGTACATTCGCAGGCCGTACGGCGAGTGGTGTGCTGCAGGAGTTCACGTCGAATGCGAGCGGAGCCCCATCGGGTTCCTGTCGCAAGCGCGGGCTCCGTTTGGGTCCGCGCTCTTTTGTTTGTACTGGCGGGGCGTGTACGGGGTGTTCATTCAGCGGGAGGCAGGCGCTATCCAGGACACGACGAAGCGAGTGCGCGTCAACAGGCAGATCCGCATCAGTCCTTTGCGGGTGATCGCTGCTGACGGGAGTCAGATGGGGATCATGGATGTCGAAGCCGCATTGGCCGCGGCGGTGGACCAGGGGTTGGATCTGGTCGAAGTCGCACCGATGGCGCGCCCTCCGGTGGTCCGCATCATGGACTACGGGAAGTTCAAGTTCGAGCAGGCGAAGATGGCGCGGCAAGCCAAGAAGAAGCAGCACGTCATCCACCTGAAGGAAGTGAAATACCGGCCGGGGATCGAGGACCACGACTTCGACACGAAGACGCGGCATGCGCGCGAGTTTCTCGCGGACGGGAACAAGGTCAAGGTCACGATGATGTTCCGGGGCAGGCAGATCGCGCATCCGGAGCTCGGTCGTGAAGTGGTGGACCGGGTCGCGGCGACGCTCGCCGACGTGGCGAAAATCGAGAGTCCGGCGAAGCTGGAAGGGAAGTCGATGATTATGATCCTCACGCCCCGTTAGCGCCCGAGCAGTCCGTACGTATCACCTCGTACCACCGGGATTGGCTGTACCGGCCATCTCCAATCGAACCAACTACGGCGCACGCTGGCGGATGCCGGTGTCGCATGACGGGACGGATATCAGCATGCCGAAGATGAAGACCCACAAAGGGGCCAAGAAGCGGTTTTCCATTACCGCGAGCGGCAAAGTGCGCCGCCTGAAGGCGTTCAAGAGCCACATCCTCACGAAGAAGTCCGCGAAGCGGAAGCGGAATCTCCGGCGTCCGACGACGATCAAGACGCCTGGGGAAGCCCGGAACATCAAGCGCCTGATCCAGGCGTAGGAGCGAGCGATGCCACGCGTCAAGTCGAACGTCGCGCGCCTCAAGCGCAAGAAGCAGATCATGAAGGCCGCCCGTGGAGCGTACGGCGGCCGGTCGAAGCTGTGGAAGGCGGCGAAGGAGACCGTCGAGCGCGGATGGCGGTATGCGTACCGCGATCGCAAGAACAAGAAGCGCGATTTCCGCCGCCTCTGGATCACGCGTATCAATGCCGCGGCGCATCAGAACGCGATGACGTACAGCGTGCTGATGAACGGGCTGAAGAAGGCCGGCATCGAGGTCGATCGGAAACTGCTGGCGGATCTTGCGGTTCGTGATCCGCAGGCGTTTACCATGCTCGCCGACCAAGCGCGGAACGCGCTCGCCGCCGCCTGAGTTCTACCATCCCGGGTGGGCAGTTTCTGGCGGCGGCAGCGCGACCTTCCGGTCGCCGCTGCCGCCGCCTCCGTTTTGGGAACGTGATGACCGATGCCTGAGTCCATCTCTTCGCTGGCCGAGTTCCTCGATACGCTGACGGCGATCGAGCGCGATGCCGTCCCCGAGATCGCCGCCGCGCGCACCGCCGACGATCTGGAGGCGCTGCGCGTCCGCGTACGTCGGCCGCAAGTCGGGGTTGCTGTCTCCGCTGAGCGGGTCGGTCGCCCGGATGAGTGGCGCCGATCGGCCGGCAGCCGGCCAGGCCTTCAACGCGACGCAGACACGTCTCCAGGACCAGCTCACGGCCGCGGCCGACCGCATCCGCGCCACGTCGGCGGCGTCGGCCCCCGCCATCGATCTCACGATGCCGGGCCGGCGGACGTGGCACGGCGCGCGCCATCCGGTGACGCTCGTGATCGATGAGATCGCGGAGATCTTCCGCGAGATCGGCTTCACGATCGCGCTTGGGCCGGAGGCGGAATCCGAGTGGTACAACTTCACGGCGCTCAACTTCCCGCCCGAGCACCCCGCGCTCGACATGCACGACACGCTCTATCTGGAGGGCGGCGGCCTGCTGCGGACGCACACGTCTCCGGTGCAGATCCGCACGCTCCAGCGCTACACTCCGCCCATTCGCGTGCTGGTGCCGGGCAATGTCTATCGCCGGGATGTCTTCGACGCCTCGCACGCGCCAATGTTCGCGCAGATCGAGGGGCTCGCGATCGACGAGGGCGTGAGTTTCGTGGACCTCAAGGCCACGCTGTCGTATTTCGCACAGCGGTTCTTCGGGGCGACCCGCACGCGGTTCCGTCCGAGCTTCTTCCCGTTCACGGAGCCGTCAGCCGAGATGGATGTGGAGTGCCAGATCTGCCACGGCGCGGGCTGTGCCACGTGCAAGATGCTCGGCTGGGTCGAGATCCTCGGATGCGGGATGGTGCATCCGTCGGTGCTGGAGTCGGCGGGGCTCGACTCGGAGCGCTACACCGGATGGGCCTTCGGCATGGGGCCCGGCCGCATCGCGCAGCAGCGCTACGACATCCCGTTCCTGCGCGAGCTGTACGATGGTGACGTGCGCGTCCTGGGCGCCCTCGGCCAATGAACGCCTCAGCCGAATGGCTGTCGGCGTTCGTCGACAGCGGGCTCTCGCCGCGCGAGCTGCGCGATCTGATCACTGCGCGTGCCGCGACCGTCGACGCGATCGAGCCCGTCCGGGGCGACCTGGCGGCGCTGGTCGTGGGGCGCGTCGTCGAAGCCGCCCGGCACCCCGATAGCGATCATCTGTGGGTGACGCGCGTCGATGCGGGCGGCCCCGATCTGCTCGACGTCGTCTGTGGCGCTCCCAACGTCACGGCTGGCGTGCTGTACCCATTCGCCCCCGTCGGAACGACAATGCCCAACGGCATCACCATCGAGCGGCGCAAGATCCGCGGCCAGGTCTCGAACGGGATGCTGTGCTCCGCGCGCGAGCTGGGACTCGGTGAGGATCACGACGGGATTCTCGCGCTCGACCACGACCGCGGCGCCGGGCACTCCATTGCTCGATGCAATGCCCATCGGCGATACCCGGCTGGTGATCGACGTGCTGCCGAACCGCCCGGATCTGCTGTCGCATCAGGGCGTCGCCCGTGAAATCGCCGCCGCGACGCGGAAACCCCTCCGCGTACCGGTGATTCCGGGCGGCGAGCCTTCGGCGGCAGCGGCACCAGTGGTTCCGGCGCCAGTGCGCACCGAGCGCACGGGGACGACCGACGGCGTCCGCGTCACGGTGGACGACAGCACGGATTGTCCGGCTTATCTCGGAGTTGTCATCCGGGGGCTCCGCGTCGGGGCGAGCCCGCCGTGGCTCGTGGCGCGGCTCGCGGCGGCCGGGGTGCGGTCCATCAGCAACGTCGTCAATGTCACCAACTACATGCTGCACGGGTACGGCCAGCCGATGCACGCGTTCGATCTGGCCCGGCTGGGCCGCGAGCCCGCGATCCATGTGCGGCGGGCGCGGGCAGGTGAGCGGCTGACGACGCTCGATGGCGTGGAGCGGACGCTCGATGCGAGCATGGTGGTGATCGCCAATGCCGATCACGCGCAGGGTGTCGCCGGCGTGATTGGAGGGAAGGGGAGCGAAGTCTCGAACGACACTACCGACATTTTGCTCGAGATCGCGTCGTTCGATCCACGCCGCGTCCGCGCCACCCGGCGCTCGCTGGGCGTGTCCACCGACGCCTCGTTCCGCTTCGAGCGGCTGGTGCCCGCGACATCGCCAATGGACACCTATGCCGCGGTGGTGGGCCTCATGACGGCCGTTGCCGGAGGACATGTGAGCGGATCCCCCGCGCTCGTCGGAGCGGCGCCGCTGGCGCCCGCGACAACGTCCGCGGCTCCGTCTCCGGCCCCAGCGCGTCGCGCAGGTGCTTGGGGTGCCGGTGCCAGCGGAGGAATGCGCGGCGCTGCTGGCGAGCGTGGGTTTCGAGGCGACGGCGCGCGACGGTGCGCTCGATGTCGTCGCTCCGGCGTGGCGCACCAATGTCGCGGCGGAAATCGATCTCATCGAGGAAGTCGCCCGCTTGCAGGGGTACGGCAGCTTCCCCACGGAGTTGCGGGCCTACCGGACCAGCACCGTGCCCGAGCACCCGCTCGTGGCGCGGACGGCGCGCTTACGCGAGTTGCTGGCGGGCATGGGCTTCATCGAAGTGCGGCCGATGCCGTTCGTGTCCGAGCCGAATGCTGACGGAACATCGATCCGGGTGTCGAACCCGTTGGCCGAGAACGAATCGTATCTGCGCTCGGACTTGCTCGGCTCGGTCGCACGCCGTGCCGAGTTCAACCTCGCGAGGATGGAGGGCGACCTCCGGCTGTTCGAGATCGGCACCGTGTTTCGTGCGCAGCCCTTGCGTGCCGGGCGGCCGGCCGAGGACGTGCGGATCGGGATCCTGTGCATGGGGGCCCGGCGGCCGCCGCATTTCACCGATCCGTCGCCGCCGGCCTGGGATGAATGGGATGCGAAAGCGCTGGCCGAGACGGTGGCCGAGGCGACGTATCCCGGTGCGGCCATCGCATTGGAGCCCGGAGGTGTGCCGGGGACGTTGTGGCGCGTTCGGGCGGGAGGCGTGGACGTCGGGCGCGTGGATGTCGTCGTGCTGGACGCTGCCGCCTTGGGCGAGCCGGGCGTATGGGGTGGAGATCCTGATCGAGGCCACGGACGTCGCCGACGTGGCGCCGCCGGGGCGGCATGCCGGCGAGATGCGCGGCGACATGCCCGGCGGCGGCCATTGGCGGCGCACCGTCGCGGGATGCGGTCCCTCGATACAAGCGGCCGCCGGCATTCCCCGCAGTCCGGGTGGACGTGACACTGCTCGTTCCGGCGCCCGTGTCTGCTGGCGCGGTGGAGGCGGTGTTGCGTGAAGCGAACGAGCCGATCCTCGAGCGGATCGAGCTGCTGAGCCAATTCTACGGCGACAACGTGCCGGCCGGCTCTCGCAGTCTCACGTGGCGGTTGACGTTCCGGCATCCAGAGCGCACTCTTCGTGAGAAAGAGGTTGAGGCTCGACGGGATAAGCTATTGCGCGCCTTGGAGACTCATCTTGGTGTCCGACAACGAACGGCATGATCGAGCGGCGTTCCGGGAGCTGGAGGTGCTCATCCGCCACCTTGGGGATGAACTCGCTAGCTTTCGCCGCCGGGCGCTGCAGGCAGAGACACAACTTCGCGCCCTCGGCGCGCGGGAAGCGCCGGTCGCCGACGCTGCTCGCGTGGAGGAGCTCGAGGCGGAGAACGCTGCGCTTCGGGAGCGTCTGGGCGCAGCGGCAGACCATGCTCAATCAATGCTCGACCGAGTCCGGTTCCTCCGCCAGCAGCAGGAGCAGTCGGCGGCGGTGGCTGGCGGCGCGGGTGGCGACCGATAGGAGACGGGCACACACGATGACGGACAAGTCGAGGCAGGTGGTGCGGGTCACGATTGTCGGCGAGGAGTACTCGATCCGGAGCGACTCGACGCCGGAGCACACGCGCGCGGTGGCCGAGTATCTGGACGCGGCGATCCGGCGCGTACTGAGCGGCGGCGGCGCGATCGAGACCCGGAAAGCGGCGATCCTCGCCGCGCTTCAGATTACGGATCAGCTATTCCAGGCCCAGCAGGCCTCGGAGGAGCTGACCGGAGCAATGCGGTCGCTTGGCAGTGAGGTCCGTCGCTGGCTGCCGCCCGCAAAGCGAGGAGATGTCACGGTAGTGTAGGTCTCGTCAGAACCACTCAGAACCACTCAGAACCACGACCAACGTCGCGGCGAGTGCCGCGCTGGAGTATAGATCGCATGTCGTCAGTGGTCGCTCTTGCCGCGGCCTGTGTGCTGTGCGGCCTCATTGCCGGGGTGGTCGCGTTCATCATGGGCCGGCGAGCAGGCCAGGCCGCTGAACATGGCCGTCAGACTGCCGCCGGGCGGTCCGCAGAGGAGCTGAGCCGCCGCGTCGTTGCCGAAGCCGAGCGCGAGGCAGACACCCTCAGAAAATCCGGGATCCTCGCGGGGAAAGAAGAGCTGATGAAGCTCCGCGAAGCCTGGGACGAAGAGGTGCGCGAGCGCCGGTCCGAGGTCGAGCGCGAAGAGAAGCGCCTCAAGGAGCGCGACACGATCCTCGACCGCAAGTTCGAGATCATCGATCAGCGCGAGAAGGAAACCGCCCGGCAGTCCACCGAGATCAGCCGGATCGAGAAGCGGCTGGACGAGCGCGAACAGGATGTCAGCCGGATGCACGCCGAGGAGCAGCGCCGGCTGGAGCAGCTGGCTGGGCTGTCGGCGAGCGACGCCAAGGCGGAGCTGATCAACCGGATGGAGGAGGCGGCGCAGGCCGATGCCGCCAATCGTGTGCGGGAGATCCGGGAGACCGCCCGCCGGTCGGCCGAGCGGGAGGCCAAGAAGATCGTCGCACTCGCCGTGCAGCGTATCGCCGCGGAGCATACCGCGGAGTCGACCGCGTCCGCGGTGGCGCTCCCGAACGATGAAATGAAAGGACGGATCATCGGCCGCGAGGGCCGGAACATCCGCGCGTTCGAGCTGGTGACTGGCGTGGACGTGATCATCGATGACACGCCCGATACCGTCGTCGTGTCCTGTTTCGATCCCGTCCGCCGTGAAGTGGCGCGGCTGGCGCTCGAGAAACTGGTCGCGGACGGCCGGATCCATCCGGGGCGCATCGAGGAGGTCGTCAACAAGGCCCGCGGCGAGGTCGAAGTCGCGATCGTCGAGACTGGCGAGCAGGCGGCGTACGAGACCGGCGTGCACGGGATGCATGCCGAGCTGGTGAAGCTGATCGGGCGGATGCGGTGGCGGACCAGCTACGGCCAGAACATTCTGCAGCACTCAAAGGAAGTGGCGTGGCTGGCGGGCATCATGGCGGCCGAGCTGGGGCTCGACGTGGCGCTGGCCAAACGTGGCGCGCTGTTGCACGACGTGGGCAAGGTTCTGACGCACGAGCACGAGGGGACCCACGTCCAACTGGGCGTCGAGGTGGCGACCCGGTACGGCGAGAGTCCGCTGGTCGTGAATTGCATCGCCGCGCATCACGACGATGTGCCGCACGAGAGCGAGGTCTCCGTGCTGGTGCAGGCTGCCGATGCGATCTCGGGATCGCGGCCCGGCGCGCGCCGCGAGGCGTTCGAGACCTATGTGAAGCGGCTCGAAGAGCCTGGAGCGGATCGCGGCGAGCTACCGTGGGGTGGAGAAGGTGTTCGCCATTCAGGCGGGGCGCGAGATCCGGGTCGTGGTGACGCCGGACACCGTCGATGACGCCCGCATGGCGTCACTGTCGGACGAGATTGCGCGCCGTATCGAAGCCGAGCTGCAATACCCGGGTCAGATCAAGGTCGTATTGATCCGGGAGACGCGGGCGGTGGATTTTGCCCGCTGATCTGATCGACGGCGCCACGATTGCACGGGCCGTCCGGGCGAGCGTAGCGAGAGACCGCGGCCGCCCTCATTGCGCGTGGCGTGCGTCCGGGATTGGCGGTCGTCCTGGTGGGCGATGATCCCGGCGAGCGCGGTATACGTGCGCGCGAAGGGGAAGGCGTCGGAGGAGGCGGGGATGCACAGCATCACCGTGCGACTGCCCGCGACCACGCCGGAGGCCGAACTGTTGCGGCATGTCGATCAGCTCAATGCCGATCCCTCGATCCACGGTATCCTCGTGCAGATGCCGTTGCCGAAGCACATCTCGGCCGAGACCGTGATCCGGCGAGTGCTCCCGAGAAGGATGTGGATGGCTTCCATCCGGTGAATGTCGGGAAGCTGCTCAATCGGCGATGCCGATGGGTTCGCGCCCTGCACGCCCGCCGGCGTACAGGAGCTGCTCGTGCGGTCCGGCGTGGAGACCAAGGGCGCCGAATGCGTCATCGTCGGCCGCAGCCCGATCGTCGGGAAGCCGATGGCGTCGCTGATGATGCAGGATCGTCCGGGCGCCAACGCCACCGTCACCATCTGCCACAGCCGCACGGCGGATCTGGCCGGGCATACGCGGCGGGCCGACATCCTCATCGTCGGCCGCGGGGCGGCCGAAGTTCGTGACGGGCGCGATGGTCAAGCCGGGCGCCGTGGTCATCGACGTCGGCATCAACCGTGTGGATGACGCCCGCGCGAAGCAGGGGTATATCATCGTCGGAGACGTGGACTTCGCGAGCGCCCGCGAGGTGGCCCGGTTGATCACGCCGGTCCCTGGAGGCGTGGGCCCGATGACGATCGCCATGCTGCTCAAGAACACCGTTCGTGCTGCGCAACTCAGCGCCGGGCTTGCCGGGGTCGCATGACCTGGGACCCGAACAGTGTCGTTCGCGGCCTGTCGCTCTTCGATGCGGTGACGCCGGGTGGGAGCACCGAGACGGCGGTCGCGGTCTCGGTGCTCGCCCAATCGGTGCGTAACCTCATCGAGCGCTCGGTCCAACCGCTGTGGGTGCGCGGCGAGGTCATCGACTTCAAGGCCCATCGGAACGGACACTGGTATTTCTCGCTTCGCGACCGTGCGGCGCAGCTCCGGTGCGTGGTGTGGGCGGACGACCAGCGGCGGATCCGCACGGCCATCGAAGACGGCATGGCGGTGGTCGTCTACGGGCAAGTGACGGTGTACGCCGTGCGCGGCGACATGCAGCTGCGGGTGACGGCGATCGAGCAGACGGGGGACGGGCTGCGGCGGAAGGCGCTCGAGCGCACGCTCGAATCGCTGCGGCGCGACGGCTTGCTCGAGCCTGGACGCAAGCGGTCGCTGCCCCGCCTGCCGCGCTGTTTGGCGGTCGTGACGAGCCCCAATGGTGCCGCGCTGCAGGACATCCTGGCGGTGGCGCGTCGCCGGGCTCCGTCGCTCCGGATCGTGGTTGTCGCCTCGAAAGTGCAAGGTGATGGGGCGCCCGAAGAGTTGTGCTCGGCGTTTGGCCGTCTCGCCCGTTGGGGCAACGCCGACGTGGTGATCGTGGGCCGCGGTGGCGGGGCGAAGGAGGATCTGAGCGCCTTCAACGACGAGCGCGTCGCGCGTGCCGTGGCCGCCTGTCTCGCGCCCACCATCTCGGCCGTCGGACACGAGATCGACACGACCATGTGCGACCTGGTTGCCGACGTGCGGGCGCCGACCCCGTCATCGGCGGCGGAATCCGCGGTACCTCTGTGGGCGGACGAGGAGCAGCGTTTGCGGCTCGCGGCGGCGCAACTGGCCACCGCGGCAACGCGAAGCGTGCAGGCGGCGCGGGGCCGGCTTGGCCGGGCGGGCGAGATGACCTTGCGGGGCGCGACGCGCTCTGCCGAGCGCCGTCGCGCGCGCCTCGACGCGGCGGCCGGCCGCCTCGATGCCCTCAGCCCGTTGGCGACGCTCGCCCGCGGCTTTGCCGTCGCGCGAGATCGCGGCCGGCCATGCGCTGACGGTCGCTGCCGATTTCGTTCCGGGCCTGCCATTCGACCTCACGATACGCGACGGCCATGTGGGGGCGGTCGCGACATCGGTCTCGCCGGATCCAGCGGTGGTGCCGCCATGACGTTCGACGAGGACGTCGCCCGGCTGGAGGCCATCGCGGCGGAGCTGGGCCGCGATGGGGTCGCGCTCGATCGGGCCCTGGAGCTGTTCGAAGAAGGCGTTGCGCGTCTCCGGCGGGCATCGGCGGAGCTGGTGCGGGTGGAAGCACAGGTGGCGCTGCTCGTGGAGCAGGCCGAGGGCGTGTTCACCCTGCGGCCCATGCGCGACCGGGGCGAGGGTGGTGCCGATGGTGGCGCGAGGAGCGGGCGCGGGAGCCGGTCGTAGTGCAGGCGGGCGCCGAAGCGATCGACGCCACATTTGCCAGCGACCGGGCGGCCGTGCAGGCCGCGCTGGGGCGGTTCTGCGCCGAGTATCTGCCGGTGACGCCACCGCGCGCGGCCGAGGCGATGCGGTATACGCTGATGGGGGAAGGCAAACGCCTCCGGGCGGTCCTTCTGCTGGCGGCGTACCGGGCGGCCGGCGGGACGGGGGATGCCACGGACCTCGCGGCCGCCGTCGAAGTGGTGCACGCCTACTCGTTGGTCCACGACGACCTGCCGTGCATGGACGATGACGACGTGCGCCGCGGGCGGCCCACCGTCCATCGCGTGTACGGCGTCGCGACGGCCACGGCCGCCGGCCTGGCGATGGTGCCGCTCGCGGCGCGCTGCGTCGCCGAGGCGGCGGGCCAGCTCGGGTTGCCGCCGGAGACGGGTGGCACCATTCTTCGAGAGTTGATGCGGGCCGCGGGAGCGACGGGGATGATCGGCGGCCAGCTCCTCGATCTCGAGGGTGAGCGGCTCGCCCTCTCCCTGGCGCAGCTCGAGCACATTCACCGGGCGAAGACGGGGGCACTGGTGACGGCTTCGGTGCGGCTCGGCGGGCTGGCCGCGGGGGCGGACGGTGCGGTGCTCTCCGCGCTTGGCCAGTATGGCGCGGCGATCGGGCTGGCCTTCCAGATCGCCGACGACGTCCTCAATGTGACCGCGACGACCGACCAACTGGGCAAGACCGCGGGACGCGATCTGGCCCTTCACAAGAGCACGTATCCGGCGCTGTTGGGGGTCGACGGAGCGCGGGCCCGGGCCAGTGCGCTGGTCGACGAGGCCTGCGGTGCCCTCGAGCGCGTAGCGCTCCTGACCCCTGTGCTGGAGCACCTGGCCCGCTACACCGTGAATCGCCGCAACTGACCCTGCTTCTGGCCTTGCCGCTGCACTTGCAGCAACCGATCCTGGTTTCCGGGCTCACGACGGTGAACGACTAGCTTTCGGTACCCACCTCTTACCCTGTCACGTATGTCCCTTCTCGATCGCGTTCAGTCGCCCGCCGACCTCAAATCGTTGACGCGCGACCAGCTCCGCGAGCTGTGCGCCGACATGCGTGCCCGGCTGATCGACGTCTGCTCTCGCACGGGTGGACATATCGGTGCGGGCCTGGGCGTGGTCGAGCTGACCACGGCGCTGCACTACGTGTTCCACGCGCCGGCGGACCAGATAGTCTGGGACGTCGGGCATCAGGCGTATCCCCACAAGCTGCTGACGGAGCGGAATGCGGGAGCTCGATACGCTGCGGCAGGAAAACGGGCTCTCCGGGTTTCTGAAGCGCACCGAGAGCGCCTACGACGCCTTCGGGGCGGGGCATGCGGCCACCGCGATCTCCGCCGCCTTCGGCATGGCGGTCGCCCGCGATCTGCAGCATGAGACCTTCCACGTGGTCGCGATTCTGGGTGATGGCGCGCTCACGTCCGGCATGGCGTACGAAGGGCTCAACAACGCCGGTGCGACCGACCGCGACGTCGTGGTGGTGCTCAACGACAACGAGATGTCGATCGCGCCCAACGTGGGCGCGATGTCCAAGTACCTGACATCGGTCCAGCGGAACCCGCTCTACAACCGGGTCCGCTCGGCAATCGGCGCCGCCGTAGATCACGCGCCGGGCCAGGCTGTCCGGCGTCGGCACGCTGGTTCGCAAATGGGAGGAGAGCGTGAAGTCATTCTTCACGCCCGGCGTGCTGTTCGAGGAGCTCGGATTCCGGTACTTCGGCCCGATCGACGGCCATGACATGGATGCGTTGCTCGATACGCTGACCGCGGTGCGAGACCTGAAAGGCCCGCGGCTGGTCCACGTCATCACGCAGAAGGGGAAAGGGTTTCCCGCGGGCGAGCACGGCGAGAAGTGGCACGCGCTCCCGCCCGGGCACGACCCGGCGACGGGCAAGCAGCGTTCCGTGTCCACGAGCAACGCGGGCTATACCGCGATATTCGGCGCGGGGCTTGCCGAGTTGGGAGCCGAGCGCCAGGACGTCGTCGCGATCACCGCGGCAATGCCCAGCGGCACGGGCACCGGCGCGTTCGCCAAGGCGCATCCGGCCCGGTTCTTCGACGTCGGCATTGCGGAAGGCCACGCCGTGACGTTCGCGGCGGGACTGGCGACGCGCGGGATCCGTCCGGTCTGCGCGATCTACTCGACGTTCCTCCAGCGCGCCTACGACAGCGTGATCCACGACGTCGCGATCCAGCGGTTGCCGGTCGTGTTCGCAATGGATCGCGCGGGGCTGGTCGGTGAAGACGGCCCGACCCACATGGGGCTCTACGACATCGCGTACATGCTGGCCGTGCCGGGCATGACCGTCACCGCGCCCAAGGACGCGACGGAGATGCTCGGGTTATTGCGGGCCAGTGTCGAGCACACGGCGGGTCCGTTCTGTCTGCGCTATCCCCGCGACAGCGCGCCGGATATCGCGCCATCGATCACTACGATTCCCGCGGTGCCGTACGGCACGTGGGAAGTTCTGCGGCGTGGGACCGACATCGCCGTGCTCGCCGTCGGCACCATGGTACTGCCGGCAATGGCGGCGGCGGCCAGCCTGGCGGCCAATGGGCTGAACATCACGGTCGTCAACTGCCGGTATATGAAGCCGTACAATGAGCTCACGCTGGCCGCACTGGTCGCCGATCACAGGCAGCTGCTGGTGGTCGAAGAGGGCACCGTGGTCAACGGATTCGGCGCCTTCATGTCGCACGTGGTTGGTGCAATGGACTCCGCCACGCGCGTTGCTGTCCATGGGGTGCCGGATCGGTTCATCGAGCAGGCGTCGCGTGCGCGGCAGCTGGCGCAGGTCGGACTGGACGCGGCGGGCATTGCCGAGCGCGTGCGGGCGCTGCAGCACGAGACTGAGGCGATCGCGCGGTGAGCCATCGCCCGCTGAGCGATTGGCTGTACGGACGGCAGGATGACGGCGCGGTACCGGCCCGCGGCTGAATGATCCGGCTCGGCGTGGTGGGCCATCGCGGGTACGAGCGTCTCCCGGACATGTTGCGGGTGGTGCTGCAGCTCGCGCCGGCGCTGGATTTCGAGGTGTGCTTCGAGCCTGACATCCATGATCTGGTTTCTGGTGCGAAGCGGCTCGAGGGCACCGAGGATCTCGATGCACTGGTGAGTCTGGGCGGCGACGGGACCCTGTTGCGCGGCGCCCGCTTGTTGGCGGGCCGGCAGGTTCCCATCATCGGCGTCAACCTGGGCCGCCTCGGGTTCCTGACCAGCTGCGGGGGCACCGAGATGGAGGATGCGCTCCGCCGGTTCGCGCGAGGCGAGTATCGGGCGGAGGCGCGGATGGCGCTCGCCGCGCGGGCGCTGGACCGGTCGGGCGTGGAGCGGCGGCGGTGGCACGCACTCAACGACGTGGTGCTGCACAAAGGCGGCTTTGCGCGCGTGGTGCGACTGGCGGTCGAGTCCAATGGCGAAGCGGTGGCTGCCTACGCGGCGGACGGCATCGTCATCTCGACGCCGACCGGATCCACGGCGTATAGCCTGTCCGCGGGCGGCCCGATCGTCGAGCCGACCGTGGAGTCGATCATCCTCACCCCGATATCGCCGCACACGCTGGCGATCCGCCCGCTGGTGTTGCCGCCGACCGCGACCCTGTCCGTGATGACCGAGGATGGACCCGAGGAGCTGCTGGTGACGATCGATGGGCAGGTCGGCACGACGTTCGCCGGGGGGGAAGTCCTGGAAGTGAGACGCGCGGGACGGTCGGTGCTGATCGTTCGGTTCCCGGGCGCGACGTACTTCTCGCGGTTGCGCCAGAAACTGGGGTGGGGTGGAGTGCCGCAGGCGTAACCTCGTACCGCACCTGTAACCATACCGCAATGCTGTCCGAACTCCGGATCAAGAACTTCGCGATCATCGAGACGTTGACGCTGCCGCTGTCGGCGGGGTTGAACGTGCTGTCGGGCGAGACGGGAGCCGGCAAGTCGATCATCGTGGGCGCACTCGGCCTGCTGCTCGGCGAGCGCGCGAACGCCGACGTGATCCGGACCGGTGCGGACCGCGCGACCGTCGAGGGCGTCTTCGACGCCGAAGGCCGGCCTGAAGTCCTGGCCCAACTCGACGCGCGTGGCATCGAGACCGATGACGGGCAGGTGGTGCTGAAACGGGAAGTGGCGTCCACGGGCCGCGCGCGTGCGTGGATCAACGGAACGACCGTCACGGCAACCGTGCTGGCGGAAATCGGCCGGCTCCTGGTCAATCTGCACGGACAACACGAGGCGCAGACGCTGCTCGATCCCGAGGCGCAGCGCCGCATCCTCGATGCGTTCGGCGGGGCGACGGAGCTGGCCGTGCGGGTGCGGACGGCTTACGAGGACGCGGCGGGGATTCGTCACGAGATCGCGGGCCTGACGGCGCGCCGCGCGGATGCGGAGCGCCGCGCGGACTACCTCCGTCACGTCGCGACCGAGATCGAAGGCGCGAAGCTCGAGGCCGGCGAGGACACACGACTCGAGGAGGAATCCCACCGGCTCACCCACGCGGACGAGCTGCGCACACTAGCCCAGGGCGTCGCTGCCGCGCTCGAGGGCGGAGCCGATGGCCCCGCGGTCCGCGAGCAACTGGCGGCTGTACACCGTGCCCTGGCCGGGCTGCAGCGCATCGATCCCTCGCTCAGCCGGCTTCAGGAGTTGTACGATACGGCGTACTACGCGCTCGATGAGCTGGCCCGCCAGTGCGACGACTATGCGAGCGGCATCGATCTCGATCCGCAGCGGCTCTCTGAGGTGCAGCAACGGCGGGACGTGCTGTTCAAGCTCGTGAAGAAGTACGGTCCGGCGCTGGAAGACGTGATCGAAACCGGCCGCCGGTCGCGGCGCGAGCTCGATCTCGTGGACTCGGCGGCGTTCGACATGCGCCAATTGGAGCGCCGCGAGTCCGAGGCGCGCGCCCAACTCGATGTCGCCGCCGCAGCGCTCACCACGGCGCGGGCAAACGCTGCCGAGCGTCTCGCACGCGCGGTCGACGACGTCCTGCCGGAGCTCGGGCTGGCGGACGGACATCTAGCGGTTGCGCTCGACCGTCGCGATGCGCCCGGGCCGGCGGGCGCGGAGGACGTCGAGTTTCGCGTCACCCTCAACACGGGCCATGACCCGCGGCCGCTGGCCCGGGTGGCGTCAGGCGGCGAGCTCTCCCGCGTCATGCTGGCGCTGGCGACGATCCTGGCGCGGCTCGACCGCGTGCCGACACTGGTGTTCGACGAAGTGGACGCCGGAATTGGCGGGCGGGTGGGCTCACAAGTCGGGGCGACGCTCCGGCGTGTGGCCGAGCACCACCAGGTGTTCGCGATCTCGCACCTGCCGCCGATCGCGGCGCGGGCGCACCACCACATCGTCGTCAGTAAGGGCGCGGCGGGTGGAGTGACCACGGCGGACGTGCGTGTCCTCGATGGTGAAGCCCGCGTGCTGGAAGTCGCGCGGATGCTGGGTGATCCCGATCGCGAAGTCGCGCGCGCGCACGCGCGCGAGCTGCTGCGCGCCGGCGGGAAGGGCGACCGTGACGTGAAGAGCGACGCCACGGGCGACGCGAAGAGCGCCGGCTACTGGGATGCTGCGACCGGCCGCTTACCGAAGGCGCCGCCGCTTCCGAGGAAGCGGGTATAAAGGCGGATCTGGACCATGTCGGTGGCCTGTTTGGGGAGGAAGCCACCGATGCCGGCAGAGCCAGTCAGGGTCTGATAGTGGAAATACGTCATGTCGAACGGAATCCGCGACGGATGCCGGGCGGACCCGGCCACCGTCGAGAACGTGAGCCCGAATCCCCATCGCTGTTCCGTGGTCGCGGTCCCGGCGCCCAATACATTGGCGTTCAGCGTGACGGGCCCGAAGCCCGTGATGGCGGAATCGAGTTTGACGATCCCCGAGTATTGATCCGCGCTGTGCTGGATGAACTGGTACTGCGTCGAGATGCCGAAGTAGTCGTTGAAGGTGTAGCGGGGGTCGATCTCGACCGCAATGGTGCGTCCCAGCGTGCGCCCGACGAATTGATCCGCGAAGTCCGGCGTGTATTCCTCGCCGAGTCCGAGCGGGATCCGGGCGGAGATGCGATCGGCCACGGGCTGCGTGCCTTTGACGCTGAGTGATGCCCAGAAATGGTGTCCGAACAGCAGGTCGCTGGCGGCGTGGATCTCGATCGCATTGGCTCCCGTGCCGGTCGCGGCGCCGACCAGCGCATCGGCGGGGAGCACGCCG
Source organism: uncultured Gemmatimonadales bacterium (assembly GCA_963757855.1). Taxonomy (GTDB): domain Bacteria; phylum Gemmatimonadota; class Gemmatimonadetes; order Gemmatimonadales; family Gemmatimonadaceae; genus Palsa-1248. Next base: position 308,298 of record CAVWTI010000013.1, read on the forward strand.
CCGGTCCCGAGCCGATAGAATCCTGAGGCGGACAGGCGATAGTTGAAGCCCGACGGGTGGAGTCGTGCGCTGTCGCTGCCACCGAAGGAGTCGAGGATCAGGACGGTCGCGCCCAGCTCGATATCGCCGATGTGGACGAAATCGACGGACTGCAGCGAGTCGAAGCCGAGTCCGAGTACGCTCGACGTAAGCATCGTTTGCGCGTCGCCCAGTCCCATGGGAGGCGCACCGACGGGTCCTTGCGCGGCGATCGTTGGGCCGCCCGTCAGCGAATCGAAGTGCGCGAACTCGTTGGCGAGCGACTTGAAGCGTCTCGTGATGGCCGTCCATGGCGCGCTGCTGTCGACGGGGACGACGACTCCTGTCTTGTGTCCGTTGCCGCCATACACGTTCGAGAGGGCCGTCGCGAAACTGGATGACTGCGAGACGAGGGCGCTCGCCGTGGCGGCCTGCGCATTCAGCGTAGGGCAGTACGCGGCGTGGGCGGGGTTCGCGCGGCACGCGCTGAGCGCCGTGGCCAAGCTGGCGCTCGCGCTGGCGAACTGCCCGTAGAGCCCTGTATCGACGGCGAGAGCGCTGGCGAAGGCGAGCGCGGGGTTGAAGCCGACATTGCCCGTTTTTCCGCGGGGGTTGGGATTCAGGAAAATCTCGTTGTGCGATTGGACGATCGGCACGATGGCGTGCAGCGTCAGGCGCCGCGCGACCCCGATGTCCAGCCCGATCGGAGTCACCTGCAGATTGACGCTGGATTGTACCTGCATGGTGCCTAGCGACAGGTCGAACGACGGATCCTGGGTGAGTGCGCGGAGCGACGACTGCAGCGGGGCGAGAATCGGTAGTTGCTTGACGCCGAGGGAGTCGACCGAGAGGCCGTACCCGAGGTTCTGGAGCCCACCGCTGCCGTAGCGGTCGCTGTATCGCGTATCCGTCTGGCCGACACTCAGCCTGAGCACTCCTGGCGGAAGCGTCAGCGCCTCATCGGCGATGCCGTCGACCGCTTGCGCGGTGGCCGTGCCGGCCGTGATGGCGATGAGGGCAGCGGCGCCGCACAGGACCCCACGGAGCACGCGTCCACCGCAGCGCGCGCCAAGGACTGGCAGCGCGGGCGCCAGCGGCGGCAGGGGGGGAGGGGGGGTCGGGTAGCGGAGTAGATAAACAAAACGTGGGAAGCGATCTTCCGCGACAATGCTAACACATGACGAAACGCGACGCATGACCTCGTGTGGCCGGGCCCGGCCACGCGCGTGACACAATACACCGCCCCCGTGGTGCCGGTCCCCACGGTCGCGTGGCGGTTGACCGGAAATCATTGGCTCGCGGCACCCTGCATCCACCCGGCGGACGGGTCGATTCACGCGCTGGGCATGCTGCATCGGGGGGCGAGGGCGGCGATCGAGTTTGCGGGGGGGCCGGAGTTCATCAATGGCCGGAGTCCGGCGCTCCTGCGCCCTGTCGTGCGCGTCAATGGCGAGGCATACGCGACGGGCATCGAGCCGCTCACGTGGAACAACGGCGCCGAGTGGGTGCCGTCGTTTGTGACGACAGTGCGAGGCGGCACGTTCATCGTGCGCGGGACGATCTTCGCGCCGGTCGGGCGGGATGCGGACGTGCCGGGACTGGTGTATGTGCTCAGCGTCGAGAATCAGACCAGTGCACCGGCTCGCGTCGACATGTCGCTCGACGGCACGCTTGGCCATCGCCAGCAGCGGGTGCGGACGCCGAGTGCGTTCGCTGATGCGCATCGGGTCGCGGCTGGGGCGGGGGACACCGTGTTGCTCGATGGATCGGCGGTGCCCGGGCCGGCCGCGCTCGCGGTGGGCGCGGATGGGGCGCCGGTTGTGGAGTGCAATGCCGGCAGCCCGGGGTCCGCGGACGCGCCGTCGTTCGCGCCGTCGTTCGCGCTGCGGTGCGCGGGTGACGTCGCGGCGGGCGCCACCTTCGAGGCGGCCTTTTACGTCGCGGCGGCGCCGGAGCGGGATGGGGCGGCGGCGACCGTGCAAGCCATGCGGCGCCGCGGCTGGCGGGCATTGCTCGCGTCGACGGTCGAGGGATTGCGGTCGCTCGAGCAGACGACGGGCAATGCGGCGCTCGACCGCATCGTGAATCGCAATTTGCTGTTCGCGTACTTCTATGCCGTGGGTCGCGCGGTGGACGACGCGCGGTTTTATCTGGTCCGGACACGGGCGCCGTGGAACGGCCGTGGTGTGACGGTGCGAGACTGGGATGCGCTGACGTGGACCGTGCCCGCGGTGCAGCTCGCGGATGCGGGGCTCGCGCGCGAGCTGATTCTCCGGGCGTGCGAAGTGCATGGCGCGGCGCCCGGGAGTGGCATCCACTATATGGACGGGGCGCTATTCGAGCCGGGGTTCTCACTGGAAGGCGTGGCGGCGTTCGCGTGGGCGACCGAGCGCTACATCCGCGAGACGGGCGACGACCAGATCGTCGAGGAGCCGGTGCTCGCCGACACGCTCTATGCGAGCGCTGACGACCTCGCCGCGCGCCGGCATCCCGAGATCCCGCTGTACGGGAGCGAGGTCTATCCGTCGGGCGCGCCGGTGCCTTACCCGTATACGCTGCACGGCAACGCGGTCGCGGCATTGGCGCTCGACGTATTCCGCCGGACACTGGATGCCGAGACCGCGAAGGACGTGCAGGACCCGAGCGCGGTGCGGGCGGCGATACTCCGCCACTTCACGACGGATGCGGGCGGCAAGACCGTGCTGGCGGCGGCGGCCGATCTGCGTGGCGCGACGGACCGGGATGATGATCCTGTCGCCTCCGTTCTGTGGCTGCCGTTGTATGAGACACTGGACCGTCAGGAGAGCGTGTACCGGCGGACCGTGAAGGCATCGGCGGCCGGCAGAGGCGCGCCGTCACTCGTGCAGTGGTGTGCGCGGCTCGTGGGCCCGGACGCGGCGTCCGCGCTTGCGTGGCTGCGCGAGGCACCCCTCGACAACGGGGTGGCCGCAGAGCTGCTGGACGCGGACGGTGCGGCGATCGGAAATGGCGGTGACGCATCCCTTTCGGGGCTGCTCGCGTACAGTGTGTGGTACGCCGTGCACGCGCTTGGCGTGGGGGCTGGCCCGTAGCGGCCGGCGGCCGTGTACGGGTGGTTTCGGCGCTTGTTGGGGGGGGTGAGCCGGGGTATACTTTACCCGTCAGTTGAGAGTGGAATGCGGGAATAGCTCAGTTGGTAGAGCACAACCTTGCCAAGGTTGGGGTCGCGGGTTCGAGTCCCGTTTCCCGCTCTGGATAAGCCGTTAGTCCGTCACGGATTAACGGCTTTGTTGTCCCCAAGGGGAGGCCCGCGCAATGAGAATGTTGCCGGTGCTGGCGCTCGGTCTCACCGCGGCGTGCTGGCCAGCACGCGACGTCACGCATGTCACGGTTGCCGGCCGTGATGTGGCGGTGTGGAAGCCGGCCGGGCCCGCGCCTGCGGCCGGGTATCCGATGATCGTGTTCTCCCATGGCTTCACCGGGTGCAACACGCAATCGGTCTTTCTCACTGAAGCGCTGGCGGCGGCGGGCTATCTGGTCGTGGCGCCAAACCATGCCGACGGCCGCTGTGGGACAGCGCGGCGGAGCGCCGGCGGTTTCTCAGCGCGCCTGCCCCGGCCCGAGGCGTCGTTCGGCGACGCGAAGTCGTGGACCGATTCAACGTACCGCGATCGCCTGACCGACATCAGGACGATCCTCGATACGATTCTGCGCACGCCCACCTGGGACGGCGTGCCGGTGGATGCGCAGCGCATCGGCATCGCCGGGCACTCGCTCGGCGGCTACACGGCACTCGGCATGGCCGGGGCGTGGCCGTCGTGGCGAGATCCGCGCATCGAAGCCGCGCTGGGCCTGTCGCCCTGGTGTCTGCCGTTCATTGATCGTGGAGACCTCGGCCATTTGCATGTGCCCGTGATGTATCAAGGCGGCACGTGGGACGCGGGCATCACGCCGTCAGTCCGCCTGCCGGGCGGCGCGTACGATCAGACGGCCGCGCCCAAGTACTATGTGGAACTCAATCGGGCCGGACACCTCGCGTGGACTGATCTCAATCCACGATTTCAGTCCGTCATCTCCAGTTACAGCATTGCGTTCTTCGATCGCTACGTGAAAGGGACCGGTGACACCGCGCGGCTCGCCGCACTCCTGCGCGCGCCGCTGCCCGACGCGGTCAGCGATGTACGGTCGAGTCCACGCTAGCGTGACCTGGCGCGCATGACCGCAGGTGCGCTGGATCGCGTCCGCGCGCGCAACGAATGGAAATTCGCGGGCGCGCTCATGCGAGCCGACCGCCTGCTGGCGATCGCGTGGTGGGTGCTCCTGGTCGTTCGAGGAATACTTCCGGCAATCTTCGCGATCGCCATGGGAGTGCTCGTGGCCGCTATCCAGGGCCACGCGCCGCTGGCCGTGCCGCTGTCAATTCTGGGCGTCGTGTTCGTGCTCATGCAGGTGCTGCCTCCGATTCATTACGCCACCGGCGCGAATCTCGGGAGCCGGACGGCCGGCTGGCTGTACGATCAACTGACCCAGGCATGCGTGGTGCCTCCGGGAATGGGGCATTGGAAAATCCGGCGCTCACTCAGGATCTGACGGTGGCGCGCGATTTCGACCGGGGTCTCGCAGGACCTCCCCTGTTCATCTCGATGGATTTCATCGCGAGTGAGCTCGTCATGGTGGTCAGCGGCCTTGCCGCCGCGGTGGTACTCGCGGCGTATGCCTGGTGGGCCGCGCTCCTGCTGTCGGGCGCATGGCTCGGTACGCACTGGCTCCTGCGCGAGAGCGGCGTCTGGCGCGATCGCAATACGACCGAAGTACGCGAAGCCCAACGGCACGCGGACTATGCGTACCGGCTCGCGGTCGACACACGCGCCGCCAAAGAGGTGCGGCTGTTCGGGCTTTCGGACTGGGTCGTCGAGCGTTTCCGTAGCCACCGCACGCGTCTGCAGGATCTCCAGTGGCACGCCACCCGGCTCCGCGAGCGCCCGATCCTCTGGAGCCTGCTGCTCGTCGGACTCGCGAATGCCATCGTGTTCTGGTCGCTTGCGAATTCGGCGTCGGATGGGCGGCTCGCGCTCGGTCCGCTGATCACCTTCGCCAGCGCGGCGATCACGACGAGCGCGATCGCGTTCGGAGGCCTCTCGTGGGCGCTCGATTTCGCGGCGGCGCCTGCGGGAGCGGTGGCGCGCCTCGAGGCGGCCATGGGGTCCTCCGGCTCCCTTGCCCGGGGCCGGCAGCCGGCCGCTGGAGCGCCAGCCCGTGAGATCCGCTTCCGCGGTGTGACGTTCGCGTACCCGTCATCCGATACCCCGGTCCTCGCCGGACTCGATCTCGTCATTCCGGCCGGCTCGTCGCTTGCGATCGTGGGCGTCAACGGCGCGGGGAAGACGACGATCGCGAAGCTTTTGTGCCGTCTGTACGACCCCCAGTCGGGCACCATTGAAATCGACGGCACGGATCTCCGGACCCTGGACCTCGATCAATGGCGACGGGGACTGACCGCAGTGTTCCAGGATTTCATCCGCTTCGAGCTGCCGCTCCGGGACAATGTTGCGCCAGGCGGCGCGTCCGATGCGATGATTCTGCCAGCACTCGCGGCAGCCGGGGCATTGGGGCTGGCCGAACTCGGCACGATATTATCGCGGGCGTATCCGGGGGCACTGACTTGTCCGGCGGCCAGTGGCAACGGATCGCGCTGGCGCGCGCGCTCTGCGCGGTAGAGGGCGGTGCGCGCGTGGTGCTGCTGGACGAGCCTACCGCCCAACTCGATGTCCGTGGGGAGGCGGAGATCTTCGATCGGGTGCTGGCCGCCACGCGGCGGGCCACGACGATCCTGATCTCACATCGCTTTTCGACGGTTCGTCACGCTGATCGCATTTGCGTCCTCGAGAACGGCGCCGTGGTGGAGATCGGCACGCACGATGAGCTCATGGCGGCCGGCGGCCGATACCGCACGATGTTCGATCTCCAGGCAGCGCGTTTCGGCGACAGCACGGCGGAGGAGGCGCTCGATGTCCTCGACTGACGACCTGCCCGCGGCGCTCCCCGCGATGTGGCGGGCGCTCAAGCGGGGGTACGAAGCGGAGCCGCTGCTGTTGAGCGTCTCGTTCGGGCTCACGCTCCTAGCGGCGCTGCCGGACGCGCTGGTCGCCCTGTGGTTCAAGATCCTGGCCGATGGTCTGTCGGCCGGCAGGCGTGGCCTCGTGATGGCGTCGCTCCTCGGACTCGGCGCGTCGGCGGTGGCATCGTGGTTCCTGCGCGTCGTGAGCGGCCGAGTCCAGCGCCGGTTCCGCGACCGGCTGACGGTCGCGCTGGAGTGTCACGTGGCGCGACTGCAGGCCTCCGTCTCCACGATCGAGCACCACGAGCGTCCGGACTATCTCGACCGCATCGCGGTGCTGCGCAACCAGGTATTCGTGCTCGACCACATGTATATGTCGATTTTCTCGACATGCGGGTGGATCCTCCGGCTGGGCGTCACACTCGCGTTGCTCGTGGCGATCCATCCCGCGCTTGCGCTACTAGCAGTGTTTGCGCTGCCCACCGTGGTGGCCTCCACATGGAGACCGGGAATCGAGCGCACAGCGGAGGAGCAGGGTGCGGCGGCGCAGCGACTCTCGCGGCATCTCTTCGATCTGGCCACGACCGCGGCACCGGGCAAGGAAGTCCGCGTCACAGGCATCGGCGGGCGGCTCATGGCGCAGCGCCGCAATGCGTGGGCGGAGTGGTACGCGCGCGTCGGCGCCGCGCGGACACGCAGCGCACTCTGGCTGGCGGGCGGCTGGGCGATCTTCGGTGCCGCGTACGTGGCGGCGGTGGCGTTCGTATCGGCGGGCCTGCACGCGTCGGCCGGTGACGTCGTTCTGGTGCTGGCGGCAGGCTCGCGGCTCTCCGCCTACATCGGCGCGACCGTCGGGGAGATCGGCTTCATGCGAGGGATCTGGCTTGACGGGTCGCGGCGGCTGGCGTGGCTGGAGGACTACGCCGCATCGCAGGCGGAGGGCGCCGATGCGACCGTTCCCGGACGGCTCACCGATGGCATCCGGTTCGAGCACGTGTCGTTCGCGTATCCGGGTACCGACCGGCTCGTGCTCGACGACGTCAACCTGTTGATTCCGGCGGGCTCCGTCGTCGCGATCGTCGGTGAAAACGGCGCTGGGAAGTCGACTCTCGTGAAGCTGCTGAGCCGGATGTATCAGCCGACCAGCGGCAGGATTCTGGTCGACGGCGCGGCACTGGCGCGCATGCCCGCGGAAGCGTGGCGGGAGCGGCTCGCTGGCGCATTTCAGGATTTTTGCCAGTTCGAATTCCGCTTGCAGCAGTCGGTCGGACTAGGTGACCTCTGGCATCTCGACAATGCCCCGGCCGTCCGGGGAGCGGTCGAACGGGCGGGTGCTGGCGACGTCGTCGAGCGTGCCGGGGGAGGACTGGCGACGCAACTCGGCCCGACGTGGCCGGCGGGCGTCGATCTCAGCTTCGGCCAGTGGCAGAAACTGGCGTTGGCTCGCGGCTTCATGCGCGAGCAGCCGCTGGTGCTCGTGCTGGACGAGCCGACGGCGGCACTGGACGCCGAGACGGAGCACGCGCTCTTCGAGCGGTTCGCGGCTGCCGCGCGCGATGCGGGGCCCGGCGTGGCGAGCAATGGGCGCATCACGGTGCTCGTGTCGCACCGCTTTAGTACCGTGCGGATGGCCGATATGATCGTGGTGCTCGACGGAGCGCGGGTGACTGAAGTGGGCAGCCACGAGACACTGTTGGCGAAACGCGGGCAGTACGCGGAATTGTACGGTATCCAGGCGGCAGCCTATCGATAGCTGGCGGTTGTTCGCGGGCGCGCGGTCAGGATGGGTCGCGTGCGAGTGCCAGCGAGACGTGCAGGGACTTCGATGTCGGCGTGTTACTGCGCTCGGCTACGCTCCCAACCGGGACCAGCACGTTGGCTTCGGGGAAGTACGCCGCGACGCATCGGCGCGGGATGGGGAAGGGCACGATCTGAAACGAGCGGGCCACCCGGCGCTCGTCACCGAAATGACTGGTGATGTCCACCCGGACGGCGCCGGTCCATCCGCGCTCCGCCGCATCCTCGCGATTCATGAAGAGCACGCGCCGGCCTCCGTGCACGCCGCGATAGCGGTCGTGTAGTCCGTAGACGGTCGTGTTGAATTGGTCGTGGCTCCGGATGGTCGTCATCAGGAATTGATCCGGTGCCAGGTCATGCTCGGAGATTGGCGCGACGGTAAAGTGTGCGCGGCCGTCGGGCGTCACGAAGCGGCGGTCGCGCGCGGAGTTGGGGAGATAGAACGGCCCCTGTTCAATGCGTTCGTTGTATTTGTCGAATCCAGGCACTGACACGGCTGATGTGGTTCCGGATCTGTCCGTAGTCGTTGGCCAACGCCAGCCAATCGATCAGTGCGTCCGGGCCAAGCGTGGCGTGTGCGATGCCCCCGACGATCGCCGTCTCACTTCGAAGCTGGTCGGATGCTGGCTTGAGGCTTCCGCGGGAGGAGCTAATCGATCCCAAACGCGTCCTCCACGGTCACGAAGCCAACGGGGTCGCGCTCCGACCGGCCCAGGCAGGGGAGGATCAGGCGCCTGCCGGCCGGTGACGAGATGGCCACGGTTCAGTGTCGTCGCGATCTGTGCGGTGAGACTGCACCGCCGGATCGCATCGGCGGTGCAGGCCGTGTCCGGAGTCGACTGCAGGAAATTGCCGCCCAATCCTACGAAGACCCGGATCGCGCCGTCGTGCATGGCACCGATCGTATCCACGGTGTCCTTGCCCGGATGGCGTGGCGGGTCGAAGTGGAACTCCTTCGAGAGTGCGTCCAGGAATGGGCCGGTGGGGCGTTCCCAGATTCCGACGGTGCGGTCGCCCTGGACATTGGAGTGGCCGCGGACGCAGCACGTGCCCGCACCCGGCCGGCCAATGTGGCCGCCGAGCAGGAGCGATTGACCAGCACCTGAATTCCCGCGACGGCGTCGCGATGCTGGGTGAGACCCATCGCCCAGCAGCAGATCATCCGTTTGGCGTGGGCCATCATGCGTCCGGCGCGCTCGATGTCCTCTCGCGGGATCTGCGATCCATCCACGATGGCATGCCAGGAGGTGGCATCGAGATCGGCCACCAGAGCGTCGAACCCGCTGGTGTATTGCTGGATGAACGCGTGATCGATCACGCCGCCGTGTTCGGCCTCTTCCGCCAGCATCACCTTCATCAGTCCCTTGGCGAGCGCGATGTCGCCGTTGATCCGGACGGGCAGATGGATATCGGCGAGCGCCGTCCCTCGTCCGGCCAGATGCGCCGCGAACTGGATTGGGTTCGAGTATTCCTGCGGGTTGGGGTCCGTAAACCGCATCAAACCGGGCTCGGGCAGCGGGTTGATCGCGATGATCCGCGCGCCATGCTTCTTCGCGTGCTCGAGCGACGTCAGCATCCGCGGGTGGTTCGTACCCGGGTTGTGCCCGATGATGATGATCAGCTCGGTCTGCTCGAAGTCCTCGAGCGTCACGGTGCCTTTGCCGATGCCGAGGCTCTCGTTCGAGCGCGGTGCCGCTCGACTCGTGGCACATGTTCGAGCAGTCGGGCAGGTTGTTCGTCCCGAAGCTCCGGGCGAGGAGCTGGAAGAGGAACGCCGGCCTCGTTGCTCGTGCTTGCCGGAGGTGTAGAACGAAGCTGGTCCGGCGACTCCAGGGCGTGGAGCTCGCTGCCGATGAGGGCGAAGCCTCGTCCCAGCCAATCGGCTCGTAGTGCGCCGCGCCTTCGCGACGCACCATCGGCTCGGTGAGCCGCCCCTGCTGGTTGAGCCAGCGTCCGGTTGCGCGGCGAGCGCATCGACCGGCGACTTCCTGAAGAAATCTGCGCGCGATGCGATGGCGCGAGCCTTCGTCGGCCATCGCCTTGGCGCCGTTCTCGCAGAACTCAGCGATGCTGCTTGCGCGTCCGGCGACGGGCCACGCGCAGCTCTGGCAGTCGAAGCCGGTCTTCTGATTGACCGTCGTGAAGACGCGCACCGTGTCGCGCAACCCGAGCCGGGGCAGAGCGACGCGAAACGTGCTCGCAATGGCGGGCAGCCCGGCGGCAGAGTGGGATGGTGCGCGAATCGCTGCCCAGTCCCGCTCGACCGGAGTCTGGGCGAGGATGGCCGTGGATCGATCGTCGGCCGTCTCAGCACACGCGCGCCCCACGGCGGCCTGTACGGCCGCACTCGGCGTACCGCCCGTGGGCCGCGGGGCGTGGGTCGGAAAGAAACCTCCGGCAAGCAACTCGAAGGCGTCGGCTCCCGGCGGAATCGCCGCTGGACCACCCTGCGCATCGATGGGCATTAGCGTGACGCCTTGATCACATGAGTATGGTTGCACGGCAGACTGTGAAGGCACAAGTGCGCCGCTGCGATGATCGTGGAGGCGATCTTGCAATGCAATCGTTGGTCCGGGCCCGGGGGTTTACGCTCAATCCGGCCCGGCGAATGTCACGAGGCGCGGCGAGCTCGACTACACGGTCCGCGTACTTTGCCCGAAGGCGGAGGACCGTACGTCGGACGTGAAGCGGTTTGTGTATCTCGCTACTGCTGTCTCGGCGCTGGGCGGGATGCTGTTCGGCTACGACATCGGTGTGATTTCCGGGGCGATCCTCTTCGTCAAGACGGATTTCGCCCTTTCTCCTCTCTTAGAAGAAGTGGTCGTCAGCTCAGTGCTGTTGGGGTCGCTCATCGGCGCGGCCGCCGGAGGGACACTGGCCGACCGGCTTGGGCGCCGACAGTTGTTGATTATCACGGCCGTCGTTTTCGGCGTTGGGCGGCATCGGGGCGGCGCTGGCGCCGGGGACTGCGTGGCTTGTGGTCGCGAGGCTCGTCGCCGGCATGGCGATCGGTATCGCGTCGTTTGTCGCGCCCCTCTACATCTCCGAGATCGCGCCGGTTGCGATTCGCGGGAAGCTCGTATCGGTCAATCAGGTCGCGCTGACGTGCGGCATTGTCATCTCCTACTGCAGTCGATTACGCCTTTGCGGCGTCTCAGGCGTGGCGTTGGATGTTTGCGCTCGCGGCGATTCCGGCGGCGGCCTTTGGGATCGGCCTGCTGTTCATTCCCAACAGCCCGCGCTGGCTCGTTGCCCGCGGGCACGTGGATCAGGCCCGGGCCGTGCTGAGGCGGATTCGAGGCGCGAGGCAAGTGGAAAGCGAACTCGCCGAGATTCGTCGCAGTAGCGCGCAGCAGCAGGGGCACTGGTCCGAAATATTCAGCTCCGGGTTGCGGCAGGCGATGATCGTAGGTGTTGGACTGGCCATTGCGCAACAAGTCGACAGGCATCAACACGGTTATTTACTACGCTCCGACGATTTTCAGGTTCGCGGGCATCTCGTCCGCGTCCGGTGCGATACTCGCCAGCGTGGGGGTTGGGATAGTCAATGTCGTGCTCACCCTAGTCGCCATGCAGCTCATTCGACCGGGTGGGGCGGCGGCCACTCTTGCTGGTCAGCCTGGCAGGCATGGCACTGAGCCTTTTCGTGTTGGGACTGGCGTTCTCTCTTCCCCGATTGTCTGGCAGTCTCGGATGGATCGCCGTAGGCAGCGTCATGGTCTACGTCAGCTCGTTCGCCGTGGGACTAGGGCCGGTCTTCTGGCTGATTCTGTCGGAGATCTATCCATTGGCCATCCGGGGCCGGGCCATGAGTGTCGGGACGGTTGTGAATTGGAGCGCGAACCTGGCCGTGGCGGTGTCGTTCCTTACAATGACGCAGGTGTTGGGCAAACCCGCGACCTTCTGGGCGTACGCTGCCGTCAGCATTGGTGCGTGGCTATTCGCCTATTTCATGGTGCCGGAGACCAAAGGACGGACGCTCGAGGAGATTGAAGCGCATTGGCGGGCGGGTAGGACGCCGCGAGAATTATGAACGCACACCCATACGGGTACCACGGATGACGGCCGTCAGTGTTTCGTGCGACCTCCGGAGGCCAGGCACGCCACTCGCCCACACCTGGGAGCAGTGTATTGGCAGCGGTCATGCGCTCTTGGGTCTCCGAGCCGACTATCAGGCGCAGCTACAGCGGTGTCACGACGAGCTGGGAATGCGGCGGGTCAGGTTCCACGCGCTCTTGTCCGACGACCTCGGCACTCTGGTGTGCGAACAGAACGCGCTCCTCTACTCGTTCTTCAACGTCGACACCATCTGGGATGCGCTCCTCGCGATGGGCGTGCGGCCATTCGTGGAGCTGAGCTTCATGCCATCGACACTGGCCTCGGGCAGCGCCACCGTGTTTCAGTACCGAGGCAACATCACACCGCCGCGAGATCCGGCCGAGTGGGCCGCACTGCGTGCATCGTCTGGCGACGCACAGTATCCAGCGGTACGGGATCGATGAAGTCTCGGACATGGTTCTTCGAAGTGTGGAACGAGCCGAATCTTTCGGCGTTCTGGACGGGAAGCCAGCAGGACTATTTCGCATTGTACCGAGAGACGGCAACAGCGTTGAAAAAAGTGTCCGATCGTCTCCGTGTCGGCGGCCCCGCGACAGCGGACGATCAGTGGATCGCACCGTTTATCGACTTCTGCGAATCGGGTCACGTCCCGCTCGATTTCGTCAGCACCCACCACTACCCGACGGACGCATTCGGGCGCCCCGGAGATGATACGGAGGCGCAGCTCGCCGCCAGCAGCCGGAGTGTGCTGCGGGATCGGGCCGCGCGACCCGGCAACTCGTTGGTGACCGGCCACTCTATTATACCGAATGGAGCACGTCGTCCAACCCACGCGACGCGCTGCATGACGAGCCGTATGCCGCAGCGGTGATCATCAAGACGATGCTCGAGTCACGGGGATTGGTGGATGGATACAGCTGGTGGGCGTTCACCGACATCTTCGACGAGAACTACTTCCCATCGATTCCGTTTCACGGCGGCTTCGGTCTGCTGAATCTCTATGGTATCGAGAAGCCGTCGTATCGAGCGTTCGAGCTCCTGCACCGCCTCGGGACGGACCTCGTCTTCGCTCTGGAGGACCAGCATCCGACCATCGATGCGTGGGTTGTCCGGCAACCGGACGGACGGGGCGCGACGGTCGTGGTGACGAATCATGCGTTGCCCAGGCACCCGATTGCGACCGAGCAGGTCCACATCCAGCTCGACGGTGTGGGACCGCCCGGCGACGTCATCGTCCGGCGGATCGATGCGGATCACGCGAATGCGAAGGCCCGGTGGCTGGCATTGGGCAGTCCGAGCTACCTTTCTCCAGCGCAGGTGGCGGACCTGCGCGACACCTCGCGACTCGCGCCCGTTCGGCAGCCGTGGACGTATGAAGAGGGAGCGCTCCACATCGAACTCGAATTGCCTCCGCACGCCGTCGCAGCGATCACGATCGACGGCGGTGTGCCGGCGGCGTCCCCGGACATTGCGCGCGTGGACCTGCGCGTGAGCGGAACTGGTGAAGGCATCGGGGCCGCGGGCAGCGTCTGAACCATCCGTGAGCGACACAATAGACGACGCGGCGCTCGACGAGCTCGAGCGCCGGGCGCTCGCGTACTTTCTGCACGAAGTCGATGCGCGCACGGGATTAGTTCGCGACAACACGCGCGAGGAGTCGCCGGCGAGCATCGCCGGCTCCGGGTTCGCGCTCGCGTGCTATGCGGTCGCTGCGGAGCGCGCGTACATTCGCACGCGCGGACGCGGCGGAGCGGAGCGCGAACCGCCCTCCAGTTCCTGTGGGATGCGCCACAAGTCGAGGGTCCCGACAGCACCGGCTATCGAGGGTTCTTTTATCACTTCCTGACGTTGGACACCGGCAGCCGCGTATGGGAATGCGAGCTGTCGACGATCGACACCACGATCGCGGTGGCGGGCGTTCTCACCGTCTCCGTGTATTTCGACCGCGACACGCCCGCTGAACGTGACATACGTTCGCTTGCCGAGGCCATCTATCGGCGCGTCGAGTGGGCCTGGTCGCATGGGCGGTGCGCGCACAGTGTCATTGGGGTGGCGTCCCGAGTCGGGATTTTTGCCGTACGGATGGCGGGGGTACGCGGAAGCGCTCATGCTGTACATCCTGGGACTTGGTTCGCCTACGCACGCGCTGCCACCGCGATAGCTACGCGGCGTGGACTGAGACCTACCGGTGGGCTCGCATTTACGGACATGAGCTACTCTACGCCGGCCCGCTCTTCATCCACCAACTCAGCCAGTGCTGGATCGATTTCCGGGGCATCGGGGACGAGTTCATGCGCGGGCACGGCATCGACTACTTCGAGAACAGCCGCCGCGCCACGTATGTCCATCAAGAATACGCACAGCGGAATCCCCAGCGGTGGGCCGGATACGGGGCGGCGTGCTGGGGGATCACGGCGAGCGACGGGCCGGGTCCTGCCACCCAGGTCTGGGCAGGGAAACCACGCGTATTCCACGGCTATTACGCCCGGGGCGTACCCTACGGCCCGGACGACGGCACCGTGTCGCCCTGGGCCATGGCGGCTGCGCTGCCATTCGCGCCGGAGATCGTACTCCCGTCAATTGCGGCGCTCGACGTGGCCTACCCTGAGGTGAGGCACGATTATGGCTACACGGGGAGCTTCAACCCGTCGTTTGGATCCGCGACCGTCGGCGCCGGTCCGGAGGCACTCGCGTCGGGCGGGTGGCGATCGCCGGCACATTACGCGATCAATCAGGGGCCCGTCGTGCTCATGATCGAGAACTACCGGTCGGGATTCCTTTGGCGGCTGATGCGCGGGTGCCCCTACGTCGTGACCGGACTTCGGCGCGCCGGTTTCCAAGGCGGGTGGCTCGAGGGCATGCGCGCGCGCGCCCAGCGGCAATGACCCCGAACCGGCAAGCGCCTCATCACCTGGGCGCGCCTCGGCGGAACCCGAAAAAAGCGACCGGCGCGCATAGCGGTCGCGGGTGGCCGCTTTCGGGTGGCACGGCGGGTGCTGAAAGGGGACATGGGGAGATGCCAATTGAGACCCATGCGTTGCTCACATGAGAGCCGATGGTGCCGGGACACTCGGCACCCGGAGGAGCGGGTGATGGACGTACGCAAACAGGGGGCGTGCTGGCGGCGGCCAGGCACACGGGAGCGCGCGGTCGCGCTAACGGGTGCCGCGGCGATCGCGATGACTGTGGCCGCGTGCAACAACCGGACGAATGGCTCGGCGCAGGCGCCGGATACGACCGTAACAGGAACCGCAGTCACGAGGATGATCGCGGCGGGGGCCAGTAGCGGCGCGGGGACGGCACAGCACGTTGCATCCGCGACCGGGTTCAACGCACCAGAGGCTCTGGTGTATGCCCCGGCCACCGGCTTCTACTACGTGAGCAATGTCGCAGGGCCCGTTGGCATCAAATCGGACACCGGGTTCATCAGCCGGGTCAGCCCGGACGGCCACGTCGACAGCCTGCACTTCATTCAGGGCGGCTCGCACGGCGTCACGCTCAACGCGCCGATGGGCTCGCGCGTCCGCGGTGACACTCTATTTGTCCTCGACATTGACGTACTCCGGGCGTTCAACCTCCGCACCGGCCGCCCGCTCGGCACCGTCGATTTCTCGCGGCTTCGCCCGCACATCCTCAACGACTTCGACTGGGGACCGGACGGCGCAATCTACGTCACGGACATGGGCATGTTCGCCAACCCATCCGGGCAGCCGAAGCCCGGCGCAGCGATGCGCATCCTGAAAGCCGCGCCAGGCGCACGCCCGGTCATCGCCCTCGACTCGAAGGCGCTCGACACGCCCGACGGCATCGCCTGGGATGCCAGTGGCAAGCGGTTCATTCTCACGCCGTTTGGCGGCGACACGGTCGCGTCGTGGGTGCCTGGAGATCGCGCACCGAAAGCGATTGTCGCTGGCACCGGGAAGTTCGACGGCATCGAAGCCGAGCCGGATGGCGCGATCTATCTCACAAGTTGGAATTCCGGGTCCGTGTTTCGATTGGTGGGCGACAGCCTGGTTCCAGTCGTGAACGGCCTGACGTCGCCGTCGGAATGTCAGCATGGACACCAAGCAGCACCGACTCGGGATCACGGAGATGACGCCCAGCCGAATGCAGATCTGGGCGCTGCCAGGCCCGAATGGTGAGTAGTCGATAGACACCGAGCGTCCGAGCCGGGCGCCCGGCAGTGCCGCTCAACCAAACCCGGATGGGCATCGTCTCACTTGGGCGAGCCCCGCCGCGACTGGAGAAAGGCGACCAGTTGCGCAAGCTCGGGCGACGACAGCTTCCCGGTGTACGCCGGCATGATGTTGCCACCGCCGAGGATGCGCGCCACGAGCTGGGGACGGTTGAGGCGGTGCGCAACGTCCGTCAGGTCGGGTCCACGCTTCCCGCCCTGACCATCGATGGCGTGGCAGTATTCGCACCCGCGCGCGTGAAAGAGTGCGGCGCCAGCCACGACCGCTGAGTCGTCGCTTGCGATTGCCTGCGTCGTGAGTGGCCGCGCGTCAAAATCGGGCGACCACGGGGCCTGAACGCCGAGGCGCGAATACCAGACAATGATGAATACGGCGGCGGCCACGACGATCACAGCCCACGGGCGGTGCCGCAGCGTACGCCGCCCACGATTTGCGACGAGTGGCAGGAGGAAGACCGCGAGACCGAAGACGAGAGGGGCGAGTACGATGACGGAGGGTTCGATCCCTCGCGGGAGAATTGCCAACACCGCGAAATACCACAGGAAATACCAATCGGGCCGCGGCGAGGCGATAATGGTCGTCGGATCGGGAGGTTTCCCGAGCGGCTTGGGTCCGACAATGAGTGCCAGTGCGAGCACAGTGCCCACCACCAGCACCGCGACCACCGCGTCACGCCAGGCCGCGTTCGGCCAGAACGGCTGTCCTTCACGATCGAGCAGGTTGCGATACCAGGCGCGGTAGGTCGCCGGGTCCACGACCGGCGGGCCAATGCTGGCGGGCTCCGAGACGCCGTTTCGCAGCACCAGATAGAGATGCAGGCCGACGCCGGCGAAGATGAGCGCCGGGATGAGAAAGACGTGGACGGCGAACGAACGGGAGAGCGTCGGCCCGCTGACCGTCGCGCCGCCCAGGACGAGATGGGCGAGCCAGTGTCCGAGGGCGGGAATGCGAGCAGCCTGTTCCGAAGCGACGACGGCGGACCAGACCCCATCTTGATCCCAACGCAGCAGCTGACCCGTAAACGCCATGAGTATGGTCAGCAGGAGCAAGGCGGCCCCGGACAGCCAATTCATCTCGCGTGGGAACTTGTACGATCCAGTAAGAAACACGCGCGACATGTGGGCTCCGATGAGCACCACCATCGCGCTCGCTCCGAAGTAGTGCATCCCGCGGAGAACGCGGCCAAAGGGCGCATCGTGCGTAATGAATTGCAGGCTTTGGTACGCGCTGCCCGTCGAGGGGACGTAAACCGTCGCCAGCGCGACGCCGGTCGCGACCTGCAGCAAGAACGCGACGAGGGTCGCTCCGCCCAGCACGTATCGCCAGTCGGTGCCTGGGGGGACCGGATGCTCTGCCAGTCGGCGGCTAACGGACCAGAGCCCAGTCCGGTCTTCGAGCCAGCGCCCGATCGTGCGGATCAGTTTAGCCAAGCGGCAGAGCGCTGGTTCTGAGCAAGACGTTCCCGTCTTCGACGCGAACCGGGTATTGGGTCAATGCTCGGGGCGGAGGGCCGCCGGCCACCGAACCATCCTGATTGTACACGCCGCCGTGACACGGGCAGAGAAAGATCTGGGCGTTCGCCATCCAGCGGACGGGGCATCCGAGATGGGTGCAGTTGACGGAAAACGCAACGAATTCGCTGGGGCCTCGCCGCCGGAGCCACGCCGCCATCTCCGCCGCTTCGCCGGCCCACGGGACCGGAGCCGGGGAAGGAATGCGCACTTCGACCGTCTCGCCGATCCGGAATTGTCCGACCGGGCCGAGTGACCGCCACGCTTCGACCGGGCGACGCATCAGCGGCGCGAAGAAAAACCCAAAGACCGGCACGCCAACCGTCGCCGCAGCGACCGCACCTAGCCCCGCGCTCAGCCACGCCAGGAATCGCCGTCGTGGAGTCAGGGTATCGCTCATGTGACGGTCATCTCCTTGATGCGTGCCCGAAGACCCGCTCCTGAAGGCGCTCAATCGGAGCAAGTAGTGTTCCCCGCGAAGACTCGCCATGCGGGCCGCGTGCGCGCGCAGCAACACGCCGTTCCGTCTGACAATGTATTGCTACCCATGCGCAACTGCTGGCCGGCATCTCAGGTGCCATCCACGCCGGCGGGGGAATGCAGTCGCGGACCAAGTGCCGCAGAGATCCCGGACCATTAGACGGCATGCAACTTGCCCGCGCTCGCCCGCAGGTATAGCGAGCGATCAGATCATCCAGCAGGCATCGATCACCCGATGGTCATTTGGTGCGCGACGCTGAGCCGGGCGGGAGTGGGAGCGACGTGCAACTGGAAGCTGTGTGCGGGCGGGCGGTAGCGCACGATCATCCGCGGTCCATATCCGCGCGTCGTGCGCGTTTGGGGGCCGTGAGTGCCGTGGCCGGATTGGCGATCGGTGCGGCGTCGGCAAAGCCGGTCCGCGCCCAGGGCGGCTCGTGCAAGGCGATCCTCTGCGCTCCCTCGCTTGTGTTCGAATCCGCACTCAACCGGTCGCACCTGTTCGGTGGTCCTGCCGTCCGATCGCTCAGTGATGGCGTCGACTCGCATTCTGCCGTCACAATCGAATCTCGAGTTGTTCTTGCTCGCGGCTGCGCCGACGGGCATTCCACGTACAAGTCTGTTCATCAGCCTCCAATGGCTGCCCAACGCGACAGCCAAAGCCAACCCATTCACCGAATACACCGCGAGCGAACTCGGCACTGGTTTCGTGCGCTCGAACGAGCTGTCGGCAACCTTCGGCGTCTCAGTCAATGCAGTCACGGCGGCCAATACTCATGGATGGGCAACGGTGGCTCCCTACGTCGGCGACCTGTATAGCACTGCGGCGCGCCCGGATGATGAGAGTGCGTACACGCACAAGCTGGACACGGGTCTCAACGTGGGTGTGGGCCTACTGAACTGGCTGCAGCCTCATGTGTGGCTTCGGAACGTGAAAGGCTTCGTGATCTTGGACGACGTGCTTATCGGACTGCCTCGCGCGGGCGATGAGGTCCCGAAGGGCGAGCGGGTGTTTCTCAGCGACGCGAGACCCGCCACGTTGATTATCGGCCTGTCGGTTCCTGTTGCTCCGCTCGACCAGCACATGTAGGGTTGACCGAGTCGCGACGCGCTAGTGGCGAGCCGTCGCACACAATTGAGAGGAGGCCGGCCGGTGGCGTCAGCGCGGGGTGCGTCGCACGATTGCGAGAGCCACGAGGTTGGAGAAAGGACGGCACGGTTGGGATACGACGTGCGGGTGGGCGTCTCCGTGCTCGCGATCGGACTGGTGTCGGCGTGCAGCGGGGCACCGGCGGGCGGCCATGCGGCCGGGATCGCGCTTTCGAGGTCTGCTCCCCCCATTGCCGGAACGGCGCCGGGGGATGTAGCCTCGCCGAGTGGCGTGCGTGATGACTCGGCTCACCGTCCGTCCGCGAACGCCGCCGGCGAATGGCTGCAGCAGGGAAAGAACGCCGCGCAAACTCGCTTCAGCGACCTGACGCAGATCACGGCTGACAACGTGCAGGGGCTGAAGACGGCATGGACGTTTTCGACCGGAGTGCTACATGGGCATGAAGGCGCGCCCCTCGTCGTCGGCAGCACGATGTATCTGGTGACACCGTATCCGGACATTGCGTATGCCCTCGATCTCACGCAGTCGGGCGTCGTGAAATGGAAGTATCGGCCCGACACGGACCCGTGGTCGATCGGCGTGGCATGCTGCGACGTTGTGAATCGGGGATGGGCGTACGCCGATGGCAAGTTGATCTACAACCTGCTCGACGATCGCACGATCGCGCTGGATGCCAACACTGGCAAGGTCGTCTGGCAGACCAAGATGGGAGACGTGAACACCGGCGAGACAATGACGATGGCGCCGCTGGTCGTCAGGGACAAAGTGATTGTCGGGAATTCCGGCGGTGAGATGGGTGTCCACGGGTGGGTCGCCGCGCTCGATCTCAAGACCGGGAAGGAGCTCTGGCGAGCGTACAGCACGGGCCCCGACAGCCTCGTCAAGATCGGCCCGGGATTCAAAGCCTTTTACGCCAAAGACCGAGGGAAGGATCTGGGAGTCTCGAGCTGGCCTCCCGACGGATGGCGCCACGGCGCGGGCAGTGTGTGGGGATGGATCTCCTACGATCCCGATCTCAATCTCATTTACTACGGCACGTCGAATCCGGGCCCCTGGACCCAGAACCAAAGGCCGGGCGACAACAAGTGGACGAGCACACTCTTCGCCCGTGACCCCGACAACGGCGAGGCGCGCTGGGCGGATCAGTTGACGCCTCACGACGAGCACGACTACGACGCCGTGAACGAGAGCATCCTCGTCGACCTGCCGATCGATGGCCGGATGCGCAAGCTCCTGGTGCACTTCGACCGCAACGCATTCGCTTACACGATGGACCGCGAGACGGGCGAGATCCTTGTCGCCAAGCCATTCGCCAACGAGAACTGGGCCAGCCGCGTCGACCTCGCGACCGGCGCCCCGGTCGTGAATGCTGACAAGAATACGACGGAGGGTGTGAACGTCAAAGACATTCTGCCCGCCCGACATTGGGGGCAAGGACGAGCAGCCCGCCGCGTATTCGCCGCAAACGAAGCTGTTCTACGTGCCGACGAACAACATGTGCATGGACTACGAGGCGTACGAGGTGAGCTACATCGCGGGCACGCCGTACTGGGGTGCGAAGATGCTGCGCCATCCCGGGCCAGGGGGGAACTACGGCGAATTCATCGCGTGGGACGCGACCACGGGCACGAAAGTCTGGGGCATCAAGGAAAAATTCTTCACCTACAGCGGCGTCCTGGTCACCGCGGGCAACGTGGCGTTCTATGGAACCGCCGATGGATGGTTCAAGGCCGTCGATACGCGGAACGGCCATCCACTCTGGCAGGCCAAGCTCGGGTCGGGGATCATTGGTGCTCCGATCTCCTACATTGGCCCGGACGGCAAACAGTACGTCGCGATACTCGCCGGGGTGGGAGGCGCAGCCACCCTCATCAAGGCCGTGCCTGGCTTCGCTCCGGGGGGCGGGATGCTCTATGTTTTCTCGCTCTAGCCGGCCGCCGCCGCTCGGTGGCGTGCCGCGCAACCGCGAGACGTCAGCCCTCGTGCTGCCCGGACTCGCGCTGGCGATGATGGTTGCCAGCCCAACCAGGCTCGCACCGGCCGCGTCCGCCGCGCAGGCCACTCCGATCACCGGCGAGCGCGTGCTCCGAGTGTGCGCCGATCCCAATAACCTGCCCTTCTCCAATCGGGCGGGGGAGGGATTCGAGAACAAGATCGCGGCACTCATCGCGCGCACTCTCGACGCACGGGTGGCGTACACCTGGTGGCCCGAGCGACGCGGCTTCGTCCAGCACACCGTGGACGCCGGCTTCTGCGATGTCGTGGCCGGCGTCCCGAGTGGCTACCCACTGCTCCTCACTACTCGTCCGTACTACCGGTCCACCTACGTCTTCGTTTCTCGAGCGGACCGCCAGCTCGGCGTCCGCTCGCTCGATGACCCGCGATTGCATCATCTTCGGATCGGCCTGCATTTCACCGGAGGGCGGAGCAATCCACCCCCGGCGGACGCGCTCGCTCGCCGCGGCGTCATCGCCAACGTCGTCGCCTACAGCATTTACGGCGACTACCGGACGCCGAATCCGCCGGCGCAGCTGATCGATGCCGTCGCCGCGGGCGACGTAGATCTTGCGATCGTGTGGGGGCCATTGGCCGGATATTTCGCGATGCACGAACCCGTGCGACTCGACGTCGTCCCTGTGTTGCCAGCCGTCGACCATTACGCCGGCACACTTCCGATGCCGTTCACCTTCGACATCGCGCTCGGTGTGGCGCCCGGCGACGTCCATCGTCGCGATCAACTGCAGCGCGCGCTCGATCGGGACGCGCCCGCGATCCGCCGGATCCTTGACGATTACCACGTACCACTCATCGACCGCGTCGGACCGCCGGCCGGCCCGTCGCACCCGGATGTATCGATCTCGCGTCTCGCGGGGGAGGGGGCGGCACCATGAACCGCCGGAGGTCGCATTCTGAACATCGCGTGCCTCGCGCGTCCATCGCAGGCGCGGCGTCTGTTGCGGTCACGGTCGTCGCCCTGGCGGCGTGTAGCGGTCATCCCGGCGTCCCGAACGGAATCACCCCGCGTGGTGAGGCAACTGGCGCGAGCACGACCGCCCTACCCGACATTGCGGGAATCACCTCGCTCCCCACAGGTCCCATGGCAGGCGCCGTGATCGACAGCGCCCGGTATGCGATTCACAACCCGTATCAGGCGGACCGGGCGGCGATCGAGGAAGGCCAGCGGCTCTTCATCCATATGAACTGTGCGTACTGCCACGGCTTCAACGGGGCCGGTGGGATGGGGCCCTCACTCCAGGGCCAATCCTGGCGGTTCGGCGGCGACGACGCGGACGTCTTCAAGACGATCTGGGGTGGACGCGGCAAGGGGATGCCGGCGTGGGGGGCGGCGATCACCGAGGACAACATCTGGAAGATCATTGCGTACGTGAGGACGTTAGGAGGCACGCCTGGCAGTGTTGCCGCAAGCGTTCCGTCGGGACGACGGGCCGTGCCCGGGGCTGGCTCTGAGGACACTCGCGAGCCTATGAAAAGCGTCAACGAATGGTAGGCACACGGACGGTGGTGGGTGCGGCGGTACTGTGGGCAACGATGGGCTGCGCCAGGTCGCCATTGATCTTTCGGACCGCCGGGCCTGCCGCTGACGAGATCGCGCGGCTGGGGTGGCTGTTCACGATCGTCGCCGCGGCCGTCACGGTCATCGTCACCTGCGTGTTGGTGGCTTCGCTCTATCGCCGGCGCCCCGAGCGCACCGGGAGCGTCGAGCCAGCCGGCGACCCGCGGGGCCCCGTCCGCTGGATCATCGTTGGAGGGGTCGTCCTGCCGGCGATCATTCTCCTGGTCTGCTTCGTTTTTACGCTACGCACGCAGGCGGCCATCGCGCGTCCGCCACGACCAGCCGTGGCGACGGTGCTGGTCACGGCACATCGCTGGTGGTGGGAGGTCCGGTATGTGGGCATTGGTCCGGCTCAAACAGTCGTCACGGCCAACGAAATTCACGTCCCGGCCGGGCGACCGATCCGCCTCGATCTGGTATCGAACGATGTGATCCACAGCTTCTGGGTGCCCGCGCTCGCTGGGAAGACCGATGTGATCCCCGGGCAGCACAACTCGATGTGGCTGCAGGCGAGCAGGCCCGGTACCTATCGTGGTGAATGCGCCGAGTATTGCGGGCTGCAGCATGCCCACATGGATTTCGAGGTGGTGGCGGATGCTCCCGCCGATTTCGAGGCGTGGCTCTCGCGGCAGCGCATGGCGGCGGTGCCCCCGGCCGATCCCGCGGCCGCTGCCGGGTTGGCGGTGTTTCAGCGCTCCTCGTGCGCCGCGTGTCATGCGATCCGGGGCACCGAGATGCTCGCTCATGTGGGGCCGGACCTGACACATCTCGCGAGCCGTCAGACCATTGCAGCCGGCACGCTGCTCAACAATCGGGGCAACCTCGCCGGATGGGTGTCGAATGCGCAGTCGCTCAAGCCGGGAAGCGGGATGCCCAACGTCCCGCTCGATGGCCGGGATCTCCAGGTGCTTGTCGCGTATCTCGAAACGCTCAAATGAATCGTTGAGGACCGTGGTGACCGTCGTTGCATCGTCCGATGCGCCGCGCGCGCGATTGACCGAGATCTGGGAGACCCCTCCCGGGCTTTTGGGTTCGCTCACGAGTGTCGATCACAAGACAATCGGCAAGCGGTACCTCGTCACCGCGTTCGTCTTCTTCATCATCGGCGGGCTGGAGGCCGCGATCATGCGGGCGCAGCTGGTGCAATCGAACATGCACCTGCTGTCGCCCGAGGCGTACGACCAGCTGTTCACGATGCACGGCGTGACGATGATCTTCCTCTTCGCATCGCCCGTGCTCTCCGGGTTCAGCAACTATTTGTGGCCGCTCATGATCGGGGCGCGTGACATGGCATTTCCGCGTGTCAACGCCTTGAGCTACTGGACGTTTCTCCTGTCCGGGATCTTTCTGTACTCGAGTTTCTTCGTGGGCCAGGCTCCGGATGGCGGGTGGTTCGCCTATGTCCCGATGACCGCGCGTGCCTACTCCCCCGGCCTCAACATCGAGTTCTACACATTGGGGCTGATCTACCTCGGGATGTCGACCACGATCGGCGCGGTCAATTTCATTGCGACCTTCTTCACCATGCGTGCGCCGGGGATGTCGGTGGACCGCGTGCCCGTCATTCTCTGGGGCACGTTGACCGTGTCGTTCCTGATCGTGTTCTTCGTGCCCGCGCTGACGGTTGCGTCCATCTTCCTGTATCTGGACCGCAACATTGGCACGCACTTCTTCGATCCTGCCAACGGCGGCCATCCGCTGCTCTGGCAGCATCTCTTCTGGATCTTTGGGCACCCGTGGGTCTACATTGTCGTGTTGCCCGCTATGGGGCTGGCGTCGGACATGATCCCGACCTTCTGCCGGCGGCCACTCGCGGGCTACACGTACGTCGCGTTGGCGACGGTCGCGACCGGCGTGGTAGGGTCCGGGGTGTGGCTACACCACATGTTCGCCACCGGGCTCCCGCCGCTGGCCATGTCGTTTTTCAGTGGCGCCAGCATGACCATCGCGATTCAAGCGGCGTGTCGATCGTCGCGTGGCTGGCCACGATCTGGTACGGCCGGCCGGTTTTCAAGGTGCCGTTTCTCTTCATGATCGGCTTCATCATTCTGTTCGTGATCGGCGGGGTCAACGGCGTGATGACGGCGCCGGTGCCTTTCGATTGGCAACTCACCGACACGTATTTCGTAGTGGCCCATCTCCACTATGTGTTGCTGGGCATCAACGTCTTTCCGGTTTTCGGCGCGCTGTATTACTGGCTGCCGAAGATGACGGGGCGGATGCTGAGCGAACGGCTCGGGCTATGGGTGTTCTGGCTCATGTTCATCGGCATGAACCTGGCATTCTTTCCGATGCACATCACCCGCATGCTGGGAATGCCACGCCGGATCTACACCTATCCCTCTGGCATGGGGTGGGACTTCGCCAACCTCCTCATCACGATCGGCGCCTACGTGTTCGCGGCTGGCGTGCTGCTGTTCCTCGTCGATTTCATCCGCAGTTTGCGAGTGGGGCCGCGAGCCGGGGATAATCCCTGGGACGCGCCCACGCTCGAGTGGTCGGTGACGTCGCCGCCGCCGCCGTACAACTTCGCTGTGCTTCCCACCGTCCGCAGCCGGTACCCCTTGTGGGAAGAGCGGCTGCACGAGACGGCGACCAGTATCGTGGACCGGGGTCCTGTTCTCGACGACGGCAGGGAAGTGATCGGCACGTCGGCGCTCGACGCCGACCCGGTGGCGGTGTTGCACATGCCGGCGGTCGCCCTGGCCGCTACTTGGCGCGCGCTCGCCGTCGTGTTTACGCGTTGCTCGTGGCGTCATGGAGCTGGACCGGCGCCGGGTTGTGCCTCGTCTTCGTTGCCTCGTGGCTGGCTCTCGCCATCGCGCGCCGGTGCGGCCCAGGGGAGGGCTGAGCATGGCGACCGCGGCTGCGGCTGCCGTCCTGCCGCCAAACGCGTACGCCGCGCCGCGCGCGGGGCGATGGGGCATGCGCCTCCTGATCGTGACCGAAGCATCGTTCTTCGCCTATCTCCTGTTCAGCTATTTCTACCTCGGTTCCATGGCCTCGGCGTGGCCGCCTGGCGGACCGCCGTCGCTCGGCATCGCCGGCCCCGACACGGTCATCCTTCTCGCCAGCAGTGCAACCCTGTGGTGGGGGGAGCGAGCCATCGCGCGCGGCGCGCAGGGCCAGCTCCGCGCCGGTCTGTTCATCACGTTCGTCCTCGGCATCGTGTTTCTCGCCCTGCAGCGAGTGGAGTGGGCCCAGAAGGCGTTTACCCCGCAGACCAGCGCCTACGGGTCGCTGTATTTCACCGTGACGGGATTTCACGGTGCGCACGTCGCAGCCGGCCTGTTGATGAACCTTGTCGTCCAGGTCTGGGCGTGGCGCGGCTGCTTTTCCGCGAAGCGCCACGAATTGGTCTCCAACGCCGCGCTCTATTGGCACTTCGTGGATGCGGTATGGATCGCGGTGTTCACGTCGCTCTATCTCATACCGAGGCTGGGCTGATGGGTGGCATCGCGCCGGTTGCCGGCCACGATGCCGCCAGCCGCGGCAGGCCGGATGCCACGGGAGTGGGTCGTGGCGCGCTCTGGTTCGGACTGTTCGGCGCCCCCTTCTTCTGGAGCGTGCAGATCATTACCGCCTACGCGGTGGCAGCGCACACGTGCTTTCCGCAGCGAGAGCCGCTGCTCACGTCGGGCTCGCCGGGTACATGGGCCGTCGCGGCCGTCATTATCGCGGTTGCCTTCATCGGCTCGGTCGCCGCGCTGGCGACCGCGATGGCCACCTGGCGGGCGACGCGAAACGAGCCGGGCGGCAGCAATGCCGCGGTCCTGGACGTCGCGCAGGAGCGGACACGATTCATGTCCTACGCCGGCATCCTGCTCGGCGGGTTGTTCACGGGCGGCGTCGTGCTCAGCGGGCTAGCGCTCGTTCTCACTCCAATCTGCTGGTGATGACCGGATTGTGGGGGGATTGGACATACGAGCCATCCGCCGTGCTGGGGGTAGCGATAGCGGGGGGTTGGTACGCCGCCGGTCTGCGACGTCTTTGGGGCAACGCAGGAACAGGCCGGACGGTCGCCCGAAGGCACGCGTGGTTCTTCGCGGCCGGGTTGCTCGCCGCGGCGCTCGCGCTCGTCTCCCGCTCGACGCGCTCGGCGACGCCCTGTTCTCCGCGCACATGACGCAGCACCTGGTCCTCATCCTGATTGCCGCGCCGCTCCTCGTGCTTGGGCGGCCGCTCATTCCGTTCTTGTGGGCGCTGCCTCGATCGTGGCGGCGACGCGCAGGCCGGTGGTGGGCCGCGGGGCCGCCGACGCGTATCGTGGTGGGTGCGCTCACGCTGCCGAGCGTCGTCTGGGTGGCGCACGTGGCCGCCCTCGGCTTCTGGCACGTGCCGGGGCCATACGGGTGGGCGTTTACCCACGAGTGGGTCCACGCGATCGAGCACACCAGCTTTCTCCTCACCGGCTGTCTGTTTTGGTGGGCGGTGTTTCAGGCCAGGCCGTCGCCGTCTCAGTTACGGCGCGGCCGTCCTCTACGTATCGGCGCTCGCGGCACTCATGGGCGCGTTCGCCGCCGTGTTCACGTTTGCTGGGCAGCCTGGTACACCCAGCACCTGCATCGCACAGCGGCCTGGGGCCTGACGGCGCTAAAGGACCAGCAGCTCGCCGGGCTCATCATGTGGATTCCGGCCAGCCTCGTGTATCTCACGGTGATCGCGTACTGCTTCGTTCAGTGGCTTGCCACGGATGGCCGCGTCGCCAGCGGCCGCCGATCGGCCGTCCACAGCCTTCACCCAAGCCATCGTATGCGGCATCGTCCACGGTCTCGTAGCGGCCGCGCGGCAGCCGCTGTCACCCTGCTCGTCGCCGGATGCGCAGGCGGCGGCCACCCGTCCGTGGTCACCGTAATGGAAGGCAATGTGGGGCGGGGCGCGCAGGCCATCGGCTCATACGGCTGCGGGTCATGCCACGTGATTCCGGGGATTGGCGGCGCGACCGGTACCGCGGGGCCGCCGCTCACGGCGTTCGGTGTCCGCACAACGATCGCCGGTGGGCCCCCAATCGCCAGGGGCACCTCGTCGGCTGGATCGTGGACCCGCAGGCGATCGAGCCGCGGACCGTCATGCCGAATCTCGGCGTTCGCGCGGCCGACGCCCGCAACATTGCGGCGTACCTGTACACATTGCGGTGAAGACTGCATGACCGAACGCGCGCGCGCAATGCGCCTGGCCGCGGACGTACCGCGGCGCCAATACGTGGCCGCCGGCGTACCCGCACACGCCGATGCCGTGACGACGCGCGGCCGGCGCCGGTTGTGGGGCATGGCGGTACTCGCGCTCGGCGTCGTGCTTGCGCTTGGATGCGGCAGGCGCACGGCAATGCCCCGGAGCGGACCGCGCGGGCCGACGCGGCGCTGCGGCGGGCCATGACCAGTGCGGAGGCGTGGCCGTCCTATGGGCGCGATTACACGAATCGTCGCTGGTCTCCGCTGACGCAGATCACGCCCGCCAACGTCGGGACACTCACCCCGGCGTGGATCTCTCACTCGGGCATCGTGCACTCGTCGGAGTCCAGCCCGGTGGTCGTCAATGGTGTGATGTACCTCTCGACCGCGCTCAATCACGTGATCGCGCTGGATGCCGCGACGGGCGTCAAGAAATGGGAATACGTGCACAGTTACCGGACCACTGTCGATTGTTGCGGTCCGATCAACCGCGGCGTGGCTGTGTACGACGGGCGGGTGTACATGTCCACGGTCAATGCGCGGCTCGTAGCGCTGGACGCGGCGACTGGACACATCGCCTGGGATGTCGTCGTGGGTGACAATCTGGCGGGTATCCATCTCGATGCCGCGCCTGTAGCGGTTGGTGGCAAGATCGTGGTCGGTGTGAGTGGGGGTGAGCAGGGCTGCCGGTGCTACGTGGACGCGTACGACGCGCGCACCGGGCATCGTGTGTGGCGGTGGTACACGATCCCGAGTCCCGCGGCCGGCGGGTGGTGGGGGAAGTGGCGGTTGCCGACGAATGGGGCCAGTCATTCGCGCGGGACATCGGCCGCGAACGCGCCGACAGCGCGCGCTACGCCAATGCGTGGCAACACGGCGGCGGTCCCGTGTGGCAACACCCGGCCTACGATCCCGAGACCCACCTGCTGTTCATCAATGTCGGGAACCCCGCGCCGGACAACGACGGGGCGGTGCGTCCGGGCGACAACCTGTACACCGATTGCATCGTCGCCCTCGACGCCAACGCCGGGACCGTTCAATGGTACTACCAGGAAGTCTCGCACGACCTCTGGGACTACGACGCGAGCACGCCGCCGATCCTCGTTGACGCGCCAGACAGCCAGGGCCACACGGTCAAGGCGGTCGCGAAGCCGGCAAGGATGGGTTCCTGTATGTGCTCGACCGCGCGACCGGCGTTCCGCTCCGCAAATCCGCACCGTTGGCGCCGCTCCTCCGCTACATGCAGCCGCCAACGCCGGCGGGTGTGATCGAGAATCCCGGAACTTTGGGTGGCAGCGACTGGTCGCCGATGGCGTACAGTCCGCAGACGGGGTACGTCTACGCCGAGGAGAACTACTTCCCTGTGAAATACCGGCAGAAATCCGAACCACTGCAACCGCCGGCACAATGGTGGGGCGGCGGGGTGGTGGCAACCCCCGCCAAGGAGCGCTACGGCCTGTACACCGCGGTGGATCTGGCAACGGGAAAGATCGCCTGGCAGACGCGGTCTCCTACTCCGCTGATCGGGGGCGCGATGGCGACGGCGAGCGGTCTCGTGTTTTTCGCGGGGGCGGCCGACAACAGCTTTGTCGCGCTCGACGCGCGGACGGGCCACGAGTTGTGGCGCTTCACGGCGGACGCGGGCGTCAATGCACCGCCGGTCACCTATGACATCGGCGGCACACAATTCGTGGCGGTGGCCGCGACCGGGTTGCTCAACTTCAACAACACCCGGGGTAATGAGCTGATCGCATTTGCCCTTCCCGGGACCGCGCGCGGCGCGGCGCCGGAGACTCCCGCTGATTCCGCCACCCGGCGGAGCCCATGACAGGCGCCGGAATATTGCGCGCCACGTGCGCGGTGCTGATGACATTCCTCTTCGTGGGGCCTCCGCTCGTCGCGCAGCAGGTGCGCGTCGCGCACCCAGTGGCGTCCGACTCCATCATCGTGCCGGACGAAATGCAACCCGATACGCTGCCCGCGTTGCCGCCGGGCATGACCATCGCGATGCTTCAGGCGGGCGACTCTCTCTTTCACGGGCGCGCGGGTTGCTTTGGATGTCATGGCATCGAAGCCCAAGGGTTACCCGCTGCTGGCGATGCGCTGTCGGTCGGGCTCGACTACGTCGCGTACAACTGGCGCTCAATCGATTCGCTCATCGCGTCCGGAATTCCCGACGCGTTGACCCGAAGTCCCATCGCAATGCCGGCCCGCGGCGCCCGCGGCGATCTCACAGCGGATGAGATCCGCCGGGTTGCGGCCTATGTATGGGCGATCAGCCAGACGCATGGGGAGCCATGGCTCGGGGGCCATGCCTCCCACGCCGGCATGGTTCCAGTGGGATCGACGGCGGGCACAGTTCCGTTCGCCGGCGGTCCTCTGCGATCCGTACGAGACTCGGCTCGCCGGCGGCAGGCGGCATCGCCGTGAAGCGCATCACGCCGGCGCGTCGCCTCGCGGGACTGGTGAGCGGACTGACGTTTTGCGTCGGATGTGCCGGACCACCGACTCGAGTGGTTCAGGGGGGCGACGCCCGGCGGGGGCCAGCGGCGATTGCGCGATTCGGCTGCGGCTCGTGCCATGTGATTCCCGGTGTGCGGAATGCGGTCGGCACCGTTGGAGCGCCGCTTGTCGCCTTCAGCCGTCGCGCCTACATC
>CAVWTI010000014.1:0-30208 GCA_963757855.1 uncultured Gemmatimonadales bacterium
GGGCGAGGTGGTCGGACGCGCGACGCTCGACGTGACTGGCCGCCGGCTCTGGCCGCAGCGGAGCTTCCGGATCGATACCACGCTCTCGCCGGCGGATGTCGCCAGCCGGATCGAGGCTGCGGCCTCGCCGTTCCGCTGGTGGAGGCGATCGCCTGGCTCCCTGCCCTTCGATGGGACGGTGGCGCCCGATGCGTTCTCACTGCAATCGGCCACGGCGCGTTGGCGCACGTGGCGGTGGGCGCGTCCGCGGCTGCAGGGCCGGATCGCCGCGTCAGGATCCGGAACGCGCATCAGCGGCACCTACGCCCTGCACACCACCGTGGCGGTCGTCCTCAGCCTGGTGTGCATCTGGGTGACCGCGTTCGCCGGCCTCGTCGTGCTGTCGGCTGGCTTCGATATCGCCGCTTCGATCTCGACCGGGAGCTCGCCGATGTCACTGCAGGACGTGCTACTGACACTCGGCGGAATCCTGGTCGCGCTGCTCCTCCTGGGTATCGTGTGGATCCGGGTGGTGCGCCCGTTTGGCGATCAGGCATATGGCGTCGTCCACGCGCTCGCGGAGATCCTAGGCGGCCGGTGACCACCTAGTGACACGGTCGTGGCCGCGACAGTGGATGTGTGGCCGTTCCTGGACGCTGCCAGGCGAGGCGGACCGTGACCGGCCTCAATGGCTGCCGGTGCTCCGCGACGCTGGGGCGGACCGGGCGCCGGAGCGAAGGTCGCTGGCGGTGCCGGTATCGCCACGCTGGACGAGGAGCGCCGCCAGAGCGGAGCGAGCCAGCGTGTCCCCGCGGTCGGCCGAGATGGCCTCGCCCAGGTAGGTGACTGCCGTCGCGGTGTCGCCCACGAGCAGCGCGTTGGCACTGGCGTCGCGCAGCACCTCCGGATCCTTCGAGAAGAGACCGATGGCCCGCGCGTAATACCGCCGTGCGGTCGCGTGGTCACCCGCGATGTCGCTTTCGGTCGCGGACAATGCGTAGCCTCGGTAGCTGGCGGGCGCCCGCTCCCGCATCGCGGCGAACACGCTGGTGGTGTCGGTCCAGATTGGAATCGCCTGGAACGTCCAGACAGCCGACAGCGCCAGGATGCCCAACAGCGTGCCGATCGCGAGGCGCGGCCTCGCGCGTCCGAGCGCCGCGAGCGCGGCCCCCTCGAGCAGGGCGACCCCGGCGCTCGGTGAATACAACGTGCGTTCCGCGATCACGATGCCCGATCGCACCAGCAGATTCGACACAGGCGCGAAAGTCGCCGCCGCAAAAATGACGGCGAACGTCCGTGGCGCTGGCCGGCGGATGTGCAGGATGACCGCGGCCACGGCACCGCCGGCCAGCAGGATCCCGGCGAACACGAGCACCGCATTCGGATGCGTGATCGCGATCTCGGTGGGAGAGTAATCCGGCCGCGGGGGTTGCGGGATGAGGATCAGGCTCAGGGCGCGCGGAACCGATGCGAGCGCCAGCGTCGTGGCCTGCCAGAATCCACTCATTCGAAATGCGGGATGCGGGCGATCACCTCCGAGACCGCCTAGCACCGCAAACCGCACCACGAGCTCGAATGCGACACCGGCACAGGCGGCGGCCGTGCCCCGGATCGTCGTGCGGCGAGCCGCGGATCCGCCGTCGCGGGGATCGCGCGGGGTGGCTACCCAGAGTGCCGCCCAGGCGATCACCGGCGCGACGACGCCGGTCTCCTTGCTCGCGGCGGCGACGGCCGCGAGCACCGCAATCCAGAACAGCTGGTAGCGGTTCGTTTCTCCCGGAGAGCCGGCCGGGGGTCTCGTCGCCACGAGGGCCAAGGCGAGCAACGCCACGGCACACAGCATTTCCGACCGGCCTACAATGTTGGCGACCACCTCGACGTGCGCAGGCTGCACCGCAAAAATGCACGCCGCCATTCCCGCCGCCGGGGCCGACCACCATCGGAGCGCCAGCCGCGCCACCAGGACTGTGGCAAGCGCGTGCCAGGCGATATTGACGGCGTGGAACATCGGGGCGGCCCCGCCGGATGCGATCCAATCGAGCGCAAAGGACAACGTGGTGAGCGGGCGGTAGAGATGCCCGGTGTTGTACCAGTATCCCAGGCGCAGCGCAGCGGGGATACCGGCCCAACTGTGAATCCGCTGATTGGCGTACACAATGAACGTGTCATCCCAGGCGAATCCGTTCCGGATGGCGGCGAGGTAGCACGCGATTGCGAACAGGCCAGCGACCGTTTGCGCGCGGACCGCCGGATTCCAGCGTTTTGACTCCATCGCTACCGTGTCAGGTGTGATCGCGACATCGCACCGGCGACGTGCGCGGGTCCCGGCCATCGCGCTGGCCGTGCCCCTCGGCCGTAGCCAGGTCCAGACAGCCGGTCGTAAGTTGTCAAGCGGCGCTCGCTGTGGAAGCCGGGCCCTGATTCAGTGACCTCCTTCCAGCCGTCCCCCCATGTGGACACAGCCGCCCGGAGACGGCGCTGGACCGAAACTGGTTCCGGCGCCAGGTCGTCAGCAGCACAGTGATTCCGAACCCCATGGGAGCCCCGCCAATGATACCCGGTTCGTGACCTGGACGACGTGATTGTGACGTCCGCGATGCCGGCCCCCGCGCGGGTGCGGTGGTGGCTTCCACTGCTCATCGTGTGGGTCATCGCCGCGGCGTACACCGGGGCACGGCTCAATCGGGGGTGGATCCCGATGGACGAGGGAGCCCTCGGCCATGCGGCCGAGCGTGTGATGCATGGCGAGCTCCCGCATCGGGATTTCGACGATGTCTATACCGGCGGTCTAGCGGCATTCGACGCCGTCGTGTTCAGAGCTCTGGGAACGCAGCTGTTGTCCCTCCGGCTGGCGTTGTTCGGAGTGTTTCTGCTCTGGATTCCCACGGTGTACTACATCGCGTCCCGGTTCGCGAAGCCGGTGGCCGCCGCGGTCGTCACCCTGCTGTGCGTCGTGTGGAGCATCCCGACGTATCCCGCGGCGATGCCATCCTGGTACAACCTGTTCTTCGCGATTTTCGGCGCGGCGGCGCTCGTGCGCTACACCGAGACCCGCCGCACGCGATGGCTCGTCGCGGCGGGTCTCGCTGGCGGCCTCTCCATCACGATCAAGATCGTCGGCGTCTACTACGTCGGCGCGGCGTGTCTGTTTTTCGTGTTCCTGGAGCACCAGGCCGCCGTCGCGCGCGGCGCGCCTGCTGGGGGCGCGTCTGCCAGGGAAGCGCCACGGCGGGGCTACGCCCTCCTTGTCGCGTGCGGGGCCGTCGCATTCGTGGCCGGCCTGGCGTCGCTCGTGCATGTAGTGCCGGGTACATCGAAAGAGATCCAATTCACACTTCCCGGCGCGCTGCTCGTCTCGAGCCTCGCCGTGACCGAATGGCGCAATCCGGGCTCCGAGCCGCTGACCGTGCGTCTCCGCCGGCTGGCGGCGCTGGCCGCGCCGTTCGCCGCGGGCGTGGCACTGCCCGTCCTGATGTTCCTCGTGCCCTACGTCATGACCAGATCGGTGGGGCAGCTCGTGAGCGGGGTACTGGTGCAGCCGGCCAAGCGCCTGCAGTTCGCCACGCTGCCTCCAGCGCCGTTCCACACGCTGCCCGCGGCGATCGCGTGGCTTCTCGTGTTGGTGCCCGAGGCCACTGGGAGGGTCCAGGACCGCTCGTCGCGTGCGATCGCGGCTGTCTATGCGCTCCTCCTCTCGAGCGTCGCCATACTCGCGATTCACGGCGGGCGAGTCTACGTCGCCATCTGGCTGGTGGTCTGCTACGCCGTGCCGTGTGTCGTGGCCGCCGGGTGCGTGCTGATGATGGCACAGCGGCAGGAGAGCGCCGCCGACGCGGTGCAGCGCTCGCAGCTCTGGCTGCTGCTTTGCGTGGCGGCGCTGTGCAGCCTGGTGCAGGTCCCGTACGCCGCGCCGCTGTACATCTTCTTTTTCGCGCCTATCGCCATTCTCGCCATTCTCGGGGTGGTGGCCGTCTCGCGCGGCCGGGGTGCGACTCTCGGATTACGTCCCGCGATCGCCGCGGGATTCTTTCTCCTGTACGGGTTCACCGCGGTCGCCCCCGGCCACGTCAGCGTCTGGGATGGCGGATACCGGACCCCCGACACGTGGCCAACGGTGCCGTTGCGGATCGCGCGCACTGGTCTCGTGTCGAGACCAGCTTTCGCCCGGACGTACGAGCAGGTCGTGGCCCTGATCGACGCACACACCAAGCCGGGCGCCTATACCTACGCGGCCCCGGACTGTCCCGAGATCTACTATCTGGCGCAACGCCCGAATCCGACCGGGACCCTGTTCGATTTTCTGGATGACACGAGTGGCCACGACGCGCGCGTCATCAGCGTCCTCGACGCGCGACACGTCGCGGCGGTGGCGATCAACACACTTCCACTGTTCTCGCGGCCGATCAATGACCAGCTGGCGGCCGCACTGCGTGCGCGGTATCCGGATTCCGCAGTCGTGGACAACTTCGTCGTGCGGTGGGGGCCGGACCGGTGACCGCCGCGCGGGCGGATGCATCCGCCGCCATCGCCCGATCGTCCCGCTGGCGGCTGATGTGGTGGGCGCCGCTCCTTGCCGTGTGGATCGCCGGGGCGATCTACGTTGGCGCGCGGCTCGATACCGGATGGGTCCCCGTGGACGAGGGGACGCTCGGCCAGTCGGCCGAGCGGGTGATCGCGGGCGACCTGCCGCACCGGGATTTCGACGACGTCTACACCGGCGGCCTCGCCCGGCTCGACGCGGTCGCGTTCGAGGTGCTCGGCATGCGCCTGACGTCGCTCCGGGTCGTGCTGTTCGCCGTGTTCCTGCTCTGGATACCGGCGGTCTATTTCATCGCGACGCGATTCACGAGTCCGCCCGGGGCGGCGTTCGCCACGCTCCTCAGTATCGTATGGACACTGCCCAGCAATCCGTCGGCAATGCCCTCGTGGTACAACCTGTTTCTCGCGACCTTCGGGATCGCGGCACTGATGCGGTTCGCCGAGACGCGCCATCGCCGGTGGCTGATCGTGGCGGGTGTCGCCGGCGGCCTGTCGGTGCTGATCAAAGTCATCGGCCTGTTCTACATCGCGGGCGCCGTGCTGTACTTCGTCTTCGATGAGCGACAGCATGCCGAGCCCGCGCTGCCGGGCTCGCGCGGGAACGCGTACGCGATCGTCCTCGCCGCGGGAGCGGTGCTTCTTGCGGTGGCGCTCGCGGCATGGTCCGCGCGATCCCGCGCGAATCGCGGTTGCTGCATTTCGTGCTGCCGGGTGCGCTCTCAGCCGGTTTGCTCGCGGGGATGGAGTATCGTGATCCGCGGCCTGGAACCGTGTGGGTCCGCGTGCGCCGCCTGGCGAGCGTGACCGCGCCCTTCGTTGCCGGCGTGGTGGTTCCGATCGCGCTCTTCGTGATCCCGTATGTGCGGTCGGGGTCTCTCGGGGCGCTCGTGTTTGGCGTGCTGATCGCGCCGACGCGGCGCTACGGCTTCGCGGTGGTGCCCCCGGCGTCGCTCGGCACGTTCGGCATGGCGCTCCCCTGGCTTCTCGTGTTGCTGCCGCCGCAGCGGAGCGCCCGTCTCGCGGAGGTGCCGGCGCGCGTCGTCGCCGCCGGCGTGGCGGCAGCACTCGGCTTAGTGCTCGTGGCCGCGGCACGAGGCGGCGTGGCGTACGTCGTGGTCTGGCTCACGATCTGTTATGTCGCGCCGTGCACCGTGCTCGCGGGGTGCGCCCTCGCGTGGACATGGCGCGGCGCGCCGGACTCGCAGACGGGCATCCGGCATGCACAGCTCTGGCTGCTGGTCTGCATGACGGCCATGTGTAGCCTCGTGCTGGTGCCCGCCGCGAGCTGGGGATATTTCCTCTACTTCGCGCCGATCGCGATTCTGGCGCTCCTGGCCATCGTCACGACCCGGCCCGCGGGACCTGGTGTCGGCCGGCCGTCGTCGCGGCGTTTTTCCTCGTGTTCGGAATCGTCGCCGTGAATCCGAACCACATCGCGCTCTGGAAGGGGACTCGGGTTCCGAGTGAACAGTGGCCGAGCGTCCCACTCGGAATCCCGCGAACGGGATTGACCGTGAATACCGGCGACGCCGCCACCTACGGGCAGCTCGTGGCATTGCTGACGGCGCACAGTCCGGCGGGTAGCTACATCTACGCCGCGCCCGATTGTCCGGAACTGTACTATCTCGCCCAACGCCGGAATCCCACGCGGACGCTGTTCGACTTCTTCGACGACACGACCGGCCGCGACGCGCGGACTGCGCGCGCACTGAAGACCCACGACGTCGCAGTGGTCGCGATCAACACGACCCCGGAGTTCTCGCCTCCGGTCAGCGCGGCGCTGCGTACGCTGCTTCGCGCCCGGTACCCTGATTCAGCGTCCGCCGGCGCGTTCGTCGTGCGGTGGCGCGAGGGGGATCGCGGCCGCGATCGTGAGCGGCGTGGTGCCGAGTGATGCGCACGATGGCGACACCGCCAGCGAGCCGCTCAGCGCGGGTGGGTGACCGGGATCCCGCTGAAACAGCGTCGCGGTGGAATCGCAATAGATCGGACGCCAGCCCGATTCGTGGGCGAGCGCATCGGCGAGCGGCGAGACCGTGGCAATGAGTGCGAGATCGATGCGCCATTTCTCCAGCTCCTGGCGCCATCCGGGATCGACGGACCTGATTCGAGCGTAGTCCCACGTGATCGAGTCACCGTAGAAGTCCGTCTGGCCGTCAATGAAGACGGGCTGTTCCGGCCACGCGTAGAGGACGTACCCGCCCCACGTGAACTCCTCGAACATCCGGCCGCTCACCCGGGCGGCGCGGGCCGCGGCTACGGCGCGCACGGGAAATACGGCCGGGTTGAACGTCGTCGGAAAGAGGTCCGCGCCGGCGGCGAACCGCTCCGGGGGCTGGACAGTGACACTCGCGGCCTGCGCGAGCATGAACATCGTGACGGCCGCGGCGAGCGGCCACCCGAGTGCCAGACGCCCTGGATCTCGGTGCGTCCGTCCCGCGTTCCGAGTCCGGGCCGGTGTCCAGACCGCGAGCGCGCGCTCGATCTCGAGGGCCACGAGCGGCACCGCGACGATGCCGAACAGCGGCAGATTGCGAGCGGACATCAGCGAGAACGCGAGGTTCATCGCGACGACCGCGATGACCGGGAACGGCGCACGGCGGGGCAGGACCGCCAGCGCAGCCGTTGTGAGCACGATCGCGATGAGACTGAAGCGGGCGACGTGGAAATCGGGCGACATGTATTCCTGGGTGCCGTTCACCAGGTAGGTGTCCCCGAGATAGCGCAGCGTGTGGAGATAGAGCCGCGGGCCGCTGGGCGTCAGCAGCGTGCCGGAGACCGCCGCGCCGAGGAGCGCCGAGTGCCGCAGCAGGATGCCGCGCCACGCGGCGATGCTGGCGCCCGAGGCATTGAGCATCTCGAGGCGGTCGCCGGCGATGATCGCAGCCAGAACGAACAGCCCGTAGAGGAAGCCTCCGTGGAGGTTGGCCCACAGCGCGAAGAGCGGAAGCGCGGGCCACGCTGCCCACCAGAGTTCGGGGGGCGACGTCGTGCGCGATGGGTCCGCCGCGCGATCGGCCAGTACCATCATCAGGGCGGCGCCGAGCATCGTGAAGATGTGGGGGCGAGCGAGCCAGTGCAGGACGCCCATCGCGAGCACCAGCAGCAACGCCGGCACGGCGACGACCGGCGACACGTGCCGCCGGCACAGTGACCGAGCGACGACGGCGTAGGCCAAGGCGAGTACGATCCCGGTCATCACGAGCAGTCCCGGCAGTGCGGCGAGGCGGACGCTCAACGCCGTGAGCACCTCGCTCAGCCACTCATACGGGATGAACGCCGCACCGGCCTTGGTGAAGGAGAACGGGTCCCGGTAGAACAGCCCGGACCGAAGAATCGTCTCGCCCACCCGGATATGCCGTCCTGGATCGCCGTCCATCGACAGCCACTTGCGGCCGAAGCCAAGCGGCAGCGCGACGATGAGGAGCATCGCGAGCCACTCGGGAGCGGATGGAGCGACACGGGCGACGGTTCGCCGGGTGCTATTCCCTATGGGCGGCGCGACGCTCGGCGCCGGCGGCCCGGGAATGCTGGCTGGATTGGGTGGTGCCGTCATCGCCGGTTATCGCGCGGCGGACGGGGCACCGGATACGCGAGGGGTGGGACGAAGCGCGAGAGCCAGCGGGGCGAGGGGCCACAGGAGTGGAACGACCGGCGCGAGCGTGGTCAGGAGCGCGAAGCCAATGCGGGCGCCTCCTGCCGGGGACAGGGCGATGACCGGATGCTCGGCGGTCAGGACCGGTGCAGGCCCGGGCAACAGGGCAAGCGTCTCGGGCGCCGTGATCTCGACCACCTGCAATCTTCCGAAAATGTCGATGACGCGCAGGACATTGGCGGCGCGGACGGAGATGGCCAACGCGGGATCGTATACGACCAGCCGGACCGCGCCCAGCCGCGGACCCACGCGCTGCCGGATCCATGCCCATGCCCGGGAGAGATCGGCCGGATCGACGAACGTGATCAGCGTCGCCATCGTGATCCACTCGAACATGGGCAGCGTCATCGTGTATTCGATGCCCAGGTGCAACGCGATGATGGCCAGCAGCACGTAATACCGAAGGTCGCGGAACCACACGAGCACGCCCGCCGCGAACTCGACCGCCAGAGTTCCCCACGCGGCGAGCCGCATCAGGAACGGGCTGTGCATCCCGGGCAACGGGAAGCGCGCGATTTCCTGCACGTGGATTGAGTAGTACACGGCCGTCCCGTTCATCCAGCTCACGCCCAGCGTCTTCCACCAGAACGTCGTGAAATACACGATCGACGCCTCGATCTGCATCATGCGCTGCGCCCACGGGCTGGAATGCCGGGACGGCGATGCCTTCGGTGCCGCGCCAGATCCGGAGCAACCGGTCCACGGACAGCGCAGCGCCGGCGGGCGCGAACATGAGAAAGAAGCCGCAGACGCGCAGCAGGTTGTCGCCGCCGTTCAGGATGTTGAATGTTGCGCATCTGCAGCGACATGAAGCACAGATAGAGCGCGATCGTCGACAGGCGGGTCATGAACCCGATCGTCACGAGCACGGCGAGTCCGATCATCACCCAGAAGAACACGTTGACGAGCAGCGCGGAATCCGGCAGGTGCGTCAACACGCTGAACTGCGCGCCCGGATCCTGAGTCACCGCGGTCTTGATGCTGACAATGCCGTGCGGCCCGTAGTACGCGAGCCAGCCCGGGCTCAACAACCAGAGGTTGAGGATGTGCAGGATCCCGTAGCAGATCCGGTACAGCGCGACTGGCAGAGGCGACGTCGCGTCGAAGAAGAACGCATTCCACCTGCGCACGACCCCGGCGACGGTCATTTCAGGTCGTCCGCCTTGATCACGCAGGTATAGAACGGATACCGCTCCCACTTCGCCGGGGTGGCCGGCACGGCGGAATCGAGGGGCGGGATGGCCGCCCATCGGCGGATCAGCCGGACGGTGTCAGGAGGGACGGCGCGCGTATTATTGGTGCGGGCGACGAAATGGCAGGCGTCGGGCCACAGCGCCTTGTAGTTGTCCTGCCGGATGTAGTCGTTGCCCCACTTGCGGTACCGCTCCATGAAATACCCGCGGTAGTACCCGTAGTCGGATGGGATTGGGAATTTCCAAAGCGTGGTCTTTCCATCCGCGTACGTCACCTCGGCCTCGAGGTGATTCATGTACGTCGGCGGGTCAGGGGAGAACATGGCCCATACCTGGTGGAGCCCCGTGAGGATCAGGTACGGCTCGGCGGCGATCCTGATGCGGGTCGTGAGCCTGGAGATGGGCGGTGCCGCCGTGCACAGAATGCTGATCAGGTTGAACACGATGAAGCCGTTGATGATCGCATGCCGCGGCGTGAACGCCGGCGCCCGATTGGTGCCTGGTGAGTCAGACATCGTCGAATGACGTCCAGACGTTGGGCCGGCGCAGGACCATGATCAGGCACGGCAGATACAGGCACGGCACCATCATCGTGCCGGTGTGGGCGGTCAGCTCCGGGAACAGCGTGTTGAGCGCGGCGTAGTGCAGTTGCACCGCGTAGGGGATAAACGAGAGCATGGCGAGCAGGATCGTCTCGGTCCGGCTTCGCGTGATGAGAAAGAGCGGGAGCGCGGCCTGCAGGATCATCGACTGCGGCACACTGGCCATGAGGACGAGGAGGCGCGCATCGGCGCGGCGCCATTTTGCGAGGGCGGCGAGCACGATGAAGCCGCCGGGCCGCGTGATGGGACCCGCGAGGTGGGTACCCGCGCGGAGGCCTTCCCGCCACTCCGGGATCCAGCCGGGCCGGATCACGAGGCTCGCCGCGAAGAGGAGTACCGCGAGTCCAATGCCGACATACGTCGCCCGGCGCCGCGGCAGGCCGCTGGCCAGCACGAGGCCCACGTTGGGCTTGGCCAGGTAGGTGAAGCAGGCGCCCGGGGTGAGGGCCGCCGCGACCAGCAACGGCTCCCACGCACCCGCCGCGATCGCTCCCAGGAACGCGGCGCTCGCGAGGACGGCAAGGCGCCAGAGATCCCGGCGCGACACCACGTATGCCAGCCACGCGCTCGAGAGACCGAGGAACAGCGGCCGGAACACGGCGAGCGACACGAGCGTGAACGGCAGGCACAGCATCAGGGCCGGAAGCGGATAGAACAGGGGCCAGGGCCAGTGCATGAACGTGCCGTTCGGCCCGATCGCGGTGTACGGATTTTCGCCGCGGCGCAGCACCCATGCGCCGGCCCAGGATTGGACGGCGTCGGCGCCCCACTGGGGGTATGCGTGTTCGCGGGCAAAGACATAGCCCGCCACGATGAGGCCGAGGGTGACGGCGGCCACGACGCGTACGCGCCGGGCCGGCGGGATGATCACCCGGGCGTCACCGGTTTCTCCGCTGGCGACAGGGGCTGAGGCGGTGTGGCCCGGATCAAGGGCGCCCGCGGTATCCGGTCCGGGAGGTGCGGCGTCCCCGGTTGCGGGGGCGAGATTGGGCACGGACATCAGGCCACCAGCCACCAGGCCACCGGCCACCAGGCCGCCGCCAGGGTCCGTGGTCCGGAGCGCGCGCGCAACCCGTTTTCCCGCATCATACTCCCTTAACTAAGAC
Source organism: uncultured Gemmatimonadales bacterium (assembly GCA_963757855.1). Classification (GTDB taxonomy): domain Bacteria; phylum Gemmatimonadota; class Gemmatimonadetes; order Gemmatimonadales; family Gemmatimonadaceae; genus Palsa-1248. The sequence continues at coordinate 11,075 of CAVWTI010000014.1, forward strand.
GTCCGAAACGGCGCCGCAATGGCGACTCGTATGACAGGGCTGTAATGTGGAGTTCATTGAGTCGTCATGTGTGTGGCGGTAGACTGGCGAGCCCCCACTAGCGTTACGGGCGGCGGTGCCGCGGGCATCGTGCCTGGCAGTGCGAGTGGTCTAGCGGATCGTGGCGCCCAGGGGACGGGCTGGCCATGGCGGCTACGCTCAACGGAGGACGTGTGGCGTTTCGACGCGCGAGTTTGTGCCTTGCCGGCTCCGTGATGCTCGTCGCGGGGTGCAAGGAAAACGGGACTGGGCCGACGGCTCCTTGCGGGCTCGGATCGGCGGCCTGCTCCAGCAGCGCGCAGCTGGCGACGTTGACGCTGTCGCCGGCGTACGACACGCTCCTCAAGGGTGACAAGGCCCAGATCGTCTTTGCCGCGACCAACTCGGCGGGGGCGGCGGTCACCGGCATCACGGTGACGTACAAGTCGTCCGACACCGCGGTCGCGAAGGTGGACACGTCGGGGCTCGTCACGGCGGTTGCCGCGGGCGCGTCGACGATCTCCATCGCGGCCGGGGGACTCAAGGCGTCGTCGCACCTGACGGTGCTGACGCCGGCGGTTCTGCTGCTCGCCGCCGGGACCGACTACTCGTGCATGGTGATCACGCTGGGCCGCGGCTTCTGCTGGGGCCAGGATGCCCTTGGGCAGCTCGCCGCGTCCACGTCAATGACGTGCTTCGACAGCGCCAGCTCATCCGCGGTTCCCTGCGCGACGTCTCCCGTCGCGATGTCGGGCGGTATCCGCTTCGCCTCCATCAGTACCGGCAGCGCCGTCGCGTGCGGGTTGAGCGCAACCGTGGCGTATTGCTGGGGCGACAACTCGGCGGGCGAACTGGGCACCGGCGTCGCCGGCGGCGGGGCGACGAGCCCCACGAAAGTGTCGGGGTCCTTGGCGTTCACGCAGATTGCGGCGGGGGCGGAGCACGTGTGTGCCGTCGCGACCGGGTCCCGGCTGTTCTGCTGGGGCAACGACCAACTCGGGCAGCTCGGCGACACCGGCATCGTGAGCAGCACGACCCCTATTCCGGTGGACAGTGCCGGCGTCGCGATGACATTCGCATCCGTCACGGCCGGGGCGGGGCACACCTGCGCGCTCAAAGCCGGCGGCGAAGCCTATTGCTGGGGCGACAACAGCTTCGGGCAGCTCGGCACAGGAACCCCTGGTGGTCACAGCACGCCAGTCACGGTAGCGGGCGGCCTGGTGTTCTCCTCGTTGGTGGCGGGCGCAACGCACACCTGCGGATTGACGTCGGCAGGTGTGGCGTACTGCTGGGGCGACAACACGTTCGGAGAATTGGGGAACGCGACGTCGGGCGCCCCGCAGGGCACGCCGGTGGCCGTCGCCGGCAGCCACACCTTTACCCAGCTGGCCGCGGGGGATGGCTTCACCTGCGGCGTGAGCGGCACGACAGTGTACTGCTGGGGGTCGAACTCGGACGGGCAGATCGGAGCCGGGGCGGCCATCGTGGGGGGGACATTTACGTCGCCGTCGGCGGTCGTGACATCGCTCAGCTTCGCCTACGTCACCGCGGGCGCCCGTCACGCGTGCGCGATCGTGAAGAACGGTGTGGAGGCAGCCTGTTGGGGGTCCGACCTCTTTGGCACGCTGGGTAACTCGCTGCAGGCGGCGACCAGCGGAGTGCCCGTCATCGTGGGCACGCCACTCAGCTAGCGCGCGGAACGGCGCCGGGGGCGTTCCGGCGCCCTCCGGCACTAACTTTCGCTCCGATGCCCAGTTGCCCCATGGCCCCGCCACCTGCGCCGGGGTGTACATGAAGCTCCTCGTGGTCGATGACGACCGCCTCTTTGCGACCCTGGTGCAGCGCGGGTTGAAAGAGGAGGGGTACGCGGTGGATGTCGCGCCCACCGGCAACGAGGCCCGGATGCTGGCGCATGTCAACAATTACGACGGCATCGTGCTGGACGTGTCGCTGCCGGATGTGACAGGGTTGCAGATCGCGAGAGAGCTGCGCAACGAAGGCCGGGCGACGCCGATCCTGATGCTGACCGGCAATACATCACGTGACGACATCATCCGGGGCCTCGACGCGGGGGCCGACGATTACCTGGCGAAGCCGTTCGACATGGATGTTCTGAAGGCGCGCGTGCGGGCGCTGGTCCGCCGGGGAGGATCCAAGCGCACGGAGACCCTCAGCTTCTGCGACCTGGTCGTCGACCGGATCGTGCACGAAGCGCGGGCGAACGGCCAGACGCTTGATCTGACGCCCAAGGAGTTCAGCCTCCTCGAGCACCTGCTGCTCCATGCCGACCAGATCGTGACGCGGACGACGCTGCTCGAGAAAGTGTGGGATCTGCATTTCGATCCGGGATCGAACGTCGTGGACGTGCACATGGCCCGGCTCCGCACCAAGCTGCGCCGGCGCCACGCGCGGGTCGCCGTCGCGACCGTGCGGGGCATTGGGTACCGGCTCCAGCCGGCCGAAGCGGCGACGGACTGACCGGCATGGCCATGCGACTTCCGAACGTCTTGGTGCGGCCTCCGCTACGCCGCCAAGTCGTGATCGGAATCGCCGGCGCGATCGTCCTGTTCGCGGGTGTCGAGGTGCTGTGGTACCGCAACATCACGCAACTGGTGGCCGGCCTCGAATGGGTCACGCGCAAGAACCGCCTGCTCGCATCGGTTGACGGGGCGTTCGTCTCGCTGAAAGAGGCGCAGGCGGCCGAGCGGGAGTATACGATCGCGGGCGACGCCGCGTCGCTCGGGACGTTCCAGGAGGCCCAGGTCCGCGTCCACGATCAGATGCGCGACATCGCGGTCATGTCGGCGGACGAGCCCGCGCGCGAGGACCGCGTCCGGGCGCTGACCCCGCTGCTGGCCGGGGCATTCGCGTCGATGCGCCAGACCGTCGCGCTGCGCGAAGACGGCCACGTGGCGGAGGCCAGGGCCCGGAGCGATTCGGTGGATCGTGACCCGCAATTCTTCGCGATCGGCGCCGCCGTCGTGGCCATCGACTCGTCCGAAAGTGCGGCGCAGGCGACGAAGCGCGCGGAAGCCGGCGCAGCAGTCGGACGCACCGTGATGCTGACGGGCATGGCTTTCGTGCTGGCGTTTGCGATCGCGGGCATCGCCGTGCAGCACACCGAGCGCGAGATCGCGCGCCGCCGGGAAGCGGAGCGCAAAGCGATCGAGGCCAGGGACGCCGCCGAGCGGATGTCGCAGGCCAAGAGCGAATTTCTGACGCGCATGAGTCACGAGCTGCGGACGCCGCTCAACTCCGTGATCGGTTTCTCGAACGTCCTGCTTCGTCGCGCCCGGAGCCGCCTCGTCGCGCAGGAAGTCGCGTATCTGGATCGCATCCGGGCAAATGGCACGCATCTTCTCAGTCTGATCGATGATCTTCTCGATCTCTCGAAGATCGAGGCGGGCAAGGAGCGGCTGGAGCTGGGCGTCGTGTTGCTGGACGAGCTGATCGCCGAGACTGTCGCGCAGCTGGAAGGCCGTCTGGTGGGGAAGGACATTGCGCTTCGCACGGAACTGCCGTCCGAGATCGCGCCGCTCGTCACCGACGCGCGGAAGCTCAAGCAGGTGCTCATCAACCTGATCGGCAACGCCGTCAAGTTCACCGAGTTGGGGAGCGTGACCGTGCGGGTCGTCGTGGACGCCAGACAGCACGAGGCGCTCCGGATCGAGGTGGTAGACACGGGGATCGGGATACCGGAGGAGCGCCAGGTCGCGATCTTCGACGCGTTCGAGCAAGCGGATAGCGGCGATGCCCGCCGCTATGGCGGAACGGGACTCGGGCTGTCGATCGCGCTGTCGTTCAGCCGGCTCATGGGGTATCACCTGTCCGTTTCGAGCGTGGTCGGCCAGGGTTCGACATTTACTGTGGATTTGCGGCCCGCCGCGCCGGATAGGCCTGTGATCGCGTCGGATGAGGCGCCCATTGTCACGAGCCGGCGGGCGTCGCCGGGTACGGTCGTCGTGTGAAGCCGCGTGAGCGCCGCCGTCCTCCGGCCGTGGTGATCGGGTGTCACCGGGCGCGGCATCGGTAAGAGGCCGCAACGACGTGTAGCGGGGCCGCGACGGCGCCTCAGGACACTCCTCCCGGCCGATCGCTGAAGGCCGTTGCAACTGCGTGCGTCCGCCGGTATGGTGCGTGCCACAGTGACCGAGTTCGGAGGCGGTTGGCCGGCGCCGTCAAATTTCGTGACAGCGCCAATGCTCGCGATGCAGCACCGCGGGATGCTGCTGATTGCCGGACGTCAGCGACGATGGGCGAACCACCGCATTCACGGCGAGGACCTGCATGGGCCAGCCAGAGTGTATCGATGGCCGCGCGCTCGACCGGCTCAGGCGGCAGGGGGGGCCGGTACTCGTGCGTGAGATCGTGAAGATCTTTCTGGAGGATGCACCGATCCGTCTGCGCGATGGGCGTGCCGGGGTGGCCGCTCGCAAACTCGATGCGACGCGCCGGGCCGCGCATTCGCTCAAGTCGACGGCGGGAGCGCTGGGCGCGGTGGAACTCAAATCGCTGTCGGAGCAGATCGAGGAGCTGGCGGCGGGCGACGATGGGCCTGCGGTGGTTGCGTTACTCGACCGGTGGGATTCGGCGTTTGCCGAGGCGGCGCGGCATCTCACGGCGATGGCCGCGAGCGGTGAGAACGCGGGAGGTGCCGCCAATAGCGGAGCCAACGGCGGAGCGCGTGGCGCAGTGCCTGGCGGAACGACCGGCTTCGGGCGGCCCCGCGGGGGCGGGCACGAATGAAGCGGATCGCCATCGTCGAGGACAACCGGGACAACCGGCTCCTGCTGCGCGCCATCATGGATGACCGGTACGAATTGACCGAATACGCGACGGGCCGGGCGGCGCTCGAGGGGATTCGCAGCGATCCGCCGGACCTCATTCTGCTGGATATCTCGCTGCCGGAGATGGATGGCACCGAAGTGCTGCGGCGCCTGCGGACGGATCCGGCGGTGGGGCGGATCCCGGCTATCGCGTTGACGGCGCACGCGATGCGCGGTGTGCGGGAACGGCTGTTGGCGGAGGGCTTCAATGGCTACGTGGTGAAGCCGATCGTGGATGAGGAGGAGCTCCTCAACGCCATCGCGCAACTCCTGGAGCCGGGGAGTCCGGCGGGGCCGGAGACGTCGTCCGGAGCGCCGTCGGCCCGCGGGCCAGAAAGGCCGGAACGCCCGTTGGACGAATGACGAAAATGTCATGCAATATTCACTGGCCCGTCACGTCGCGATCCGTATTCTTGTCGGAGCGTCACCCACTTGCCGGACGGTTGTGCCGCGCGATGTTTTCTCTGAAGGATCCACCTTATCGTCAGGAGTTATTCAACATGCAGCGGATCAAAGCTCTCGCCCATTCGTTCATCCGTGACGAAGATGGCGCCACAATGATCGAGTACGCCCTGTTGGCGGTGTTGATCGCGATGGTTGTCGCGATCGCGGCGATCACGCTCGGTCAGGCGATCTCGAACCAGTTCAACAAGGTTTCGACCTGCGTCAACACCCCGAGCACGGCGAACTGCTCCCCGGCGTAATCGGGGAAGAACATCGCGCGCCCGTGGCATCCGGACACCGGGTGCCACGGGCAACGCGCGATGCGCCGGAGGCCCCATGGCCGGCGCGCTGTACCGCACCACGAAGTAGGCGTTACGTAGGGCGTTGCGCAGGACGGAATGACGCAGGACCGCACGACGCAGGTGAGTATCGCAGGACGCATTGAGCAGCAAGCAGTGCGCAGGACGCAGTGAATAGAAGCCCTCGGATTTTCCGTTTCACTCGGATGGACTGTCCCATCGATCTCCAGGAGCCATACACATGATGAGGCGGGTGAAGGCCCTCATGCGCGCGTTTCGGCGTCGCGACGAAGGCGTCACGATGATTGAGTACGCGCTGTTGTCGATCCTCGTCGCCATGGTGGTTGCCATCGGCGCCATCACGCTGGGCGAGGTCATTTCCGGCACGTTCGGCAAGGCGTCGAATTGTGTGAACAGCCCGACCGTCTGTGGCACGCAGCAGACCACGACCGGCACGACGACGGGTACCACGACCGGCACGACGACGGGTACCACGACCGGCACGACGACGGGCACGACGAACGGCACCAATAACGGCACCAATAACGGGAACAACGGCAACAACAACAACGGCAACAACAATAACAACAACAACAACGGCTTCATCTGCGGCTTCCTGATCTGCGGCTTCTAACGACCAACCCCGTGGCCGTGTAGTGAGGCTGCGGGGCGGGCCGGTGGCGCAGGGATGCGAGCGGGCCGTCGTTGTAGACGGGGTAGTTGTGACGGGTTAGAAACCTGTTGTCGAGTAACTAGTCACTTCACTGGAAAGGCCAGTGTGGTGAGCCGGAGGCTTCTCAATGTCGATGCGATTTCTGATGGCGGCGGACAATTTGCCCGCCGCTTTGTCCATATCCGAGAGCGACACGCCGCTGACGCCCGGACCGGCAATGCGCCGATCCGGGCATGGGGGCGGCCGAGCATGACCGTGGGCCATGTGCCGGCCACGGCGAGCTCAGCGCCCTGGCAAATGATTGGCGGGGTGGTCTTCTATGGGCTGCTTGCCGTGGCCTGTGCGTTCGATATCCGCACCCGGCGGATCCCGAACTGGCTGGTGTCGGTCCTCGCATTGTCCGGGATCGTCGTGACCGTGGCGACGGCGCCCCGGCTGTCGGTTGGCCTGGCTGCCAGTCTTGGCGGCCTCATGGTCGGACTTCTGATCTGGCTGCCGTCCTGGCTCTTCAGGCTCCTGGGAGCGGGCGACGTGAAGATGTTTGCGGCCGCCGGCGCACATGGCTCGGAATGCGGGGAGCATTCGAGGGGGCGATCTTCGCGGCATTCGCGGGGGGAGTCCTCGCCCTCATATGGATGTTGTGGTATCGGGGCCTGCGGGGATCGGCTCTGACCGTATGGGCCGCAGGCGTACACCCGAGGTCGCTTATCCAGCCTCTGGACAACTTGTCCACCGCGCGGGCGCTACCCTATACTGTGGCGCTCGCGGTGGGGGCTGGGGTCGCGGCCTGCTACCCCCATCTCCTTTTCTGATGCGGGGAGCCCACGTGCGCCGCGCTTTCATGAAGACCGATGGGGGGGCAATGGTCGAATTCGCCCTCATCCTCCCGTTCCTGCTGATCATCATTTGGGGCATTGTCGATATCAGCCGGGCGTTCCAGGCGATCGATTCACTGACCTCGGCGGTGCGTGAGGGGGGCCGGGCGGCGGCGGTGACCGCGAGCAGGCCGGATACCGGCGCGACCGCGGCGGCGATCCAGCAGATCGTGGTCACGGACTTTACTCCGTTGGGGGGGCCTCTCGTCCCGGACAGCGTACACGTCGCGTGGGACGGCACCCAGGTGACCGTATCGGCCAGCTACGTCTTCCAGGCGCTGACGCCGTTGCTGTGGGCCCCGACGATCACCAGGACCGCTGTATTCCGTTGGGAAGCGACCACCGCCCCCTAAGGAGAGTGCGTGAACTGCCACATCCACAGCGCCCGCCAGCCGGCGGACCCGCGTAGCGTCGTCGAGATTCGCTCGTCAAGACTGCGGGCGCGCGGACGCGCGCGATCGGGTCCGGCCTGCGTACCATCGACCGGCGGAGTCGTTTACGGCCGCCCCGTGGAGAAGGCATAGTATGGCTGAAAAGCGCTACACAGTCGTATTCCTGCTGGCGGTGTTCGTCGCCCTTGCCGCGACGGCGGGCGTATTCCGCGCCCTGCGCGCAATTCGCGAGGGAAGCCACGTCGCCATGGCCCAGGTGGTCGTGGCCAACCGGGACATTCCCGAGGGGCAGCAGCTCGAACGCCGCGACCTCGAGACCGCGGTCTGCGCCGGCGGCGTCCGTGCCAGCCGGTGCGTTCTCGTCGGGCGACTCGCTTGTCGGGCGCGTGACCCGGGTGTCGGTGTTCACGGGCGAGCCCATCGTACCCGGACGCCTGGCGCCGGTCGGTACGGGCGCCGGGATCGAGGTGAAGATCACCCCGGGCAAGCGCGCAATGGCGATCCGGATCAATGAGGTCGCGGGCATGGCCGGGCTGATCCAGCCCAACAGCCGCGTCGACATCATGGTCAGCATGCGCGATGAGAGCTCGCAGTCCGGCAAGCGGGTGGCCAAGCTGTTCATGGAGAACATGCGGGTTCTGTCGGTCGGGACGCAGGTCTATCGCGACGAGAACGGCAAACCGATCCGTGCGGCGAGCGCCACGCTCGAGGTCACGCCCGAGGAAGCGGAGCGGCTGGCGATTGCGGTGGGGACCGGGAGCATCCAGCTCGTGCTGCGTGGCTACGGTGATCCGGACAGCATCAGGACCCGGGGCGCGACGTCGACCGACGTGCTGTCGCAACTGCGGGCCGCGCCGGCCGCGGCCCCGCCGGTGCAGGATCCGCCGGCACCTGCCCGCCACCATGTGGTCGCGGCCAAACCCGCGCCGCCGCCTACCCCGGCGCCGGTCGTCGTGGCCCGCCCCAAGCCCAAGGCTCCGGACTCTGTGACGGTGCAGGTGTTCCGCGCGGGGAAGGTGTCGCAGCAGCACTTCGAGAGGGATTCGGCAGCTGCCGACTCGGCCTCGCAATGATGCCACGCGCCGTGGGACCACAATCTCGTGCGATACTCACTTCAGCGCGGAGTCAACGCGTGAGGCCGATGCTTGCTCCACGATGGATCCGCCGCGGGCTGGTTGGCGTGACCCTGCTGTGCTCGGCCGCCGCGACGGCGCGGGCGCAGGAAGACGTCGGTGATACCGCTCGACATTGCGGTTGGCCGGTCCGTGCCTCTCAGCCTGGCTGCGCCGATCACGAAGGTGTCGGTCGCCAACCCGGATGTCGCCGACGTGGTCGTCATCAGCACCGTCGAGATGGTGATCAACGCGCGCGCGCCCGGAGAGACGGACGCGATCGTCTGGGAGGAAGGCGGCGCCCGGAAGCACTACCGGCTGGTCGTGAAGTCGGCGTCGGAGCACAAGCAGATCATTGTCTCCATCAAATTCGCCGAGGTCGATCGCAACCTGGCCACGACCCTGGCGACGTCAATGCAGTACCAGGACGCGAACAACCTCGCCGGGACGAACAACTTCTCGACCGGGGCGGGAGCGAACCCCATTGCGATTCCCGCGGGCCAGTTCATCCCGGTGCTGACCAATTTCGACACCCAGAAGCTGCTCGGACTGCTGCAAGCCCAGGAACAGAAAGGAAAGTCGCGCACGCTGGCGGAGCCGAGCGTCATGGCCGGCAACAAGGAAGAGGCCACATTCCTGGCCGGTGGAGAGATCCCCGTCCCGGTCGTGCAGACGGGTGGCAACGCCGCCACGTCGGGGGGCGCACCGGTCACGATTCAGTACAAGGAATACGGCATCAAGCTGCACTTCATTGCGGAGATCCTGAGCGACACGCTCGTCCAGCTCAAACTCACGCCCGAGGTGTCCAGCCTGGACTACACGAACGCCATCACGCTGTCGGGTTTCAAGATTCCGGCGATCAGCACCCGGCGGGTGGAGAGCACGGTGGACGTCCGTCGGGGCGAAAGCCTGATTCTGTCGGGCATGTTCGACGACACGTGGTCGAAGAGCAAGACCGGGATTCCGCTGTTCATGGACATCCCGATCCTCGGGGAACTGTTCTCCAGCACGCAGTGGCAGCACAACCAGACCGAGCTATTGGTGGTCGTGACGCCGATCGTGATCGACCCGCTCTCCCCGCGCCCGCAGGACATATTACGGCTCCGGCCGGATACGACGTTGCCGGCGCGCGAGGCGATGCAAAAGAATCTGGTGCCACCGCCGGGCACACGTCCGGCCTGGCACGCCGCCGCCGCGTTGATCCACGATCGCTAACCAGGGACCCCCGGCCATGGCCCGTCGAGCCATCATCGTCAGTGGGGCCGCGGGGTCCGACTCCACTGCGGCGGAGGTCCTGCAGCGCTTCGAGTTCGGCCCGCCTATCGAGGTGCCCACCTTCGAAGAGGCGATGGTGTACGTCCAGCGCGAGCACATTGATCTCCTGATCGTCCCGCTCGCCGCGACGCAGGCGCCGCAGCTGGCCGCTCTCGAGCGGACGCTCCGGCGCGCGTCATGGACGTTCGCCGTGGGTACCGCCCCGAAGTCCGATCCCGACCTGATCCTCCGGGCCATGCGCTCGGGGATCCAGGAGTTTCAGCTGCTGCCTCTCGGGTCGGAGGAGTTCACGGCGGTCGTGCAGCGCGCCGTCGTGCGCGGCCAGGCAGACACCGGAGCGGGCACCGTGATCGCGGTGTACAGCGGGAAGGGCGGCGTCGGCGTCACGACCGTGGCGGTCAACCTCGCGCACGCGCTGGCCAACGGGAAACCGGAGGACGGCGTCGCCGTCGCCGATCTTGTCGCCGGCAGCGGAGATGTGCGCGTGCATCTCAACCTCACGCCGGCCTATGACCGGAGTGATCTTTTGCACAAGCTCGACCGGATCGACTCGGATCTGCTTCGCTCGACGCTCACGGAGAGCGGTGATGGGCTGTGGGCGCTCCCCGGGACGGATGCGGCGGAACTGAACGGGATCCTCGACGGGCCCTCCACGACGGCGATCATCGAGCAGATGCAGCAGGACTTCTCGTTCTCGGTGCTCGACTGCGAGCATCATCTGGGCGAGGGGACGGTGGCGGCGCTGGAGGCCGCCGACCGCATCATTGTCCTCACGGATCTCTCGGTCGCGGCCCTGCGAAGCACGCAGCGGACGTTACTGTTGGGGCGCCGGCTCGGGTTCGACGAGGAGAAGCTCAGCGTCGTGGTCAATCGCCATCAGTCCGGCGGCGAGGTGCTCTCGGCCGTCGATGCACAGGAAGCGCTCAAGCGTGAGATATTCTGGAAGCTTCCGAACGATTACAAGACTGCCTCATCCGCGCTCACCAAGGGCGTGCCGATCGCGCGACACGATGCCGCATCGAAGCTCGCCGTCAGTTATCGGCAGCTGGCCGAGAAGCTCGGTGGCGGGCGGCTGGCAGCGACGCGAAACGGGAAGCGCACATCCGGCCGAACGGCAATCGTGAACTGGTTCAGCCGGACTCGTAAGAGGAGTTAATCATGTCACTCAGTGACCGACTCACAGGACGAAAGACGCCCCTTCCGGCCGACCCCGTCCCCAATGACATCAAGACGAATGGCGGCCGTCCGGCGGCGCGCGGGGCGCAGCCCGGGGCTCCCGCGTCGGACGCCGCGCCATCCATGTATTCCGTCAAGCGCGGCGAGGATGCAGCGCTCAGTCCACTCGACCAGCTCAAAGTCGATCTCCATCGCCGGCTGATCAGCCGGCTCGACCTCGACGCGCTGGAGCGCATCAAGAGCGAAGCAGAGCTGACATTGCAGATCCGGCAAGCGGTCCTCGAGTTCATCCGCGAAGAGGCCACCCCGCTCAGCCAGCGCGAGCGCGACGAGATCGTCGAGCAGGTCATTTACGAGGTCACGGGGCTCGGACCGATCGAGCCGCTGTTCCGCGACCGGACGATCAGCGACATCCTGGTGAACGGCGCCCGCGACATCTACGTCGAGCGTCGCGGTAAGCTGACGCGCGTCGCAGCGTCCTTCCGCAACGATGCCCACCTGCTGGCCGTGATCGACCGCATCGTCAGCCGCGTGGGCCGGCGGGTAGACGAAGCATCGCCGATGGTCGACGCCCGCCTGCCCGACGGGTCCCGTGTCAACGCCATCATCCCGCCGCTGGCGCTCGACGGGCCGATTCTCTCGATTCGCCGGTTCTCGACCGATCTCGCGACCGGGCAGCTCGTCGAGAACGGGACCCTGACCAAGCAGATGCTGCAGATCTTCGAGTCGTGCGTGAAGGCGCGGCTCAACATCCTGATCTCCGGCGGGACGGGCGCGGGCAAGACGACGTTCATGAACGCGCTCAGCTCGTTCGTCCCCGAATACGAGCGTATCATCACGATCGAGGACGCGGCGGAACTACAACTGCAGCAGGCGCACGTCGTCCGGCTGGAGACCCGGCCGCCCAACGCCGAAGGGCGAGGCGAGGTGGTCGCGCGTGACCTGGTGAAGAACGCGCTCCGTATGCGCCCGGACCGGATCATCATCGGTGAGGTCCGGTCGGGCGAGGCGCTCGACATGCTCCAGGCCATGAATACCGGCCACGAAGGCTCGTTGACCACGATCCACGCCAACACGCCACGCGACGCACTGTCGCGGTTGGAGACGATGATCCTCATGGCCAACGCGAATCTGCCCAACCGCGCGATGCGCGATCAGATCTCGTCGGCGCTGCACCTCGTGGTGCAGGTCGCGCGGCTCAGCGACGGCAGCCGGCGCGTCACGAGCGTGGTGGAGCTGACGGGTATGGAAGGCGACGTCATCACGACGCAGGAGATCTATCGCTTCCAGCGTCGCGGCATCTCGCCCGACGGACAGGTCCTCGGGCAGTTCGAATCGACCGGCATCCGGCCCAAGTTCCTCGAGCGGCTGGCGACGGCGGGCGCGGCACTGCCGGCGGATATCTTTGGTGCGGCGGGGAACTGGTAACATGCTTCCGATGCTGATCAGTCTCGGATTCCTGGTCTTCGTCTTCGTCGCCGTCTTCGCGCTCGTCATCGGCGGGCACCGGTTCATCATCCGGCGCAGGCTGGCCATGCAGGAGGCGGCGCGGTCGCGTTTGTCGCCGACGACCGGCGGCCCGTCGCAAGCGGTGCTGGTGCGGGACGAGGAGCCGTTGAGCGCGGTGCCCGTGCTCAACAAGCTGCTCGCCGGACAGGATATCACGCCGAAGCTCGCGTCGAGCCTCCGGCAGGCGGGGCTGACGATGACCCCGGGCGCCTTCCTGCTCGTGATCGCCGTATGCGCCGGCCTCGGCGCGCTGGCCGGAAGCTACCTCGGCATCCTGGGCACGATCGGCGGCGGGATACTGGGTGTGATCATCTCGCGGGGCTGGCTGCACTGGATGCAGCAGCGCCAGATCGCGAAGTTCGACAACCAGCTCCCCGGCGCGATCGACATGCTGGTGAGCGCGCTCAAGACCGGCTACTCGTTTCACGTGGCGACCAATTTTCTCGGGCAGGAACTGTCGCCGCCGCTCGGTCCCGAATTCGCCCGGATCTACGAGGAGCAGCGGCTTGGCATCGACCCGTCGACGGCACTGCTCGGCATGCAGGACCGGATCGGCAGCGTCGAGATCAAGATGTTCGTGACGGCGCTGCTGATTCAGCGGAAGACTGGAGGCAATCTGGGCGAAGTGCTCACGAACACGGCCGACGTCATGCGGGAGCGGCTCACGATCCGTGGCCAGCTCGAGACGCTGACTGCGGAAGCGAAGTGGTCGGGACGCCTGCTCGCCCTGCTGCCCGTCCTCGTGTTCTTCGGCCTGTCATGGATCGCACCCGATTTCATGAAGACGCTGACGCAGACGTCGATCGGCCACCTGATGCTGACGGGAGCGGCGACGGGGTGCGTCATTGGGTATCTGGTGATGATGAAGATCGCGCGTGTGGATTTCTAGCCGGAATCGCCGATGACCATATCGCTGATCGTTCTCATTCTCGTCGCGGTGGGCGGCATGGCTGCGGCCGCCGTCGCCGTGCTGGTGGACATGCGGCGGCGCGATGCCCTCCGGCGGGCCTCGGGCCAGATCGGCACGTTCGACGAGACCTTCCGGAGCGTGCTGATCGATGCCCGGCGCGGGCTGACCGACTCGCCGTTCGAGCGGCTCATCACCGACGATGGGCAACTGGTGGAAGCCCGACTCGAAGACCGAGTCGAGTCTCGTGCAAGCGGGGTTCAATGGGTCATCGGCCGCGGTGACGTGGGGTGCGGTACGCGTGGCGACCGTCGTCGTCGTGCCGCTGCTGGCCTTCATGGTGCCGACGAAGAGTCTCAATGAGACCATGCTGCTGGTGCTCTCGGCCGGCGTCGCGGGCTACGTCCTGCCGTCGTTCTATCTGGCGCGGACGCTCCGGCTCCGGCAGGAGCGCATCGTGCGGTCCCTTCCGGACGTGATGGATCTGCTGGTGCTCTGCGTGGAAGCCGGCCTGGGATTCGATGCGGCGGTGCTCCGCGTGGCGAAGGAGATGCAGAACGCCCACCCCGACATCGCGGGCGAGCTGTTGCTGATCAATCGCAAGGTCAACGCGGGCGTGACACGGGAGGAGGCGCTCCGTGGCGCCTATGCCCGTACGGGCGTCGAGGAGCTCCGCATCCTCGTGCAGCACATGATTCAGAGCGAGCGCCTGGGAACGAGCGTCGGGAAAGTCCTCCGCGTGTACGGCCAGACACTCCGCGTCAAACGCAAGCAGAACGCGGAACGCAAGGCGGCGACCGCGCCGCTGAAGATGACGATTCCAATGGCATTTCTCATTTTACCGGCCCTGTTCATCGTGATTCTGGGCCCGGCCGTCCTGCAGATCATCAAACTGTTCGGCGGCCGGACGATCGGCGCCGGCACGATCGGTGGCGCGCTTCTCCCGTAACGGTTGGCCCGGAGGACACATGCGCGGGCGTCGAAATCGGAAGGGAATGACGGTCGTCCTGGTCGTACTGATCACGACCGTCCTGATGGGGTTCGCGGCGTTCGCGATCGACATCAGCCGGATGTACGCCTACCAGAGCGAACTCCAACGGTCCGCCGACGCGGCCGCGCATGCGGGCGCCCTCGAACTGCTCAAGGCGGGATTCACCAATGCCGACGCGGTCGCGTCGGCATACGCGAACGCGAACGCGGTCGAGGGATCGAACCCGACCGTCGATTCCATTGAGTTCGGCACCTGGAACCCGGCCGACACGACATTCACGCCGTTGTGTAAGGCGCCATGCGCGGCCGCGACGGCCGCGGGCGCCAACGCGCTCCGGGTAAGCCTGAGTGGTGGCCCGAGCTCGCCGATCTTCGGGCAGTTCGTCGGCTCGACGCCCTCGCCGACCGGTATCAAGGTCTCCGCGATCGGATATGTCGCGCCGACGGTGGCCCAGCACGACTGCTCGAAGCCGCTGGCGGCGAAGTACATGGCGCTCACCAACATGCTCGCGACGTTCGAGGGCCGGGCAGGCCTGGATTCCGAGCGGGTGCTGGACTCGACCGATCTCGCGACCATGCGGTCGAGCGGGCCGAGTCTGGCCATGTGCCTCATCACCAACGCGACCGACCAGTGCACGCCGACGACGCCGCCCGCGACGACGTTCGCGGGCAGCTACGAGCCGGTGCAGTTGTATCCGCCGGCCACCGAAGGCGCCGATCCGTATCTCACGGAGCTCGAGGAGCCATGCGCCGCCACCGAGGCACTCGCGCCCACCGAGGCGATCGAGATCAATCCGGCAGTCAACGCCGGTGACACGCAGACGGGCACGGACAGCTGGTGCTCGCTGTACAGCGGATTTCCGTGCCTCATGAAGCTCGCGCTGTGGGACACGACGACGGTGATCGCGGGAACCACGGCCACGGATGGCAACGCGTGCGCGGCCGGCACGTGCAAATCGATCCGGGCGATCGTGCCGTTCATCATCACCAACATCAGCGAGAGTGGTGTGGGCGGGAACGTGAACGCGGCCGTGCAGGGGTATCCCACGCTCGGCGTGGACGAATCCGCGATCGCGGCTGGTGGCACCCCGGGGCCGATCTCGCGAATCGTACTCGTCCACTGATGCCCGCTGATCCGATCTCGCGTGGCGCCGCCCGGTCAGGGGCGGCGCCGGAACAGCCCTGCGATGCCGGCCGGGGTGCACATCCCCAGCGGCCGCGGCTCATGAGGCCGCGCCTCCTGCGCACGGTGGGACCGGTCGCGCTGGTCGCGGCTGGCCTCGCGATGTCGCCGGCCCGCACGGCCGCGCAGTACCCCAACGTGCCGCCGCCCGTCCCCTGCCAGGAACGAGGGGCGGAGTGGGATGCGTCACTCCTCGATCCATTGACGCCATCGCATCCGCCGCGCGTCGCGATCGTGCCGTTCCGCAGCAGCCTCAGTGAGTCCGACAGCGGCAGCACATCGATCGTGACCGCCTACTCGGGCCAGGTGGTCGAGCGCCTGTTGCCACTGCACCCGATTCTGGTGTGGCGATCGAGCCCAGACCTCGACCCGCCCGAGACGAACGGCATCATCGCGCTGGGCAACGCGAACCACGTTCCGTACCTCGTGTTCGGCCGGCTCGACGCGGCGCCGCACGGGATCACGCTCACCGTCAGAATGTATGAAACCGCGCACGGCCAGCTGGTGTGGAATCCCGTGCTCACGGGCGGGCTGTCGGATCTCCTGGGATTCGAAGAGGTCCTGGTTCGCGGCATCGCGGATCACGCGGGTGCGCCTCCCGCGGCACCGAGCCGCGGAGGGGCGCGCGCGAGCAGCACGCTCAGCAGCCTCGCGTATCTGCATTATCTGCGGGGACTGGCCGAGTTGGCGAGCGGCGCGCGGGAATCCGCCGCGGCCGCCAACGAAGAGTTCCAGAGTGCCGTGCGGCTCGACTCCGCGTACGGCGCGGCGTGGGCGGGTATCGCGCTCAGCACGGTCGTTCAGATCCAGCATGATGGTTTGGCCTCACCCAACGCCGTTGGTGCGGCGATCAATGTCGCCGTCAGTGCGATCCGCCACGCCGTGCGACTAGCCCCGCAATCGGGTAATGTCTGGGTGGCGCGGGGGGCGGTATACGAGTTGATCGAGCCGCGCGACTACACCCGCGCACTGGCGGCCTACCGGAAGGCGCTCGATGTGGCGCCGTGGAATCCGGATGCCCACCGCCGGCTTGGGCAGGCGGAGGCCGAGCTGGGGCAGGGTGACGCTGCCTACGAGCAGTATCGTCTGGCGCTGACCGATGATCGGGGTGACCCCGCAACCCTCGTCGCCATCGGCATGATGCATCTGCGCGCGCGGCGATACCACGATGCCTGCCGGGCGCTCAACGCCGCGGTGGCGAACGAGCCGCGTTTTGGCGAGGCATACGCGCAACGTGCGCTGGTCCGGCTGCATCTCAAGGATCTCCGCAGCGCGTACGGAGACGCCGAGACGGGCGTGCGGCTGGGCGCGTGGCTGACCGGGTCGGTGGCGCAGGTCATTGCTGACGCCGACGCTCGGGACACCGCGTCGGGCGGCCAGCGCATCACCGACCTGAGCGCAAACTGGCCGCGGGGACTGGCGCATCCTTCCGTGTGGGTGGGGCGCTATCTCGCCGAGGGGTACGTGGCCCTCGGGAAGGACGACCGGGCACTGGAGCTCCTGACGCATGCGACACCGCGAGGCGCGAGCCTGTGGCTCGGCCTGCAGGATCCGGTGTTCGACCGGTTGCGCGGGCTAGTGCGCTTCGCGACCCTGGTCCAGGACTGCCATCCCGTCGCGGGCGCCCCCTGACTGTCTGAGGAAGATCGCGGCGGTCGTATCGAATAGCTGGCTCGCCTGCTCGAGAATCTCTGGCGCCGCCGCGGCAGCGCCCATGGCTCGTACGGCCGGCCCGCCGCTGGCACCGGGCGGTGCCTCACTCACACAGGGATCGGCCGGGCCCGGCGTGATCCGCACGTCGCCGGTGAACCGGTTGAGTGCGTAGAACTGCCCGGCGCGATAGTAGCCGTCGACGGGGCGGAGCGATCCGTTGAGCAGAAACGTCGTGCGGCCGCACGGCGTGCCGTCCAGCATGTTGCCGCCCTCGAGCAGCAGCGGTGCATCGTGGATCCCAACCAGCGCCAGCAGGGTCGGCGCGAGATCCACATGGGACGTCACGAACGGGATATGGATGGCCGACGTGATAATGCCGGGTGCGTAGATCAAGAGCGGCACATTGAACGAGATCGGGCCCAGTTCCATCGGCTGCCCCACCGATCGGAACTCGGCCATCGTCCGCAGGCCGTGATCGCCCGTGACGACGACGATGACGCTGTCCGCGAGACCGCGATCGCGCAGCGACTGGAGGAACTCGCCGACACAGCGGTCGAGATCGCGGGCGATCAGCGGAATCTTCTGGTCATTGCCGAGCCCTTCGGCACCGGGAGGCGTCCGCCAGGGGTAGTGCCCCAGGATCGTCGCGACAAAGACGAATGCCTTGGCGCCATGCGCGCTCGCCGCCGCGATGCGGTCGGCGGCGCTGGCCAGTGATCGCCGCTCCTGGGCGACCGCAGCCGCATAGCCGTGATCCGCCGATCCTTCCGCCTCCGCGGTATTCGCATCGGGGGCGGCCTCGATCAGGTTGGCGAATCCCAGGCCGCGGAGGAGCCGGCTGTTGTGGCGGCCGCCATTGGATGGATTCCAGTCGATGCGATACGAGTCGATGAACGTCGTCTCGTATCCGTGGCGGCCGAGCACCGCCGCGAGTCCGCCCGCCCGAAAATCGCCATAGTCCACCAACGACCGTCCGAGCCGCGGGTAGGTTCCCGAGACCATGCTGTAGATGGCCCACATCGTGGCCGGCATGGTAGTGAAATGATGATCGGCGACGATCCCGTGGTCTCCCATTGCGAAGAACGCGGGGTAGGCGGGGTTGTCCGTGATCGGGTAGTATCGGTGTGCGGCCGTCTCGAGGCTGATGATGACGATGTGCGCGGGCCGCGGGTGATCGAGTGCCGCCGCCGGCGGTGCCGCGGCATGCGCGTCACGCGGCACGGGATAGACGAGATGGTCGTACTCCGAGTCGAGACGGGCGACCGACGGGAGGCGGAGGGCATCCGGGTGCCACGATTCGAATCCCGCCAGCGAACCCGCCGTCTCCGACCAATAGCCGCGAAAGCTCTCCGGGCGCGGAGGCGTCATGCGGGCGGTAGGCCGCGCTGGCGACCAGCCCAGCGATCCACACCGCTCCGATCACGGGTGCAAGGATCCGGACCACGATCCGGCCACGACTGCCGGCGACCCGCGTAACGAGCGAGCAGAAATGCGGATACCGACCAGAGTGCCGCCAGGACGAGCATGAGGACGCCCGCCATCGCGAGGAGCCGGTCGCTGGGCTGCGACAGCAGGACCAGCGGATTCTGGCGGATCCACGCCACGGCGAGCGTCAGATTGTTCAGCGATGAGGGCGCCCGCCGGTCTGGAACGACAGCCAGTTGCCGGCACTGACCAGGATCGCGATGAACGACGTGACGGCGACGAGCCACGCGAGATCGATCCGGAGCAGCCGGCCCATGCGCTGCCGCGAGCACGATGACCAGAACCTCCGCCAGATCGCCCTTGAAGAGGAGGAGGTA
>CAVWTI010000015.1:0-8678 GCA_963757855.1 uncultured Gemmatimonadales bacterium
GAGCACCGCTGCGCCGGCGATGACGTCGCAATACTCCCTGATAAGCCCATCGAAGATGCCACTCCACGAACACGTCGCGGCATAACGGGCCCCATCGCCCGCGATGGACTCGCGGCGCTCCCCATCCGCGGCGAGGCGCTCGATGGCCGCGGCGAGCGCGTGCGCATCACCGGGCGGAAACGTGATGCCGCCGCCCGCCGAGAGCAGCTCACACGTCGGACCCGACGCCGCGCCAATAATGGGGAGTCCGGACGCCATTGCCTCGAGCAGGACGTTGCCGAAGGTGTCGGTCGCCGATGGAAACATAAAGAGATCGGCTGACGCGTAGAACTCGCTCAAGGCCCGGCCTTCGAGTGGCAGGCGAAATGCACCGCCGCGTTGCCGGCGACTGCCCGCTGGCAATGGCCGGCGTACGGTCCGTCGCCCGCGAACGCAAACAGGATGCGCGGTGACGACACCTCGCGAATCGCCCCCAGCGCGACATCGAGTCCCTTCTCCGCGGCCAACCGCCCGACGTACGCGACCACGATCGTGTCATCGCCTGCCCCGAGGGCCGCGCGCACGGCGCGAGAGCGGAAGCCCGGGCTGAACCGCACACCATCGACCCCTCTCCCCCAGACGGCCAGCCGCTCGAACCGCAGCTGGGCCAGTTCGTTCAGGACCGCATGCGTCGGGACGAATGTCCGTACGCCGCTGTTGTGGAACCACCGAATGAACGTCCATCCGGGTCCACTGAGCGCGCCCAGGCGATAGAACTTCGCATACTCGTTGAAACTGGTGTGGTAGGATGACACGAGCGGGACGCGCAGCGCTCGCGCGCACGCCCGGCCAGCGAGTCCCATCCCGAACGGTGTCGCGGCGTGAACGATCGTCGGACGCCATGCCCGGAGGTCCCGGTACGCGTCGCCGAGGACGGGCGCTGCGATGCGCAAATGGGGATACGCCCAGAACGGCACGCTCGGGCGCCGCCAGGTGTCGCCCGTGAGACCGCTGCCGTCGGGTGTGTCCGGGTCAGTCGTGGTGTAGACCCGGACGGCCCCACCCCGTTCGCGGACCGCCGCCACGAGCCGCTCCAGTGTCCGCGTGACGCCGTTGAGCTGCGGCGTATAGGTATCGCTGAACAGCGCGAGGCGAATCCCCTCGGCGGCATGGCCGCCGGTGCGTCGATGGCGGTCGCTGCGATCGCCGTCGTCACAGATCGGTGTACCGCGAGACTGGGCGGTCGCTCACCCACCGGTCGAGCGCCGTCGCCGCCGACCGGGCCGTCGCGGGATGATCGAGGTCCGCGGGATGGAATGCGAGACGCACGTGCCGGGCACCGCGCTGCATACGCCAGCGCGCCGCCGCGACGGCTGCCGAGCCGTAGGCTCGGACGGGCGTGCGCGAGCTCCATCGGACGACGGGGGACGGGATCCGCCTCGAACCGCGCGCGTCGTGGACGTGGATCGCGCGGTCATTTTCACTGACACCGAGTCCCGCGGCCGCCACCGCCCGCACGCATCCATCGCGCGCCAGCCACGCCGGTGGCACGAACCCCGCGGCGCGCAGGCCGAGCCGGCTGAACAGCGCGAGGCCGCGATCAATGCGCGCTCGCGCGGCGCCTTCGTCGAGGGTGAGAAACTCTCCCTCACGCGCGGTCTTGCCCCAGGCCCGCGTGGCGTCTCGCCAGCCGCGCCGGGTCCCGGTCTCGTCGTGGCGCTCGCCGTGCAGCAGTATGTCGGCGCCATCCGCCGCGCACTCGCGGAGCCACTGCACAAACGCAGGTGACTGCTCGAGCGGCCATCCGCCGTGCCAGTTAGGGACGACGAGCAACGCGGGCGTCACGCCGCGCTCGCGGCACATCGCCCACAGCGTCCGCGCCCGCTCGTCGAGTGCAGGCGTGACGTCATGAATCGAAACGAGGAGGACACCGGGCGGGCGGGGCATGGCGCTACGCCACGCGCCGGTAGATCTCGAAAATGCGATCGAAGACGCTGCTCCACGAATGCTCGCGCTCCGCATAGGCACGACCGAGCGCGCCGAGACGTGGAAGATCGTCCTGCGCGCGCAGCAATCGGACCGCTTCATCGGCGAGCGAGCCGCTGTCGCCCGGGGTGAACGTGGCGCCAGCCCCCGATGCCCTGATCTGTTCGGAGACGCCGCCGCGATCGGCTGAGAGTACCGGGGTGCCCGATGCCAGGGCCTCCAGGGCCGACAGACCGAAGGTCTCGATCGACCCCGGCGACACGACCAGGTCCACGGCGGCAAGCAGATCGGCCAGCCGTTCACGGTCGTTCTCATAGGGCAGCCAGCGGATCCGGGATCCGCCGCTCCCCGCCTGCAGACGCGCCCGGGCTGGCCCGTCACCGATCAGAACGAGCGTCGCCTCCGTCTGGCGCTCGATCGCCGGCCACGCGCGCAGCAGGACATCGACTTCCTTCTCGCGGGCGAACCGGCCGATGAACGCGACCACCGGCGTTTCGGCGGGCAGTCCCCGGGCTGCACGGACAGCGGGTGCCGCGGTACGATGTCTTGGATGGAAATGATCGAGGTCGACGCCGAGCGGGACCCGCTCCACTCGCTTGGCGCCGTGCGCCTCGAGATCGTCCACCATGAACCGCGACGCGACGATCGTGACTTCGAACTCCTCATTCAGCCGGCGCACGTAGCGCCAGGCCGCGTCGTGAACGCAGCGGCGCAGTCCGCGCGTGCGATCCGGAAACGAACAAATGACCCGCGGGAAGTTGCTGTGGAAGAACCCGACGAGTGGCACATCGAGGCGTCGCGCCGCCCGCTTCGTGACCCACGGCACCAGGAACGGGCTGCCGACTTCGATCACGCTGGGCTGCTCGTGCTCGATGATCCGGCGAATCGACCGGGTCGCCAGCATGAACCGATACGGCCGCTGCGTCGGAATCCGCGGGCCGCGGAGCCGGTAGCACCGGATGCCATTGCCGGCCGTGATGGCATCGCGCGCGCCGGGAATCACGAGTACGTGCCGGAGAGACGGGCGCGCCTCGACGTATCGCGCCTTTTGCAGCAGATAGGTGCGCACGCCGCCACTCGTCTCGCCGAACCATTTGGTGATGTCGAGCACGCCGAAGCCAGCCTCAGCCCGCCGCTTTGCCGGCAGGACCGACGCGGCCAGGTCGAAATCAGCCGGAGATTGCGACGCCGGGAAGAGCGCTCGTTCCATCGAAGACACGCCGGCCAGGGACGGGGCCGCCGCGATCACTGCACTTGCGTGGTCCACTACTAGTTGCTCTCCGGGAAACGGCCGTACGGGGCTCCCCGTAACGGTGGCGACCGATGATAGCTTATGGTACCCCGTCGCCGATGAAAAGTATGATGGCGAGCTCTAACTCACTGTTCTGACGGAAGATGGCCGACACTCCTGACGCCGGACGAGTTCGGCTCGACAAGTGGCTGTGGGCTGCCCGCTTCTTCAAGACGCGGACGCTGGCGGCCGAGGCCATCGCGGGCGGCAAGGTGGACGTCAACGGCGAGCGCGCCAAGCGCGCCAAGCCGCTCCAGATCGGCGACGCACTGCGCATCCGGCGCCCTCCGTTCGAAACGTATCTCGTCGTCCGCGCCCTGAGCGAGCGCCGCGGACGCAGTGCCGACGCAGAATTGCTCTACGAGGAGACCCCGGCGAGCCGCGCGGCGCGCGAAGCGCTCGCGACGCAGCTGCGCGCGTTACCGGACACGAGGCTCGAGACGGGCCGGCCCACCAAGAAGGACCGGCGCGCGCTCGACCGTTTCAGGTCGAGATAGACGCGAGTGACACGGCGGACGGCGTTGGAGAAACGTAGCTTTCTCCTCGGACACTCGCCCCACTCCCACTCGCTGTGACGCCAATGTACACACCGCATCAGTTCGACGAACCGCGGCTCCCCGTCCTGCACAATGCGATGCGCCGCACGCGGCTCGCGACGCTCGTGACGATGACGAAGGACGGCCTCGTGGCCACGCATCTCCCGCTGCTGCTCGACCCGGATCGCGGGCCGAACGGCACGCTGTTGGGTCACATCGCGCGCGCCAACTTCCAGTGGCGCGACTCCGTTCCCGACACGGACGCCCTGGCCATCTTCCTGGGCCCGGAGGCGTATATCTCGCCATCGTGGTACGCGACCAAGCGCGAGACCGGCAAAGTCGTCCCGACGTGGAACTACATCGCCGTGCATGCCTATGGACGCGCGGAGTTCTTCGATGATGCCGAACGGCTCCGCGCGATCGTCACGCGGCTGACCGACGCGCACGAGTCGGCGTCGGCGACGCCGTGGCACCTCACCGATGCGCCCCCCCGGTACATCGACCTCTGAGCTCAAGGCGATCGTCGGCGTCGAGGTGCCGATCCGCCACCTCAATGGGAAGTGGAAGCTCAACCAGAATCGCCAGGCAGCGGACCGTCACGGCGTGATCGGCGCACTCGAGGCGCGAGACGAGCATACCAATGCCGGGGTCGCGCAGGCAATGCGCGAGGCGGAAGCACAGTTGGAAAGGGATCGCACTCCGTAGCCGGCGCAACGAGACATGACCACGCCGCCCCCACCGGCTGGCGCGCCTGCCGCCGCTTCGCCAGCCGCGTCGCGCTCGCGCGGACCCCGGCCCGCGCCGTATGCCGAGCCACGGTGGCAGGCCATGCTCGCGATCGCGGCGATCGGCGGTCTCCGTCTCGCGCTCCCACGGGCACTGACGGTTGGCCCGCGTTGGCTGCTGCTCGTGGTAGCGGGGGTTCTGCTGGTCCCGACGGTCATGGCCCGGCGCCGCGGATACAGTCGCACCAACCAGGTGCTGGGTTTCGTGATCTCGTCGGTGCTGACCTGCGATCTGGTCGTCACGCTCTGGGCGCTCGTGGCCGCGCTGCCGGCGCACACGGAGAGTCCCGGTGCGCTGTTGCGCTCGGGCGCGATTCTGTGGGTCACCAACGTGCTCGTGTTCGCATCGTGGTACTGGCGGCTCGACGCCGGCGGCCCGAACGCCCGCGAGCAGCGCGCGGCGCACGCCCACGGGGCGTTTCTCTTTCCGCAGATGACGGCGGAGTCGCCGGACCGGTCGTGGCGGCCGGGGTTCGTCGACTATCTGTTCGTGGCGTTCAACACCAGTGCGGCATTCTCCCCGACCGATACGCCCGTGCTCTCGCGGTGGGCCAAGCTGCTCAACATGGTGCAGGCGTCCATCTCGCTGACGACCGTCGCGGTATTGCTGGCCCGCGGCGTGGGGATCCTCTAGCGGGTCACTGCCGCCGGAGCGGCGGCCAGCGCCGCCTCGACCGGCTCGATATGCCCGTCGATCGGCCCCGATCCGAGATGGGAGATGTCGAGGCCGAGGATCGTCGCCACGAATGGGTACACGTCCACGTTCTCGAACGAGGGAAGCTGGACACCGGGCCGGATGTCCGGGCCCGCGGCGATGAAGGTTGCCTTGACGTCGGGCACCACCGCCGGATCCCAGCCGTGCGACCCGACGTCCCGCCTGCCGATGTTGGCTGGCGGTGTGAGCGCCCGAATCGCGTATGGGCCGGTCGCCACGACGACCGGGTCGCCGGACCGGGGGTTCGTGGAGAAGTGGAGCGCTTCCGGGACTTCAGCGCGACGATACACCTTGAACTTGTCGCTTGCGTGCTGCAGCTCGGCGAAGACCCGGGCCGCGTCGCTATCCGACTTGGCGTACAGGCCGCGGTCCACCGCACGCACGAGATGCGATGACAGGTCCGGCACCAACTGGTCGAGGGTGACGTAATCGCCCACGACATTCGCCATGCCGTGGTCGGAGACGACAATGAGGTCCACCGGAAGGTGCGTAGCCGCGAGACTCGAGTCGAGGACGCCAAGGAGCTGATCGGTCGCCCGCACCACGTCCGCGGTGCGCGGACTGTCCGGGCCGAACTCATGCCCGGCCTCGTCGACGTCGGAGATGTAGAGCGTCAGCAGGTGCGGGCGCTCGGCCTCGGGCAGCGCGAGCCACTGCATGATCGAGCGCGAGCCGTCGCGCGTTCGCCAGGTGTGGATCGTACCGCAGGTAATAGCTGGGCCGCGTCCCCTGCACCTCGGCTTCACATCCGACCCAGAACAGACACGCGGACCGCATGCCCTGCTGCTCCGCCAGCACCCAGAGCGGGGTACCCCCGTACCAGCTTCCATCCCGGAAGGCAGCGGTGTCGCGCAGACTGTAGGCCCGTCCACGGGCGGGGTCATAGAAGCTGTTCCCGACGATCCCGTGGTGTTCGGGATAGAGGCCGGTGACCAGTGTCCAGTGATTCGGGAAGGTGACGGTCGGGTATGCCGGCACCATGCCATCGGGGGCCGTCGCCCCGCGGGCGGCGATCGCGAGCAGGTGCGTCGCACCGTAGCGCCGCGCGTAATCGTACCGGAATCCGTCGAGTGACACCAGCACGACGTACGGCTTGGTCATCTGCAATGCCGCATTCGGTCCGTGGCCGGCGAATATGACCTCGCCCGCACCGTCGCGGCGGCACGCTGTTCCGAATGCCAGTCCGGCGACGACAATGACCCACCAGCGGAAGCGGGGACGGGTGGTTACCATGCAACGGCTCGGATGCGAAGTCGGATGCGAAGGATGAGTGAACACACAGGGCTTGGTTGAAATATGAGACACACGCTCGGACTAATGGGTGCTCTGCTGGCGTGGTCGGCGATCGCGTGCGGCGGCGGCAAGCCGATCGAGGCCGCACCGGCGGCGCCCCCCGCCGCGGCGGTCATCTGGCACGACCCGTCGCAGCACGCCGTGACGTTCGTGACAGTCGCGCAGGGTGTGCGGATCGAGGTCCTGGATTGGGGCGGCACTGGCGAGCCGCTGATCTTTCTCAATGGCCTCAAGAATACCGGCCACATCTTCGACAATTTTGCGCCGCGGTTCACGGACAAGTTCCACGTGCTGGCATTGACGCGCCGCGGCTGGGGCGCGTCGGGGCATCCGCCGAGTGGCTATTCGATACCGGTGCTGGTCGAGGACGTGCACGCAGTGCTGGATACGTTGCACATCGCGCGGGCGGACTTCGTGGGTCATTCGATCGCCGGCCAGGAGCTCACGTGGTTGGCTGCCGAGTATCCGGCGCGGGTCGGCAGGCTCGTGTATCTCAATGCCGGGTTCGATTATCACACCCATCCGTTCCCGGTGAAGTTTCCGGAACCGCCCGCGCCGTCGGCGTCGGATTCCGCTTCCGTGAGCGCCGCGCTGGCGTACACCCGGCGGATGAGCTCCGCCGCGATTACCGAGGGAGATTTCCGGGCCACCGAGCGGTTCACGCCCTCTGGGCGGTACCTCGGCGGCTCGACGCCGCCGGCGTTCGCTGACTCGGTCATCACGTCCGCCCAGGCCGCGGCGCCACCATACGTGCGCGTTCACGGTCCCGTGCTCGCGATCTTCAACTACCCGGAGACCGTGCAGCAGATCCTGCCGTGGGTGGCCCCGAACGACTCATCCCGCGCCGCGTGGTTCGACTCGGCTCAGGGATGGTGGCGCACGCAGCGCGAAGCGTTCACGCGTGCCGTGCCGCAGGCGACCGTAATCAGCCTCCCCGGCGCCGGGCATTACGTCTTCCTTGGGCGCGCCGACTCCGTCGCGAGCGCGATGCGGACCTTTCTGCTCGCGCCGCAGGCGAAATAGCGGCGGACGTGCGACGAACACCGTCGCGAAGAGCGCCGTCGCGACGTCAGTACGCGACAGTCATGCGCCTGCCGATGTGCGTGGGCGTGTCCAGTTCGTCCACGAGCGCCGCGGCATAGTCCTCGTAGGAGATGCGGCTGTGCCCCCTCTCATCGACCAGGAGTTGATTGCCGCCCGTGCGGAAGCGGCCGGTGCGCTTGCCAGGTTCGACTTCGCTCGCGGGACTGATGTACGTCCAATCGAGATCACCACCCTCGCTGCGATACACCTCGAGCGCGTCCCGCTGGGCGACCGCTTCGGCTCTGTACCCTGACGGGAAGTCCGGAGAATCGAGGAGTTGGCGCCCGGGCAGGACTTCGAGGCTGCCGGCCCCTCCTACGATCACGAGGCGTTGCACGCCGGCTGGCTTGGCTCCAGCGATGAGGGCGTGGGCCGCCGCGGTGAGCGACGAGGCGGGCCGGTTGTTCCCGCCGGGTCGCGATGAGAGGGCGTTCACGATCGCATCGGCGCCGGCCGAGACCGCGGCCACACTCTCGGCATCGGTAGCGTCACCCTTGGCCACCGTCAGGCGATCGTCGTAAGGCTGAAAAGATTTGGGATCCCGCACGACGGCGGTGATCTGGTGCCCGCGCCCGAGCGCCTCGCGGGCAACGCGCCGACCCATGTTGCCAGCCGCGCCAAAGAGCACGATGCGCATGTACGTTGTCTCCTGTCCGGACAATGACACTCTAGCCTGTAGACAGTTTGCCGCCTGCGCCAGCCCTGTTGGTGTGAATGGCCCGTAACGGATGTGAGTTCAGGATCTGGAGCGGCGTCCAACGTCCCGGGATCCGGGACGCGACGGCCATGGAGGGTGTCAGCACGATCTGCAATTAGCGAGCTCTGCCTTAGTGGGGAGGTCTGGGCCGGACCCGCCGCCCGTCCCCAAGCGGTCCGTGATGCGAGGCGGGGCCGCGACGCGCATCCAATGCGCACCACGGCCCCGCTGCCATCCTGACGGCGTCACGCGGCGAGAGTGCCCCCCGCGCGGCCGCCGGTGATGATCGCCAATTGCCGTCTATTGCACCGCA
>CAVWTI010000016.1:0-32674 GCA_963757855.1 uncultured Gemmatimonadales bacterium
GCGACCGCCGCCCGGCCACCGCCGCGACGAACGCAGGCTCGGTGCTGCGGGCCGCAGCGCTCGCGCTCGGAACTCTCGAGATCGTCGCCGCGCTGGTGGGAACTGGTCGTGGTGCTGCTCGCGCTGTCCAGCCGCGGCGGCTCATCGCGGTCGACTACACGATCGCGATGGCCACCCTGGCCCACTCTGGTCATCGCCGTGCAGCGGACTGGCGGACTGGGAGCGGCGGCGAACGTGCGCCCTGGCGACGCCTCGCGGCGCACCTACCGCGGCGCGATGGGCGCCGCCACCCTGGCGTTCATCACCGTGGTCTTCGGGGCGCTTACCGCGAACCTGGCCGGGGCGGCGGAATCCTGCCTCGGTTTTCCGTGGTGCCGGCTCGCCGATGACGGACCCCAGCGGGACCCTGCCCGTGCAGATCACCCACAGGGTCCTGGCCATTCTGCTGTTTCTGCACCTGCCTCGGCCCTCGCGGCCCGCGATCACGCGCCGGCGGGAGTCATCGGCGTTGGTACGCGCCAGCTGGACCGCCTTCGGGATCGTCGTGCTGCAGATCGTGATCGCCGCGTCGCTGGTCGAGCTTGCGCCTCCCGCCCGCCCTTCAGTCGCTGCACCAGGCCACGGGGACGTTGGTCTGGGTCGCCGCGTTCACGCTGGCGGCGCTCGCGCGCCGCGCGGCGTTGCCCGCGCTCGTGACGCACCCCGCGGGGACCGCCCGCGCTGCGGCCGGCGCGGCGGGAGCAATGGCATGAGCAATGGCGTGAACGATGGGGTGAAGGGGGTGACTCCGCCTCGCGTGGCCGGCGCGGCCGACCTCGTGACCCTGACCAAGCCGCGGATCATTCCGCTGCTGCTGGTGACGACCGTGGCACCGATGTTCGTGGCGGGCTGCCGAACTGGCTCCGGGTGTGCATTGGTCGTCACTCGGCGGCTACCTGATGGCGGGTGGCGCGAACGCCGTCAACATGTATTTCGATCGCGACATTGATGAGCACATGGCGCGCACGCGCCTGCGTCCGATTCCGAGTGGGACGTCCGGCTCCGGTCGCCGTCCTGGCGTTCGGGATCGCGCTCGCGGTCGCCGCCACGGGTCTGCTCGCGCATTTCGTCAACGTGCTTACGGCGGCACTCGCGCTGGCCGGATTCTATTTCTATGTGCTCATCTACACGCGCTGGCTCAAGCGCAGCACGCCTCACAACATTGTGATCGGTGGCGCGGCGGGGGCGTTTCCGCCACTCGTCGGCTGGGCCGCCATCACCGGCCGGGTCGACCTGACCGCGGTGTATCTGTTTCTCATCATCTTTTACTGGACGCCTCCGCATTTCTGGGCACTCGCCCTCCTCAAGCAGCGCGACTATGGTCGCGCGGGCGTCCCCATGGCCCCGCTGATCTGGGGTGAGCGCACGACGACGGACCAGATGCTCTGGTACACGGTCATCCTATGCGCGCTGACTCTCCTACCGGTGACGTTCGGCGCGTTCGGCCTGGTGTATCTCGTCTCGGTCGTGGTGCTCGACGCGATTCTGCTCGCTGGTGTGATTCGCGTGCGGCATGCAACGGTCCGCGCGCCTGCGGCGTGGTCCGTGTACAAGTTCTCCCTGCTCTATCTCGCGCTGCTCTTTGCGGCTATGGCAGTCGACCGGCACTCGGGAGCATGGCTGGCCAGCCTCCCCGCGAGGATCCAATAACTACCAGCGTTCCGGCCGGAAAAGACGCGGCGCCCAAGCCGCGGGTTCCGTCGCCCAAACCGCTCGCGCGCCTGCTGCCCCTGCTCCGTCCCTACGCGGGGCGTCTCGCGGTCGCGGCTCTGTGCCTCGTTGCGGCGGCGAGTGCCGGCCTCATTTTCCCAGCTGTCGTCCGATACCTGATGGATGCGGCGTTCCAGAAGCACAGCCGCCCGCTGCTCGACCGGCTGGCGCTGGGACTCCTCGGCCTGTTCGCGGTCCAGGGCGCGATGAATTTCGTACAGGTGTTCATCTCTCACATCTACGGCCGAGCGGGTGATCGCACGACTCCGCGAGGATCGTTTGCGCACCTGATCCGCCTGTCACCGGCGTATTTCACCGAGCGCCGAACCGGGGAACTGACGAGCCGGCTGTCGGCCGACCTTGCGGTCTCGCAGTCGCCGTGCAACACCTGGATCTCGGAGTTCCTCCGGCAGACGATTCTGCTGGTGGGCGGCGTCACCCTGTTGATGCTCACCCATACGCGGCTCGCCGTCACCACGCTCGCCGTCTCTCCGATCGTGGTGGCCGCGGCGTTCGTTTTTGGCCGCGCGCTTCGGCGCGCGAGCACGGGCGTGCAGGACCGGGTCGCCGAAGCGATGGGGACAGCGGATGAAGCGTTCTCCCAGATCCGGATCGTCCAGGGCTTCGTGCGGGAAGAAGGCGAGACTCGCCGATTCGCGAATC
Source organism: uncultured Gemmatimonadales bacterium (assembly GCA_963757855.1). Taxonomy (GTDB): domain Bacteria; phylum Gemmatimonadota; class Gemmatimonadetes; order Gemmatimonadales; family Gemmatimonadaceae; genus Palsa-1248. The sequence goes on from CAVWTI010000016.1 coordinate 2,413, forward strand.
ACTTGCGGGATGTCGTGACCGCCGCGATCCGCCGGGCCCGTCTGCGCGGGCTTTTCTTCGGGGTCGTCGGATTCGTGGCTTTTGCCGGCGTGGATGTCGTCCTCTGGCAAGGCGGCCTGCTCGTCCTGGACGGCAAGCTCACCGTCGGCGGCTTTTTTCAGTTCCTGCTCTATGCGTTCATTGTCGCGGCCGCGGTGGGCTCGTTGACGTCACTCTTCGGCAGCTATCAGGAAGCCGTCGAAGCCGTGCATCGCGTGTTCGAGATGCTCGGCACCGTGTCGGCGGTGGACGAGCCAGCGCACCCGGAGCCCCTCAGGCGTCCGGCGCGGGGCGCCATCACGTTCGATCATGTGAGCTTCCGATATGGGGACGAGTTGCCTGAGGTCCTCCGCGACGTCTCGTTGACCATTGCCCCAGGCGAGGTGGTGGCGCTGGTCGGACCGTCGGGCGCCGGCAAGACGACGATTGCGTCCCTCCTGCCACGGTTCTGGGACGTGACATTGGGAGTCGTGACGCTCGACGGCCGCGATGTCCGCACGCTATCGTTCGCCGATCTCCGGGGCGCGATCGGGATCGTGCCACAGGAGCCCGCGCTGTTCAGCGGCACCGTGCGCCAGAACATTGCATACGCGCGCCCCGAGGCGTCGGAGGCGGAGGTGGCCGCGGCCGCTCGCGCCGCGCACGCCACGGAGTTCATCGACCGCCTGACCGACGGGGTCGAGACTCGGGTCGGTGAGCGCGGGGTGAAGCTCTCCGGGGGACAGCGGCAACGGCTGGCGATCGCCCGGATATTCCTCAAGGACCCGGCGGTCGTTGTGCTCGACGAGGCCACGTCGAGTCTCGACAGTGAGAGCGAGCGACTCGTCGAGCAGGCAATGGAGGACCTGCTGCGCGGGCGCTCGACGATGATCATCGCGCATTGGCTGAGTACCGTGCTGCGGGCGGACCGTATCGTCGTCCTCGACCGCGGGCAAATTGTCGAGCAGGGCACCCACGCGACGCTTCTGGCGCTCGACGGCGTGTATGCGCGGCTCTATCGCGGGCAGTTTCGGGCCGGCGAGGACGCGACGGCCGTAGAGACGCAGTAACGACGCCGGAGCGCGCCGCCGGAGCGGCGCTACTTGCCGAACTGGAGGTGCACCGCCGCGTCCTGTGCCGCCACTACGGTCACGCTGTCCGTCGTCGTGCCGAACCGTTCGTGCCAGGCCGTGATCTGATAGCGGCCAGGTGGGACCGAGTCGATGGTGAATGTCCCGTTGGCATCACTGGACGTGAAGTACGGATGATCGAATACGAGGATCCATCCGCGGGTCCACGGATGCTGGTCGCACCGCACTTCGACCAAACCCGCCACCGACAGCACGGCTGCCGTCGGGACGACGGCGCCCGCCTCCGTCTCCTGGACGGCGGCGAGCGAGGCGCCCGTCTCCTGCCGAATGAACACCGTGCGATGGGTCGTCTGGTCAGCGTTACCGACGTTGAGCGTGCCGCCCACGACGCCAGCCTGCACGCGTGGCACGAGGCGGCATCCGACTGTTGTGATGTCGTAGCGCTTCACATAGGGGAGATGCTTCCCGGCCGTGATCCCCGTCAACCAGACCACGGCATTGGCGAGGCGCGGGCCGCGATGGTCAACGCTGACGTCGACAAGGGTCTGTCCACACACGTCCGCATCGCTGGTGACGTGGACCACGGAGTCCGAGGGCGCTGTGCCAGCGAACTCGATCACGCCTTTGATCCGGCCAGAGGCAGGGAGCGAGACGACTCGGTAGCCACCGGATGATTGCGGCCCGTCCGGTTTCCGCGCGCGCGCAGGCCTGGTCGTCGCCGTGGCCAGCGCGATCCGCTGGGGGCCGGCATTTGGAGCACGCCGTCGCGACAGCGCACAACGCGACAGCGCACAACGCGACAGCGCACAACGCGGCGACGGCCGCGACGCCCCGGATCATCGTGTGCACTGCTCGGCGCCCGCCCACGATTCGAGACGAAGGGTGGCGGAGCCACGTCACCCTGGTGATCCGCCCCGGCCGCGCGGCCGACCCTAAGGCCGAGGCCGCGATGGATACGGCGGGCCGCCGCCGTGGGCAGTGGTGGGCTGATAGTTTGCCGGTATGAAGTCCAGCCATAGCGGCGCGAAATATACGCGAGGGTATCTGATCGGACGGCCCCTTGTCACCATGTTCGCCGTGGGGGTCTGTCTGGCCGGACCGCCGTCGCAGGCCCAGCCGCAGGAGGTGGCGCGCGCCGCAACGGGCACGACGCGTCCGGAGGTGTGGGGATTCGCGGCGCCGTGGGACCCGCGGAGCGCGGTCACACTGGCCGCGCACGCCCCCGCCCTCCGGGTCGTGATCTCCGGATGGTTGCGATTGGACACCGTGTCCGCGCTACCGGCCAGCGCCTATCGTGACACCCTGCGGGTGCCGCACGGGACCAAGCGCTACCTGCTCGTCACGACATACGCGCGCGATCGCTTCCATCCCGAAACCATCCGGCGGCTGGCGGCCGATCGGGTGTTGCGAACACGGGCCGCCGCGGCGATCGCGCTGTGGGCGTACCAGCATCGGTATCGCGGGATCGTACTCGATTTCGAATCGCTCGCCCCCGCGGATTCCGACGCGCTGTCGGCAGTCGTCGGTGCGATCGTGGCGGCCGCGCATCGCCGGCACGTGAGGCCAGTCACCGTCGCGGTCCCGCCGGCCGACACGCTCACCTACGCTGCGCGGCGGCTCACCGCCGCGGATCTGCTACTCCCGATGCTGTACGACCAACACTGGTCGACCGGAGCGCCCGGGCCGATTGCATCGCCCGGCTGGGTCCGGCAACTCCTGGCCCCATGGATCGCGACCGCGGGCGCGTCGCGCCTCGTCGCCGGGCTTCCCGTCTACGGATATCTCTGGAAGGCCCCGTCCGCTGCCGCCGTATTGAGTTTCGATGACGCGCAACGCCAGTCGGCGGCACTAGGTGTCGCGCTGGATCGCGACTCGGTGTCCGGGACCCTGCATTTCACCCGTCCCGATTCCGCGCAGGGTTGGGTCAGCGACGCGATGTCGTTACAGCGCTTGATGCGGGAGGCGGACAGCGCTGGTGTGCATCGGTTCGCCCTCTGGCGCCTCGGCCTCGAGGATCCGGCGATCTGGCCGCTATTGAGCGCGCGGTGATTCTGGCGCCGCCGCAGCGGGTGCGTTCAACTCACGCTCGACGACGGTGAGCGACCGCCGCTTCACTTGCCGGTAGATACGGCCGAGGTACTCGCCGATGATCCCCAGAAACAGGGCGTTGAGGCTGAGTGAGCCGAGAATGAGCACGACGATGCTCGCGAAGCCGGGGGGCCAGTCTTTGCCGAACACCAATCGCCCGACGAGATAGCCCAGCACGGCCAGGAACGTAGAGAGGGAGATCGCCAGGCCCAGATACGTGGCAATGCGGAGCGGGATGACGGAGTGATTGAGAATGCCGTCCAGCGCGAGCGCGATCAGTTCCGAAAAGGTGAACTTGCTCTCACCCTGCTGGCGTTCGGCCCGGTGATAGGGAATGCCGATCTGGTCGAACCCCAGGGCCGCAATCGTGCCGCGCAGATAAGGCTGCGAATCTTCGATCTTCCTCAGCTCTTCAAGGACGCAGCGGTCCACGAGCCGGAAGTCGCCGGCGTCCAGCGGCAGCTCATCCTCACTCAGTGAATCGATGAGCCGGTAGAACAGCCGCCGGGTCGCGTTCATCCCCCAGCTTTCCTTGCGTCCGCTCCGGATGCCGTACACGACGCGGTACCCGCTTTCCCACTGGCGGAGAAACTCGAGAATGAGCAGAGGCGGATCCTGGAGATCACAATCGATTTCCACGGCCGCATTGCCACGCGCGCTGAGGTATCCGGTGAGAATCGACCGCTGGAAGCCGAAGTTGCGCGAAAACCGGAGCGCGCGGACCCGCGGATCGCGCCGCGCCAGACGCTCCAGTACGCCGAAGGTGTTGTCGCTGGAGTGATTGTCCGTGAAAAGCAGCTCGAAGTCGTACCGGTCGGCCACCTGCGCCATGACCGGCACCAGCGCGTCATAGAGCGGCTCGATATTCGGCTCTTCATTGAAGACCGGTACGCAGATGCTGATGAGTCGTTTCATCTCAGGATGCCTTCCGGGCCGACATGGCGTATTGCGCGCCCGCCGGAAGCCACGCGAGCCAGGGCTCCAGGGGGCGCAGCCACGCCAGCGTGCGCGGCATGAACACGATGTAGTCGCGTCTCAGCACCCGCAGCCCGGCGGCCCGTGCATAGTCACACGTCTCCGATGGCGGCAAGAGGATCGCGTCGTGATCGAACGGGCACCGCTCCACAATCCACCGCGTCACGGGATTGGCCGGGTTGTGCTCGAAGATGACCAGTGTGCCTCCCGAGGCCAGGCGCCCGGCCAACTCGCCGACAATGGCCTGCCGCTCGGCCGGGCGAATATGATGGAATACATTAGCGGCCACGATCAGATCGTACTCTTCGAGAGAGCGTATCCGGGTCCGACGTGAACGTGCCCCGCGCCGCGAGCGTGGGGGGGACCCGCGCGATGCTGTCGCGAGACACATCGATGCCATCCACCCGGGCTCCCGGGATGCGTTGCTGCAGGACGCCGGACAGCAGGCCGACGCCGCAGCCGAAATCCAGGATCGTTCTCAGGTGATCCGCGGCGAGCAGCCGGCGGAGATAGGCGGCCTTGTACTCGGCGAAATACGCCGAGTCCTCACCGGAGGCGGCGACTGACTGGTTGAGAATCGCCTGATAGTCGCCCGCAAACTGGTCGAACTCCGTCCCGGGCGTCATTCGCGCGCCGCCGCCACCATCCGCCCGATGCCATCCGGGATGGTGATCCGGGGACGCCAACTGGTCGCCGCGGTGAATCGGCGGTTGTCACCGACTTGCCACGGCGCTTCATCCGCACGATACGGGCGCGCACCCCACTGCAGTAGCTCGCGTGGCTTGCCCAATGTCACGGCGACCGTCTCACCGAAGTCGCGCACGCGAGTCGCCTGCCCCGAGCACACGTTGTACACCTCGCTGGATTGCAGTGCCCCTCCGTCCGCGGCGGTGATCAACGCCTCCACGACATCGTCCTCGTAGAGGAGGTCGCGCACCTGCTCGCCCGGTGTCAGGGCGGCCGGCTGGTTCCGGCTCAAGTGCCGGATCAGATATGGTGCGAGCCGCTGTGGTCCCTCGTGCACTCCGAACACGCCGAAGAGCCGGAGTGTCACAAACGGCAGTGCCAGCCGGGCCGCGAGCGACTGGCCAGCGAAGAACGCGACGGCCTTGGCGGCTCCGTACATGGACGCCGGCCGGAGTGGCTGCGTTTCCGGTATCAGCGCGTCGGCCGGCCCGGAGAACCCGTACTCGGCGCAGCTCCCACAGTGGATGAAGCGCCGGACCGGCCACGACGAGGTCGCGTGCAGCAGGTTGCAGAGGAACGACACGTTCCCCTCGGCGAGCTGCACCGGATCGCGGTCCGCCTGGTGCACCCCGTAGGATGCCAGGTGGAATACGACATCAGCGGACACTCCGGCGAGGGCGGTTGCCAATTCCACCGGGTCGGACGATGAGATCGGGATCGTGCGTGCGCCATCGAGCGCCGCCAGGGTGCCCGGGCCCCGTGCCCGCGCGCGCACCAGGCAGGTCACGTCCACCCCCTCGGCCAACAGCCGCCGCACCAGCACCGATCCGATGAATCCGGTGCCGCCGGTCACGAGGGCGGATCGAAATGACGTCACGCGGCCGCGAGAGCGGTGTACCGCTGGATCTGGGCCGTCGTGATTGCTGCGGCCGAGCGCGGATCGTCCTGCACGGCCCGATACCAGTCAGCGGTCCAGCGCAACGCCTCGTTCAGAGGCAGGGTGGGCGTCCAACCGAGCCGCATGCGGGCCTTGTCGCAGTTGAGCCGAAGCGTCGCGGCTTCATGCGGCGCCCCCGGATCCTGCTGCACGGTCAGCTCGCCGCTCCCCCACTGGGCGACGAGCTCGCGGGCGACGTCCACCACGGGGACGGCATCGTGCGCACGCGGGCCGAAATTCCACGGCTCCGCGACGGTCTGCCCCTGCTCAAAGAGACGGCGGGCAAGCACGAGATACGCGCCCACCGGCTCGAGGACGTGCTGCCACGGACGAACCGAATCCGGCCGCCGGATCACGACCGGTTTGCCGCTGGCGATCCCCCGCACGATGTCCGGGACGAGACGATCCTCGGCCCAGTCGCCGCCACCGATGACATTGCCGGCCCGGGCCAATGCCACTGCCGCGCTGCTGGGACTCGAAAAGAACGACCGGCGATACGCGGCGGTGACAAGCTCGGCCGCTGCCTTGCTGGAGCTGTACGGATCGTGGCCGCCCATGCAGTCCGATTCCACGTACTCGCGCGACCCGCCCTGGTTCTCGTAACACTTGTCGCTGGTCACCACCACCACGGCGCGCACCGACGGAGTCTGGCGCGCGGCTTCAAGCACGTTGACGGTCCCCATGATGTTCGTGCCGTAGGTGCCGCCCGGATCGCGGTAGGAGCGCCGCACGAGTGCCTGCGCGGCGGCATGGATGATGATGGCCGGCTGGTGCCGGGCGCACAGCGCCGCCAGTGCAGCAGCATCCCGTACATCCCCGAACGTCGATACCATTCCCTCGCCAATGCCCGCGGCGGTGTACAAGTTCGGCTCCGTGTCCGGTGGCAGCGCGAACCCGACCACCTGGGCGCCCAGGAGCTTCAGCCACGCCGCCAGCCATCCGCCTTTGAATCCCGTATGTCCGGTGACCAGTACCGTCTTCCCGGCGTAGAAGACCCTGGCGCTCTCCGGTATCACGGCATCTTCCAGGGCGCCGTCCCGGCCGACCAGAGCGACTCGAGCAGCTGCTTGTCGCGAAGCGTATCCATCGGATGCCAGAACCCGGGGTGACGGTAGGCCATGAGTTGTCCGTCGCGCGCGAGGCGCTCGAGCGGCTCACCCTCGAGCGGGGTGTCATCGGTGTCGATGTAATCGAGCACCTTGGGCTCGAAGACGAAAAACCCCCCGTTGATCCACCCATCCCCGGCCCGCGGCTTCTCGGCGAATTGCGACACGCGGTCGCCGTCGAGCTGCAAGCTTCCGAACCGGGCCACGGGTGACACCGCCGTGACCGTCGCGAGACGCCCATGGTGCCGGTGGAAGCGCACCAGCGCCCCGATGTCCACGTTGGCCACGCCATCGCCGTACGTCACCATGAACGTCTCCTCGTCCAACCGGCCCTTCAGACGCCGAAGCCGGCCGCCAGTCAATGAATTGAGGCCTGTGTCGATCAGGCCAACGCGCCATGGTGGAGCAGCCGAATTGGCGAGGGTGCAGCTGCCATCGCGCAGATCAATCAGCAGGTCGCTCGTGTGAATGAGAAAGTTGTGAAAGTATTCCTTGATGATCTCGCCCTTGTAACCGCAGGCGACGAGGAAGTCGTCGTATCCGTGGCTGGCGTAGATGTTCATGATGTGCCAGAGCATCGGTTTCCCCCCGATCTCCACCATCGGTTTCGGCCGGGCGGTCGTCTCCTCGGCGAGCCGGGTACCGAGGCCACCTGCGAGGATCACGACTTTCATGTGGGCGGACACGGTTGCGGTGAACGCGGGGAGAAGTCCATCGTCGCTGTATTGTTGGAAGCCATCAGGAAGAAATCAATGATCGAAGGCTCACGCGCTCCTCGCCGAGCCGCACGCCTTCGACGGCCCAGCGCGCGGTTTCTGGATGCCACCTTCGTGGGTGGACGTCCGGCCTGTCTCGCGCCGCCCGATCCGTGCAGACCGGCGACCGCGGCCCGTTCATCCGCGATCAGCACGGGTATGTCGCGCTGGCCAGGTGTTGGGCAGCGGTCGAGCCGGTAACCACGACAGGGTTCTGCGCATCCCCTACACGCATATCGTTCTCGAGTGCGTCCACTGATGCCGCGCCGGTGCGAGGGCCGCGCCGGCCGATAATGGCAACGGGGGCCAGCCACCGGACGTCGGTGCAAGCCCCCGCTGTTGCCGAAGACCACTGGGGCTAGGCGCTAGACGATCAGCAAGTCCCGCTGATACTCACTGGGGGTGATCACCACCTCGCCAGTCCCCATCAACCCGTTCACCTCGGACCGGATTCCGAGCGTGTTCGGAATGTAGATACCCGGCTCGATCGAGAAGCCGGCGCCGGGGATCAGTACCCGTTCCTCCCGGGTCTCCAAGTTGTCGATATGCGGCCCTGATCCGTGGATGTCCCGGGCGTCGATGGAATGGCCGGTCCGATGGGTGAAATACTTCCCGTATCCGCGCGATTCGATCACGCCTCGCGCCGCATCGTCGATGTCCGCGCCGCGCACAAGCTGTCCGGCCGCGACTCGCGCGCGCAGGCCAGCGATCGCCGCGTCCCGCGCGTCGCGCACGGCCTCCCACACTTCCGTCGTCTTGGCGTCCGGCGTCCCGAGGACACCCACCCACGTCTGGTCGGCGAAGGGCTGGCCGGGCTCACGCGCCCACAAGTCGATCAGGAGCACATCTCCCCGCGTGATCACGGCCGAGTGTTTCGCCGCTGGCCCATAGTGCGGGTTCGCGGCATTGGGGCCGATCGCCACGATGGCACGATGCCCGTACTCCATCCCGGCGCGCGTGATGCGGTCGGCGATCCATCCCTGCACGTCGAACTCCGTGAGCGTCTCGCCGCGTTTCGTGCGCTCGCTGACCATGGCGAACGCGTCGAGGGCGATCGTGCGGATGGCCTCCGCCGCCCGCCGGTGCGCCGTTGTGTTGGCGGCATCCCACACCGCGAAGAACCGGGTCACCAACTCCCCTGAGGACACGACCACCGCCCCCGCCTGGCGGACCATCTCGATGACCCCTGCAGGCACTCGGTCGACGTACGGGACCGCATCGCCGGGCGAGTATTCCATCGCGATACGATGGCCCCGCACCAGCGTCGCGAGCGCGGCCTCCAGCTCCCGCCACCCACTGTAGACGACGCGGCCCCAGGACTCCGGCCAGCGGCGCCACGGTCCTTGCTCGATCGCATGCGTGATGGCCGTCGGCGTCCCACGCCGCGGCACGTAGACGAAAATCCGCCGCGTCACCATGCCTTCGAGTGCGATCATCCCGACGGTCACGGGGTTCACGCCGTGAAAGTCGAACAAGAGCCAGCCGTCGAGGTCCATCTCGCCAAGCGCGGCCTGGATGCGCGGCAGCTCGTCTGGAGTCAGCATCGTGCCTCCCATGCTCGGGTGCGTGGCATCAGGAGCGCCGCCATTCGGCACGCCATTCGCACACGCCTTCGCCGCGCGCGACACAGCGCACGTGCTCGACGGCACCGGCTCCCCCGACGAGCAGCCGGACCAGCTCTCGCAGCACGGACTCGTAGTACGCGCAGCCGCGTTCCTTGGGCGCGCTATCCACCGTGACGGACACTGGCACCTCGAGCATGAGTGACCCGCCAACTCGCCGGATGCTTCCGTTGAGATATCGCTGCGCGATCCGCCGCGCCTCTCGCAGGGCCAGCGGCCGGGCCAGCAGCGAGGGGAGGACGAAGATCACGTGCCGGGTGACGGGGGAGGTCGTTTCGAAGGACTGCCGCGCGAGGATCCGCCCCGCGGACATGAATACTTCCTGCGCGTCGGCGCGGCGCCCGATCAGGCGGGCGAGCGCGACGGCCTCTTCCTGCGGCGCACGTTGGCTCTTCCGCACCGCCGCCGTATAGCGCCGGATCTGCGCGTACACGGTCTCGCTCAACCCCAGCCGCTTGTTCCGCAGCTCGGGCACGTACTCGGCGTCTTGATCGTCTCGCGGGGAGTCTACGCTGCGGACCGCTTCCAGTAGGCTGAGCGGTAGTAGGGGATCGACGGTGGCAGGCGCGATCATAGCGATGCTTGAGGCTGGCGCGACAAGACCCAAATGTAATCAATGCAACCGCTATACGGATCATCCCCGGCGTGGGACGGACCCAACGCGCGCGCGGTATACTTCCGGCGTGACGCCTGCCGACCCCCACGCCGTATTGGGCCGACTGTTGCTGGGACTCGTCGCGGCCGCCACGGTGGCAGCCGTCGCGTACCGCGCGGATACCCTCACGGTCCGGGGGGCTTTGGCGGCGACGGCCGTCGGCGGCGTGGCGGTTGCCGGCGGGTGGGATTGGGGGGGCCTCCTGATCGCGTTTTTCGTGGCGTCGGCCGCCCTGTCCCGCGTGGGTCACGCACGCAAGGAGTTCCTGGCTGGGGGGTTGCTCGCGAAAGGCGGACCGCGTGACGCCGCGCAGGTTCTCGCGAACGGCGGCGCCTTCGCGCTATGCGCCGCCGGGTGCGCACTGCAGCAGTCACCACTCTGGTATGCCGCCGGTGCCGGTGGCCTGGCGGCCGCGACCGCCGACACGTGGGGGACGGAAGCCGGCATGTTGTCCGCCACTTCGCCGCGCTCGATCGTCTCGGGACAGGTGGTGCCTCCCGGCACGTCGGGCGGGATAACCATCCGCGGCACGCTGGCGTCGATCGCGGGCGCTCTCTTCATTGCCATTGGGGCGTGGGCCTTCGGCTGGCCGGCCGCCATTGGGTGGGCCGCACTCGTCGGGGGCTCTGTGGGCGCGACATCCGACTCGCTGATTGGTGCCACGCTGCAGGCCCGGATGTGGTGCGACACCTGCCAGGCCACGACGGAGCGCGCCGTGCACTCCTGCGGGGCGCCCACGCGGGTGGCGGGCGGCATTGCCTGGCTCGGCAACGACGCCGTCAACGTGGCGGCCACCGCCTGCGGCGCCCTGATCGGCGTGGCGACTGCGTTGGCGCTCGGACTGGCCCGGTCGTGATCGCCCCCACGTCCCGGCCTATGGCGCGGGGCGCCCCTCGCTCGTCGCCCCGCGTGTTGCTGGTCAGCACGAATCGCGAACGCTCGCCACAGCCGGTGGTGCCGAACGGCATCGCCTGTGTCGCATCGGCACTCGCCGCCGCCGGCCACGATGTCCGCATGCTCGATTTGTGCTTCGCGCCGGATCCGGTCGCCGCCGCCCGTGATGCCGTGCGCGCGACGCGGCCGGATGTGATCGGCGCTTCGATCCGCAACATCGACAACAGTGACACGATCGCGCTCCGCCACTACACCCCGGAGGCCGCCGCCGTGCTGGGCGTGCTGCGTGCCGCCGCCCCGCACGCGCCCGTGTTGGCGGGTGGAGCGGCATTCGGTGTCGCTCCCGAGTCACTCTTCCGGGAACTGGGCGTCGACTACGCGGTCGCAGGCGATGGCGAGCGGGCGAGCGTCGCCCTCATTGACGCGCTCGCGGCCGGACGGCCGGCTGAATCCGTGGCGGGTCTGGTGCGCCGCGCGGGAGACCGGATCGTGTTCACGCCGCCGGGGGAGGACGCCGATCTCGATGCGTTGCCGCGCGCGCGCGTGCACCGGTGGCTCGATGTCGCCCGCTACGAACGTCACGGCGCGACCGTTCCGATCCAGACCAAACGGGGATGCGTCTACAAGTGTGTGTATTGCACGTACCGCAATGTCGAAGGGTGGGGCTACCGGCTGCGCGATCCGCGCGCCGTGGCCGAGGAGATCGGCGAGTTGCGGCGCGAGGCGGGCGTGACGCATTTCGATTTTGTCGACTCGACATTCAACTCGCCGCCCGGACACGCGATTGGCGTGTGCGAAGCGATCGTCGCCGCGGGTCTGCGGGTGCAGCTCGAGACGATGAACTTCACACCGGCCAGCTGCTCGGACGAGCTCCTGTCGGCGATGCGTGCCGCCGGGTTCCGGACGCTCGGCATCACTGCCGAGAGCGCCAGTGATCCCGTGCTTGCGCGGCTCGAAGAAGGGCTTCGATGCCGCGCGAGTCCGCGAGGTCGCGGAGAGGGTGTCCAGAGCAGGTCTCCGCACACTCTGGATCTTCCTGATCGGCGGACCCGGCGAAACGCCGGAGACGATCGAGGAGACGCTGGCGTTTGCAGCCGGCCGGATGCGCGCCGGTGATGCCGTGTACGTGACGGTGGGTCTCCGGGTGTATCCCGGGACGACGCTCCACCAGATCGCCCTCGCCGAAGGCACGGTCGCCCCCGGCGACTCACTGCTGGCGCCGGCATTCTACTTCCCGTGCGATCTTGACCTCGCCCAGACCGTGCGCCGGTTGCGCGTGTTCGCCGGCGAGCATCCGCGGTTCATGTTCTCCGCCGACGCCCGGTCGCCGCTGCTGCCGCTGCTGACGCGCTTCGCCTCGGTCGTCCGCCTCCCACGGCCTCACTGGCGGTATATGTCGCTCTTCCAGCGCATGGCGCGCGCGACGCAGTGACGCTGGACGCGGAGGTCATCGTCGTCGGCGGTGGCCCGGCGGGCGCCGCGACCGCGTGGGGCCTGGCCCGGGCCGGCATCAATGTGCTCGTCCTCGATCGTGCCCGATTCCCCCGGGACAAGCCCTGTGCCGAGTACTTGAGCCCGCAAGCCTCACGGATCCTGTCCGACATGGGGGTGCTCGCGGCGGTCGAGGCGGCGGGGGCGGCCCGGCTGACAGGCATGACGATCCGCGCCCCGAGCGGCGTCTCGTTCCGCGGCGACTTCGCGGCTGCTCACGGATTCCGCGGATTCCGGACCGAGGGTCTGTCGCTGCGCCGCCTCGTGCTCGACGCGATCCTGCTCCGCCACGCCGAGGCGGCGGGCGCGCGGGTTCTGGAGGGCAGCATGGTCACGGACGTTACCCGCGACGTGACTGGGCGGGTCACCGGCGTCCGGTTGGGGGCGAGCGGCGAGGCGCAGTGGGCGGACAGGGTGGATGCGGTAGACGGCAATTCGTCGCGGATGCTGTCTGCGCGCGTGGTGGTTGGCGCCAATGGACTGCGCTCAGTGATCTCGCGACGCACCGGTCTCGCGCACTCGCGCCGCTGGCCGAAGCGCATGGCGTTCGTCACGCACTATCGCGGCGTCGGCGGCATCGGCACCACCGGTGAGATGCACGTCGAGCGGGATGGGTATGTCGGACTCGCGGACGTCGGAAGCGGCCACACCACCGTCGCCCTCGTCGTGCCGTCCAGCGCGTCACGCGGCGTGGGCGCCGATCGCGACGGATTTCTGGACGCGTGGATCGCCCGCCATCCGCATTTGGCGCCACGGTTTCGCGGCGCCAGCCGCATCTCACCGGTGCGCGCCACTGGTCCCTTCGCGCAGCACGCGCGCCGCCTGTGGTCACCGGGCGTCGCCCTCGTGGGCGACGCGGCCGACTTCTTCGACCCGTTCACGGGCGAGGGCGTCTACACCGCGCTCCGCGGCGGCGAGTTGCTCACACCGTACCTGTGCGAAGCGGTGCGAGGCACTAGCACAGGTGCGCCGGACACGGCGCTGGCTGCCTACGACCGATGCTGGCGGCACGAGTTTCGGGGAAAGCAGATCGTCGAGCGCGCCGTCGGCGCGGCCGTCGCGATGCCGGCGGTCATCGGACACGTCGCGCGGGTGCTCCAGCGCCGGCCGGACATGGCGGATCTGTTGATTGGCGTCACCGGCGATTTCGTTCCGGCCAGCGAAGTGCTCCGGGCCGGCTATCTCGGGCGGCTGGCGCTGCCCGCGTTCCTTCACCGCGCGGCAGGACAACAATGAGTTTGGATCAGGACGAGTTTCGTAGTGTGCTGGGGCGGTTCGCCACCGGGGTGACAGTCGTCACCGTCACCGGCACACACGGCCGCGATTTCGGCATCACGGTGACGGCGTTCAGCTCGCTGAGCCTCAACCCCCCGCTCGTGCTCGTGTGCATCGACCACAATGCCTCGATTCTTCCGGCGTTGAAGGGCGCATCGCATTTCGTCGTCAACGTCCTCGCCGTGCATCAGGAGGCGATCGCCCGCCGATTCGCGGTCCCGGATGCGGAGCAACGTTTCGAAGGCCTCGGCTTCACGCGAGCGCAGAGCGGCGCGGCCGTGCTCGAGGACGTGCTGGCGTCGATCGAATGCCGCGTCGTCCAGTCGGTGGTGGGTGGAGACCACACGATCTTCATCGGGGAGGCCGAGGCCGCGAATGTGCGGCAGGATACGCCACTCCTGTACTATCGCGGTGGCTACTCGCAACTCGATCGAATGAGTACCCTGCTGTCGCCGCCGCGCGGCCGGGGCGAAGAGACACTCGACACACCGGGTGCCGACCCGCGGCTCGCGCGGCGGTCGTTGCGGGATGTGGCCGTCGCCAACCGGTTTTTCGGAGGCACACGCGCCGTCCTCCACGCCCTGGAACCTCTCTGGGATCGCCTGCCCCGGCGGGCCACGCTGCTCGACGTCGGGACCGGAATGGGCGACATCCCGGCTCGGGCGCGGCAGGCGGCCGCGCGGGCCGGCGTGACCCTCGAGACGGTTGGCCTCGAGGCCAGCGCCGCGCTGGCCGCCGCGAACCAGGGAATCGTGACGTGGCCCGTCAGTGGTGACGCTCGCGCGCTCCCCTTCGCGGACCATAGCGTGGATGTGGTTACGTGCTCGCAGGTCCTGCATCACTTCTTCGATGCCGACGCACGCTTCGTCCTGGCCGAGATGAACCGGGTGGCCCGGGTTCAGGCGATCGTGAGTGACATCCATCGGAGCCGGATCGCCGCCGCCGGCATCTGGCTCGCATCTTTCCCGTTGGCGTTCCATCCCGCCAGCCGGCACGACGCCGTGGTGTCGGTGATGCGCGGATTTCACGCGAGTGAGCTCCGGCAAATGGTGCAGGAGACCCTGGGCGTGGACGCGTCCGTCCGGTACCGGGCCGGCTACCGCGTCACGGCGTGCTGGGCCCCGTCGCGGGCGCCCGGACCGAGCGCCGCATGACCGGGCCGCCGCGTGCTGTCTCCTCGATCCCGCGGCCGATGAGGCACCCGGCTACGATCTCGGCCCCCTTCCCGATTATGCGCTCATGCGCGTCGTCAATGAACGGGTCGTCCAGAGCGCTGTTGCCCCGATCTTTGCCGCCGCGCGCGACGTCGAGCGATGGCCCCGGCATCTGGCGCACTATCGCTACGTCCGTTTTCGCGAGCGACGCCTGGATGGCGGTGGTCTTGTCGAGATGTCCGCCAACCGCCCGTTTGGTCCCGCCGTCTGGCCCACGTGGTGGCTCTCCCGGATGCAGGTCATGACCGCTGGACATGGCACAGGAGCCACGCCGGCGATCCGATTCCGTCATGTCGAAGGCGTCACCACTGGGATGGAGGTCGAGTGGTCGTTCCTGCCGCAGAGTGGAAACCGGACGCTGGTGCGAATCGTGCACTTGTGGTCGGGGCCACCATGGCCGCTCGCCGGCGCGTTCGCCGCCCGGGCGATTATTGGGCCGATCTTCGTCCACGGGATCGCCTCGCGGACGTTGGCAGGACTCGCTCGGGTGGCCGAATCCCGCAGCGAGCGGAGACTCGCCCCGAATCGGCTCTCGCAACCGTGACCTCAGACACGCCACTCCGACGGTGGCGTCCAGCCCCATCTACGGTGTCATTCGTCCGTCCCAGCAGGCTGTTCACCCCACCGAAGTGCCTCGTCAGAGGGCAGACGAGTATGTCTAGCAGCTCGGGGCTCACCCTTTGTATGGGAGTACGTGCATGATCGTGATGGGCCGGCGGCGAGTTGTGGTGACGGGAATTGGGGCCATTACCCCAATCGGTACCACGCAGGGGATGAGCTCTGGAAGGGGATCCGGCGCGAGCGCTCCGCCGTCGGTCCGCTAACCCGGTTCGACTCGTCGCCATTCCGGAGTCACAACGCAGCCGAGGTGTCCGGCTTCGTGCCGACCGACCATCTCGAGGCCAAGCGGGCTCGGCGGCTCGATCGCTTCGGACAGTTCTCGGTCGTCGCCGCCCGGATGGCCATCGAGGATGCGCAGCTCGATCTGGCGCGCGAAGACCGTGAACGCGTCGGGCGATGATGGGCACTGCACTCGGGGGTATTGGCTACGCTGAGGAGCAACTCGGCCGCTATCTGGCGGGCGGCCTGTCCGCCGTCGATCCGTCCCTGGCGCTCGCTGTTTTCGGGGGCGCATCGAGCTGCAACATCGCGATCGAGTTCGGGATCTCCGGTCCCAACTCCACGAATGCGATGAGTTGCGCATCAGGCACGATCGCCATTGGTGACGCGTTCCGGCAGATCCGCGACGACTATGCCAATGTCATGCTCTGCGGCGCGTCCGAGGCGCCGCTGGCGCCCCTTTGCTTCGGTTCGTTCGCGATCATCCGAGCCATGTCGACCCGCAACGACGATCCGTCGCACTCCTCACGGCCGTTCGACAAGGACCGCGACGGATTCGTCATGGGCGAGGGCGCGAGCGTGCTGGTGCTCGAGGAATACGAGCGCGCGGTGTCGCGCGGGGCACGGATCTACGCCGAGATTCAGGGCTACGGCGTGACCAACGACGCGCATCACATGACCGCGCCGCGGCCCAATGGTTCCCAGGCGGCTCGCGCCATGCGTCACGCACTGCGCGACGCACGCGTGGCCCCGCACGAGATCGGATACGTCAACGCGCATGGCAGCTCCACCCCGCTCAACGATCCGACTGAAACGCTTGCCATCAAGCAGGTCTTCGCGGATCACGCTTATGCCATGCCGGTCAGCGGCACGAAGGGCTACTACGGACACGCGCTCGGCGCATCGGGTGCGATCGAAGCGGCGATTTGCGCGCTGAGCCTGACCCACGAGTGGTTGCCACCGACCATCAACCTGTCGGCTCCCGACGCGGCCTGTGACCTCGACTACGTGCCATCGACCGGCCGGGAGGCGCGCGTCGACGTCGTGCTCTCCAATTCCTTCGGCTTCGGTGGCATCAACGCGGCTCTGGTGATGAGTCGCGTGATGTAAGCGCGGTCACCCGCCGGACACACGCCTCTTACACGCTCGCGGCGCTTTCTCGCTCCATCGTTCCCTTGTACGCCATCGGTGGTTCGTCGACGCCGAAATTGACCGCCGCCAGCCGCGCGACTTCATCGAGTTGGGCCCGCGTGAGATCCGGTTGCTCGCTCGTGGTCGCGAACTCCCGCAGTTGGGCCGTGTCGTACAATGTTGGGCAGCGTCGTCACGACCAGCGGGTCGGCCAGCAGCCATTTGAGGGACGCCTGGCCAAGTGTCATCCGCGGCGTGAGAAAATCGAGGGTACGGACCTTCTTCACGCCGTTCACCAGCCACGACCGCGGCCGGTGCCGCCGGTGGTCGTTTTCCGGAAAGACCGTATCCTCGGTGTAGTGCCCTTCGAGCATCCCTGACGCGTGCGGGACGCGGACGGTGAAGGCGCAGTTCGGCGCGTGCCGGCGCGCGGCGCCGAGCATGGCCGTCCCCGGATGCTGCTCCAGGATGTTCCAGATCATCTGGATCGCGCCGACATCCGGCTCGCGCTCACACAACTCGACCGCCTCGTACAGCCATCCGATCGCGGGCCCGAACGCCGCTCCCCAGACACGCACCTTCCCCTCGCGCTGGAAGTCGCGCAGGGTTTCCCACAACGCGGCATCCCGCACGTGCTCCATTTTGGCGTTGTGGATCTGTAGCACATCCACGTAGTCGGTTTCGAGCCGCTCGAGACTGCGCTCGAGCGCGAGACGCAGATAGGCCGGATCCGTGCGCATCGGCAGCTCGGACTGGCCACGGCGGGACCGCTGGGCGGCTTCATCGTAAATGTCGTAGCCGATCTTCGTCGCGTACACGACCTGGCCGCGCCGGTCACGAAACGCCGAGGCGAGCTGCCGCTCCGCCCGGCCGTTGCCGTACGTGTCCGCCGCATCGAAGAACGTCACCCCGAACTCGTCGTGCGCGCTCCGCAGCATCGCCGCGGCCTCGGCATCCGTCTTTTCCCCCCACCAATTCGTGGCCAGGGTCCACATGCCGAGTCCAACCTCGCTGGCCGTGACCGTCGTGCCGGGAAATGTGCGATACCGCATGCCCCGCTCCTCTATGCCAGGCCGTCGCGCAGCCGCCGCGCCGCGTCAATGGCGAAATACGTAATGATGAAATCAGCGCCCGCCCGGCGAATCCCGACGAGCGACTCCATCATGACCCGCTCGCGGTCGAGCCACCCCCGCTCAGCCGCCGCGCAGATCATGGCATACTCCCCACTCACCTGATATGCCCCGGCGGGGTACTGCGTCTCCGCCTTCACCCGCTGCAGCACGTCGAGATACGGACCGGCCGGCTTGACCAGGATCGCGTCGGCACCTTCGCCAATGTCGAGCGCGACTTCGCGCAGCGCTTCCGCGGCGTTCGCCGGATCCATCTGGTACCCATGCCGGTCGCCGGACCGCGGCGCGGATTCCGCCGCTTCGCGAAATGGGCCATAGAACGCCGACGCGTACTTCGCCGCGTAACTGAGGATCGCGGTCTCGGGGTGTCCCGCGGTATCCAAGGCCGCACGCACCGCGCCGATCCGCCCATCCATCATGTCGCTTGGCGCCACCACGTCCGCGCCGGCCGCGGCGTGGGAGACGGCGACGCGGGCCAGGAGCGGGAGTGTCGCGTCGTTGTCAACGCCACCGTGTTCGTTCAGCACGCCGCAGTGGCCGTGATCCGTGTACTCGCACATGCACACGTCCGTGATCACCACCAGCTGCGGGAACTCCCGCTTGAGCGCTCGGACGCCCTGCTGCACCGCGCCGTACTCGTCCCACCCACCCGAGCCGGTCGCATCCTTCTGATCGGGGATGCCGAACAGAATCATGCCGCCGACGCCGGCTTCGGCTGCCGCGGCGGCATCACGCAGCATCTCATCGACCGACGTCTGCGCCACACCCGGCATCGACTCCACCGCGACGCGTCGCTCCGCGCCGGAGCGGATGAACACCGGAAGGATCAGCTGCCCGGGATCGAGATGCGTCTCGCGGATGAGCCGGCGGAGTGGGGCGGTCCTGCGCAGGCGCCGCGGCCGGTAGGCGGGAAAGGACGACACGGTCGTAATCTATTCCGGCTGCGGGGGCGGCACCCGAGCGACGCCCCTGAGTACCGCGAGGATGTCGTCGGCGCCACGCCCACGGAGGTCGTCGGCCAGCCGCATACCCGCCGCCAGCGGATCGCTCCCCACAGAACAGGAGCCGCGAATGACCCGGCGCCCGGCGGCGTCAGCAATCAATCCGTGCAACGTCGCCACCGGCCCATCAGGTCCCGGCGTCTCCATCATGAGCGCGCCAATGGGAACCTGGCACCCCCCATCGAGCCCCGCGAGAAACGCCCGTTCGGCGCGAACCGCACGCATGGTCGGCTCGTGATTCAACGCGGAGAGCAGATCAAGCGCGACATGGTCGCCGCTCCGGACTTGCAGGGCGATCGCGCCCTGCCCTGCCGCCGGGAGCCAGTCCGGCGGGTCGAGGTACGCCGAGATGTGCTGCGTGGCATCCAGCCAATGGAGTCCCGCGGCGGCCAGAATCGCCGCGTGCACTTGCCCTTCATCGACCTTCTTCAGCCGGGTCGGCACGTTGCCTCGCAGCTCGACGACTTCGAGATCGGGATGCACCGCCAGCAACTGTGCGCGACGGCGCAGGCTCGACGTACCGACACGCGACCCCCGCGGCAGATCGGCAAGGCCCACGGCTCGGGCCGTGCTGCTCAGGACCAGCACATCGCGCGGATCTTCGCGCGGAAGCACCGCGATCAGATCCAATCCGGCGACAGGGTCGGTGGAGAGATCCTTGAGTGAGTGCACCGCGCAATCGACTTTCGCGCGTTGCAGCGCACGCTCGATCTCGCTCGTGAAGAGTCCCTTGCCGCCGATGGCGCTGAGCGGCTCGTCGAGTCGTTTGTCGCCCGTCGTGGTAAAGGTGACCAGTTCGCCCGCGATGCCGCGCCCGGCCAGTGCCGCCTGCACCATCCGCGCCTGCTTGAGCGCGAGCGCCGAGCTTCGAGTGCCGATCCGGAAATGTGCCAGGTCGGCTTGCGGCACCGGCCGCGCGGCGCGTGAAAGATTCCGCGATGGCGTCACGACCGGTCCCCTGCGCCCGCGTACGCGACTTCGGGCATCTCGGCGATCGCCGCGACCAAGCCCGCAATCGTCGATGGAGCCGCTTCCAGGATCACCGGGAATGCCGGCCTCGCGCGCCGCGGCAGTCGTGATGGGACCAATCGACGCCGCATTGATGCGTCCCGCCAGCTCCGGCCCCACGGCCTCAAGATAGCCGCGCACCGCCGACGCCGAGGTCACGGTGACGAGATCCAACTCGCCCGCGGCAAGCCGGGCGCACACGGCCGCCGCGCCGGTGCCGTCAAAGACCGAGCGATAGACGGGGATGACATCGACCACGGCACCGAGGTGGCGGAGGCCCGCCGGGAGCGTATCGCGCGCGCCGGTGGCGGCCGGATACAGGACGCGCGCACCGTGGACATCGGACCGGGATGCCAGCGCCTCCAGCACGCCTTCGGCCACGAACCGTGTTGGTGACACATCGGCCGCGATGCCGTGTTCGAGCAACGCGCCAGCCGTCGCGGGACCGACAGCGCTGATGACGATGCCGGCGAGCGCCCGCGCATCCAATCCCGCGGCCCGCACCGTGTCCCAGACGACGTGCACCGCGTTCTGGCTGGTGAACACAATGTGGCGATAGCGCGAGAGGCCGCCGCCTGTGATGGCGGCGACAAGCGGCGCGCGATCGAGTGGCTCGACCCGCGTGGCGGGCATCTCGGTGACCGCGGCGCCGAGCGCGCGGAGCTGGTCGCTGAGCGTGCTCGCCTGCGACGTGGCCCGGGTCACCAAAATCCTCCGGCCCAGCAATGGCCGGCGTTCCGGCACGTCGAACCAGCGGATCTCATCGCGCAGCGACACGACGCGTCCGATGACCGCCAGCACCGGCGCCGTGAGCCCGGCCGCTTCGACCCGTCCAGCCAGCGTTTCCAGCGTCGCCTCGACGGTCCGTTGAATCGGATAGGTGGCCCACTGGATCGCCGCCGCGGGCGTCTCGGGCGCCATCCCGCCCGCGATCAGTGCCTGCACCGTGCGGGGCAGCGAGCGCACCCCCATATACAGCACGATCGTCGTCCCACTCCGGGCCAACGCCTTCCAATTGGTCTGTGACGCCGCCTTGGCAGGGTCCTCGTGCCCGGTCACGAACGTCACGCCCGTCGCCACACCGCAATGCGTGACCGGTATGCCTGCGTACGCGGGAGCCGCGACTCCGGCGGTCACACCCGGCACGACCTCGAAGGGAACGTTCGCGCGCGCCAGCGCCTGCGCCTCCTCACTGCCACGCCCGAAAACGAATGGATCTCCACCTTTGAGGCGGACCACCGATTTGCAGGCGCGTGCCGAATGGACGAGGAGGGCGGTGATCTCGTCCTGGCGCGCGGAGGATTCGTCGCCGCCTCGCTTCCCGGCGAAATGCATCTCGGCAGGAACCGCGCGGCGCGCACGCACGGCCGAGAGCAGGTCCGGCGCCACCAGCGCGTCGTGAACGATGGCATCGCAGTCATCCAGCAACGCACTCGCGCGGACCGTGAGCAGGCCCGGGTCGCCCGGGCCTGCTCCCGCGAGATAGACAGTACCCGATCGTGCGGTCTTCACGCCGGCGTCATGCGCGGGTGGTGGTATCACGGCCGCCTGGCGCGGCAGCGCGGATGCGCTTCGCCAGCGCCCGGCCGCGCCACCAGATGGACACCACATAGAGGGTGTAGACCGTGATCGCCGCGGCATAGGCCGCGTACGCGTAGCCCGCGTTTTCCGGCGGCATTAGCCGTACCTCTCACTCGCCGCGCCATCGGCCAGTCCACTGTCGGCAATGGTGGCCAGCCGATACCGTGCCCGCAGGAGCGCCACAAACAGCAGCGCGAACAATGCGAATGACATGAGGAGCGTGGCCAGCATCTCCGGCGGCAGCGACGGTGCGCTGGGCTTGAGCACAATGGGCTGCGGATGCAGGGTGCGAAAGAGATAGACGCTGAGGTGGATGAACGGAATCGACAGGCGGGCCAGAATCGCGAGGACCGCGGAGTAGCGGGCTCGCTGCGCGCGATCCTCCACCGCCTGGCGCAGTATCAGGTAGCCGAGGATGATGAGCCACAGAAAAAGCGTCGACGTGAGGCGCGCGTCGCCGGACCACCACGTGCCCCAGACGGGTTTCGCCCACAGCGGGCCAGTGACCAGGACGACGGTCGTAAACGCCAGTCCGACCTCCGCCAATGTCGCAGCCACGCGGTCGAGATTCGGGTCGCGGAGCCAGAGATAGAGCACGCTGGCCACGGCCATCAGCGCAAACGCCAGGTAGAGCGCGGTGACGGCGGCCGGCACGTGAATGTAGAAGATCTTCTGGGCCGGTCCCTGCAATGCCTCGATGGGCGTGAAGTACGCAATCCGCACGAGTGTCGCGATCACGGCGGCGATCGCCACCCAGAACATCGCCCCGTAGGGCCGCTCGAGCTGGGCCAACGCCGCGTCGCGCGTCACGCTGGCGGCGGACCCGCCTGCGTCGGTTCTCGCTGTCGTGCCCATTCAGCTCTCAATGGTGAAGGGGTACGCCACGGTGCACGCGGGCACGAACACCAGGTCGAATGCGACCAGCACCCGCATCCAATCCACCGCGCCCGACAACGGCCGGCCGTTGATCACGAGCACAGTCGCCTGCGCCGCCGCGGTCACGACTGGCACGAAGAACGGCAATGCGAGCACCGGCAGCAGCAACTCGGCGAGCCTCGTGTTCACGGCCATTGCGCTGAACAGCGTGCCCACCGCGACCAACCCGACGGATGCGAGCACCGTGATGCCTGCGATCGCCGCCGCCGCGTCCCAGCCGAGCGACAGGTTGTAGAACAACACCACGATCGGGATGGCCACGACCTGCACGCCGAGCACGAAGATCAGATTGGCGAACGCCTTGCCGAGGAACACCGCCTCGCGGCGGATCGGGGCGATCAGCAGACCGTCGATCGCCCGGTCGGCCAGCTCCGCCGAAAACGAGCGGTTCAGCCCGAGCAGCCCCGCGAACGTAAAGATGACCCAGAGCACACCGGGGGCCAAGTCGATCGGCGCCACGGCCGTCGGGTCCCACGTATAGAGGAAGATCGCGGCCGCCAGCACGCTGAATACCGCTGCGGACAGGAACGCCGCGCGCGTCCGCAGCTCGACCGTCAGGTCCTTGCGCGCGATGGCCCATGCGGCGGCGATCACACCGGGTGGCCCGCTCATCGCCTCACCCTGCCACACCCACGAGTGCGCGATACTGGCCGCCGAACAAGGCGGGATCGATCGCATCGCGCCGCTCGTGCAGGACAAAGCGCCCGTCGCGCATCACGGCCACGTGCGTCGCGATCGCCAGGCCCTCGTCGAGATGATGCGTCACGAGCACGAGCGCCGCGCCGCCCGATTTGAGCCCGCCGAGCGCGGACGAGAGCGCGGCTGCGCCAGTGGCGTCGAGCCCCGTATAGGGCTCATCGAGCAGGACGACCCGCGGCGTATGCACGAATGCCCTCGCGATCGACACCCGCTGCTGGAGGCCCCGGCTCAGGACGCGGACCGGCACGTTGGCGCGGTCGAGCACTCCCAGCCGGGCCAGAGCCGACTCCGCCGATGCTCGCGGATCCGTGAGCCCGTGCAGCCGCGCAGCAAACTCCACGTTCTCACGCGCTGTGAGTGCCGGGTACAGCATGCTGTGGTGCGAGATCAGTCCGACCTGTGCTCGCGCGGCGGGCCCCGCCGGCAACGCCACTCCCGCCACGCTGGCCGCGCCACCGGATGGATTCAGTAACCCCGCCAAGAGGCGCAGCAATGTGGTCTTTCCCGCTCCGTTGGGGCCGAAAATGGCGAGGCATTCGCCGGGAGCAACTGACAGATCAACGCCGCCGAGCGCCTCATAGCGGTCGAAACGGCGGATCAGGCCGCGTGTCTCGATCGTAGCCAGGGGCGGCAGTGGCACCGGGTGCACGGCCCAGAATCTAGTCTGGGCGCCCGGCCTCTGGCCCCCGGCGGCCGCCCGTCGCCAGATTGCACTCCGTGAACGACATCGACGTGCTCATGGACGAGCGGCGGCGATTCCGCCCCGCCGACGACTTCCGCCAGCATGCGGTCGTGCGCGACCCTTCGGTCTACCAGCGCGCGGCTGCCGACCCCGAAGCGTATTGGGCCAGCCGTGCGCGGGAGTTGGACTGGTTCACACCATGGAATCGCGTGATGGAGTGGACGCCGCCGCACGTCAAATGGTTCCTGGGTGGCACGCTCAACGTGTCGGTGAATTGCGTCGACCGGCATCTCGCGACTCGCCGGGACAAACCCGCGATCATCTGGGAGGGTGAGCCCGGCGACCGGCGCACGCTGACCTACGGCGAGCTCTCGCGCGAGGTCAATCGCTGCGCGAATGCCCTACGCGCACTGGGCGTCGCGCGGGGTGATCGCGTCGCCATCTATCTCCCGCTCGTGCCGGAAGCCGCCATCGCAATGCTGGCCTGCACACGCATCGGCGCCGTTCACTCGGTGGTCTTTGGCGGGTTCTCGCCAGATTCGCTCCGTGACCGCATCAATGATGCGCGGGCCAAGGTGCTGATCACCGGCGACATCGGCTACCGCCGCGGCAGCCCTGTTCCACTCAAGCGCAACGCCGACGCC
This sequence comes from uncultured Gemmatimonadales bacterium, assembly GCA_963757855.1. GTDB lineage: Bacteria > Gemmatimonadota > Gemmatimonadetes > Gemmatimonadales > Gemmatimonadaceae > Palsa-1248. Next base: position 26,873 of record CAVWTI010000016.1, read on the forward strand.
GCCGTCGCCGAGTGCCCGACGATCGAGCATGTGGTCGTGGTCCAGCGGACGGAAAACCAGCCCGCTGCCGGCGCCGCGTTCCACGCGCCACGAGACGTATGGTGGCACGACATCGTGCGCGACGCCGCGGTGGAGTGTGTGCCCGAGCGGATGGACGCCGAAGATGTGCTGTACATCCTCTACACGTCGGGGACGACGGGCCGGCCGAAGGGGATCGTGCACACGACCGGCGGCTACCTCACGGGCGTCGCGGCCACGACCAAAGATGTGTTCGACCTCCGCGAGGACAATGTGTTCTGGTGCACCGCGGATGTCGGGTGGGTGACTGGCCACTCCTATGTCGTCTATGGTCCGCTCGCCAACGGCGCCACCACGGTGCTCTACGAAGGCGCGCCCGATTGGCCGGACAAGGATCGGTTCTGGGCGCTGTGTCAGGCGCACGGCGTCACGATCCTCTACACGGCGCCGACCGCCATCCGCGCATTCATGAAATGGGGCGACGCGTATCCAGCGAAGCACGATCTGTCCCGGCTTCGGCTGCTGGGCTCCGTCGGTGAGCCGATCAATCCTGAAGCCTGGATCTGGTACCGGCGGCACATTGGCGGTGACCGGTGTCCCGTCGTCGACACGTGGTGGCAGACCGAGACCGGTGCGATCGTGATTTCCCCGCTCCCCGGGATCACCGAAACGAAGCCCGGCAGCGCGACCGTCGCGCTTCCCGGCTACAGCGCCGAGCTGCTCGACCGCGCTGGCAACGTGATTCCCGTGGGTGGTGGATTTCTCGCAATGACGCGCCCGTGGCCATCAATGCTGCGCACGATCTGGGGTGATGATGCGCGCTACACCGAGACGTATTTCTCGAAGTGGACGCAGCGCTCCGACGTGTATTTCGCGGGCGATGGCGCGAAACGCGACGACGATGGCTACTTCTGGATCCTCGGCCGCGTGGACAATGTGCTCAACGTCGCGGGGCACCGCATCGGCACGATGGAAGTCGAATCGGTGCTCGTGTCCCACCCGGCGGTGGCCGAAGCGGCCGTTGTGGGCCGCCAGCACGACATCAAGGGGCAGGCCCTGGCGGCCTTCGTGACCCTGCGCGCCGGCCAGCAGTCTTCAAACGAGTTGCGCGACGAGCTCCGTCGTCACGTCGTGGACAAGATCGGCGCGATTGCGCGTCCCGATGATGTCCTGTTCACGGCCGATCTTCCCAAGACCCGATCCGGGAAGATCATGCGGCGCCTCCTGCGCGACATCGCCGAAGGACGAGCGCTGGGCGATACGACGACGCTCGCGGATCCCACCGTCGTGGCGGGGCTCAAGGACCAGTACGAGTCGATGGACAGCTGATCGGGCACTCCCGTCAGACACTCCACGCCAGACGGCCTCAACAGTTATATTATGGATGTGTTCGGCCGCCTCTTTCCTGAATCGCTCTTCCCCCGGAAGCTCTCGGATGCCGCGGAGCGGCGGCTCCGCCTCGCACAGGCGCGCGCCGAGGAAGCGATCGTCCGTGCCCACGTCGACAATGCCCTGATGTTCGTGGATACACTGGCCGAAGAGCTGTCCTTCGACCGTGCGATCGACACCTATGTCCGGGTCATGGGCATTCCCGAGCCGCTCGCGGGCACGATCGCGACGCGGGCGTTGGTCTCGCTTGGGCAGGATCTGGTCACGGCCACCCGCCGCCGGGGACGCGACTCCGAGCCGGTCACTGGTGGCGATGAGGACGGCCGCCCTCGCCTGCGCATCAACGACGCCGACGCGCGGCAGCGATCCGTTAAACGGGCCTGAGATCAGGCCCGGGATCGTGTCCGGGGTCGGGGTGCGTATGCTCCACGACGCACACCGTGAACATCAGCGTCACGACCACTGCCGACGCGATGCAGTACATGCATATCGCGTGAATCACGAACAACTCCAGCCAGGTCAGATACGCCGAGAAGAGCACGCCGGCGCCGGTCATCGCGGTCAGGAGCCGCATGATCCCGCGGGATGAAGCGGCCGGCGTCTGCGTCGCGAGCATCGCCACGGCCAGCGTCGTGAGATAGAAGCCAGCCCCCCAGAGGGAGACGGGGATCCCGAACAGCATCGACCAGCGGCTCGTCTGCACGCGCTCACACGATCCCACGGCGCAGCTGAGGTGCCCGATGTATCCGAGCTTGTAGAGCGTGAGGTAGAGCGAGAGGAACAACCCCACAAGCGCCAGGAGCGCGATCGCCATCCGCCGGGTCACCGTCAGCCGTTCCGCTGGCGGCGCGTTAGTGCGCGGTCGTGTTGTCGGCCGTCTTGGCGCCGCCACGCGCGCTGTCGACGTAGGCCTTGATCTGGTCGTCCGTCAGCGAGCCTGGCACCATCCGGTTCCCAATCACAAACGTCGGGGTCTGATTCACCTGGCGCCGCTCGCCTTCGGCCTTGTTGGCGAGAATCTCGCGCTCGTGCGTGCGGGAATCCACGCAGGCCCGCCACTTGTCCACGTCGAGGCCGATCGCCTTCGCGTAGCCCTGCATCACATCACCGGATCGCTCGTGGCTTCCGTGTTCCAGTCGGTCTGTCCCTGGAACAGGCGGTCGTGCATCTCCCAGAACTTCCCCTGGTCATTCGCACAGGCCGCCGCTTCCGATGCGGTCATCGTGTTCTTGTGCTGGGGCAGCGGGAAATCGTAATAGGTTACTTGCGCGAGCCCGGGGTCGATGATGCGCTTGCGCACATCGGGTTCGGTGACCACGGAGTAGTTGCCGCATGCCGGGCACTCGAAGTCGGCGAACTCGAGGATCTGCACGGGGGCGTCGGCCGGCCGAACGTATATCCCTTCGCCACCGCCGGGGGGAGGTTCGGGTCCACGATCGTCGCGGCTGGCGTGCTGCCGTCCCGTGAGATACGCCAGCCCGCCAGCCCCGGCGAGAAACAGCACCAGCACGAGCGCCACGAAGGATTTGGGATTGGCGGCGCCCGCGCGGCCCCGCGCACGTCCAGCGTTGGTCACCATGGCTGGCCCTCCTCGTCATCGGGCGCCCAGTCGGTCGGCTCCCATTGGGATTCCTGCTTCTCCGCATCGGAGACAATGCGCCGGTTCTCGGCGACTTCGGGCGTATCGTAGGTCGCCCGCACTTCATAGTGAAAGAGTTCAGTGCGCACGTCGCCGATCAACTCCATGAGTTCGTTCGTCCGGGCCAGGAGGGTCCCGGCCTCATCGAGCTCCCGAATTGTCTTCGCGAGCATGCGAAGCAGCTCTTCGAGTTTTCGCTGCCGGGCCTCGCCGTAGGTCTCGTCCGCCATGAAATCCGCCACTGCTCCCGCGCGGCCCGACCGGCCGCTCGCCGGCCCGGTGCGACGTTGTCGAAAGGTAGACATCGGCCGGACGTGCGCAAGCAATTGCGTGCGCATATCTTGCCCGCGTGCGTGACCCTGCTGCAGTGCCCGCGCTGCTGGACGAACTGGCCTGGCGCGGCTTGCTATACGACCACACCGACCGTCTAGCCGACGCGCTCGCAGGCGGCCCCGTCACTGGCTACTGCGGCTTCGATCCGACGGCTGATAGCCTGCACGTCGGAAGCCTCGTTCCGGTGATGGGGCTGCTCCACCTCCAGCGAGCGGGTCACCGGCCAGTGATCCTGGTGGGGGGCGGCACGGGCCTGATTGGCGACCCGAGCGGCAAGAGTACGGAACGCCCGCTGCAGTCGCGCGAGCAGATCGCCGCCAATTCGGCCGCCCTGCGGAAACAACTCGAACGGTTCCTGGACTTCACGGGCCCGCACGCCGCGCTGATCCGCGACAACGCGGACTGGCTCGGGTCGCTGGTCTGTCGATTTCCTCCGGGATGTGGGCAAGCATTTCAGCGTCAACGTGATGCTCGCCAAGGATTCCGTGAAATCCCGGCTCGAGGCCGGGATCTCCTTCACGGAGTTCTCCTACATGCTCCTCCAGGCGTATGACTTTCTCGAGCTGCATCGCCGCGACGGCGTGACACTGCAGCTCGGCGGCAGCGACCAGTGGGGGAATATTACCGCGGGGATCGAGCTGATTCGGCGCACGTGCAGCGCCGAATCCAATGGGCTCGTGCTGCCGCTGGTGACGACGGCATCCGGCACCAAGTTCGGGAAGACCGAAGCCGGCGCGGTCTGGCTCGACCCGGCCCGCACGTCGCCGTACCAGTTCTATCAGTTCTGGATCAATAGCGATGACCGGGATACCGGCCGGTATCTCCGCTACTTCACACTGCTCTCGCGTGACGTCATCACGGCACTCGACGCCGAGACCGCCGCCAACCCGGCCCGCCGGGAGGCGCAGCAACAGCTGGCCCTCGACGTGACCAGCCGGGTCCACGGCGAGGACGCGGCGCGCCCGCCGCCGAAGTGTCGGCCACGCTCTTCCGCGGCGGCGACGTGCGCACGCTGTCCACGCGGGCCCTGGAGGTGCTGGCCACGGAGATCCCGTACGCGGAAGTGCCGCGCGCCGAGTCCTTCGACACGCTCAAGCTCTTCGTCGCGGTCCGCATCGCTCCGTCAAAGGGCGCGATCCGCCGCCTGTTGGAGCAGGGCGGCTTGTCCGTCAACGGCCGCAAGCTGCCAGCCACGGATCGCGCCATCCCGGCGGCTGAGGCGCTCTCCGGCGGGTACTTTCTGTTGCGCAAGGGCGCGCGCGACTACGCGCTGGCGCGGATCGCCGGCTGAGACGGCATCGCTGGCTAGACGGCTTCGCCGTTGTCCCGGGCGGGCGGCGACCGCCGCCAGCGGCGGTGGTGCCACAAATACTGCTCGGGATACGCGCGCACCCAGCGTTCCAGCACGGCGGTATAGCGAGCCACGACGGCATCGACGTCGCGCTCCCGGTCCCCCGTCGTCACGACGTCGACCGCCTCCACGAGCGCGCGATATTTTCCGTTGGGCAACCGCACCGCGGTTCCCGCGACGACGGGAACGCCAGATCGCAGGGCGAATACCCCGGGACCGCGCGGCGTCTTGGCGAGGGCCGAAAAACGGTACAAATGTCGATGCCATCCCTTTCGTGCCCTGGTCGGCCACCATCGCCACGACATGGCCGCTCGCGGGCCCGGGGAATGCGGCGCACGGCGTCCGTCCGCGATCACGGCCAGTCCCGCTTTCTCTCGCGTCGCCGTGAGGTAGCGGTCGAACATGGGATTGGTCATCCGCCGCGTCACCCCTTCAATGGGAATGCCGCGCGCGGCAATGTACGAGCCGGCCAGCTCCCAGTTGCCAATGTGGCCCGTGACGACGATCACGCCCTTCCCCGCCGCGTGCGCAGCCGCCAGCACATCCCAGTCCCCGTGCGGATCGAACGGCGGGATGACGCGCTCGCGGGACAAGTCCGGCAGCAACGCCGCCTCGACGGCGTGCGGCCGAGGTGCTCGTATGCCTCCCGCGCGACGTGCCGCACGCGCTGTGGCCCCAATCCGGAAACGCTGCCGAGATGCGATTCCACCACGCCCCGCCGAATACCCAGGGGCCAATACCCGAGCGCCGCAATGCGGGCAGCGGCGGCCACCGCGCGGTCCCATGACACGAGGCTCAGGCATCCGATCGCGGCCCGTGCGGCCGCGTATTCGATCGCATCCATGATCGTCGCCACTAGACCGCCACGCGGGCCGGCACACGCGCCGCTACGCCGCGGCGAGCGGAGACGGCCTCCGTGGCGAAACGCGGACCTCGTCCGCCACGCGGTCCCAGTTGAAATGCTGGAGCGCGCAGGCGCGCCCCGCCGCGCCCATGGCCTGGCAGCGAGACGGATCGGACAGCAAAGACCGAATCGCCTCCGTCACCGCGGCGACATTGGATGGGCCCACGA
>CAVWTI010000017.1:0-38428 GCA_963757855.1 uncultured Gemmatimonadales bacterium
CCCGCACCGTCGCGGCCAGCAATTTCACCTTCGTCCCATCCGTGGCCGAGCCGGCATCCGAATCCAGCCCGCTCGCCAACGCCGTGAGCGCCGACCCCCGCGCATCACCACTCATCTTCTCCGCCGCCGCGAGCGCCTTCCACACCTCCGCACGCCGCGCCGCTGGCAACCCATCGTCCCGCGCCAACTGATCGAGATACGCCCGCGCCACCACAAAACTCGGCCTCCACACAAACCGCTGCTGGTCCTGCACGTTGTATTGATCGAACGTCACGGTCTTCGCCGCATCCAGCTCGTTCTGCGTGATCAGCGGGCTCGCGTTCAGTGCCAGCACATCCAGCCCGCGCGTGATCTCCGAGCTGTAGATGTTCCCGTTCCACCAGTACGCCGACCACGTCCCGCCATCCACCAGCTTCGTGGAATCGATCGGCCCCCGGTCGAAATACGCGAGCTCCTTCGGATGCGCCGCGTCCGTCCAGTCGAACACCGACACACCGCCCTGATACCACGACTGCACCATCACCGTCCGCCCCGGAATCGGGATCAACGACCCGTTGTGCGCTACACAGTTCTTCGTCGCGGGCTGCGCCACCGGCAACTTGTAGTAACCCTCGAGGGTCAGGTGGTCCCCGGCAATCTTGTAGACGGCGTCCCCACCCCACTTCGGATTGTCGGTCGCGCGGCACCGCGGCGCCCCGCCTCCACCCCACTCGTCGGAGAACAGCACTTCCGTCCCGTCGTTATTGAACGTCGCGGAATGCCAGCCCCAGAAATTCGTGTCGCTCGCCGCCGTGATCCGCCGCGGATTCGCGACGTCATGGATGTCGAGCAGCAACCCATACCCAATGCACGCCGCCCCCGCCAACCCCACCGCCGGATACACGGTGATGTCATGGCACGCGGTCGCGATCGGACCCAGCGGGCTCAACTCCGCCGCCTGCGGGCCAGCCAATGATGCCTTGAGCATCCGGAGGAGCCCACTCTCCGCCGCCGTATCAGCCGCGTATTCCTCATGCCGCACGTACGGCGCCAGATCCGCAAGGATCCGGGGACGCGTCACGACTTTCGACTGCTCGGGATGCGCCAGCGGCACCTCGATCACATCAATCCGGAATCGCTCCGTGGTCGGGTGGTCCTCACCCGCGTCCGAACACCCCGCCAGCTCGGTCGGCGACCGCGCCGGCACCAACGCGTCGACGTAGACGTAGACGTTCGCGCTGTCGCGCGGATCAGGAACAACAGTATTCGTGTGCGACCCTCGGCATGTCTGCACATCCACCACTTTCTTCGGATGCGCAATGTCGCTGATATCAAAGATGCGGACGCCACGAAACCGATCCGTGCTCACCGAGTCCTTCACACCCTGCAACCCGCAGTCGACGCGCCCGGACGGCGACTCCACCGACACGAACAACAGGTTCCTATAAACCGACACATCCCCCTGCACGCCCCCACACACGTACGCCGTCACCACCTTGGGCGCACTCGGCGACGCCACATCCCAGATCTGGAATCCGCTGTAGTTCCCCTGAACCACGTAATGCCCGCCCGTGAACGCCAGATCGGAGTTGGTCAAACTCCCCGTCGCGCCACTGGGATTGAAAAACGCCGACGACGGCCTGGCCGCCGCCTCGAGCGTCATGTTCCACGTCGCCTGCCCCGCGTCCAACCACCCCGCCTTGAGCGAGAGCCGCGGATCCGGCGACGGCGCCACGGCAGACCCGCCCATGGCCGCCCCCATATGCGACGAGGAGGCACACGCCGAGAGCGCAGCCGCCGCGACGGTGCCAAGCACGAGCCGCGCAGCCAAGGCACGGCGGCCACTACCGGCCCGCGCGAACGAAGAGATCGAGGAGGTCATAGGTAAGTCGCCAATCCGGAGGTATGAGTACGAACGTCCCATGGAATTCTGCGCAATAAGAGGGAGACTGGATAGGGATGCTCCCACGACCGCGGTCCAGCCCTACTGTCTACTTTCTACTCTCTGTCCTTCTACTCTCTAATGTTGTTCAGCCCCCAGGGCTGACAACATTCGCGCCATGCGCCCGACTTCCGCCGCCTGATCCGCGGCGACATTCCCGGCATAGGCCATGAGTGCGTCGTCCTCGTCACCCGCCCCGCTGGACTCCACGAGCTGATGGACCATCGCGATAGCCCCCCGGTGGTGGTTGATCATGTCGGTAAGAAAGAGCCGGTCGAACTCAGGTCCTCGCGCGTGATCCAGCGTCGCCATCTGCTCCGGCGTCAGCATACCGGGCATCAACATCGGTCCCGACATCCCGGGCATCGCATACCCCCGGGGATCGGCCGGCGGCACCACCTGATTCCGCGCCCGCAGCCAGTCCTGCATGAACTTGATCTCGTCTGTCTGCGACACGATGATGCGCTGCGCCAGCGACTGGATCGCCGGACTCGCCCCATGCGTCGGCGCCCACTGCGACATGAGAATGGCCTGCGCATGATGCCCGATCATGCCGGAGGTAAACTCCACGCCGGCCGCCGTATACCGCGGATGCGCGATCTCCTCCCGCGCCTCCTGGGCCGGCGTCACCCCGGTGGCCCCCTGCGGCGCGACCCCGCCCGCCAGCGCCGGCGGCCCCGCGGTCCGGCACCCAGCCACCGCTACGATGATCGCAATCCCCATAGAACGCATATGCATTGATGTACGGACCATTCTAACAGACGGGTAGGGGCCGGCCGCGACCGGCCCGGTAAGAATGGGGTTGCCGTCGTGCAAAGGCCCCCGACGCGTTGGCCCGCCACCCACCGCCGAAACGCATCATAAATTCCGACCCGTGCCCGTCACCATCCGCCTCGCCACCCCGGCCGACGTCCCGGCCCTCCAATCACTGATCGTCGCGTCGGTCCGCGGCCTCCAAACGCGCGACTACACGGCGGTCGAAATCGAGGGCGCACTCGCGTCAGTCTTCGGAGTCGACACACAGTTGATCGCCGACGGCACCTACTTCGTGGCGGAATCACCGGAGGACGAGACGATCGCCGGCTGCGGTGGCTGGAGCAAACGCCGCACGCTCTTCGGCGCCGATCACTATACACACCGCGAGGACGAGCTCCTCGACCCAGCCACCGAGGCGGCAAAAATACGCGCCTTCTTCGTCCACCCGGACTGGGCCCGCCGCGGTGTCGGGACCCTGATCCTCGACGCCTGCGAATCCGCGGCGATCGCCGCCGGCTTCACCCGCCTCGAGATGGGCGCGACGCTGACCGGCGTCCCCTTCTACGCCGCCCACGGCTACCGCACCAGCGAACGCTTCAATGTCCCCCTCGCAAATGGGGCGACACTGCCGATCGTTCGCATGCTGAAAACGCTTGCTCCGGCCAGGACGTAATGCGTCGCTGCGTTGGTAAGTTGGCCGTGCGGCGAAAGGATGATGAGAATGACGCCGGTCGCACGGCATCGTGGCAGCGACCAATGCGAATCACGTTTATACCTCGCCAAGGCACCGTCTTGATGTGCGACTTCAGGACCGGGTTCATCCCACCGGAGATGGTAAAACGACGACCGGTTGTGGTAGTGGCACCCCGACCAGGGACTCGGACACGCCTGTACCTGGTCGTTCCGTTCAGTACGACTGCTCCGCTCGCCATCAAGCGATTCCACATCCGAATTCGTGCCGGTAAGTAGCACACCAGCTCTTACTGGCGGAGACTTTCTCGCCGTGCAAAGCGGTGTGCTTCACGCACTCGGGCTGTCACGCTTGACGGCCCTCCTATAGCGATATAAGTTCGTGTCGTCTCCCAGAACATCGGGCTTTGCGGCTCGTCAGGCGGCGGTGCCTGGCGAGCCTTTGTCTTTGCGGGGATATCCGCCCTACGCCAAAACTCCCGCCGGAGTTCCGGGCCACGGCACGCTTCAACGTGCCGCTCGCGAACGGCGAGACGCCGCCGATCGTTCGCATGCAGAGGATGCTCGCCGGCGCATGACCGCGGCCGCCCTTGCCGCTACGACTCGGCGCCATTGTTTCCACCGCGCAGTGATTAGCGCTGCGATGGCGGCAAAGTGGCTCGTCGCGTGTAAGGAGCGTCCGGAGACGGCAAATGCTGCGTGTAGCTCTCATGGATCGCGGCGTAGCACTCGCACGACGCCGCCTCGAGGCCGGCCCGGTCCAGGATCGTGATCTTGCCGCGCGTGTAGTCGATCAGGCCCGCCTTCCGAAGCGAGGCCGCCGCAAGCGACACACTGGGCCGCCGGACTCCAAGCATGATCGCCAGGAACTCGTGCGTGAGCGGCAAAACGTCGGACTCCACGCGGTCGTGCGTCTGGAGAAGCCAGCGCGCGCACCGCAATTCGACGGCATGCACGGCGTTGCACGATCCGGAACGGCCCATTTGGTTCGTCCAGACTTGCGCGTACACGTGCAGCAGCCGGGAGAGCTCGTCACTCTCATCGAGCTCGGTAAGAAATGCCTCGGTCGCGATGCGCTTGACCGTGCCATCGACTTGTACGATGCACTTGGTCGCCGCAGCCATGATCCCGTTCAGGAGCGGCAAGCCCGCCATTCCTTCCCATCCAATGGTGCCCACCTCGACGGCCAGCGCGTCGGCCATAACGGTAATGAACGATAGGCATCCGCTTTGCGGAAAGTAGACGTAGTCGATGGGCGCATCCGCCTCGTAGAGCACGTCGTGCAGCACAACCGGCATCGTCTCACACCGCGCAGCGATGCGGCGATACGCATCGGCAGACAGCGCGGCAAGCAACCAGTTCCCTTCGGCTCTAGGCGCAGTATCAGACGCGGGCATTGGAGTCTCCCGTTGCGTGAGACGAATCACTCAGTTTCCGGCAGAGAGATTACGTCCTGGTAACGTGTGATGGATGCTGGAACCGGCTGGCCGCTCAGCGAGCCACAAGTTAGCCCGGATACGCATTCATACGTTCCTACGCATCGCAACACACGGGCGCCGTACGTGCCACGCCGGCCGGAATGACGGACTGTGACGAACCGCTGCGATCTGTTCGATATCGAACATAGCGCGACCCGCGCAAGCGTCTGCGCGACGCGGGTGTTATCGTCCCCGCGGGTGACGAAAGGCTGTCACGGATCTACACGCCAATTCCTCGGAGACGTTCACAGAATGGCTACACCACCGGCCGCCGCCCCATCTCACGCCGACGCTGACCACGCACTCGGCGTTCAACGTCGGCGCCGGACGACGTGCTGACGCCGGACGAACCATCGCCCCGTGAACCACAACACACGCCGGTAGTCACTGGTGCGCCCGTAGAGGTCCCGCCCGAAACCCACGCACTGCCGGAATCGCTCGGCGCCGCGCTGTCCGAGTTGCTTCAACTCGCACTCGACCTGCAAGAGGAGCGGTCTCGCTCGGCACCGGCCCACCAAGCTGCCACGCATGGAGAGAGAATCGATCTGACAAAGACCGCCCCCTCCACGTCAGGAGTGCCGCGCGCAGACCTCAATACGATCGCCACTCTCATCGCCGGGTCCGCACGCACGGACGCGGCAGGGCCAGAGCGAGTGGTCCACTCGCTGCGGACACTGTGGTTGCGCGTTCCGAAGCCGAACGCGGTCACGTCCGACGAATGGGATGTGGTCTACCACCGGATTCTTAGCAAGTGTCTGCAAGAATTCTACACCGGCCCGTAGCGCCGAGACCGTGAGTCGCCGTCGCGTCGCTCGGCACTCGCTTCAGGATGCGTGACGGCCCGCGCCATCGCTGCGTCCGGGCAAATGGATTCCTGCGCGCCGGGATGCGCCACCCACGCGCGAAGCCCTTCGAACGGTCTCTTTTTGTTCGCCCGGGCGATCGCAATGATTTGTACGACCGCGCGACGCACGCTGCCGCCGCACCGATCGTACACCGCGTCGAACTGATCGAGATCCGTCCGGTATACGCGGCGTCCCAACAACACCGCGTTATCGAGCCGCGCATTCGCCAGCACCGGCGCCGGTATCGTCTGCACACGCGCAGCCACCGACGTCCGCAGCGAATCCCGAGCCCGCGCAAATATCGTGTCCCGCGCCGCGAGCCGCGTCGCCCGCGCACTATCTCCCGGATGCGCACGAAACGCCGAATCGAGTGTCACATACACCCAGGTCCAGAACGCACCCATCACTTTCTCGTCGTCCCACCGCCGCTCGATCTCCCGCACCGCACCCGTATCACCCCGCGCCCGGAAAAACGCCTGCGACCCCCGCGTCCCCACGAAGTTCGCGAACGATTCATTGAAATCCGCTTGGCCCGGCGCGTAATACGTGTTGTGCGTCAGCTCGTGGATCACCGTGTTCGCCAGCTCCAGCGAATCCGTCTGCAGCGTCGCCGACACCAGCGGATCGTCGAACCACCCCAGCGTGCTGAACGCCGGCGACGGCCGCACGTACGCGTCGAACCCGCGCCGCTCGAGTCGCGCCGCCTCCCGCGCCGCCGCCGCGAAATCGAAGTACCCGCGATACGGCACGCTCCCGACGATCGGGAACCACCACGTCACCGGTCGCAGCTGATCCCGGTACGCGCCCGCGAGCACCATCACCAGCGTGTCATGCTCGAGCGCCACGAATGTGGTGAAGCTCTTGCCCGCATCGAGCTTGAGACTGTCCGCCGCGAACCGCCGCGCGTCGAGCACCAGCCGGAGCTCGGTCCGCACGGTGTCGCTCGTTTTCGGATCGGCAATGACCTCCGCGATCGGCCGCCGGCGCGCCAATATCCGCCCCTCCTCCCACGCGGCACGGACGAGATACGGCCCCGCATCCGGCGGCGCGAGGATCAGCAGCACGGTAATGGCCGCCAGCACGGCCACGACCAGTCCACCCGCCACGCGCCTCTTCACGCTACCCACGATCGCCGTCCCCGCCCTCGCCCGCCTCGGAATGGACGGCTAACTTGCTTGGTCCATGGGCTTCGTTCACCTGCATTGCCACTCCGAGTACTCGCTGCTCAATGGGGCGAACCGCATCAATGACCTGATCGCGCGCGCCCTGGAGATGGAGCAGCCGGCGCTCGCGATCACGGACCATGGAAACATGCACGCCGCCTGGGAGTTCCAGGAAAAGGCGAAGAAGGCCAAGATCAAGCCGATCATAGGGATGGAGGCCTACGTCGCCCCCGGCGACCGCCGCCTCCGGCAGCGGCCCGGCCCCGGGATCAAGCCCTACTATCATTTGATCCTCCTCGCCGCGGACGCGGCCGGCTACCAGAATCTGGTCAAGTTATCGTCGCTCGCCTACATGGAGGGGTTCTACACCAAACCCCGCGTCGATCGCGAGCTCCTGGCCCGCTATAGCGCCGGCCTCATCGTCTCCTCCGCCTGCATGGCCGGCGAGGTCGCCACCCACCTCCGCAACAACGACCTCGCCGCCGCCCAGGAAGCCGCGAGTTGGTACGCCAACACTTTCCCCGACCGGTACTACCTCGAGGTCCAGGCCCACGATGCCGAGGGCCAGCGCGAGCTCAATACCAAGATCTTCGACCTCGCGTCGGCGACCGGACTCCCCGTCATCGCCACCAACGACGCCCACTTTCTCCGGCAACAGGACCACGACTCGCACGACGTCCTGCTCTGCATCGGGCTCGGAAAGGATCGCTCCGACAACGACCGGATGCGCTACGACCGGGGCCTCTACTTCAAGAGCGCGCCGGAAATGGCCGCCCGCTTCCCCGATCACCCCGAGGTCCTCGAGAACACGCTCCAGATCGCGGACCGCGCCGCGGTGCAGTTCTCCAAGACGTACCGCGTCCCGTCGTTCCCGCTGCCGGCCGGCGTCGACACCGAGAATGATCTGCTCGTCCGCCTCTCCGAGGCCGGCGCACGCGAACGCTACGGCGATCCGCTCCCCGACAATGTCCGCGAGCGGCTCGACTACGAGTTGGGCGTCATCACCAAGACGGGCTACGCCGGCTACTTCCTCATCGTCGCCGACTTCATCAAGGCCGCGCGCGATCGCGGCATCCCCGTCGGCCCGGGCCGCGGATCGGCCGCCGGATCGCTCGTCGCCTACTCGCTCCGCATCACCAATGTCTGCCCGCTGCAGTTCGATCTCCTCTTCGAGCGCTTCCTCAACCCGGAACGCGTGTCGATGCCGGATATCGACGTCGACTTCTGCTTCGAGCGGCGCGGCGAGGTCATCGAGTACGTGCGGCAGAAGTACGGGCGCGATTCCGTCGGCCAGATCGTCACGTTCGGGACGCTGAAATCCCGCGCCGCAATCAAGGATGTCGGCCGCACACTGGGCTTCACGCCCGCCGAAACGGATGCGCTGGCCAAGCTGATTCCCAACCAGCCGAATTACTCGCTCACGATCAACGAGGCCCGCCAGCAGATCTCCGAGATCCGGCGCCTCTACGACAACGACCCCCGGTACAAGCAGCTCATCGACTACGCGATCGCGCTCGAAGGCCTCTCCCGCCACTCCGGCGTCCACGCTGCTGGCATCGTCATCGCGCCCGGTCCCCTCGATGAATACGTCCCGGTCTTCACCACCACCACCAAAGGCTCCGGCCAGAACCGCGGCACCAGCTCCGCCGCCCCCAAACCGCCTCCCCCAGAACGCTCGGCTGCCGAGCGTCTGAGCGACCGCGCCGGCGACGAGGAGACCATCGTCGTCACGCAGTACGACATGAACGCCCTCGAAAAGGCGGGCATGTTGAAAATGGACTTCCTCGGCCTCACCACCCTCACGGTCCTGAGCGACGCCGTCGCGTCGATCGCCGAGCGGACGGGGACGGTCATCGATCTCGACGCGCTGCCGCTCGACGACGAGGCCACGTACCGCCTGCTCCGCGCGGGCCGCACGTCCGGCGTCTTCCAGTTCGAGTCACCGCTCGCCACCGACATCCTCCGGAGCATGCGGTGCGACCGCTTCGACGATCTGGTCGCGTCGAACGCGCTGATGCGGCCCGGCCCGCTCGACACGGGCATGCACAAGGTCTACATCCGGCGGAAGCGGGGCGAAGAGCCGGTGACGTACGACCTGCCCGAGCTCGAGCCGATCCTCGCGAACACGTACGGCGTGATCACCTACCAGGAACAGGTGATGCGCATCGCCCAGGTGCTGGCCGGCGTGTCACTCGCCGAAGCCGACGTGCTCCGCAAGGCCGTCGGCAAAAAGGATCCGGAGCTGATCCGGCTCGAGCTCGGGAAGTTCATCGAGAAAGCCGTCGCCCGGAATTACGACCGCGCGGTCATCACCGACATCGCCGCGCAGATCGAGACGTTCGGTCGCTACGGCTTCAATCGAAGCCACGCGGTCGCCTACTCGATCCTGTCGTACCACACCGCGTGGCTCAAAACGCACTACCCCGCCGATTTCATGGCCGCGATGCTGTCGTCGGAGATCGGCGACACCGACGGGGTGGTGAAATACATCAATGAAGCGCGTGAGCTGGGGCTGGAGGTCCTGCCCCCGGACGTGAATGAGTCCGGCTACCGCTTCACGGTCATCGGCGACCGCCGGATGCGATTCGGGCTGGGCGCCATTCGAAACGTCGGGCGCGGCGCGATCGACTCGATCGTCACCGCCCGGACGTCCGCGCCGTTCACGTCGATCTTCGACCTCTGCAGCCGCGTCGACCTTCGTCTCTGCAACAAACGGGTCTTCGAAGCACTCATTAACTGTGGTGCGCTCGACGGCTTGGGCGGCCACCGCGCGCAGAACCAGGCAGTGCTGGACCGGGCCCTCCAGGAGGCCAGCCTCCATCAGCATGAGATCGCTACCGGACAGGGGTCGCTCTTCGGAGCGCCCGACCCCCAGCCATCCGAAGCGGGCTCATCCAACGGATCCCACAACCACGCCCTGCCGAATATCGCCCCCTGGTCCGAGACCGACCGCCTCGCCAAGGAGAAGGAAGCCCTCGGATTCTACGCTTCAGGACACCCGCTCGACCCGTTCCGGACGGAGGCCGAGCTGTTTGCGTCTCACACTGTGGGGCAGCTGGGGAGCTGGGTCCCGGACCGGATGACGGTCGCCGTCGTGGTCACCGCGATCAAGCGCCAGGTCAGCAAACGGTCAGGGTCTGAGTTCGCCCGGTTGACAGTCGAGGATTTTTCGGGATCTTCTGAGGTGCTGGTCTTCCCGGAGGCGTGGGAGAAACTGGCGGACCGCGTACGGCCCGACATACCCGTCCTATTGGAAGGCGGATATTCGAAGCGCGACCAGGGAGGCGAGAACCCGACTTTCATTGTTGAAGACGTCACACGGTTGGCGGAGCTACGGACCAATGGGCGAGTCATCGTCGCCATCGATCTGACCCCCCAGGGTCCAGGACTCCCGCTCACCCCGCATGTCATGACCGACGTACGCGCAATCGCCGATGCTTCACCCGGGTCGGCCCCGCTGGAGGTGCGCTGGAGTGACGGATCCGATCCACTGGTACGATTTCGGTCGAGTTCCGCGGCCGTATCGGCGACCCCGAGCACACTCAACGACCTCCGCGCACTGCTTGGCGCGGAACGAGTGCGGCTTGTGCGGGCCAGCTGATCGCGTGACGACCTCCTAACTAGGACCCGCCCATGGCCACATTGGCCAACACGTTGGAGTTCGAACGGCCGCTCGTCGAGCTGGAAAAGCAGATCGATGAGTTGAAGAAGATGGCGGGAGACCAGCAGCTCACAGTATCCGCCGAGATCGCCCCGCTCGAGCAGAAGCTGACCGAGTTGCGGACCGAGATCTATCGCAACCTCTCGCCCTATCAGCGGGTGCAGGTCGCGCGCAGCAGCAAGCGCCCGTTCACACTCGACTACATCCGGCTCGCGCTCACCGATTTCATCGAGCTGCACGGCGATCGCGCGTTCCGCGACGACGCGGCCATCATCGGCGGGTGGGCGCGCCTCGATGGCGAAACGGTCATGGTCATCGGCCACCAGCGCGGCCGCGACGCCAAGGAAAATCTGCACCGGAACTTCGGAATGCCCCATCCGGAGGGGTATCGCAAGGCATTGCGCCTTATGAAATTAGCCGAAAAGTTCCACGTTCCGGTCCTGACCTTCATTGATACGCAGGGCGCGTGGGCCGGCCTCGGCGCCGAAGAGCGCGGCCAATCCGAAGCGATCGCGCGCAACCTCTATGAGATGAGCCGCCTCGACGTGCCGATCATCGCCACGGTCATCGGCGAGGGCGGGTCCGGCGGCGCGCTCGCCCTGGGCGTCGGCGACCGCGTGCTCATGCTCGAGAACGCGGTCTACTCGGTCATCACGGTCGAAGGCTGCGCGATCATCCTGTGGAAGGATGGAAAAAGCCCTGAGATGCGCGAAAAGGCGGCCGCCGCGCTCCACGTCACCGCCCAGGACCTGCTGGAGCTCCGCGTGATCGACGAAATCGTCCCGGAACCCGCCGGCGGTGCCCAGGCCGATCACGACACCGCCGCCAAATCGCTTCAACAGGCGCTCCTCCGCAACCTGGACGACCTGCGCCACCTCAAGCCGGACAAATTGGTCCGCCGCCGCCGCGAGAAATACCTGAGGATCGGCCAGTTTAGCGAGTAGCAGTATCTTTCGTCGATGCACCTGATCGAGGTCGCCTTCAAAGGCAACCGGAAGGAGTTCTTCGCCTGGGAAGGCGACAACCCACCCCCGGTGCAAGCCTCCATCGTCGTCGAAGCCGACCGCGGTGAAGATCTGGGCCTGGTCCACGCCATCGGCGAACGCGCCGCCACCCGCAACGCCGGGTGCGCCCACGGCTGCGGCACCACGCCGCCGGCCCGCAAAGCCCTCCGCCTCGCCTCCACCCGCGAGGCCCGGCAGGCCGCCGAACTTCGCGAGCAAGACGATGCCGCCCGGCGCAAGGCGACCGAACGGGTCAAAGCCCACGGGCTGGTCATGAAGCTCTCCGACGCCGAATGGCAATGGGACCGCAAGAAGCTGACGTTCTACTTCACCGCCGAAAAACGCGTCGACTTCCGGAATCTCGTCCGCGACCTCGCCTCGCTCTTCCGCGCGCGCATCGAGCTCAAACAGATCGGCGTCCGCGACGAGGCCAAACGCCTCGATGGCGTCGGGCGCTGCGGCCGCCAATACTGCTCCGCCTCCTGGCTCCCCGAGCTCCGCCCCGTCAACCTCGGCGTCGCCAAAGACCAGCACCTCTCCCTCAACCCGTCGCAGATCTCCGGCGCCTGCGGGCGCCTCATGTGCTGCCTGCGCTACGAGCACGAGTTCTACGTCCAGAGCCGCAAGCGCTTCCCCAAGGAAGGGAAAACGCTCGTCACGCCGCGCGGTGAAGAGAAGGTCGTCGCGAACGACATCTTCAACGAGCGCGTGACCCTGCGCGCCAGCGACGGCGAATCCCGCGTCGTCGCGCTCGCGGCGCTCCGCCTCGAGTTGGAAGCCGCCGGAAGTCCGCTCCCATTCGGCATGGCCGCCGGCGCGCCCACTGGCATCGCCACGTCGTCCGTCGCGAACGAGGACTCGCCCGGCGACTCGAACGGGGACTCGAACGGGGACGACGCCATCCTCTCCGATGATGCCGGCGAAGGGTCGCCTGAGTCCGCGGAATCCGAAGACGCAACCCAGGCGCTCGCCCTGCTGGAAGAAGAGCCAGATGCCGGCGAGCCGGACATCGCCGGTGACGCCGCCGGCAGCCCGGCAGATACCCAACCCGGCGATACGCCGCCGGCGATACGCGGCCCGGCGATACGCGGCCTGGCGATACCCGCGCCGCGAGCGACGCCCGGGGACAGCGCCGGCGCGGACGCCGCGGCGGACGACGGGGCCGCGGACGCGGTGGCCCGCCGGGTACCGGCGAATCGCGCGACGGAAGCGAGGGCGACTCGGGTAGTCCACCCCCGGACGGATCGCCGCCGCCAGACTCGGATTGACTGCGATGTTCTACATCACCACCGCCATTGACTACGCCAACGGCGACCCCCACCTCGGCCACGCGCTTGAGAAAGTGGGCGCCGATGTCATCGCGCGCTATCACCGCATGCGCGGCGACGACGTGCACTTCCTCATCGGCATGGACGAGCATGGGCAGAAGGTCGCCCAGGCCGCGGCCGACGAAGGCATCGCACCGCAGGCGCTCGTGGACCGCGTGGCCGAGCGTTTCCAGGCAACGTGGGAACGGCTGGGGATCTCGTATGACCAGTTCATCCGCACCACATCGCGGGAACACGTCGCCGGCGTCCACGCGCTCATCGAGCGGATCTTCGACCGCAACCCGAACGACTTCTACGAGAAATCGTACGCAGGCCGCTACTGCGTCGGATGCGAAGCGTTCAAGACCGACAGCGAGATCGTCGATGACCGGTGCGTCCTGCACCCGACGCGCATCCTGCAGTGGGTCGAAGAGCGGAACTGGTTCTTCCGCCTGAGCCGCTACCAGGATTTCCTGGTCCAGCACTTCGCGGCTCACCCGGACTTCCTCGGTCCCGAGAGCCGCCGCAATGAGATCCTGGCGCTGCTCGGCCAGGGCCTCGACGATGTGTCAGCCAGCCGCGCGCGCCTCACCTGGGGCATTCCCTTCCCCCGCCCCACCAGCGATGGCGAGACGCAAACCACGTACGTCTGGTTCGATGCGCTGCCGAATTACCTCACCGCCACCGGGTTCCCGGACCCGTCGTACACCGACCGCTGGCCCGCGCACCTGCACGTCGTCGGTAAAGACATCACGCGGTTCCACTGCGTGATCTGGCCGGCCATGCTCCAGTCAGCCGGACTGCCGCTGCCGAAATCCGTCTGGGCACACGGGTTCGTGACGCTGGCCGGCGGCGAACGATTCAGCAAGTCCGCCGGCGTGCGCGTCGATCTCGCGGAAGCCGTCGAGCGCTTCGGACCGGACGCGTTCCGGTACTTCATGCTGCGTGAGGTGCCGTTCGATGGCGACGGCGCGTTCTCGTGGGAACGCTTCGAAGAGCGCTATAACGCGGATCTCGCCAACGCTTTCGGCAACCTGGCCAGCCGCACGATCGCGATGGTCGAGCGATACTTCGCCGGCGTCGTCCCCGCCGGCCAGCCGAATGAGATCGATCAGGCTGACGCCGCCGACTATGCGCGGTACGCCGCGGCGCTGGATGGCTCGAGCGGATACCTCATTCAGGAGGCCCTCCGCAGCGTGTGGCTCACGGTCGCCCGCGGCAACGAGTATGTCGACCGGTCCGCCCCGTGGAAGCTCGCCAAGGACCCCGCGCGCCGCGCTGACCTGGAAGCGGTGCTCGCGACGCTCGTCCGCCAGTTGGTCCGGCAGGCCGCCTACCTCGCCCCCGTCCTCCCCGAGCGGGCCGAGGAGCTGTGGCGGCAACTCGGCGCCCCCGGCTCGGTCCACGCCCAGCGGCTCGGTGCCCCAATCGCCGCGCTCGACCCCACGGGCTGGCACGTCGTCCGCGGAGACCCCCTGTTCCCGAAGGAAAAGGATCCAGTGCAGTTGTAGGGGCGGTAGGAATGTTGTTGCCGTCGCACAGGTCCGTCGGTGGGCGATAGGAGCGTCACGCTCCTCGCCCATACCGTCACACCCTGCGACCGCCAGCCGCGCTGCAGGCAGTTGTTCGCAGCCAGGCCGGGTATCGTCGGGGCGCTCGGTCGTCTTAGAGAGACTTCATTGGAGAGGAGACTGCGCGGATGGCGGGACGCAGCTGGACTCTGGTCGTGGTACCTCACGGTAGCGATGCCTCCCGGACGATTGACGTCTCGGAGCGCACGCTCCGCCGTCTCGCGTGGGGCGCGGGCGCGGCGCTGTTGCTCTGTGTGATCGCGCTCACCACGGCCGCACTCCGCTTCAGCGGATCCCCGCTCGTCACCGCGTTGATGACGCCCGCCGATCGCCAGCTCGCCGACATGCGCACGCGCCTGGCCGAGCTGCGGGACACGATCGGCGTCATTGACAAGCGCGATGCGCAAATCCGCCTGCTCGCCGGACTGCCCAACCAGGACTCCGGCGTGACGCCCGCCGCGGAGCTGCCGCTCGATGTGGATCGCTTGATCGCCCGCGCCAACACGCTGTCCGCGAGCTTCGCCAGCGTCTCAACGACCCTCTCCCGGAACAACGAGCGGATGTCGGCCACCCCGTCGATCATGCCGACCACGGGATGGCTCTCGAGCGAGTTCTCCCGCGCGCGCTTCCACCCGATCCTGCACCTCGCCCGGCCACACGAGGGCATCGACCTGGCCGCGCCTTACGGCGCGCCCGTGGTCGCGCCGGCGGCGGGTCGCGTGATGCGGATCTCGCACCAGACGGGCTATGGCCTCGTGCTCGAGATCGAGCACGGCAACGGCATCGAGACCAAGTACGCCCACTTGTCCAAGGTCGTCGTGCAGGAGGGCCAGCAGGTCACGCGCGGCCAGCCCATCGCCGCCGTCGGCAACAGCGGCCTGTCCACAGGTCCGCATCTGCACTACGAGGTCCACGTGAACGGCAAGGTCGTCGATCCACTGACCTATGTTCTGCCGGGCGCGATTCCGGATTGATCGGGACCCCTGATCCCGAATCCCTAGCCCCTGATCCCCATCTCCCTCGCGGAAACACAACGGCCCCCGGCAGATTGCCGGGGGCCGTTGCACTTCCCGCCTTTCAACCCCGTACGCTCTACGGGCAGGACGGCGCGATGTCGCCATTCCGCGGACCTGACTCCTGAATCGGAATCGGCAGCAGGGTCGCATGAGTGTCGGTCGACCCCCACGTCGTCGTCTGCTGGGTCTGCAGTCCATAGTTCCGGACCGCCATCATCCGCTCTTCCCCGGGCTCACCAATATTCGATGCCCGCATCTCGTGCAGGAGCTGATCGCGAACGGCCGTGTAGGTAACCGCGCCCGCGTACGGCGGCACGTTGCCAACGTTGGCGCGGATCGCGTTGATCGACGTGACGGCATTGGCCAGGTTCCCCTCACCCAGTTGAATCGCCGCTTCGATGAGCACCAGCTCCTCGTTACGGATGATCGGGATCGGGCTGGACGCCGACGAGTAGAAATCGATGGTAATGTCGTTCGCCGCCGTGGCGTTGGCGACCGGGCCGGCTTCCGAGTTCGGTGCCGTCGAGTTGACCGCAAGCTTGTTGGCCCGCAGGTCACCGCCCGCTGCGATCTCGGCCGCCACCGTATCGAGCACGAACACGGTGGTGGTCTGGCCCACCGCGAACGTCACGGGGTTGTCGAGGTCACCGGACGTCGAGCTGAAGTTGTGGTACACCGCGAGTGGATCGGTGAAGTCACCAGCCGCCGGCGGCGTCAGCGCGGCAGGATTATACAGATTGCTCGCGTGCACCGCTGAATCGGCCGCCACGAGCGCGGACATGAGCGGCGCCCCTGGTGTCGTGGGCGTCGCCGGAGCGCCGCCCCCCGCCACACGCGTTGTCGCGTATGCGTATTGCAGCTTCGCATACCCGGCCAGCGCCCGATTGAAGCCGGCGAACGTGCCCGCCGTCCCACTCGGACCGGCCGCGGCGACCGCGGCGTAGCCCGGCGGAAGGCTGATTGGCAGCGCCCCCGCCGTGCCCGCGTCGAGATCGGCTTCCGCCGAATCCAGCATGGCCGCGATCCCCTTCCACACATCCTTGACGCAGAGAATCGGGGCAGGAGTCGCCGGCGGCGACGCAAACCCGAAGATCGGCACGCCGTTCGTGTCGCGGGTTTCCGCCACCAGCATCATGTTGTACGCCTCGAACGTCTTCATCACACCGGTGATCAGCGACGCGTCGCTCGCCGAGTACGCGGGCGTCACCTTCGGGACATCCTGGATGATGGCGTCGGCGTCCTTGGCATTCTGGAACTCGGCCGACCACCCACCGCCACCGTAGAAATCGCTGTTGGGGATGATGTTGCCATCGCCCATCCACTCGGTGATGAAGCGCGAGTCGGTCGTCGTATAGACGCCGATCTCACGCCCCATGCCCGACAGCGCGAGCACGTCCTGCCCAATGTCGGCGCGGGAATTCGCGATCACGCCCGACACCAGGAACTGAATGCCTGACGGCGATTCCGGATTGATCTGGGGCGACCGGAAGTTCGGCACCGCCGTGTCCTTGCAGGCAGCGAGCCCCATGGCCCCCGCCACGATGAGACCGGCCGACAGGGTGGGGCGCATCCACGCGCCGCCGAGCACCCGGGCCGCCACGGAACGAGTCACGGTATTGGTCATGGCTAGAAGCCCAGGTCGAGGGAGACGAACACGCTCTTGGACGGTGGATAGGGCGTTACGTCCTGTCCTCGGCCGATGTTCTGCGTGCCAAAGTTGCTGATCTCCGGGTCAAGACCCGTGTACGGGAAGCTGCTCCACAGATTGCGCCCCGAGACCTGCAGTCGCGCGCTCGACAGCCGCGCCCATGACAACCCGGTCACCCAGCGATCGGGCAACGCGTAGCTGAGCGTGATCTCGCGCACTTTGACGAACGATGCCGATTCCACGTAGGCCGGACCGCCCGCGTTGTTGACCGCGTTCCGCTTGGCTTCGCCGGCCGAGTCCGCCAGCAGAAACAGCCCGTTCGGATCGAAGTACGCGTTCGTCAGGTTGCCGACGTTGCCACCACGGGACCAGTCCACCAACCCATACAGGTGGAAGCGCGCCAACGTGAACGTGTTGCCGAAGCTCATCCGGTAGGACGGTGCGACATCACCGCTCTGTTGGTAGCACCCGTTCCCGCACGAGTTGTTCGTGTTGACGAATTCCGTCAGCGACCGGCCCACCTGGACCCAGTACTGTCCGAACGCCGGGCCGAAGCTCGTCGCCGGCGCGAATGCCGGAACCGGCAGCTCGTCCATCACGCTGTAGTTCCGGTAGAAGGTCGACGTGAAGACCCACGTCAGGCTCTTGGGTATCTGAACGGGCGTCACCGAGAGTGACAGCTCGATGCCGCGGTCTGTGAACTGTCCGCCGTTCAGCCACTGGCTCGTATTGCCCGAGCTGGCGGGTATGCTCGCCTGCAGCAGCAGGTCGGTAATGCGCTTCTGATAGATCGTCGCCGAGAATTGCGCCCGCGATGAGAACATCGTCGCGTCGAAGCCAGTCTCGATCTCCGTGTTCGTCTCCGGCTTGATCCCCGGGTCGTTGGACGACTCCGGCGTGAACAAGCCGGTCACACCCTGGTCGAGCTGGGGCGTCAGATTGTTGACGTTCGCATACCGCACGCCGAAAATCGGGTCGGTACCCGAACGCCCCCACGCACCACGCAGTTTCAGCTCGTCCAGGAAGCCGGCAAATTGCGGCACCCGGAATGACGCGCTGAACTTGGGATATGGATAGTACGTGTTGATGTTGCCGTTGTCCGTCGCACGCTCGGCGGTGATACCGGCGCTCAGCGCCAGCCGCTGGTCGAGCGTCAGGAACTGCTCCTGCGCGTAGAATGTCGAATGTCCGTGACACGACCGTCGTGTCGTAGTTGTGCTGCACGGCGCCCGCAGTCACCTGCGCGATGCCTGGCGGCAGCTGCTGGCCGACCGAGTACGGGTTATAGAGGTAACGCTGGTCGCGGCCAATACCGATCGACGTCGTCGCGTCGAAGTTGGTGCCGCCGGCGTAGTGGTGCACCAGGTTGACGTTGTAGTTCAGATAGGTGTTGTCACCATTCAGACTCGTCGCCACGCCGGGAAGCGGCTGGTTGGTCTCGATCTGAATGTCAGGCGGAGCATAGAAGTCGTCCGTCTGGTGCGCGATGTCCGCACCAGCCAGTGCCGTCAGGTGCAGGCTCTGGCGGTCGGTCTGGAAGATCCGGGCGTCCACGTTGCCGCCACCGATGAACCGCGACACTTCTTCCGGCGTCTGGATGTACGCGGCGTCCTGGTAAGCGTTGCCGAGCCCGTAGGGGTTGCTCTGATACGCCCCGGTCGCCGTCTTGACTTCCTGATTGAAGAAGCCCGGCGTCACCGAGAAGATGTCGTACGGAGAAATACCGATGTTGTCGTTGCCCGTGATGCCGCGCCGGTCGTTGGAGTGCGCGAAGTACATGTTCAGATTGCCGGTGATGGCCTCGGAGAAGCTCTGCGTGAGGTTCACGCGGCCACCCTGCTTGTTGTACCCGGTGTTCACCATCAGACCGTTGTCGTACTTCGAGAGCAGCGACGCGTAGTATTGCGTCTGGCCCGACTGGCCGCGGACGCTCAGGTCACCCTCGTACGACGCCTCCCCACCCCCGAACAACTGGGTCTGCATCGGGTTGTTGCCCTGGTACAGCGACGGAGACCACGGGGCGCTCGGCGTCGCCTTGTACGCGTTGTACCACGCCTCGGCGCTCGCCGCGGTCGGGAACTGCCGGAGGTTGAGGAAGTTCTCCGGGAGGAAGGTTCCGACCTTGCCCGTCAGATCCCACTTGGCCTTTCCAGGCGTGCCCTTCTTGGTGGTGATGAGCACCACGCCACCACCGGCCCGGGATCCGTACTGCGCGGCCGCCGACGCACCCTTCAGGATCTCGATCGACTCGATGTCCTCGGGATTGATGTCGGCAATCCGGTTCGGCGGGTTGTCCTGCGTGCTCTGGGTGATCGTGTTGTCATTCGCGCCCGAGATGGCATTGGCGCCGTCGTTGATATGCCCGTTGTTGATCGGCACGCCGTCGACCACGTACAGCGCGGAAGCGTCGGAGTTGATCGACGTCACACCGCGAATCTGGATCTGCATCCCGCCACCGGGCGCGCCGCCGTTGTTCTGCTGGATGATCGCGCCGGGAATCTTGCCCTGCATCGCATCATCCAGTGTTGCCGCCGGTACCTGCGTGATCTGATCGGTGTTGAGCACCGTCACGCCATTCGCCGCGTTCCGCGACGAGATCGTGGTCGCCGTACCCGTTACGACCGTCGCCTCCAGTTCCAGCACGTCCTTGATCAATCCGATCGTCACGTCCGCCTGGTCGGCCGCCACCGGCACGTTGCGCGGGGTGAAGCCGATCCGGCGTGCGTTGATGACCACAGCCGCACCCGGCACCCGAATGTGAAACACGCCGCTGTCGTTGGTGACCGTGCCCAAGGCCGTGCCGACAACTGTGACCGCCGCACCCGGCACCGGGGCATTCCCATCCGCATCAACCACCCTGCCCGTCAGTTGCCGGTCCTGCGCGCTCGCCATCACGGCGGTGAGCCCCACTCCTCCCGCAATGCACAGGACCGCTAACGCCGCGGCTCGCGCAATTCGGGGCACTTTTCCCACTACGTGTGAGTTCACGTTACCTCCCTCAACATCGTCGAGGTGAGAACGGAGATGCCTGTCCGCCACCCGGCGAGTGGGTACATCGCCGGATTTCGTCAAGCGCAATGGCCCAAATTGTGGGCATGGCCGTTTCGATTGTCAAGAATCGATCACGGACGTCCGTTTGGGCCGAATGACAATCCAGCGGGGGCGGACACGCACAGCCGCGGGACGAATCATCAACAGCGCTCCCACGCGGCGTGATCCTCGTGATGGCCAATGATGGATGATGATGGCCTCGTCGGACGCGCAGCAACCCGTCTACCGCGACGAATGACTCAACCAAGCTCGTGTGTACTAAGGTTCTCGGCAGATTGCGCTTCGAATGCAAAACGGCCCCCGGTAGATCGCCGGGGGCCGTCTCGTTCGAACTCCAATGTCTCCTGCTGTTTCCGCGCTCGGTGTCCGAGCGGCACGGCTATATGAACGGCTGCCAGTAGTTACGGATTGAGACGGTTACCAAATAGTTAAAGGCTACCAATAATTCACGGACAGGAGGGCGTAACGGCTCCGTTGCGCGGGCCCGACTCCTGGATCGGAACCGGCAACAACGTGGTGTGCAGGTCGGTGGTGCCCCACGTCTGTGTCTGCTGCATCTGCAGGCCATAGTTCCGGACCGCCATCAGCCGCTCTTCGCCGGGCTCGCCAATGTTCGACGCCCGCATCTCGTGCAGGAGCTGATCCCGCACTCCCACATACGTCGGCGTCGCCGGATTGTAGATCGCGACATGGCCGACGTTCGAGCGGATCGCATTGATCGACGCGATCGCGTTACTCAGGTTGCCCTCTCCCAGTTGAATCGCCGCCTCGATGAGCACCGAGCTCCTCGTCACGGATGACCGGAATGGGGCTCGACGCGGTCTGGTAGAAACCGACGGTCATCATGTTGGCCGCCTGCGCGTTCGCCGCCGGACCAGCCGCGGAGTTCGGCGCCTGGACGTTGGTGATGAGTTTGGCGGCCCGCAGGTCGCCACCCGCCCCGATCTCCGCAGCCACCGTGTCGAGCACGAACAGTGTCGTGGTCTGGCCCACCGAGAACGTGACGGGATTGTCGGCATCGCCCAATGTCGAACTGAAGTTGTGATACACCGCCATCGGATCGCTGAAATCACCGCCGGTGGGCGGCGTCAGCGCGCCCGGGTTGTACATCCACGAGGCATGAGCCGCCGAATCCGCCAATGTCAGCGCGGACACCAGTGGACTACCCGGCGTGGACACGGTGGCCCGCGTGGGACCACCTGCAACGCGGGTCGCCCCATACGCGTACTGAAGTTTCGCGTACGCCGCGAGCGCCCGATTGAGGCCCGCGAATGTGCCGGTGGTCCCACTCGGCCCCGCCAGGTTCGCCGTCCCAAACCCCGGCGGGAGGGTGATCGGCAATGGCCCGGGCATGCCGGCATCGAGGTCGGCTTCGGCCGAATCCAGCATCGCCGCGATTCCCTTCCACACGTCCCGGATGCAGAGGAACGGAGCCGGGTTCGCCGCCGTCGCCACGAAGCCGAAGATCGGCACGCCGAGGGTGTCACGGGTCTCCGCCACCAGCAACATGTTGTAGGCCTCCAACGTCTTCATCACGCCCGTGATCAGCGATGCATCGCTCGCCGAGTACGCCGGTGAGACCTTCGGAAGATCCTGGATGATGGCCTCGGCATCCTTCGCGTTCTCGAACTCGACGGACCATCCGCCTTCTCCGTAGAAATCGCTGTTGGGGATCGTATTCCCGTCGCCCATGGATTCGGTGATGAAGCGCGAATCGACGGACGTGAAGACTCCCATGTCGCGGTCGAACCCCGATAGCGAGACAATGTCCTGCCCAAGGTCGGTGCGGGAATTCGCGACGACCCCGGTCACCAGGTACTGGATGCCGGACGGCGTCTCGGGATTGATCTGCGGTGAGCGGAAGTTCGGCACCGCCGTGTCCTGGCAGGCACCAAGTGCCGCCAGCCCCACCGCCGCCAGGGCGGTACGAGCCAATGTATTGATCATCGTTAGAATCCCAGGTCGAGGGAGACGAACACGCTTCTGCTGGGCGGATACGGTGTCACGTCCTGCCCTCGGCCAATGTTCTGCGTGCCGTAGTTACTGACCTCGGGATCGAGGCCGGTGTACGGGAAGCTGCTCCACAGGTTGCGACCCGAGACTTGCAGCCGCGCACTCGAGAGCCGCACCCATGACAACCCCGTGACCCACCGGTCGGGCAGCGCGTAGCTCAGCGTGATCTCGCGCAGTTTCACGAACGAGGCCGATTCCACATAGGCCGGCAGGTTCGCGGCGTTCTCCGCGTTGCGCTTGGCGGACAGTGCCGAGTCGGCAAGCAGGAACAGGCCGTTCGGATCGAAGTACGCGTTCGACACGTTGCCGACGTTGCCGCCGCGCTGCCAATCGAGCAGCCCGTAGAGATGGAAGCGCCCCAGGCTGAACGTGTTGCCGAACTCATCGTGTACGACGGCGCGACGTCACCGTCCTGCTGGTAGCAGCCGTTGCCACACGAGACGTTGGTGTTCACGAACTCGGTGAGCGACCGGCCTACCTGGACCCAGTATTCGCCGTACGCGGGACCAAAGCCCAGGCTCGTGCCGGGCGTGAATGCGGGGACCGGCAACTCGTCCATCACGCTGTAGTTCCGGTAGAAGGTCGACGTGAAGATCCACGTCAGCCCCTTCGGCATCAGGATCGGCGTCACCGACAGCGAGAGCTCGATGCCATGATCCGTGAATTGACCGCCGTTCTGCCACTGGCGGGTATTGCCGGTGCTGGCCGGAATGCTCGCCTGCAACAGCAGGTCGGTGATCCGCTTCTGGTAGATGGTGCCCGAGAATTGCGCGCGTGACGAGAACAGTGTCGCGTCAAACCCGGTCTCGATCTCCGTGTTCGTCTCCGGCTTGATGCCCGGATCGTTCGAGGTCACCGGCGTGAACAAGCCGGTGGCGCCCTGGTCCAGCTGCGGCGTCAGGTTGTCGAAGTTCGCATACCGCACGCCGAAGATCGGGTCGGTACCCGACCGGCCCCACGCACCGCGCAGTTTCAGTTCGTCCAGGAAGCCGGCAAACTGCGGCACCCGGAACGACGCGCTGAACTTGGGATACGGATAGTACGTGTTGATATTGCCGTTGTCAGTGGACCGCTCCGCCGTGATGCCCGCACTGAGCGCCAGGCGCTGGTCGAGCGTCAGGAGTTGCTCCTGCGCGTAGAAGTCGAACGTGCGCGAGACCACCGTCGTATCGAAGTTGTGCTGCACGGAGGCGGCGGTCACCTGCGCGATACCCGGCGGCAGGTCCTGGCCGACGGAGTACGGGTTGTACAGGTAGCGCTGGTCGCGGCCGATACCGATCGACGTCGTCGCGTCGAAGTTGCTGCCGCCGGCGTAGTGGTGCACCAGGTTGACGTTGTAGTTCAGGTAGGTGTTGTCACCCGACAAGGTCGTCGCCACACCGGGGAGCGGCTGGTTCTCCTCGATCTGGATCGTGGGTGGCGCGTAGAAATCGTCCGTCTGGTGCGCGATGTCCGCACCAGCCAGTGCCGTCAGGTGCAGGCTCTGATGGTCGGTCTGGAAGATCCGGGCGTCCACGTTGCCGCCGCCGATGAACCGCGACACTTCCTCCGGCGTCTGGATCAGCGCCGCATCCTGGTACGCGTTGCCGAGGGCGTACGGGTTGTTCTGAATCGCCCCGGTCGCCGACCTGATCGTCTGGTTGAAGAACGACGGTGTCGTCGAGAAGATGTCGTACGGAGAAATCCCGACGTTGTCGTTCCCGGTGATTCCGCGCCGGTCATCCGAATGCGCGAAGTACATGTTCAGGTTGCCGGTAATCGCCTCGGAGAAGCTCTGCGTGAGGTTCACGCGGCCGCCCTGCTTGTTGTACCCGGTGTTGACCATGAGGCCATTGTCGTATTTCGAGAGCAGCGACGCGTAGTACTGCGTCGAGCCGCTCTGTCCGCGTACGCTCAGATCGCCCTCGTACGAGGCCTGGCCACCGCCGAACACCTGGCTCTGCAGGTTGTTGTTGCCCTCGTACATCGCCGCGGTCCACGGGGCGCTCGGCGTCGCCTTGTACGCGTTGTACCACGCTTCCGCGCTAGCGGCGGTCGGGAACTGCCGGAGATGCAGGAAGTTCTCGGGCGTGAATGTCCCGGCTTTGCCGGTCAGGTCCCACTTCGCCTTACCGGGCGTGCCTTTCTTGGTCGTAATGAGCACCACGCCACCGCCGGCGCGTGAGCCGTATTGCGCGGCCGCCGACGCGCCCTTGAGGATCTCGATCGACTCGATGTCCTCGGGGTTGATGTCCGCGATGCGGTTCGGCGGATTGTCCTGCTTGTCCTGGTTGATGGTGTTGTCCTGGGCGCCGGTGATCGCGTTGGCGCCGGTGTTGATGTGGCCGTTGTTGACCGGCACGCCATCGACCACGTAGAGAGCCGAGGCGTCGGAGTTGATCGACGTGACGCCGCGGATCTGGATCTGCATACCGCCGCCCGGCGCGCCACCGTTGTTCTGCTGGATGATCGCGCCGGGAATCTTCCCTTGCATCGCGTCGTCCAGGGTCGGTGCCGGCACCTGGTTGATCTGGTCGGCGTTGAGCACGGTCACCGCGTTCGCCGCGTTCTGCGACGAGATCGAGGTGGCCGTGCCCGTCACCACCGTCGCCTCGAGTTCGAGCACGTCCTTGATCAACCCGATTGTCACATCCGCCTGATCGCCCGCGACTGGCACACTGCGCGGCGTAAACCCGATCCGGCGCGCACTCAGGGTCACCGCGGTACTCGGGACGCGGAGATGAAAGACGCCGCTGTCATTAGTCACCGCTCCCAGCGTCGTGCCAAGCACCGTGACGGCGGCACCCGGTACCGGCGCGTTCCCATCCGCGTCCACCACTCGGCCCGTCAGCTGTCGCTCCTGCGCGCCTGCCGTCACGGTGGTGAGGGCGACTCCTCCCGCTATGCACAACGCTCGTGCAAGCCGGGGCACCAATCCAACCAGGTGTGTCTTCACGTAACCTCCCTCAACATCGTCGAGGTGAGAATGGAGATGCCTGCGCGAACCCGGTGAGCGTTGCCTCATCGGATGTCGCCAGACGCAATGGCCCAAATGGTGGGGTTCTCGGCCCCTCTTGTCAGCGGCACCACGCGCGAGTTAACCCAACTCGCACATACATCCACAACGACAAAGGCCGGCTCCGAAAAATCGGAGCCGGCCTTGTGTGGTGTCGCGTGTCGCCGGTCAGACCGGCCGCGCGTTCATCCCGTCGGTTTCGAAAAATCGACTTTCGGTGCGTCCTGCGCCGCGGCCGTCGCGGTGAAATACGTGCGCGGCTTCGCGCCCGTGAACCGCGCCGTGATCACGGCCGGGAATTGGCGGATGTACGCGTTGTAGATCTCGACCGCCTCGTTGTAATCCTTGCGCGATGTCGCGATTCGGTTCTCGGTACCCGTCAGCTCGTCCTGCAAGCGGAGGAACGCCTGATCGGACTTGAGTTGCGGGTACGCCTCGGTCACCGACCGATTGAGGATCGTGACCGCCGTCGTGAGTTGCAGATCGGCGTCGGCTTCCTTCGACGCATCGTGCGACGCGAGCGCGTCCGTGATGCCGGCCCGGGCCTGCGCGACGCCTTTGAACACGTCGAGTTCCTGTTTCGCCTGCCCCTTCACGGTCTCGACGAGATTCCCGATCAAATCACTCCGCCGCTGGAGCTGCACTTCGATGTTCTTCTGCGCCTCCGCGGCCTGCTCGATCATATCGTTGGATCGTATTGTATCCGCACCCCGACAGCAGCAGCGCCGCGACCATGAGTGCGGCACTACGCGCGCGACGGCGATCGGGACGCCCAAGCAGACGACTCTGCATGTGCTGATTCCTCCAGTGAACACTGCAATGGCCAGGACCGGACCTGCCAGACCACCAGCGAGCTGATGGCCACGGCTGGAAGCTTATAAGATAGAGGCCCGAGGGCCAGGGAGCCCCCGGGCCTCCTAACCGGGCCGCGGTGAGTCGGGAAAGGAGGGGTTCCTACTCGCCTCGGAAGCTCAGTTGCACCAC
Organism: uncultured Gemmatimonadales bacterium; assembly: GCA_963757855.1. Taxonomy (GTDB): domain Bacteria; phylum Gemmatimonadota; class Gemmatimonadetes; order Gemmatimonadales; family Gemmatimonadaceae; genus Palsa-1248. Next base: position 26,104 of record CAVWTI010000017.1, read on the forward strand.
GTACTTCCCGGCTTTGACCGTCGAGTCGCCCAGCTTCCACGCCAGCTTCGCCTTGTCGTTGAGGCACTGGTTCACCTGCTCGCCGGCGGCCTTGGCCGACCACCGCGAGTTGGCGACTTTGGCGTCCTGCACGGCGTTGTCGGCAATCGTCACCAGCACGGCGACGCCGCCCCGGAGCGTCGGATCGGCTTTCTGCCCGAACTCCTCATAGCAGAACTTCGAGAACGCCTGCTCGCGCTCGACCGACTGCATGAGTGCCGGTGGCGCCGGCGGATAGTCCGGCTGGGCCGCCTGCGGCTTGGGTGGCGTGAAGGTGTCGGGCGCCGCCGCGGGCAGTCCGGTCTGCACTTTCGAGAGATCCTGCGGCGTCGTATCCACGGGTGGCGCCACGGCCACGGAATCGCCGGATGATGGCTTCTTGTCGCCGTGACAGGCGGCAAGTACCGCCAATGTCAGGGTCAGCATTCCTGCGGTGGATCTCATACCCATGCAATCATCCTCGGTCGGTGCGATTCGCTCGTATGCCTGCGCTGGTACTCCGCGCCTGGTGCTCGGTGCCTGGTGCTCGGTGCCTGGTGCGTCTCCTCTCTCCTGCCAGCGGAGACGCGATCGGCATACGGCTACCAACTCCCGCCGCCCCCGCCGCCGCTTGTTCCCCCGCCTCCTCCAAATCCCCCGAACCCGCCGCCACCTCCACCACCACTCCAGCCGCCACCGCCACTGCTCCATCCCCCGCCAAATGGCAGGAACACCGGCAGACATCCGCCTCGGCCGCCGCCCCTGCGCGCCATGATGCTCAGCACCAGATAGAAGGCCAGGAACAGGAAGAACACCGCCATGGGCGACAGACCGCCCTGGTGCTGCGCCGACGCCGGGGGAACCGCGACCGCCAGCGTCGTGTCGACCGTGAAGTTGTACTCCTTCGCGAACCGCTGGGCCGTCTCATACGTCAGCAGCGCGATCCCAGCCCCGTAATCGTGATTCCGGAAATCCGGTATCGCATCCCGGCACATGTCACCGGCGTCGGCGTCGGTAATGAAGCCCTCCGCCCCCGACCCGGTCGTGATCCAGCACCGGCCCCGCCCATCGGAGTTCGTCTCCTTGGGCACGACGAGGATCACCGCCCCGGCGTTACGGGTCGGATCCCCGGGGTTACCGGCCTTTCCGATCTTCCATTGGCGTATGAGGGCGACCCCCACGTCGCTGGGGTCCCGGTCACCGATATCGCTCAGCGTGACGACCGCGATCTCCCCCCGGGACTTGGTCCGCACGTCGTTCGCGATCTGTGTGATCCGGTCCGCCTCGCCCGCCGGGATCACATGCGCGAAGTCGTTCACCAGCCCCACGGGCTGCGGCATTCGGGACCCGTGGATGGCCCCCTCCGCTTGCCCCCGGGGGGCCGCCTGCCGGCTGACCTGCGCACCGGCCGGCCCGAGACTGCCCGCCACGAGAGCGGCCACCAGGGTCGCCAGCACCAGGATATGGGACCCTCTCTGCAACCGGTGCGGGATGCTCTGCCGGATGGGGTGCTGGGCGGCTTGCCCGGCCGTCTGGCTCGCCCTAGCTTCGCCCGATAGATGCCAGGTGACGTGGTGCGGGTGGGCGCGATATATCGTCACGTCAGACGCCCCTGCGCCGTGGTTTGGCTCGTGATCGCCGCGTGTACGTCCACGCCCGACCGTGGCGGCCCTCCCGGTGTCGGCGCACACATTGATAGTAGCGCGCCGACCCCTCCCGTGGAAGGCACCAGGACCTCCGCGACCAACGGGCCGCCCGCCCCTGTCTCAGCAGCCGGACCACGGCCCACGCCCGCTGCCGAAAGTGCACTCGCCATCGGCGAGCGATTTGAGACCGCCCGAGCCGTCGCCAACGCCGCCGCGATATCGCTCGACACCCTCCCGCCATCCGCCCGGTTCACCGCTGCCTACGCCGCCCGCTTCGACAGCATCCGCGCTCTGACCCTTCACGGCGACTCACTCCGCACACTCAGGGACCGCTGGAGGAAAAAAACCAAACCGTAGCCCCTAATCCCTCGTCCCTCGATCCCGACCGATGCCCAGCCAAACCCCGCTGGCCCTCGTTGGGTCTCTTCCTCCTTCAACCGCCAGCTACTGGAGAATTCACTCCGGATTGCGGCCTCAGAGACCGGCCGCGAGGGTTTTCTCCGCTACCAGATGCTCACGCGCCAGCACGAGCGCTGCATTAATGTGGGCGCGAGGTTCTCCTCGCCGATGTCGTCCATCGCCGTCGATCGCGTGAGGGCTTCGGCAGGCTGCTGATGCAACTCGCACAAAATCACCAGTGTCCGGTCATTCCGGCTGCGTCGCACCACATCAGCCAGGGTGCGAAGGCCCGTGGAATCGATGACGGGGACGAGTCCCATCCGGATGATGAGGACCTCCGGACGCTTTGATACTCGTCCGAGCGCATCCCGAAAGGTCGCGGCAGCCCCGAAGAACAGCGGGCCCGCAATCTCGAACACCTGTACGCCGCGCGGGATCGAACCTGAACCCTCGCGTGGGAGCGGGACCCGTTCCGCCTGCGCACGCCCGCCGGGCCCGGCCATCTCCTCTTCGCCATCTGCCGGTGGCCCGGAGCCCGGATCGCCCATCGCGCGAACGGCCGTCGTGTTGGCCATCCGGCGCAGGAACAGGAACGCCGACAGCACCATACCGACTTCGATCGCTAGCGTGAGGTCGAAGAACACCGTCAGGAGAAACGTGACCAGCAACACCGCCACGTCCCCGCGCGGCGATCGCAACTCTGCCCGAAACGTGCGCCACTCACTCATCTGGTACGCCACCACCGTGAGGATCGCGGCCAGACACGACATGGGGATGAGCGACGCCCATCGCCCGAAAAAAAGTGTGATGAGGAGGAGCGTCATCGCGTGCGTGAGACCCGCCACCGGCGTCCGGCCCCCGTTCTTGACGTTGGTCGCGGTTCGCGCAATCGCACCGGTCGCGGGGATTCCGCCGAACAGCGGCGCCACGATGTTGGCGACACCTTGTGCGACCAGTTCCATGTCGGACCGATGACTCCCGCTGATCATCCCGTCGGACACGACAGCCGAAAGCAGCGACTCGATCGCCCCCAGCATCGCGATCGCGAAGGCCGGTGCCGCCAGACCCGCGATCGTATGGAGCGACACCGCGGGCAGATGCGGAGCAGGAAAGCTGGCGCTGATCGCACCGAACCGGCTCCCGATGGTCTCCACTGGAATGTGAAAGACGCGGACCGCGGTAGTTGCCGCGATCAGCGCGACGAAAGGCCCGGGGATCCGGCGGCTCAACCGCGGCCACACAACGAGCACGAACAGCGTAGCCGCCGAGACGGCGACCGCCGGCCCGTTCGCGGTATGCAGGTACCGCGCGTAGGAATCCCACTTGTCCGCGAAGTTCGCCGGGACCGCTCCCATTCGGAGCCCGAGAAGGTCCTTGACTTCACTCGAGAAAATGATGACCGCGATCCCCGACGTGAATCCCAGAATGAGCGGAAAGGGAATGAACTTGATCGCGGCGCCGAACCGGGCGAGCCCAAATCCGATCAGTACGAATCCCGCCATGATCGTGGCGATGGTCAGGCCGTCGATCCCGTATTGCTGAACGATCCCGTAGACGATCACCACGAACGCGCCCGTGGGTCCGCCGATCTGTACCCGCGAGCCACCGAGGCCCGAGATGATGAAGCCGGCGATGACGGCGGTGTAGAGTCCCCGGTCCGGCGTCACGCCGCTGGCAATGGCGAACGCGATGGCCAGCGGCAGCGCCACGACGCCCACGATCACACCCGCGCCCACATCGGCCTGCAACTGGGCACGCGTGTAGCCCGCGAGCGTGGTGAAGAGCTTCGGCACGAACGCGTCAGGAATCACCCTCCTATGTAACCGCATTGTGCCATCCATGCATCGGATAAACGCAGCAGGGGCCGTTCAAGGACGGCCCCTGCCCACCCACGATGCCAGCTCCGACGCTACTTCGTAAAGTTGAACGAGAACTCGAACGTCCCGCCGCCCGCCGGCGACGCCGGGAAATGCCACTCCTTCGCCTTCTCGAGGATGCACGACTCGGCCTCGCTCGCCCCCGGGCCCGACCACGTCCGCCGGTTCACCACCGCGTTCGTCACCGTCCCGCCACCCGTCATCGTCAACGCCAGCGTTACGCTCCCTGCCAACCCCGGGTTCACCTTCAACCCGTACTCGTCGTAGCAGAACCGCAGTTGCGAGTCGTGGCTGCGGACCGCCGTCCCCAGTTCTCCCATATCGCGCGTCGGTCCACCCAGCCCCGGCACATCGATCGCCTTGGGCGCCGACACCGCGACGCCGTAGCGGCCGATCCCGCCGCCTCCCGACACACCACCCAGGTTGCCCACGCCCGCGCCGCCGCCCATGTCGGCGCGCCCTGGCGTCCGCACTCCCTGCCCACCCTGGCCGTACGCTAGCACGGCCTTGCCGGCCGCCGCACCCGGTGTCGGCGCCCCGGACGCCACGTCCACGCCCCGCAGCACGTTCGACACATCGCCCACCGGACCGTTCGCTGCCGGCGCCGCTCCGAACGCCGCACTCGCCGCCGCCGCCCGCTTCGCCGCGATCTCTTCGGCGGTGGGCTTCGGCTTGCCCGCCGGGCCGCGGCCTTCGCCGCGGCCGGCACCGGCTGCGTCGCTTCCGGTTTGACCGGCACGTCTGGCGGTGGCGGCGGCTCGAACGTCACGCTGATCGGACGCTCCTCCGGCGGCAACAAATGGCTGATGTCCGTCTGCGGCCCGAATATCACCAGCAGGATCCACAGCAGCCCGAACCCCGCGGACAACAGCCACGAGCCGAGCAGCGCACGACCTTCTTCGTCCGCCAGCTCGAACCGGAGGTTGCGCGTGAAGCTCGCTTCGTCACGCGGGCGCGCCCGGCGCGAAAAGCGCGATGCGCCGCCCGTCGCCTCTTCACCCGCCATCAGTCACCCGATGGACTTGCAGGGAGATGTTCTTGAAGCCCGCCAGACGCGCGGTCTGCATCACCCGCGACAGCAGATCGTACCGCATCGTCTTGTCGCCCTGGATCGCGAGCGGCACATCCACGGGCTGGTCCGCCGCCACCTGGGTCACCGTCCGGATCGAATCCGCTTTGCCTTTGAGTGCCGGAAGAGCGGCGGGATGAGCAGTGGCTGGCCGGGCACGTTCGACTGCGCCTGCGCCGCGTCCACCGTGTTCATCACCGGCGCGTTGGCCAGCGTCACCTGCCGCCCGATCCCGAGCGTGAGTTGCTGCAGGGCGTTCGTGCCGACCCGCGCCTCGGGGAGGTTCACGCCGGCCACGACGGGCGCCAGCTCGCCCACCGTCGCCGTCACCAGCGCGAAGAACACGATCGAGACGAGCGTGTCCACGAGCGGGACGAGGTTCAGCTCCGCCAGTTTGAACTTGGCGAACTGCGCCCCCCGGCGGGACTCGCGCGCCATGCGCGCCCGGCTGATCTGCTGGCGCGCCATGGCTAGGTCCGCCCCGCCGAGACGTTCGTCGCCCGCGCGCGGGTCCCCAGCGCGACGTTCGGGAACTGGGCCAGCTTGAGCCGCTCCAGCACGTGCACGACGTCATCGTACTGCACTTCGTCGGACGGAATGACCAGCACGTCGTTGTTCTGCGGATACTCCTGGTGGATGCCCGTCATCAACGCCTGCAGGGTATCGAGCGATGCGCCAGTCAGCCCCGGAATCTCACGGCGGAATCCGCCGTTGGCCGAGTGCTCCACCAGCATCTTGTCGCCCTCGATCCGCACCGCCAGCAGCAGATTGAGGTTCGTGTCCTTCTGCCCCGCCGGCATCTGCTCGGCCGTCACCACCAGCGGCGGCAACGCCAGGTCGAACGACGTCAGCTCCGCCAGGAGGCCCTGATAGCTCGCCAGGCTGAAGAAGACGATGGATGTGAGCACGTCGATGAGCGGCACCAGATTGATGCCCCCATGACCCATGGTCGACGACGCGCGCTCCGCACGCCGGACCTTGGCTCGGTGAAATCGCGACGCGGCCACGATGTCGCCCTAAATGCGTGACGTGCGCGCGGCTAGCGTGAGATCCTGGCTTCGGGGCGCTCGACCAGCGCGTTGATGAGCCGGACGGAGAACTCGTCCACCTGCTCGATGATCTGCTCCGCCTGCGCCGACAGATAGGAGTGGCCGACGGTCAGCGGAATCGCCGTAAGGAGTCCGAATCCCGTCGCGTTCAACGCGATCGCGATACCCGCCGCCAGCTTCTCCGACCGCTGCGCCGCCGAGGCCGCCGCCACTGACGCGAATGCGGCCTTGAGGCCATAGATCGTCCCGAACAGTCCGATCAGCGTCGCCACGTTGGCCAGCATCGGCAGATACTGCAGCCGGCGCGACAACCGCGGGATCACCGAGAGCGAAGCGGCATCCGCCACGTTCTGCAGCTCACCCTCGTCGCGGCTCTTGCTCCGCAGAATGAGAAGTCCCATGTCGGGGAGCGGAGAATGCGACTGCGCGCACAGCCGCATCGCGTCCTCCATCTTCTGCGCCCGCACGAGCTGCATGATCCGCTCGATGAACGCGGGGCCGTTGATCGTGGATCGGATCACGATCACGTAAAAGCGCTCTAAGAATATGGCGAGCCCCGCGATCGCGACCACGAGGATGACGTACATGACCGGGCCGCCATTCCGGAACGTCTCGAGCAACGATCGCATTACTTCTCCCTTGGAGCGTTCGGGGACGTGCCCCCGGTCGCGGTAGGCGCCGGCGTGCCGGCGGGTGAAGCGGGAGCCGGTGCGCTATGCGCGCTGTCGGCTGCTGGCGGTAGACGAAATGTGCTGTCGCCCGGCAACGCCGCCGGCACGATGCTCGCGGCCGTGGCGCCCGCGCCCGACGACAGATTCGGCGCCAGCTCGTACGGCGTGAGCAGCGCCCGCCAGAAGTGCGCGTCGAAATATGACGGCGTCAGCACTTCACGGCTGAAAACCGGGATCTCTCGCGGCCGGACTGTGACCACCTGCGGCGTCGGGACCTGGCCGCGAATCTCGATCGCCTGCGCGGCGCGCACGGGCTGCTTCGCACCCCCCGCCGCGCCACCTGCACCCTGCTCCTGCGCCGCGGCCGGACGGCCACCGCCACTGCGCCGAGAACCCCCGCGCCAATCAACAGCACGCGCACGAATTTCGTACCCGTTCGCTTAGAGGTCATCCGGCACCTTCCCCTGCACGCCGTCCTTGGCCATGTCCACCCACTTGTTGGCGATCTTCTCCTGCGCGGCCTTGTCCACCAGCGCCTGCCAGGTCTTCTGCGCCTGCGCGTAGTACGCCTCGCCCTGCTTCGCGGCCCCATCGGCCGCGGCCAGCCGCTCCGCATCACTCAGTGATGCCGGCAGCTGCACGTCCTTCAGGAAGTTGCCGTACTCCCACTGCGCCACACCAATGTAGTAGGTCGCCGCGGCCAGATACTGCGGATCACCGGCCTCGATCGCCTTGGTGAACTCTTTGGTCAGCGCCGCCAGCAGCAGCTGCTTGTTCGCCGACGCCCGCTTGACGCCCGCCGCTGTCAGTTGCCCCCGGGACGCAATGACCAGCTTGACCGGCCGGTACCTCAGGAATTGCGCCACGCCGGCCGTAAACGCCGCCTGCCCCGCACGCGCCGCACAGTCCGCCTTGAGGTCGGCTGGTGCGTTCGCCGTACACAGGGTCGCAAGATCCGCGTTCGCCGCCGCCGAATCACCGGCCTGCCGCAACAATGTGATCCGGAACGACCGCGCCTGCTCCGCGCGCGGATCCGACGGATACCGCCGCGCGAATGTCGCGTATGTCTTCGCCGCCGTTAGGGTGTCGCCTGACTCCAGATAGGTCACGGCCGAGTTGTACTGCGCGTCCGTCGCCCGCTTGTCACGCGGATAGTCGGACGAGAATTGCTCGTATTCCGCCGCCGCCTCTTCTTCTTCCCAAGCGAATCGAGCCGCGTCGCCAGCCGGATCTCGGCGTCCGCGCGGCCTGCCCACGTCGGGTTGTCGGCGATCAGCTTCCGCAGCGCCTCGATCGACTCATCCCCACGGCCCAGCCCCGCCAGCAGGTCCGCCACCAGGGTCTGATACTGCAACCGGTACTGGTACTGAGGGAATTGCTTGATGAGCCGGTTCGACAGGTCGACGGCGTGGGTCCGCGCATCCTTCGACGCGCTGTCGTTCCCCTTCCGCCGCGCCACACTGTCCGCCAGCATGTAGGTCTCGATCGCGTTCCGGAGCGCGTCCGCAGCCTTGGCGTTCGTCGGATTCTCATCCGCGTACGCCACATAGACTTCCTCCGCTGCCCGCTGATACTGCCCGGCCTTGACCAGCGAGTCCGCGTAGATCGACGCCGCCGACGCCTGCACGCGCTTCAGCGAATCCGCCAGCGTGTGCCGGCCCGCCCGCTCGGCGATCGTGTACGCCGTGTCCCACTGCGCCTGCGCGTCACCGTACTTGCCCTGCTTGTACAACGCGTCACCCACCAGCTTCGCCGCCGTCGGCGTGTACGGATCGCTCGGCCACTGCGCCGAGTACTGGCGGAATGCCGACACCATCACGTCCCAGCGGCCTGCCTCGGACGCCCGCCGGCCCTCTTCGATCAACGCCCGCTTCGCGATCTCGGTATGCGGATAGTGGTCGGCGAACTGATTGACGGCCGAGAACAGCGAGTCCTGGACCGTGCGGTCGTTCTTGTTCGCGTTGAGCGCCGAGTCGTACGCGACGATTGCGTTCTGCGCCGCCTGCTGCTCGGCGACCGCCGCGGCCTTGCTCGTGTCGCCCGGATACCCGTACGCCGAACGGACATACTCCGCGCCCGCGCGCGCATAATCGCTCGCGCCGAAGAGCGCTTCCGCATAGTAGGTATCGACTGCGCGCGCACTGTCCGCCCCACCGTAATCCTGCATGTACTTCCCGTACAGGCGCGCCGCCTCGGCATAATGAGGCCGCTGGGCCGCCGATGGCGGGCCGACGGCGGGCGCCGGCGTCGCCGCTCCACGGCGCGTACGCGTCGTGGCAACCACCCGCGCCCCCGAACCCTGCGCCTTGGCCAGCTCGTACTGCGCGCTCTGGCGGAGGGCGTCCTCGCGCGCCGCCGCCGCCTGTTTCTCCAGCGGCAGGTTCGCCGCCGCCCACGCGAAGCCCGGCGCGAACTTGTCGACCAGCGCCAGCCGCGCCGCCTGCGCCTTCTCCGGCTCCAGCGTCCGGTTCTGATAAATGTCGATGACTTCCTGCTGCACTCCGAGCGCCGACGAGTCGTTCGGCGCCTCGACCAGCAATTCCTGATAGGCCTGCACCGCGCGGCCGAAATCACCCTGGTCGCGGAGCCGCGACGCCACGCGCCGCAACACCTGGATCTTGTACGCCGTGTCCGCGCGCGTCGCGAAGAAGCGGTTCGCCGCCTCCGCGCCACCGACCTGCGTGAAGGAGACCGCCATGTAGTCGAGGGTCTCATCCCGCAGCCCGAGCCGGGCCTGCCGGTCCGCCGGGAGCTTGTCGTACGCATCGACGAGCCGGCCGAACACGTCGACCGCCTTGCGATAACCGTCCTGGTTCTGCTGCGTGCCCTGGTTGTAGTACGACCAACCGAGTTTGTAGAGGGACAGGAAGTAGATGTCGCCGGTGACCGGCGCCACGGTCGATGCCTGCTCGTATGCCGCCGCCGACTTGCCGAACAGCGCCTGGCGCTGCTCGCCCCGCGCCGCACTCGCCAGCTCGAACCGCGAGTCACCCAGCCGGAACATCGCTTCCGCGCGCATCGGGGAGGCCTCAATGCCGCTGACTTTCTCGAAGATCGCCGCCGCGTCCGCGTACCGCTCACCCGCGCTGTAGAGCGTGCCCAGGGTGTACTCCGCGCCGTCGATCTGCGGGAACGCGGGGTAACGCTGGATCAGCTCCTCGTAGCGCGCGATCGCCGCCGCGTAGTCGGGGTGATTGAGGCCATTCGTGGCGTCACTGCGCGCCGCCGGCTCGTGTCCGATCCAGTCCCCACGCGCTGCGTCGCCGCATACCGCTCGTCCGCGCGGCGCACGAGCAGCTCGCCCAGCTCGTAGAGGGCGCCCGCCCGCGCCGGGCTGCTCGGATACCGCTGGATCACCCGTTCGAGTTGCGCCACGGCAGAATCCGCCGACGGCGGATCGGAGGCCGCGGTCGTACCACCGGCCGCGCCGTTCGCGCCGGCGAGCTGCCGGAAGAAGGAGGCACCCGCCGCCCCGAACTCCGCCGCTTCCTGGTCCCGCCGCGCATCGGCCGCGAGTACGTCGGCCCGCACGGTCAGGTCGTGCTCCACCGCCGACGTCAGCACACCGGCGGCCTGCGCCTGCGCCGCCGCCGCCGCGTTGAGCGTGCTGCGGAGCGAGGCGCGCGTGGACGAGCCGCCCTCGGAGACACGGGCCATCTGCTCGTCGACCGCGGCTTCACCCGTGGTGACCGCGCGCTGGGTCTGCACGATCAACTGCCGCGTACGCTCGCCACGGAGCCGGATCGAATCCCGGAGCGCAAAGGCCGGGTGGTTCGCGATGACCTGGTCGAGCCCGTGCTCGATCTGGCCGGCGACGCGCGCGTAGTCCGCCGCCGTCGCCGCCTCCCGGTCCAGGATGGCCAGATCGCTCGGCGCCGCATACGCACCCATCGACCGCCGCACACTGTCGGCCAGCCGGATGTTGTCCGCTGCGGTCTTCCGCATGGTGGAGAATTGCGGAGCGAACAGACGGCGCAGCAACACCCCCGCCACGTCGACGTGCTGCGTGACGCGCGCCAGCGAATCTTCCGCTGCCGACATCCGCGTGAACATCGGTCCGAGGCTGTCGCCCGCCAGCTCGATCTGCTGGCGCGCATGGCGCAGCAGCTGGAGCTGCAGCGCGACATTGCCGCGCTGTGCCAGAATGTCTTCGTTCGCGAGCACGACCGCCATGTCGGCGTTGTGCAGGGCGTTGACATTGCGAACGAGGTCGGCCCGCGCCGACGCCCCCGCCGCACCGTCCGGCTCGCGTGTGAACGCCGCCCGGCGCAACACGTCGCGATCCACGAGACTGAGCCCGCCACCCGGCGCCGCGGCCGCTGCCGAATCCACTCGCGCCGTCAAGCTGCTGATCGAGACAAGCGATGGCGGCGCAAAGGCCGGCGGCGCCTGCGTCGGCGCGTCGGAGACGACGGCGCGGAGCGCGTCGGTCCCGCCGCCCGCGCTGTCGGGGAACGCCAGGGTCTTGCCCAGCTCCACGTCCGGAAGCAGCAGCACATCGGCCGCGCGCGCGGCGACCAGGGCGCGTGCCGCGGCATGCGGCGTCGCGCTCCACTGCGCAATGCGCTGCGCTTCGGTGCTCGCGGAGTCCACGGCGGAGAGGAACGCGCCTTCGGACTCCGCGGCCTTGTCCTGCTCCAGCGCCGATTGCGCCGCCATCAAGCGGTTGTCTTCCCGTCCCGGCAGCTGTGGATACCGCTCGGCCAGTTCGTCGAACACGGTCCCCGCCTGATCCGGATGGCCACCGCGCGTCAATGCCCACGCCCGCGTCGCCCGCGCTTCGGCATCCGATCCGCTCGATGGCTCGACCGCGCCGGCCAATGCAGCCGCCCGATCGTACTGGCCGGCCTCCGCCGCGCTCTGTGCGCCGGCCAGGGTCAGCTGGTTCAGCGTTTCACCGTTGGCCGTCGTGAGCGCGGCCTCGAATGCGTGGAGCGCCGTGGTCGGGTGCGCGGTGTCACTGCGTGCCGCCGACAGGGCGCTCATGTAGCGCGCGTAGTCCGCGTACGGACCACTCGGACTCGCAAGCTGCTGCGCGGACGCAAACGAGGTGCGCGCCAGCGCGGTGTCGCCGTTCTGGTAGGCCACGAGCCCCGCGAGGAGTGCCGAGAGCGGCGACCGGTCGTCGCGGCTCGCGGCCTTGGCGATCGTGTACGCCTCCGCGAGGTTACCGCTCCGATATGCCGCGAACAGCAGCTGGGTGCGAAGCACCGCGCCGAACCGCGCCGCACCGGGCCCCGCGAGCACGGATTGGGCCGCGACACGCATGCTGTCGTCCATGCCGAGCCGGTAGAAGCTCTCCGCCATGAGGAAGCGGCGGTCCTGGTCGCCACGCCAGGTGCCCACCCCACCGACGGTACCGGGCGGTGCGGTCAGCACCCGCAACCGGTCGAGGGCGGCCGCGGGGCGGTCGTTCATGAGATCGAACAGCGCGACCCGGATCTCGGCGTCCGTGGCCCGCGCGGCATCGAGTGCCGGGACGAGTGCCGTATCCGGACGGGTCCGCACCGGCGCGGCCGCGGCCGCGTCCCCCGGACCCGCCGCCGGCGCCGCTACTGGCGCGGCCGCAGGTGCTGCCGGCAATGTCGTGGCCTGT
>CAVWTI010000018.1:0-42289 GCA_963757855.1 uncultured Gemmatimonadales bacterium
CGTCAGACGCGTACGTCTGGGCGGCGGGTGGAGGAACACCCAGTAGTGCGAGCATGCCCCAGAGGTCGGCCGCCACCACGAGCGAATCGCCGCGCCCGCGACACGGGCGCACCGTTTGTCGTCGCGCAATGGCAAGAAATGCGCCCATCAGCACGACAACCAACAGGCAGCGGATGGCGCCCGCGGCGAGGGCCGGCATCGCATCGGCCAGCCGGGGTCCACGAAGCGCGAAGACCTGCGCCGTGGTGTGCGCGATGTGCGGATGACAGGCGGTATGGCGAGGATGCTGCAACGCCGAGCCATGCCAGGACGTAGCGGACGCGGATATCGCGGCGCAGCACGCAGGTGACGCCTTCGGCGGCCAGCGCAGCGGCGGCGAGGCCCACGACTACGAATGCAGCGGCGGGGACGCGGAAGACGGCGTTCCAGGCACGAGCGTGTAGACGGAATATAGAACGGGGTATGTGGCCGAGGGACCAGAGCGTCGCGACGGTGGCGCGCCGAGCCAGAACTGGACATTCCGCCGGCGCGGGGTGGTGGCCGCGACGAGGGCCGCCCGAGCGAGCACGAGGAATGAAGCGCCGAAGTATTCGGTGAACCAGTGGGAGCCGAGGCCGCCCCAGTAGCGGTCCAGCATTCCCGTGAACTGCGGGAGGTAGACGTTGGGGATGTCTTCGATGGGCATCGAGAATTGCGTGGCGTACGAATATGATCCGGCGCCGGTGGCCTTGTTGCCACGTGGGGACCAGGCCACGAACTGCGCGACTGGCAGGAACTGCACGGCCGAGATCACGAGGCCAAGGATGACGGCCGCGAGGGCCGCACCGAGACGCCGCCCGGCGACGCTGCGGATGCCGATGACGGCGCGTGACCACCAGGACGCCGCGGTATGCGCCGGGCGGAGCGGCGCGGCGACAAAGAGCGCGTAGGCGCCCGCGGTGAGCAGGAAGTATTCGAAGATCTGCGGGTGTGGCGCGAGCGCGGCGAAGCCGACGGTGAGCGCAAGCATGGGCCAGCACCATCGTTTGCCATCGCGGATGCCGAGGAGTATGAAACAGAGCGCGAGGGGGAGGAGCGCGCTAACGTAGAGCTTTCCGTCGTGTCCCGGCGAGACGAGCGACGCGATGGGGCCGCCGAGCTCGTAGGCGAGGCCTCCGATGCCCGCCGCGGCGAATCCGAGTCCGCTCGCGCGGAGCCAGAGATAGGTGAACCATCCGGCGAGGACGACGTGGAGGATGAACGCCCACGTGACGGCCAGGTCGGCGCGGAGCAGGAGCCGGAGGAGGAGCGTCGGCGGGTAGAAGATGTCGCCGTCGAAGGCCCCGACGAACGGCATGCCGCCGAAGATGTACGGATTCCAGAGCGGGAGGTGGCCGCTGCGGATCATTGCGGTGCCGAACTCGCGGACCGCGTAGCCGCCGATGTACTGGTCGCTGTGCGGGGAGACGAGGAAACCGCCGTGGAAGACCGGGTAGCCGAGGAGGCATCCGGCGAGCGCGTAGGCTGCGAGCGCCCAGATCGCGGCCCCGCGGGGAATCCGATCGGCGGTCATGGCAGACGAGAAATGATGGGCATCGCGGTCGGAAACGGTATGGGGTGCGCGGGTGGAGTGTCCGGACACCGGCCGGTAGCTCGCATGGTAGCGAACTTGCCGTACGGCAGTCGTGACTTTCGGGCGTGTGGAGTGGCGCGATCGGGTCGCTGCGGCCAACGGCGTTGCGTCAAATGTACGATACCGTACACGTCCCGCCGTCTTTTCCGCAGCATGCACGCGCGCGGACAGGCCGGGTGAACCAACGCTGGCGGACTGCTATGTTTTTTCGCCGCCGGCCGGGGGCATCGGCCGTTTCGCCTACAGGTGAACCGCTTCTTACGACAGAAGGAGACCGCGGTGAACGATCGAAGCAGTGTCACGAAGCCCACGGATGGTGGCCGCATCGCGGCGATCCTCACCCGGCATGCCGGTGAGATCCTGCCCGAGTGGGCGGCCAGGCAGCCAACGCGCGGCGCGCTCACCGATTCGCTGGTGACGTCGCAGTGTGCGGAGTTTCTGGGATTGTTCACGGCGGCGCTGCCGGCCTGCATGGCATCGATAGACAAGAAAGAGTGGGGTCCGACCAAGGAGTTTCTTGGCACGTTGTCACGCTCGCGCGCCGCCCAAGGTTCTTCTCCTTCGGAGACCGCACTGTTCATCTTCGCGGCCAAGGAGCCGATGTTCGAGCAGGTGCGCAGTGACGGCGGCACGAACGGCGACCAGGTATCAGCCGATCTGGTAGCGCTGACCGGCTTGCTGGACGCGCTCGGGCTGTACACAACGGAGATGTTTCAGAAGGGGCGGGAGGAGTTGATCCGGCGGCAGGAGCGGGATCTCCTCGAGTTATCGACGCCGGTCGTCACGCTGTGGGACGGCATTCTGGCGCTGCCGATGATCGGCACGCTGGACAGCGGGCGCACGCAGATCGCGATGGAAGCCTTGCTGGAGCGCATCGTGGAAACCGGGTCGCAGATCGCGATCCTCGACATCACCGGCGTGCCCACGGTGGACACACTGACCGCGCAGCACCTGCTCAAGACGGTCACGGCGGCACGGCTGATGGGAGCCGAATGCATCATCAGCGGCATCCGTCCCCAGATCGCGCAAACCATCGTGCACCTGGGCATCGATCTTGGCGACGTGATCACCAAGGCGACGCTCGCTGACGCATTCCGGATCGCACTGTCGCGGACCGGGCGAGCCGTGATGAAGGTGAGCGGAGCACCCGGCATTGGCTCCGCCCCGGGAGCGGGTGCCGGGCCGCGTGGCGGCTCACCGCAACTGTAGGCGGGCTGATATGGACCGCATACCGATTCTCCGGATCGGCAATCTCCTGCTGGTCACGATCCAGGTCGACATGCACGACCGGCTGGCGCTTCAGCTTCAGGACGACCTGACCGGCCGGATCTCCACGACCGGCGCGCGGGGTGTGCTGCTGGATATCTCGTCGCTCGAGATCGTGGATTCGTTCATCGGGCGCATGATCTCGAACATCGCGGCAATGGCGCGGGTGCTCGATGCGGAGACTGTCGTCGTGGGCATGCGCCCGGCGGTGGCGATCACGCTCGTCGAGCTTGGCCTCTCCCTCCCAGGCGTCCGCACCGCATTGGACATCGACAAGGGTATGAGTCTGCTGAGCGCCTACACATCCATGGATCGCGACCGGCTGGAATCGGCGCTGCCGGCTACCGCGGACGGGGATGGCAGTGGACCCGGATGACGTCATCCAGGTCCGAACGCAGCAGGACATTGTCAATGCGCGCCACGTCGTCCGCATGCGAGCGGTCGCGGCGGGGTTTCGGCTCGTCGATCAAACCAAGATCGTAACCGCCGCGAGCGAGCTGGCGCGGAATACCGTGTCGTACGGTGGTGGGGGGACACTCCGGATAGAGATTCTGGAGGATGGGCTTCGCACGGGACTGCGGCTGACCTTCGAGGATCGCGGCCCGGGTATTGCCGACATTGGCCTGGCACTTACGGACGGCTACACGACGTCGGGCGGCATGGGTCTCGGGCTCAGCGGGTCCAAACGCCTCGTCAACGAGTTTGACATCTCGGTCGAAGCCTGGTGAGGGCACGCGGGTCACCGTGACGCGGTGGACGTAGGATGCCTGCGGGGGGAACAGCCGGTGCGGATCCCGAGGTCCTGGTCGCCATGACGCCGGACGCCGAACTGGCCGGCGGCCCCGTGAGTGTGGCGATCCCGGTCACCGAAATGAGCCAGATCGGGGAGGCGCGGCGCGCGGCGCGGGTCGCGGGCGAGCACGCCGCTCTGTCGGGCGATGAACTCGGGCGGCTCGGCCTCATCGTCACCGAGGCGGCGACCAATCTTGCCCGGCACGCGCGTGACGGCATGATCGTGCTTCGGAACGTCGGAAGCGGGGGCAGCGCCGGGGTGGAGGTGCTCGCGATCGATCACGGCCCGGGCATCACCGATCTCGCGCGCGCAATGGCGGACGGTTACTCGACTGCCGGGACGGCAGGAAAGGGACTTGGTGCGATCCGGCGGCTGGCGGCAGGCGCTTTCGACATCCTCTCGACCCATCAGGGCACGGCGATGGTCGCGCGTGTCCGATCGTCTTGAGAGCCGGTGACCGGCGAGGCAGACGCCGGCGTGATTTGCGTCCCGATCGGGGGAGAAACCGTCTGCGGCGATGCCTGGCACACTGACTGGTCTCCGGAGCGGACGCTCGTCGTTGTCGCGGACGGGCTGGGCCACGGCCCCGACGCGGCCGTCGCGGCCACCACCGCGATCCGGACTATTCGGGAGCGCGGGGATGGCATGCCCGGGGCGCTCCTCCTTGCGGTGCACAACGCGCTCCGAGCAACGCGCGGCGCAGCGATCTCGATCGCGCGCATCGATCACGAGACTCGGATGGTCACATTCGCAGGCGTCGGCAATGTCGCGGCCAGCGTCTGCGACTCGACGCAGTCCCGGCCCATGGCCTCGCTGGGAGGGATCGCGGGACATTAGATCGCGAGTATGCGCGAGTTTCAGTATCCGTGGCCAAGCCTCGGGTACCTGGTCATGCATTCCGACGGCATCAGCGGCCGCTGGCGGACGGACGCCTACCCAGGCGTCATGACCGGTGACCCATCGTTGCTGGCGTCGGTCCTCTTCCGCGATTTCGGCCGCGGCCGCGACGACATGGCGGTCCTCGTCGTGCGCGATCGCCCGAACTGAGCGATGGCATTCCGAATGCGGAACGCACGCGGCATGAACGAGCCAGCGATCCAGCTGCTGACGCTGGAACTCCGCTACGAGCATGACATCGTGCTCGCGCGGCAGCGCGCGCGCGAGCTGGCAGCCGCGTTCGGGTGCGATGGCCAGGATCAGATCCGGCTGGCGACGGCGGTGTCGGAGATCGCTCGCAACGCATTTCAATATGCGGGCCGCGGCACCGTGCAGTTCCACATCGACCACAAGCGGCCCGGGGATAACGGAGTTCTTGTCGCGCGTGTTTCCGACCGCGGCCCCGGGATTCCGAATGTCCAGGCGGTGCTCAATGGGGAGTATGTGTCGCCCACCGGCATGGGCATCGGCATCGTCGGCGCCCGCCGGCTGGTCGACTGGTTCAATCTCGTGTCGACGAAAGAGTCTGGTACGATCGTCGAACTCGGGCGGTCGCTCCCGTCGCGGAAGTCCCCGGTGAGCGTCGGTGATGCGGAACGAGTCAGTGCGGCGGTCGGACGCAATGTGCCGCCGGGACCGTTCGAGGAGATCCGCCAGCAGAACCAGGACCTGGTCCAGGCGCTCGGCGAAGTCCGCGCGCGCCAGGCGGAGGTGGAGCGGCTCAACGCCGAGCTGGAGGAGACGAACCGCGGCGTACTCGCGCTGTATGCCGAACTCGATGACCGCGCGCAGGAGTTACGGCGCCTGTCGGAAACGAAGTCGCGGTTCCTGTCGGACATGAGTCACGAGCTGCGGACCCCGCTGACCTCGGTGCTGAACCTGACGAACATCCTGCTGATGGGCGTGGATGGTCCGCTCACGAGCGAGCAGGAGGTGCAGATCCGCCTGATTCAGACGTCCGTGGGTTCGCTCACCGAACTGGTCAACGATCTCCTCGACTTGGCAAAGATCGAGGCAGGCAAGACGACGGTCCGGGTGTCGGAGTTCACCATCTCGGAGTTTTTCGCGTCCCTCCGGGGCATGTGCCGGCCGTTGATGCCGGGCGACGCCGTGGCGCTGCACTTTGACGACGCGGCCACGCTGCCGGTGATGCGAACGGACGAGGGGCGGCTGTCGCAAATCCTCCGTAACTTCCTCTCCAACGCCATCAAGTACACCGAGCGCGGTACAATTCGCGTTCACGCTGCCTCGGCCGATGGCGACCGGCTGTGTTTTTCGGTGGCCGACTCCGGCATCGGCATTTCGCCCGAGGATCAGGCGCGTATCTTCGAGGACTATGGGCAGATCGACGGACCGATCCAGCGGCGCGTTCGCGGTACGGGGCTGGGATTGCCATTGACTCGCAAGCTCGCCACGCTGCTGGGCGGCACCGTCACGGTCACGAGTGCGGTCGGCTGCGGATCGACGTTCACGGTGACGATCCCGCGAGACTACGACAGCGCCCGGGGAGCGGCCAGCCAGGACCTCTCGTCGCCGGCAGCACGTGGAGCGACGTCGCTCGGGCGTCCCGCGCACGCCGCACGGGGGAGCACGTGACGGTGCCCGAAGCGGTGACACCTGGGGCCGGGGTGCCGGCCTACCGCTCGGGTGCGGAAGCGGGGGCGGTCATCGATCAGGATCAGCCATTTGTCCTGGTCGTGGACGACACGGACGGCAACCGCTACGCGGTCGCACGCGCGCTGCGCGGCGCGGGTATGCGGGTGACCGAGGCCGCGACCGGCGCCGATGCGCTCCGCCTTGCCGCGGCGCTTCCCGATCTCATCGTGCTCGACGTCAACCTGCCCGACATGACTGGCTACGATGTCGGGCGGATCGTCAAGCGCGACCCCGCGACCGCGCACATCCCCGTCATGCACGTCTCGGCGTCCTTCACGGGCAGTGCCGACCGGGCATTCGGTCTCGAATCCGGCGCGGACGCGTACCTGACGCATCCGATCGACGCCGACGTACTCGTGGCGACGGCGCGGGCACTGTTGCGGGTGGGGCGCGCCGAGCGGCGGTTGCGCCAGGCCGCGCACGAGTGGCTGGCGACGTTCGACGCGATCGGCGATGCCATCTTCCTCGTGAACAATGCAGGCATCGTGAGGCGGTGCAACCGGGCGGCGGCCAACTTGGTGAAGCAGGCGGCCTCCGAGATTGTCGGGCAGCCGATCGAGGGGGCGTTCGACGCGGCGTTCGGGGTGGGCCAGGGCAGAGGGCTCGCGCGGGTCGCGACGGGCCTGCCCGTCCGAGGCGTCGAGTTGGAGATCGGGGGCCGTTGGTTCTCGGTGAGCGCGGATCGTGTCGGCCAGGATGGCGACGTGGAAGCCAGCGTCGTATGTGTGCTCACCGACATCGGTCTCCGCAAAGCCAGTGAGGTGGAGCGGGAGTCGCTGCTGCAGCGCGCCGAGGCGGCGAGGCTGGACGCGGAGAATGCGAACCGCGCGAAGAGCGATTTCCTCGCCGTCGCCAGCCACGAACTCCGAACGCCGCTCAATGCGATCGGCGGGTTTGCGCAACTGATCGCGCTCGGCATCCGCGGCCCGGTGACCGAGGCGCAGCAGGGCGATCTGGAGAAGATTCACCGCAGCCAGGTCGCGCTCACGGGGTTGATCAACGACCTGTTGAGCTTCGCCCGGCTCGAGCGCGGCGCGGTGAGCTACGACGTCGGCACGGTGGTGGTGGGCGACGTCGTCGTACGAGCGGGCGAGATGGTCGAAGAGCTCATGCGGGAGCGCGGCATCCGGTTCGTGCGGCAGCCGTCCACAGGACCGCTGCTGGCGCGCGGAGACCCTGACAAGATGCAGCAGGTGCTCCTCAATCTTCTCTCCAACGCGCTCAAGTTCACGGGCGCTGGCGGGAGCGTCGAGTTGACGTATGGCCGCGAGGGTGACCGGGTGCACATCCGCGTCGCCGACACCGGGCGGGGGATTCCGGCGGACAAGCTCGAAGCGATTTTTCATCCCTTCGTGCAAGTCGATCAGCGACGCATCCGCGATCAAGCGGGGATCGGTCTCGGCCTGTCGATCAGCCGAGACCTTGCCCGGGGTATGGGCGGGGAGCTTTCGGTCGAGAGTACGATCGGATCCGGGTCGGTGTTCACGCTGAGCGTGCCTGCCGACTGATCCCGGTTACTACGCCGCGGTGCCGATGCTGCCGAGCGGCCGCAGGATCCGTCCTTCCCAATCGATGATGAGCTGTTTGATCTCGTCGGGCGACGCACCGCGCGGCGCTTTGCGCAGCAGGCACTCGGTCCACTGCTTGCCGGAGTCATAGCGCACGCGATATCCGCAGGTACCGTTCAGCGACACGCCGGGGTCCATCTGAAAGACCCACGTGTCCTGGCCGTTGTAGCTGTGGGTGAATTCGATTCGAGTCATGGGAGTGGAGTGGTAGAGGGTGATTCTCCCTCGATGACGACGTGTCATGGGCCGAGAAACCGCGCTTTGCCCATCACTGTCACGGTCGTGCACTCCACCCCGTCCAGCGCCATTCAACCGTTGCTCGAAATGCCCGCGCGCAATCGGCCCCAACTGTTTAGATTCGATGCAGTACAGTTCGGGTCGCTAATGCCCCGTCCCCGCTCTTCCGCGGCAGCACGGCTGCCGTCCTCGCCATGACCGACACGTTCCCGATCGTTCCGGGCCAGGTGCGGATCCTTTGGCTGGCGCTTCCCGTCCTCGCGCTCGCCGTCGCCGGCATCGCGGTCGCGATGTACTCGCTCTCGGCATCGCGCACCGCGCGATTCGAGATCTCGCCGGATGGGCTCCGGCTCCGCGGTGATTTCTACGGGCGGCTGATTCCCGCGCGGTCGCTCCGGCTGGATCAGGCGCGTGTCATCGATCTCCGGAACGAGCCGGAGCTGAAGCCGGTCCTCCGGACACTCGGAACATCGATCTCCGGGTATCGCGCGGGCTGGTTCCGGCTGCGAGATGGCGAGCGTGCGTTGCTGTATGTGACCGACCCGGCACGCGTGGTGTACCTGCCGACTGCCGACGGGTACTCAATCATGCTGAGCGTCGCGGATCCGGCGGCGTTCATCGCGAGCCTGCAGAGGCACGCGCCGGCGGCGTAACCGCCGCAGGAAGTAGAACAACAGAAAGTAGAAAGTAGAAGCTGCCTAGCGACGGATAATCGAGATCTTCCCGTCGGCTTCGAGCATGGCCTGGCGGACTGATGCCATCTGGCCGACTCCGGAAAGCCGCGCGGCGGCTTCAATTTCTTCCGGAGTGACGTGCTCGCGGTTGAGCGCGTGCTCGACCAAGCCGCCATCGGCGGCGAGGATCGTCGGTGACGCGCGGACCAGATGGCCAATCGCGACGCTTCGAAACGCGAACAGCGACGTCAGAAACACGAGGACCAGGAGCGTCGTGGCGCCGACCAACGCGGTGAGCAGCGAGTCGTCCGTGCCGAGCAGGTAGTTGCGGAAGAGCTGGGGGATGAGGAAGAGCAGCACCGCATCGAACGCAGTGAGCTGCGACAAGTCGCGTTTGCCCAGCACACGGAGACTGCCGAGCATGAGCCCGTAGACGATCGCCACGCGCCCGACGATTGCCGCGCGGCCTGGGCCGAGTACGCCGCAGAGGGCGAGCACGGGCGGCGCGGCCAGCAGCGGGATGCCCAGCCACTGTTTGCCGGTGAGGACGATTCTGCGGCGCACACCAGCTCGCCATCGCAATCGCCATACCGTAGGCGCAGGCCTTGCGTTGGCGGACACTACTATGGATACCGACATCCAATCGGCGACGCGCAGCTACGAGGCGTGGCTTACGCGGTGCACCCCGGGCATTGTGGCTTCGCAGCTTCGCGACAAGCACGAGATGATGCGTGCGGACCCCTTCGTGTTCCTTCGGGGCACGTACTACCGGTGGGTTCAACTCTGGCAGGCGGCCGCCGGAGACCTGAGGGGGGCGCCGCGTCTGCTGGGTGTGGGCGATCTGCACATCGACAGCTACGGAACGTGGCGCGATGCTGAAGGGCGACTCTGTTGGGGCATCGACGATTTCGACGATGCGTGCCCGCTCCCGTACACCAATGACCTGGTGCGTTGGGCGACGAGCCTCAAGATCTCGATCGACGAGGGCACGAGTACAATTTCGCTCCGCGATGGTTGCGACGCGTTTCTCGAGCGGTATGCGGCGACGTTGCGGCGAGGGGGCGATCCGTTCGTGCTGGCGGAGGGCAAGGAGCAGATGGACAAGCTCGGGATAACGGAACTCAAGCCCCCGGATGATTTCTGGCGTAAGCTGAACAGCTTGCCAGCGGTGCGACGGCCCGCGCCGGCGGCGGTGGCTCGCGCGTTCAGTGATACGCTTCCCGGCCGACGACTGGACTATCGGGTGGTGCGACGCGAAGCCGGGACTGGTAGCATGGGACAGGTGCGCTACGTCGCGATCGCGGAGTGGGACGGTGGATGTGTCGCTCGCGAAGCGAAAGCGCTGGTGCCGCCGGCGTCCTACTGGGCGGCCGGCGTGCGCGGCCGGGGGCAGCCGTACTATGCGCGCGCGCTGAACTCTGCCGTCCGCGCGCGGGATCCCTTCCATTGCGTCGCCGGCGTCTGGCTGATGCGGCGGCTGTCACCGGATTCCAACCCGATCCTGATCGCGGATCTTCCGAAGAAGCGCGATGAGAGCCTACTGCTGGGCGCGATGGGCGCCGAAGTGGCGAACGTGCATCTCGGGAGTCTGCGCCAACCGCGGCAGCGCCGGCGAATTCTCGCCGATTTGCGCGGGCGTTCGCCGAACTGGCTCCGGCGATCCGCGAAAATGATGGCGAAGATCGTCGAGCGTGACTGGAAGCACTATCGGGATGGGTGAGACGTACGAGTACAGCGCGGACCAGGGATTGGGGATTAGAGAACTAGAGAATGGGGATCTGCACGGCATACCGTTTGCGTTCGCCATGTGCACACGCTGCACCTGGCGGTGAGCCACGACGTGGCGCGGCGTTGATTACATAGTTCTACGCGAATCGGTGACGTCACGGCGCTGATCACGGGTGACGTCACCAACCGAAGAATCCGCATCAGTGCACGTCATAGCGGCGCGATACGTCCCCACGGCTCTTGTTACGCGACCTGATCCAGTTGCCCGGGTAGCGAGCCAGACTCCCGTGCGGACGTCCACGCGCCTACCGAGCTTCCGGGGCATGGCGGGATATTATCGCCTTGGCGCCAATTGCATGGATGGCGCGGGCGGGGTGCGGCACGGTTTAATGGAGAGGTTGGGCCGGCAATTGTGCGGGGCCGGTCGGACCGGCCCCTACCAGGGACATTGCCGGTCGCGACCGCATCATTCGTGTGTTCGCAGCTGCTGACCTGATCTTCAGCGAGCTCTGGCCTCCGCTTCACCGAGCCGGTGACCTCCTCTTCAGTGGAGCGGCAGAGGCGGAGCCGGTACCACCAGCGCAGACGGGTGTGATGTTGTTGTTGCGCGCCGACTGTTCCGAGAGTGGGGTCGGGAAGACCAATGTGTGCAGGTCGCCGCCGAAGGTGTTCCAGGTGGCCAGATCACGGAGCACGGTGCCGTAGTTCCGGATCGCGATCAAGTGATCTCCGGTCTCGAGCGACAATGAAACGGCCAGCTCCTGCAGCAAGAGATCCCGGACGTGCGTGTAGTCTGCCGGGACGGTCGCTGGAGCGAGGCCGCCCGCCGTGGTCCGCACCGTATTGATGATCGCGAGGGCCTGCGTGGCGTTGCCGAGGCCGAGCTGCGCCTCGGCATTCAGAAGGTGGAGCTGCAGGTTGCGGACGATCGGCAGCACACCAGACTGGCTGTACGCCGTGGCTTCCGTGCCGGCACCGTATTGCCACTCGGTGCCGATCGAGTCCGCCGGGACGAGTCCGCCGTCATACGCCGTGGCCGGCAACGATCCGTGGCCGAATTTGGCGAGGAATCGGAGGTCGTGAAGCGTATCGATCTGTGCCACCGCGCCACGCAGGGCGAAGAGCTGCTGGGCACTCGCGCCCAGCGGATCCTGCACGTCGCCTGACGTCGTGCTGAACTGCACATAGACGCCGGGGTCTGCTCCGATCTTTCCCACCGCGGTGAGATTCGCGTCGCTATAGAGCAGGCCGTGGGCTTGCAGCGTATCGAAGTCCGCGACCGCGGAATCGAGCTGGCTCGGATCCGGGCTCCCGGCACTGGTGAGAGTTGGAGCGCCGGGTCCAGCGCCGTTCGGGCCGCGGGCGATGGCGTAGGCGTATTCGACGCGGGCCTTGGCGCGGAGCGCGAGGGTAAAGTCGAGCCAATGCGCTGAGTTGTCGCTGACGGCGTCGAAGCCAGAAGGCAGCAGTCCCGAGACCAGCGGTGTGGAGGCGGGAACAGCGCGGAGACTGTCGGCCGCCGAGTCGAGGATGGCGACGATTTCCGCCCACGCGTTCGGTATGCAGAGAATCGGGGCGACGCTGTTCGCGGCGGTGGGGCCACCGACGGCGTTGATCGGCACGCCGTTGGTATCGTGCGCTTCCGCGACGTAGATGTAGTACAGCCCCTTGAACGTCTCGAGCTGTGCCCAGAGCGCGGCGACCGTGTCCTGGGAGAGCGCCTGGCCGTTGGTGAGCGTGGGCAACGCCGCCTGGATGGTGTCGATGCCCTTGATGGTCGTGAAATAGTCCGTCCATTGGCTGCCGGCATCCGGCGGCAGCGTTTGCTCACCGGTGAGCTCCGTCAGCGACTGTGGCGCCGCCGCGAGGAACTCTCCCGCGTCGCGCGAGAACGATGACAGGTCGAGTGCGGCGGCCCCGATGTCGCCTCGCACGGAGGCGCCTCCGGCGCCGGTGAACGCTTCCTGCAGTCCCGCGAATGTCTTGGGGAACGAGGTCGGTGCATTGATGTCCGTGATCGGGTGCTGGTTGCAGGCCGTCGCGGCGGCCATAGCCACCGCGAGCATGACGATGGTCCCAGCTCGAAACGTGGACCGGCGGCGGGATTGCTGGCGCGTCACGGCCGGATGAGCGTGCTGTCGTGTCATGATCAGAAATCCAGTTCCAGGGAGACGAAGTAGCTGCGAGCCGGCGGATAGGGCGTCACGTCGATGCCGCGGCCAATCTGCTGTGCCCCGAAGTTGCTGACTTCAGGGTCGAGGCCCGGGTATTTGGTAACGGTGAAGAGGTTGCGTCCCGACACGCTGAGGTGTGCGCCCTGCACGAAGGAGACGGTGCGCACGAGCGCTCGTGGCAGGGCGTAGGAGAGCGTCAGCTCGCGGAGCTTGAGATACAATGCGCCTTCGACGTACCCGGTGACGTTCTCATTGAACTCGGTCAACCGGCGCCGGGAGCCAACGCTATCCGCCAGCGTTCCGAACTCGTCGAAGTAGACCTGGGTGCCATCGGAGTTCGACAGCCCGTATGCCCATTCCAGGAAGCCGTGCAGCTGGAACGGTCCGTGTGCAAAATCGTTCGCCCATCCGCTGGTGAACGCGGGTGCCGCGTTCGCGATCGGAACGAGCGGGCCGCCGGTCGTTTTGTATCCCCACAACGTGGTGATCGAGTTGCCGTCCTCGACGTAGAAGCCGCCTTCGTTGTAACCGAAGTTGAATCCCGTCTGGAATGGCGGCGTGGGGAGCGCATCGACGCGTGAGTAGTTCCGCGCGAACGTGAGCTGCGTCGTCCACGAGAGCTGCTTGCTCTCGATGGGGGCCGCGTTGGCGCTGAGCTCGATTCCCTGATTGGTGAACTGCCCGCCGTTGATCCACTCGTACTGGGCACCCGTCGCGGGTGGCGTGCCAGCCAGGAGGAGCAGGTTGGAAATCTGCTTCTGGTAGAGCGTGAGCGAGAAGCCGCCGCGGCCTTTGAAAAGCGTGGCATCGAAACCAGTCTCGAAGTCGGTGCTGGTCTCGGGGCGAATGCGCGGATTGCCGAGGGTGTCGCCGAACGTCGTCCCGGTCTGGCCGCCGTCCAGCGACTGACGGTCCTGCGTCACGCGCACGCCATACGTGGGCGTGTTGCCCGACTGGCCGTACGCGAACCGCAGCTTGAGCTCGTCGAGCCAGCTCGCCAATCTCGAGAATCGATAGGATAGCGACGCCTTTGGAAACGGGTAGTATGCGTTGACATTGCCGTTGTTCGTCGATCGCTCGGCGTTGATGCCACCTGTCAGGGTCAGCCGGCTGTCGAGCAACTGCAGCTGCTCCTGCCCGTATAGTCCGCTGTTGATGACGTTCTGCTGCTGGAGTTGGACGCTCTGGTCGAGCGCGTATTGGAGGTTCTGCTGCCCGGAGGCGAGTCCCTCGCCGGCGGTGAACAACTGGTAGGTCTGGTGCTGGTCCCGCGTGTACCCGGCCGACGTGGTGGCCGTCACCCATGACAGCCCACTGAAGACGTGGACGAGGCTCACGGAGTAGTTGCTCAGCCGGCCATAGGGGGCCAGGTACGTGGCCTGCCCGGGCACCGCCGGGGCTTCGCGTTCCACCTGAAGGTCCGGATTGGCGTAGAACTGATAGCGCTCGTTCACGGCGTCGAGGCCACCGACGAACACCGCCTTCAGCGATTGTGACGCATTGCTAATGGGCTCGTAGGTGACCGTCCCGCCGCCGGTGAACCGATTGACCTCGTCCGGCGTCTGGATCTGGTAGGCATCCGCGATCGCGTTCGCCGTACCAAACGGGTTGTTGACATAGGAGCCATCGGGATTGCGGGCGGCCATGTTGAACCACGACGGTGTGTACGAGATGATGTCGTAGCCCGCGATCGAATAGTTGTCATTCCCGTTGACGCCGGTGCGAGTGAGCGACGAGGAGTAGAACAGGTTCGCCGAGGCGGACAGCTTGCTCGAGAACGTTTGCGCCAGGTTGGCGCGTACCGATTGCTTGTTGTAGCCGGTGTTGAGCTGCAGGCCATTGTCGTACTTGTCGAGGCCCGAGACGAAGTACGTCGTGTTCGCAGTCCCTCCGCGGACGCTGATGTCGGTCTCGTACGACAGCTCGCCACCGCCGTAGAGCTGCGTCTGCGAGTCACAGAATCCGCCACACTGATTGTAGTTCTTGAGGACCGTCGCCGAATCCAGGCCGACCGTGGCGCCTTGCGTGTAGGCCTGCCCCAGCGTGAACCGCCGGAGGTCGAGCTCGTGCTCCAGCGTGTTGGTCCCGAGTCGCTGGGTCGCGGTGACCTGGGGGGCGCCTGCCGTGCCCTTTTTGGTCGTTATGAGTACGACACCGGCCGCCGCTTTGTCGCCGTAGATCGATGATGCAGCCGCTCCTTCCAGCACCTGAATACTCTCAATGTCCGCCGGGTTGATGTCGGCAATGCGATTGACGCTCTGGTCCTGATTGCCGGTTCCTGTTCGTCCGCTCGCGGCCGAGATCGTGGTCAGTCCCGACTGGTAGGTGTCGTTGTTGGCGATGACGCCGTCGATGACATATAGGGGCTGCGCGTTGACGTTGATCGACGACACGCCGCGGATCTGGACCTGCAATCCGCCGCCGGGCGCGCCCGAGTTCTGTTCGATGAAGGCTCCCGGCACCTTGCCCTGCAGCGCATTCTCGATGGTCGGCGTCGGGGCGCCCAGGAATTGCGCCGCCGTCACGGTCGGATCGAAGGTCGCGGCATTCTGTGAGGAAATCGATGTCGCCACACCGGTCACGATCTGCGTTTCGAGGTGGAGGATGTCCTTCTCGAGGGCGACCGTGTAGTCGGTCTGGCCGGTGACGAGGGCAACACCGTGCTCGAGGTATCCGATCCGGCGCACCGTCAGCGACTTCGCGCCAGCGGGGACGCGCAGCACGAACGTGCCGCTGTCCGATGTCTGTGTCCCCGCCGCCCCACCGGTGAGCAACACTGTGACCGCCGGCAGTGGTGTCTTCGACTCGGCATCGATGATGCGCCCCGTGATCCTGGTCGCGTCCTGTGCTGATGCCGTGACAGCGCCCATCACTGCCAGGACCGTGGCCATCACTACTACCGTCGTCATGTTCGTCCGTGTACTCACTGCCCCTCCGATTAGCGTAGCCGTTCTGGCGCAGGCCGCCCGCGACGGGACGCCCGAGAAACGGGTGTCCCGCGGCTGGTGTCGTCTGCGCGAATTGATTTCCTGACGGGAACCGTCACACCGGTGCGAAGGGCCCCGATGCACGCGAGCCCGCTCCCTCACACGGGGAGCGGGCTCGCAGGCACTCAGCGCCGAGCAGTTACTCGACGGTCATCCGGATCTTCCGGACAGGGGTGCGCCTCCGTGACCGCTCCGCGGGGAGCCGGTACACCGACAACACTCCGGACAACAGGAGGCTGGTGAGGAGAAGCGCACGTTGTACGTCACGCGGCAAGGCTACTCGGCTGCCGACACAGAGTCAAGGCGCCGAAATGTGGTACGGGAATAACGACCGGGCGGCTACCGATCTTTTCCCCACGAGAAGCTGAGCACATTGAGAATGGTGAAGCGCGGGCCGTAGGACGACTGGAATATGCCGATGCCTTCCGAGGGGCGAATCAGGTTCACGCGATCCAGGACATTCAGCACGGTCACGCGATCGCTGATCGTTCCGACGCCCTGAATCCTGAAGTCGCGCTGGACGCCAGCATTCAGCTGCACCACGGTGGGCAGCCGCAACGTGTCGGCGAAGTCACCGCGCAGGCCACTGCTGTAGATCCCGTCGGCCAGCAGCGTGAACCCCTGAATCCTGTAGCTCGCGCCAGCGGATCCGCCGTAGAGTGGCTGGTGATCGAGCACGATCGGATGCGCGTTGATGAACGCGAGCTCGTCGGGATCGAAGTTGAACTGTCCGGTGACCACGCCCTTCTGCAGATTCCGGCCGATCGTGGCGCTGGCGTACACCGTCAGCTTGTCATCCGCATAGTTGATCGCGGACTCGCTGCCCCAGATCGTCCCGTGATCGTAGTTGAAAGGGGCAAAGATCGGAACGACGCCGAATTGGCCCGTGTCGAGATAGTGCTCGGTCAACTCGAAGAAGGCATCCTCGGAGACCGTCACGTGAGGACTCAGCCAATGGTTGATTCCCGCGTCCCACTCGAAATCATCTTCGGTGATTGGCGTCGCGATGCCCGGCGGTCCTTCGGCGGTGGTCCCCGCGAATGCCGCGGGGGCGGCCGGCGAGATGCCGAGGAAACTCGGCACCTGCATGTAGCGCGCAAACCCCGCGTGCACGGCCGTCTGCGGCGCCAGCGCGTAGGTGAAATTGATCGTCGGGTCGAGCTGGTTGTTTCTCGTGAAGCCCGTGAGGTCGTCCCAGCGGAGACCACCGTTGATCTTGAGACGGTCGGTGACCTGCCAAAGATCGTTGATGTACACGCCGGACAGAATGTTGGTTGCCGCGGCGTTGTTGACGATCGTGAGCGGGGACGAGCTGCTCTGGTTTCCCGCGGTGTCGACAGGGAAGACGAGCGACGTGTCGCCGGCGTGGACCCGATACTCGCCGAGGTAGACGCCGGTGCCGACGGTGTGGTGGCCGGTTTTGTACGTCAGGTCTCCCTGCACCGTGTTATCGAGATCGCTGTGCGATGCATTCGATGCGACGCCCTGGAAGATCAACTCGCCATTGTTGTCCGGCCGGAAACTCTGCGTGATCGAGTGGGCTGCATAGCTGATCTGGTAGGTCAGGTTCGAGCCGGGATGGCCGCGCAGCGAGACCATGCCGAGGTAATCCCGGAAGTTCAGATACGAATTGATGGCCGATGAGTTGAACGGGTTCACACCGGTGAGGGTGAACTCCGGATCGAGGTTCGCGACATTGGGCAACTGGTTGTTGCTGCCGGCGGTCGAGAACGTGACGTCGATCCTGGTGGTGCTGTTGATGGGATAGGACAGGGCGGCGAACCCCTGGCCCTGCGCGGTGCGGTCGTGGATCGGGTTTGGACCGGGCGTGGCGGAGCTGAACGCATTCTGTCCCTGGTCATACTCGCCGCTGGCGTAGTAACTCAGCTTCCCCGCGCATCCCGCGTATTCGGCGCTCGGCACAATGTCCAGGCGCTGGCCGCCCATGAGCGAGACACTGCCGCCCGGACTGTCGCAGCCGTTCTTAGTTTCTATGCTGACAATGCCGCCCGTCGCGTAGCTGTAGCGTGACGGCAGGATGCCATCGAGCAGATCCAGCCTGGAGATGAACATCGGGTTGATCATCGAGATGAACGGCGGATTGGTGTTGATGTCGATCGGAACGACGGCGCCGTTGATCTGGTACTGGAACTGCGGCCCTTCGGTGTTGCGGATGTGGATCTGCTGGTTCTGGTCGATCGCGACGCCCGGCATCTGCGTCAGGACGTCCGTCATGGCGGTGTTGGTGCCGGCGGGAAGATTGGCGATGCTGGCCGCGGTGACCGAGTACTCATTGCTGCCGGCATCGGAGACACCGGGACCCGTGGGCGCGGACTCGGCCCGTTGTCCTTCGACCTTCACCTCCGCCAACGTCTCGGCGCCGCTCGCGCTGGTGGGCGCGGCGCCCGCGGCGACCATCACGAGATCGGCCTTCGTGTCCTCGCCGGCGACCACGGTGACTCGGACGCGCGCGCCGGCGCGCGCCGGGCCGCGGGCGACGAGTGTATAGGTACCCGGTGCGACGGCCGCGAGATCGAACGTGCCGCTGTCGGATGTGGTGCCCCGGTACGACGTCCCCGCCAACTGCACTGCGACGCGGCGGACGGGCGCACCTGCTGCGGTGCGCACGACGCCACTGACATGCGAACGATTACCGGATTGTTGCGCGGCGAGCCTGGGTGCGGCGGCGCTCCATCCGAGGACCAGTACGAGACACGCCGCGGTGGGCGCCAGCCAACGGCGCGGCGATCCGGATCGCCAGATCCGGGCGCGGTTGTGAAGGTCGCTCCGATAAAGGGGAGTGATATTGTCAGAATTCACGTACCGGCTGGCGCTGGCCATCGGTAGAGGGCTGGGAAAGAGAAGTACAATTGTCGGGATTGGCCGCCGACAGAACCTAGCCGGCCGTATTCTGGGGCGTCAAGCGGTTGTGATGAGGGGCCGAGCGGGCGTCACCAGTAGCCGTGACGCTCACCCCAGCGGTATGCGGCCAGGCCAGTAAACAGGACGCCGCCGTTGCCGATTCCGAGCCCTGCCCAGAACGCCATCTCGCCGTACGCCTGGCTGGTCGTGTGCATGGACCAAGCGAGGCAGAAGATCCCGAGCCACGACCACGCGCAGCACCCCAGGACCCACAGCGCGAGCCCGCGCCGTTTGTCCCGCTCGGATAGCACCCGCTCATCGCGCCGTTTGGCGGCGAGCTCATCGCGTAGCGTTTGGGGTAACGCCATGCTGATAGATAATGAATTTCGCGACTACGGTGTCCAGGCCCGCCGTCATCATACCGTGCCCGGCGGTGGAGTCGATGAGCCGGACGCTGTTGGAGAGCGTGGTAGCGGCCGAGTCGGCCCAATCGGGCGGAGTCGCGGGGTCATTGGCTCCGGAGAGGAGCAAGACCGGTATGGGTGAGACCACCGGCGTGGTGTCGCCCGGCGTGCCACGCGGCCACTCCGCGCACGCGCCGAGGAGCTCGGGCGCGACCGGAACGCCCAGTGGGCCATCGGCCGCCATCCGGGCGGTGTCCGCCGCGGCCAGGCGTGGGGCGTCCTCCGTGCAGAGCACGGACAACTGCATGCCGATGCTGCGTCCGGACCGCTGCGCGCGGCTCTGGGCGATGACCTTGCGTGCGAATGGTGCCCACTCGCCCCGCGCGGCTAAGTGAATCAGTGGCAGGACCGACCGTGCTGCTCCGGGCGTGTACAGCATGAAAAACACGCGTTCGGCGAACGCGCGCCGCGTGATCGTCACCGTCTCGTGGCGCAGGCGGCGCCAGTTCCAGAGCGTCGCGGTGGCGGGGGATGCGCGGAGGTGCGCGAGTACGGAGTCAATGTCGCGGCGCGGATCCGGCGCCGCACGCTGGCAAGCGGCGCTCCTCGCGCACGAGGCGATCGCGGAATCGAGCGCGATGGACGCGCCCCGCGCGTTGGCGGCCAGGGCGATCTTGTCCGGCGGCAGTACCGCCTGCAGCACCAGCGTTCGCGTGCGGTCGGGATGGCGGCGGAGAAATACCAGGCCAGCGCGGCTGCCATAGGAGATGCCGACGACGTTGGCGCGGGGGTAGCCAAGCGCCGCCAGCACTTCGGCGAGGTCATCGGCTGCGCGCTCCGTCGTGTATTGCGTGAGATCGGCGCTCTGCTCGAGCGTCTCGCGGCAGGCGCGGACGCGGCCAGCTGGGAACATCGGGGACATGTACGACTGCAGGGAGCCGTCATCGTACAGGTGACACTCGAGTGGTGCGGAGTGTCCGGTGCCGCGCTGGTCGACGAGCACGATGTCTCGCTCGTCGTGCAGCGGCGCGAAGATGCGCGCGGCGAATTCCGCGTCGGCGGTGGCTGCGAGTCCCGGGCCGCCGGTGAGAAAGACCACCGGATCGCGAGCGGCGGGAGCCCGGCGTGCCGGGAGGACGACAACGCGGAGCGGGATGCGCCGGCCGGCGCGCGTGGTGCGATTCTCGTAGACGACGATCGTGCCGCACTGGGCGACTTCGTGGACGCCCAGGATCAGGCAGGGCGCCAGCGGGGCTGACCACCGTGTCTCGCCGCAACCGCCGGCGATGAGAGTGGCGGCCGCGACCGCAATGGCGCGCACAGTGACCAATCGGAGCGACGCGCGAGCCGGCCGCACATTCCCTCCCGTAGTTGGCGCGTCAGGGGCCGAGTGGGACCGTGACGAGGGGGCTGCTGCCGCGGGGCGGGACGGATTGGAGGGAGACCAGGTGGGTGAGGAGGTCGAACGTCGTCTTGGATTCCAGGTCGGCGTCGTCGACGTAGAACCAGTGGCCGCGGTAGCGGACGGACACGAAGGACCGTTCCGGCCGTGATTCGGAGACGTGGACGCGGAAGATTTCGCCGGTGATTTTGCCCCAGTCGACCGGCGAGCCGTCGGTCATGACCGATTTGGGAACGAGACCCGCCGCCACATCGGATTCTGGCACGTCGACGGCCTGGGACAGGAAGAACATTGCGCCGAGCAGCGAGCGTTGGCGGACGCGGATCTGGGCGCTCGATCGGGAGCCGGAGGCGCCGAGTATGTAGAGGTCGTGTTCGCCATCGATGTTGAGGAGCTCGCGGAGGCGGGCGGACGCGGCGGCGACGACGGATGATGTGTCGCCGGGCCCCGCGAGCAGGCGCATCGCGCTCACCGAGTCGCCATCGGTATAGCGGATGATTTCCAGCCGGCCGGTCTTCTGGAGAGTCCGGAAAGCCACGGCCATCTCGTGAAAGCGTGGGTCGACGGACACCGTCGTGGGTGTCGGGCCCGCGGCGGACGGCACATTGGTGAGATCGTTGACGGCGTCCACGCAGCAGTCGAACACGCGCTCGATGCTCCAGCCCGATCCGGCGAGGAGTGCCAGCGTGCAGGCCGATATCGGCGTGAGGAAGCGGCGCGCGAAGGCGTCGCCGGTGAGCGGCTGGTAAGTGATCGTCGGCCGCTCGTCGACTTCCCGGTCGTACTCGAGGCCCGCGGTCGCGCTGGGGCTGGCGGCGGGCGCGGTGGAGCCGGTGACGGCGACGCGCCCGGTGATCTGGTACTGGACGAGGACCGACCCGACCTCGAGGAAGTAGGGCGTGTCGCGATAGCGGAGCCGGACGAGGTTGAGCAGAACCTGGTCGTTCGTGGATTGCGAGAGCCGTTCGTTGTAGTCGAACCGTGCGCCCGGAATCGTGCGCGGGCCGGCGTTGGTCGCGCAGGCCGCGAGGGAGACCAGGAGCGAGAGCCCGGCGCCGAGCAGCGTCGTGGCGCGGGGCGCCCGTCCGAGGCCAAGTCCGGGAACAGGCCCGGAGGGCGTGGGCGGCGCGGGCGGGGCGACGGGCGGAGACGGCGGCACGATGATGGGGCGCGGGATGCGGGGAGGCGGGCGCTTGTGGGGCCGGACCAATCTTAGCCCTTGGCGTCCGGCTACTCCAGCACGCGGCTCCAGCGTGTGCCCGTTGCGACACGCGGTGCCAGCCGGCAATTTCAGCCGCCCTCCTGAGCCTACCCGGAGCCCCGGGCCAATGCGGCCGAGCGGACTTCGCCCCCTATCCGCAAAGAGTAGCATGACACGTTACCCTGTCCTCGCCGTCGTGGCCCTCTGCGCCGCGACCATCGCTGGCGCGCCCCATTCTGGCGCGCAGCAGCCGACCGATACCGCGTATACCCGCGCGATCCGGGAGCTGACACCGACCGATCCCAAGTGGAAGTTCTCGACCGAGCTGGTCGACTACCTCCCGGCGTCGGCGACCGTGCCATCACCACTCAAGTTCCTGGGGTATGTGCCCGGTACCGTAGGGCGGCTGTCGCACGTGGCCGACATCAATCGCTACTTCCGCGCGCTGGCCGCGGCGAGTCCCCGGGTGAGGGTCTACTCGGCCGGAATGAGCGACGAGGGCCGGGAGATGCTGGCGGTCGCCATCAGCGACGAGCAGACGATCGGGTCGATCGACCAATTCAAGCAGACGATGGCGCGGCTCTCCGACACGCGGAACCTGAGCGCCGACGACCGGGCGACACTCCTCGCCCAGGCGAAGCCCGTCTACTGGTTGACCGGATCGATTCACTCTCCGGAGACGGGGAGTCCCGAGATGCTGATGGAGCTGGCGTATCGGCTGGCGGTGGATGAGTCGCCGCACGTCAAAGCGATCCGCGCCGGCGTGATTACGCTGATCACTCCCGTGCTGGAAGTCGACGGCCGCGACCGCATGGTGGATGTGATGCTGGAGAGCCGGGCGTTGAAAGTCGGCGACCGGGGGGTGCCGCTCGTGTACTGGGGGAAATACACCGCGCACGACAACAATCGTGACGCCATGGTGCTGTCGCAGAAACTGACGCAGAACGTCATGAAGATCTTTCTCGACTGGCATCCGATCGTCGCGCACGATCTGCACGAGTCGGTCTCCTTCATGTATGCGAGCACCGGCACCGGCCCGTACAACGACGAGTTCGATCCGATCCTGACCGACGAGCTGCACACGCTCGCGTACCAGGAGATCACCGAGCTGACGCGGCGGGGGCTGCCGGGCGTGTGGACGCACGGGTTCTACGACGGATGGGCGCCGAACTACACGATCCTGTCGGTGGCGAGCCTGCACAACTCGATCGGCCGGTTCTACGAGACGTATACCTCGCTGGGCGCGGGCTGCCACACCGTGCATCTGAGCAGCGAGGAGACCGATCGCCGGTGGGATCGTGAGAATCCGCCCGTCAACGGCGTGCGGTGGTGCATCCGGTCGAACATCAACTATCAGGAGTCGGGCGTGCTGATCGCGCTGCGATACGTGGCGGATCACCGGGCGACGTTCATGGACAACTACGTCGCCAAAGTCGACCGCATCATTCATCGCGGGCGCACCTCGGCCCCGTACGCGTTCATCATCCCGCGGGGCCAGCGGCACGCGAGCGAAGCGGCGGCGCTGGTCAACCTGTTCCGCGCGCAGGGCGTCGAAGTGTCCGTGGCGTCGAGTGATTTCTCGGTGAAGGAAGCGCCGCGGCCGGTGGAGACGGGCAGCAACCTGGCACCCCGGGATTCGTCGGGTGGCGGAGCTGGTGCGGGTGGAAAGGCGGCCGCGCCGGACAGCGCCAAGACGATCACGGTACATCGTGGCGACTGGATCGTGCGCATGGACCAGCCGTACACGGCGACGGTGCGCACGCTGCTCTCGCGGCAGAAGTTCGGTGCGAATGAGCCGACGCCGTACGATGACACCGGGTGGACGCTCGATCTGCTGCGCCACGTGATCACCGAGGCGGCGGGTGACAGCGCCGTGCTGGCCAAACCAATGGACCGGCTGACAACCGACGCAGCGGTCAGTGGCACGATCGGCGGTGATTCCACGGCTCAGGTGGCGAAGCGGGTGTTGGTGATCCGTCACAGTGGCGACTGGCGGTCGGCGGCGCTGCCGTGGAAGCTCGTGGCGGCGCGCCTGTCGGTCGCGGACACATCGTTTTCCGTGGGTAGTGAGACGTTCCCGGCGGGGACGTTCCTGGTTGCCGGGGCTGATGCGGCGGCCGCAAGAGTCGTGACCGGCCTCGGGATGTCGGGGGTGTTCGCGCCGTCGGTGACCGTCCGGTCGCATCCGATTACGGTTCCACGCATTGCGATCCTGCACACGTGGCTCGAGACGCAGAACGAGGGCTGGGTGCGCTACGCGTTCGACCAAATGGGGATTCCGTTCACGTCGATCTCGGACCAGTCGCTGCACAAGCCGATGGCACTCGACCGCTTTGACGTGATCGTGTTCCCGCATGTCGGCGTGCAGAACACGAGCGTCTTGATCAACGGGCGTCCAATGATCGGGCCAGCGGTGCCGTGGAAGAAGAGCGCACTCACCCCGAACCTCGACAAGTGGGACGAGACCGACGATCTCCGTCCGGGGATGGGACTGGCGGGCGCGGAAGCACTGCGTGCGTTCGTCGAGCGCGGCGGGTTGCTGATCACCGAGGGGTCGGCGAACGCGATCCCGGTGTCACTGGGCTTCAATCCGACGCTGCAGATCGTGGAGCGAAAGGCACTGCGGGCGAACGGGTCGATCCTGCGGGCGCAGGTCGCGGCGCCGGCCAGTCCGATCGTCTACGGCTATGAGGACGCGGCGTCGTTTCCGGTGTATTTCCCCGGCGATCCGATTCTGTCGGTCCAGCAGCGTGACACGTTGGCGATCACGGCTGACGTGGACTCCGCGGTTCTCAAAGAGGCCGAGGCGCGGCGTGCGCAGGTGATCCTCAAGTACCACACGCGTCCGGATTCTCTGCTGTTGTCAGGACTGCTGGTGGGTGGCGGCGAGTTGGCCTGCAAGGCGGCGGTGGTGGAGGCACCGGCGGGGAAGGGGCATCTGGTGTTGTTTGGGATCCGGCCGATGTGGCGCTGGGAATCGCAGGGGACCTTCGCGCTCGTGCTCAACGCGATGGCGAACTGGAACCACCTGGATGCCGCAGTCCCGGCCGAGCCATCCCGGTGACGCCGTTCCTTGCCCATGAGCGTACAGAATGTATTGCTACACCCTGTCCACGAAGCAGCGCGTCGCGCGACCGCTCGACACCGTGTTTGCGTTCTATGCCGAGCCGCGCAATCTGGCGCGGCTGACTCCTCCGTCGCTCGGGTTTCGGCTGGTCGATCCGTCTGAGCCGGTGATGGCCCGTGGTCTCAGGCTGACGTATCGGATCCGCCCGCTGGGGATTCCGATGACCTGGGTCTCCGAGATCACCGAATACGATCCACCGCATTGGTTCGCCGACGAGCAGCGCCGGGGGCCGTATGCGTACTGGCATCACGAGCACACCTTTCGGGCGGTCGATGGTGGGACGGAGGTCGCGGACGAGGTGACGTATGGCCTGCCGTTTGGCCCGGTGGGGCGACTCGTGCACGCATTGGTCGTTCGCCGGCAACTGGCGGCGATCTTCTCCTTTCGTGAAACGGCGGTTCGCGAGACATTCGGCGGCGGGCCAACATGACGGGTCGCGGTCCGCCGGCAGCGATGGGGATGGCGATCGAGGAGGTGGATACACCGGCCTTGCTCGTCGACCTCGACGCGTTCGAGTTCAATCTCACTCGCATGGCCGGCGCGGCGGCGGCCGCTGGTGTGCGTCTCAGGCCACACGCCAAGACCCACAAGTGTGCGGAGATCGCGCTCCGGCAGATCGCGCTTGGTGCGTCGGGGATCTGCTGCCAGAAAGTGAGCGAGGCCGAGGCGATGGTGGGGGGCGGCGCCGGCAACGTGCTCCTGAGCAACGAGATCGTAGACCCTCGCAAGCTCGCGCGGCTCGCGGCGCTGGCGACGCGCACGACGTTGAGCGCGTGCGCGGACAACGTGGCCGCCGTGGACGCCATGAATGCGGCGGCCGCCCAGCATCGCGTGGTGATCCCGGTGCTGGTCGAGATCGACGCGGGTGGTGACCGCTGTGGTGTGGATCCTGGTGAGCCCGCGCTTCGGCTCGCGGCGCACATTGCGGCGGCGTCCCATTTGCGGTTCGGCGGATTGCAGGCGTATCAGGGGCGGGCGCAGCACATCCGTCCGGCGCCGGAGCGGGAGGCGGCAGCGCACGCGGCGGCCAACGCGTCGGGGCGCACCCGCGATTTGCTCGCGCGGCACGGGATCGCGTGCGACGTGATCACCGGGGGCGGGACCGGGACGTGGGCGCAGGACGCGGCGAGCGGGGTGTATACGGAGCTGCAGGCCGGGTCCTACATCTTCATGGATGCCGACTACGGCGCGAACCGGGCGGCGGACGGCGCAGATTACAGCGAATTCCGGCAGAGCCTCTTTATCTATACGCAGGTGATGAGTGCGCCGGGCAGGCACTACGTGATCGTGGACGCCGGGCTCAAGGCGGTGGCGGTGGATGAGGGCATGCCGGTGCCGGATGGATTACCGGGCGTGCCGTACGTGCGGCCTTCGGACGAGCATGGGATGCTCGACGTGCGAGCGAATCCTGGCGTGCTGGGGCTGGGCGCGAAGCTGCGGCTGATACCGGGGCACTGCGACCCGACGGTGAACCTGTATGAGTGGCTGGTGGCGGTGCGAGGGGATCGGGTCGAGGCGGTGTGGCCGGTGGTGGCGCGCGGAGTTGGGCGGTAGCCCGCGTAGCGTGGCACCTGGCTTTCTGGAGGAGCGATGCCTGAGACTAAATGGCGCGTTGTGGCGACGTACGCGTCCGGGTTCGAAGCGGATTTCGCGATTGCGCAGCTCGAGGCGGCGGAGATCCCGGCGGTGCGGAATAGCAACGACACCGTGGGGATATTCGGACCGGGTTTCCAGGGGGCGACGTCGCGCGGCGTGGAGGTGATGGTGCCGGCGGATGCGCTCGCGGATGCGCAGGCGGTGCTGAAGGCCTAAGGGCGGCGGCCTGTTACAGTGAGGCGGACGTAGTCTTCCGGCACATTGAGATCCGCCATTGCGTTCGCTGGCCATCGCAGGGTCGCGGACTCGCCGCGATGGCGGGCTGCGACGTCAGGGCCTCGACCGTCGCCGCCTGTCGCCATCAACTCAGCCCACAAGGTCCGGCCGAAGAGAACCGGCGGTGCGTTGACGCCTTCGTAATCGGAGAGCACGAGCGGGACCTTGGTCGCGTGATATCGATCGATGAGTTGACGGATCATGCTGGCCGTGACGTGCGGCATGTCGGCGAGCAGGATGATGGCGGCAGCCGCCGCTTCGGGGACCAATGCGAGGCCCGCGCGCACCGACGAGGCGATCCCCGGATTCGTACTCGGAGTTGACCACCGTGTCGCACGGGACGTCCGACAGGGCCGAGCGCACGGCAGCGGCGTTCGGGCCGAGGACTACGATCAGGGGTGAGACGCCACCGGCCAACGCGCGTCGTGCGCATCCGTGCACCATCGTCTCGCCGTTCCATTCGAGCAGGAGCTTGTTTCGTCCCATGCGACTTGAGGTGCCGGCGGCCAGCAGCACGCCGGCGACGGCGTCACCCGGCATGTATCGGCGCGTCGCGTTGCCAGAGGTGTTGCGGCTCCCGGCGGGACACGAAGGCCAATAATTCGGCGACGATGCTGATGGCGATCTGCTGCGGGCCATCCGCGCCGAGGTCGAGGCCGACGGGGCCGAATACGCGGCTGCGGCAACCGGGCCACGTCGTTTCGGCGCCGATATCGCTCAGGATCCGGTCGGTCCGTTCCTTTGGGCCGAGCACTCCAATGTAGGGCAGGCCGAGCTCCAGGAAGCGGCGTACCCAGGCGCGGTCGTGCGTCAGCGAGTGGGTCTTGACGACCGCGAGGGCGCGATCGGCGGGGGGCAGCACGATCGCCGCGTCATCGGGCAATGCCCGGGTGAGGTGCATCGCCTCTGGGAAATCACACTGCCGCAACAACCCCTCGCGGTGATCGAGCACCGTGACGCGAAATCCCGCATTCGCCGCATACGTAACGATCGGCCGCGCGTCGCTGTTTGCGCCGCAGATCACGAGGTGTAGTGGCGGGCGCAAGAGGTCGATGAAGACACGGTGGGTGCCGAGATCCTTCATGCCCGACGCCACGGAGTGCCCAAGGTCGCCCAGCGTGGCGAGGAGCTCGGCGTCCAGTGCGGCCTCGCCGAGCGTGCCACCGGCCGAAACGGGGAGTGAGCCATCGCTGGAGAGGGAGACGGCCATCATCCCGCCGGCGGGCTGCCCGCCCGTCGCAGCATCAACGAGGGTCGCAACGGCGATCGGTGCATCACCGGCCAGGAGCCCTCGAAGCGTCTCAAGGAGCGAGCCGAGCGTGCCATCCGTGGCTGGCTGCACGAAGACGTCCACGATGCCGCGGCACCCCAGTCCGAGTGAGCTGATCGCGTCGGTTTCGTCTCTGGTATCGTACCGGCGAACCACAGGCTGCCCGCTGTCGATTACCCCGCGCGCGACCTCTCGAACGTCGGCTTCGAGGCATCCGCCGCTCACGCTCCCCATCGTTTCGGCTGTATCGAGAACCAGGAGCTTCGCCCCGGGCCGACGATAAGCGGACCCGACAGTGTGTATCACCGTGGCGAGCGCCGCCCGATGGCCATTGCCGGAGGCCCTGAGGGCCGATACGCGTGACAACACCTCGAGGGTTTCCTTCCAGTGATTCATGGCTCGCACCGTAGCTCGAACTGTGCCGTTCGTCAGGTGATCCGCTGGGCACAGAATTCGCGCCCTGCGCCTCACCAATCATGGTGGACCGCCGCGGATTTCGGGAGCACGGGAGCACATGGATTCACGCGTGGACATAGGTATGGTCGCGCCGGACCTGAGCGTGGAGACGGCGGGGGGTCGGCGGGTCAGCCTTCGCGAATGCCGGGGCAGGCCGGTCGTGCTAGCATTTGTCCCCCGGCAGTGGGATCCCTGGCGAACACACCAACTCGCGCACTTTCAGCGACTGGCGCGGGAGCTCGCGATACCGCTGTTCGGCGACCTTGATCCGGAAAGCGCGATTGCCGCTCCATACGGAGTGCGAGGCGAGTGGGCGGTGTTCCTGGTCAATGCGGGGGGCACGATCGTCTGGCGTCATGCCGGGGCCGGAAGCCCTGCGCCCCAGCTCGAAGACCTCCTCAACTCACTCACCAACTCGCCGGCGCGCGCTGCGCCGCCGCATGCGGGTACACTGCCGACCCGTCGCGAATTCCTGACCGCGGCCCTCGCTGCGGCCTGCGTGCTCGCGCTGCGTCCGTTCGTTGCGCGCGCGCAATCCGTAGCCAATGCCGCCGTGAGTCCTGGGCCTGCGACCAGCCGTTCGGCGGGGATCACGCTGACCATCAATGGACGCCCGATGTCGCTGGATCTGGAGCCGCGGGTGACATTGCTCAATGCGCTCCGTGAGTATGCGGGGCTTACCGGAACCAAGAAAGGCTGTGATCACGGACAATGTGGCGCGTGCACCGTCCACATCAACGGCCGCCGCCAACTCTCATGCCTGACGTTCGCCGTCATGCATCAGCACGACGCGATCACCACCGTCGAGGGTCTGCCGGCCCGGGACGCTCCATCCTATGCAGGCCGCATTCGTCGCGCATGACGGATTTCAATGCGGTTACTGCACGCCTGGCCAGATCATGTCCGCGACCGCCCTGCTCCGCGAGCCCTGCGGGCCGTCAGACGCCGACGTCAAGGAGTGCATGAGCGGCAACCTGTGCCGCTGTGGCGCGTATCCGGGGATTGTGGCCGCCATCCAATCCGTTCGCATGGTGGCACGGGGATGACTGATGCGATCCTTTGACTACAGGGCGCCGGCGACGGCGGCCGAGGCGATCCGCGACGGCGCTGACGCGCTCAGCGCGTACGTCGCGGGCGGAACCACGCTGGTCGATCTGATGAAACTCGGCGTCGCGGCACCGCACCGGCTCATCGACATCAACGGCCTGGCTACGCATGAGCCGGCGCTTTCGGCGATCACCGAGCTGCCGGACGGCACGCTTCGGATCGGCGCGCTCGTTCGAAACAGCGACCTGGCCTGGAGTACCCTTGTCTCCGGCCGGTACCCTGTGCTGGCGCAGGCTTTGCTCGCCGGTGCATCCGGGCAGATACGCAACATGGCGACCGTTGGCGGCAATCTCATGCAGCGGACCCGGTGCTACTACTTCCGTGACACCGCGATGCCGTGCAACAAGCGTGTGCCCGGGTCCGGGTGTCCGGCAATGCACGGTCACAATCGCATGCATGCCGTCCTCGGTACGAGCGACCGGTGTATCGCGACGAGTCCCGGCGACATGCCGGTCGCGCTGGCGGCGTTGGGGGCCGTCGTCCGCATTCGCAGCGTGGACGGCGAGCGCACCGTGCCTGTGACGGAGTTTCACATCGTGCCGGGCGACCGGCCCGAGCGGGACAGCGTGCTGCGCCACGGTGAGCTGATTACGGCCGTCGACGTGCCCTCGCTCCCGTGGGCTCGGCGGTCGCATTATCGAAAAGTGCGGGATCGTGCGTCGTACGCCTTCGCGCTGGCGTCTGCGGCCGTCGCCCTCGATCTCGATGGCGAGACGGTCCGGCACGCGCGCATCGCGCTCGGCGGTGTCGGAA
The DNA here is from genome assembly GCA_963757855.1 of uncultured Gemmatimonadales bacterium. Lineage (GTDB taxonomy): Bacteria > Gemmatimonadota > Gemmatimonadetes > Gemmatimonadales > Gemmatimonadaceae > Palsa-1248. Next base: position 30,086 of record CAVWTI010000018.1, read on the forward strand.
CGAAACCATGGCGCAGCCTCGAGGCGGAACGTATGCTGGCCGGCCGTCCCGCCACACCGGAGTCTTATCGGGCGGCCGCAGAGCGTGCACTGAGCGGTGCAGTGGGGTATCGCGACAACGCCTTCAAGATCGAGCTGGCCATTGGCACGGTTGTGCGCGCACTGACGACCGTCACGGCGATGGCATGACCACGTCGAGCACGCACGCCGCCTCGGTCGGAGAGCCCATGGACCGGGTGGATGGCCCGCTCAAAGTCACCGGCGGGGCCCGGTATTCGGCGGAGATCCCGACGGCCAACATCGCGCACGCCGTGATCGTCCAGAGCACCGTCGCAACCGGCCGCGTCGTGAGTATCGCGACCACCGAAGCGGAGCGGATGCCTGGCGTGCTCACAGTCATGACACATCGAAACGCGCCGCGGCTGCCGCCGCAGACGCCCGATCCGCCGGCGCGCCGGGTGCTGACGCTGTTGCAGGACGACGTGGTGCGCTACAATGGGCAGCCGATCGCGGTTGTCGTCGCCGACACGCTGGAGCATGCAACGGACGCCGCGCACCGCGTGCACGCGACGTACGCGACGGCGTCCCCGCTCATCGCCATGGATGCTGCCCGGGGGGGGCGCTACCAGCCGGCGGCGAGCATGGGCCGGACGCCGGATTCGTCGATCGGGGATGTGGCGGCGGGGTTGGCCAGTGCGGATGTCCGGATCGAGAACACGTACACGACGCCGATCGAGAACCACAATCCGATGGAGCCGCACGCGACGATCGCAATGTGGGACGGGGACCATCTGACGGTCTACGATGCCACGCAGTACGTGGTAGGCGATCGTGATACAATGGCCAGGACGCTCAATGTGCCGCCGGAGAACGTCCATCTCCTGAGCTACTTCATTGGCGGGGGTTTTGGCTGCAAGGGCTCGGTGTGGTCTCACGTCCCGTTGGCCGCGATGGCGGCGCGCGTGGTGGGACGCCCGGTCAAGCTGGTGCTGACGCGGCGGCAGATGTTCGGACCGGTGGGCGCGCGGCCACTGACCGAGCAGCGGATCGCGCTTGGCGCCCGGCGCAATGGCACCTTGACGGCGATCCGGCACGAGAGCACATCGCATACCTCGCGATTCGAGGACTTTCTTCGAGCCCGCCGCGATGCAATCGCGGATGCTCTATGCGTCGCCGAACATCGCGACCGCCCACCGCCTGGTGAAGCTCGATCTGGGTACTCCGACATTTCAGCGCGCGCCGGGTGAGGCGACCGGCACTTTCGCTCTGGAAAGCGCGATGGACGAGCTGGCGGTGGCTCTGGGGGTGGACCCTGTCGCACTTCGCCTCAAGAACTACGCGGAGACCGATCCCGAGAAGGGATTGCCATGGAGCAGCAAGTCACTGCGCGAGTGCTATCGGATGGCGGGCGACCGGTTCGGCTGGGCCAACCGGAACCGCCGACCCGGCGGACTTCGCGATGGCGATGTGCTCATCGGGCACGGCATGGCCACGGCGGTCTACCCGACGAACCGGGGGAAGGCATCGGCGATCGCGCGTCTCAGCGTCAATGGTGCGGGCAGCGTGCGCGGGCTGGTGCAGACCGCATCGCAGGACATCGGCACAGGCACGTACACCGTGATGACCCAGGTGGCGGCCAATGCGCTCGGCCTTCCCGTGGACCGCGTGCGATTCGAACTGGGAGACTCGGAGATGCCGCCGAGCCCCGTGTCGGGTGGATCGCAAACCGCTGCGTCGACGGGGTCGGCGGTTCACGTCGTCTGTCGCGCGCTCCGGCAGCGTCTCGCCGAACTCGCGGTTGGTGACGAAGACTCGCCACTCCACGCGGTCGCGGCGGACAATGTGCGGGCGGCCGATGGGCGATTGTATCTCGCGAGTGATCCCTCGCGAGGAGAGGGCTACGAAGCCGTGCTGCGGCGGCACCCGGATCAGCCATCGTGGCGACGATGGACGCCGCGCCCGGGGAGGAGAAGAAACAGTATTCCATGTACGCGTTCGGCGCGGTGTTCGCGGAAGTGCGGGTCGATCGTGAGCTGGGCGAAATCCGGGTCGCGCGCGTCACCGCGACGTACGGTGCCGGGCGGATATTGAATCGCAAGACGGCGTTGAGCCAACTGTACGGCGGGATCGTCTGGGGCATCGGTATGGCGCTCAAGGAAGAGACGCTCGTGGACACGCGCACCGGCCGCTACATCAACGCCGACCTCGCGGAATACCATGTACCGGTCAACGCCGATGTCGGCACGCTGGATGTCACGTTTATCGACGAGAACGATCCTCACGTGAATCCGATCGGTGTGAAAGGGATCGGCGAGGTCGGGATCACCGGGGTGGCGGCCGCCATCGCCAACGCGGTGTACAACGCGACGGGCGTGCGGGTCCGCGATCTCCCCATCACACTGGACAAAGTACTCGTGGCGGCGCACGCGTAGCGACGCGCGCGTAGGCTCCGCGTCGCCGGGCACGCGGTCTCACACTTTCGGGCGCCCCGCCAGAAACGACTGCATCTGGTGGAGCGCCTCGTCGAGGGCGAGGCGAAACGCGCCGTCACGGGGCCGGGCTCGGGCGAATCCCAGCGCGTGGTGGAGTTTGCCGCCGGCCAGCCTGAGGTTGGCCCAGCCGAGCATGTGTTCGCCCCAGAGCATTGGCATGGCGTAGTGGCCCATGCGGCGTTTGTGGGCAGGCAGGTACGCTTCGAACTTGTATTCCCAGCCCCAGAACATTCGGAAGCGCCGGCGGTCCCAGACGACGGGATCGAAGGGTGAGAGGAAGTGCAGCTCGTCGCCGATTCCATTCCGGGCGGTCCTGGGCTTCTCGGCTGGGGGCCAGAACCACGTCACGCCGTCCAACTGGGTATGTGCATAGCGCGATGTGGCCTGTGCCTGGATCTCGCGTACCGCGGCGGCCAGGTGAGGTGCGCCGGCGCGGAGCAGGGCGCACAGATAGCGCAGGCTGGTGGCGGGCAGCGGTGCGTAGAGGTGGACCACGACGTCCAGCAGTACGCCCGCGCGGGTGAGGCGGCCGTTCTCGGAGTCATCCTGCGGCGCGTGCTCGATCGCTTCATAGACGCGCGTGCCGGACGCGCGGCGTGCGACGCGCAGGAGTCCGCGGTGGTGCAGGCCTTCCAGGAGATGCGCGCTGACATTGAGGTTGCCGCCCCAGCGTTTGATCCGGCCGTGATCGAAGTGTGCCTGCACGTCTTTGGAGTACGTGCGGCCGTGCTCGCGCACGAAGGCCAGCACGTCTGCCGCGCGGGCCCGCATCTTCGCGTCCCACCCACGAGGCGCGTCGCGCGGGTGGAGGAGTGTCGCGGTCTCCCGGGGTAAGAACCCGTAGTTAATGAAGAACGTCTCTTCGAGGGCGAGCCGAGGGTAGCGGCGCTCGAGGTCACCGGCGCGGTAGTCCTTCACGCGGTGGGCGAGTATCAGATCCTGGGCCCGAGCGGGTGCGCGCATGGGGTCAGCCTGGACGAAGCCCAGGCGCGCGATCGCTCGCTGCAGCGTGGTGGGCTTGAACAGGCTGCGTGTGATCGCGTACTGGCGAAGCGCCTGGAGACTTGGGTTGTTGGGCGAACTCACTGGCACCTACTCACTGGCACCTACTCACTGGCACCTACTCACTGGCACCTACTCACGGGCACCTCTTGATCAGCGGACCGGCGGGATCACGCGTATTTGGTGAGATTTGGGAATAAGGCATCATCACCCACACAACACGTAATCCGAACCCGATCCCTATGCGAACCGCAGGACTTCTTTGCTTGGTGTTTGCCGGCGCCGTGGTGATTCCGGCCAGTGTGGCTGGAGCCCAGGACTCCCGTGATTTCGTGATCCGTCTGCACCGGGCGGGTGACACGACGTCCATCCGGGGCGCGGCGGTCTCGATCGATCACACCATCGAGGCTGGCAATACGGATTCCGCAGGCATCGTGGTGGTGCCCGACCTGCTCGATGGCGGGCACATCATCGAGGCGGTCGCGCATGGATACCAGGCGTATTTCGACAACTTCAATAGCGGGGGGAACATCCAGCAGCCTCTCCAGCTCGAGCTCATCCCCGTTCTGGTGTCGGATACGGCCAAGGCGAAGGGACAACCGACGGACCTGAAGTTCGCGGGGTTGGATGCGCGGCGCACGAAGGCGCAGGGCAAGTTCTTCACCCGCGCGCAGCTCGACGCCGCGTCCGGGCGTCCGCTGGCCAATCTCCTCAAGATGGATGCGGGCGCGGTCATCGTGACTGGGCCGCACGGAGAGTCACGACTGGCGCTGCGGTCACCGGCGGCGCGCACCGCCCTGCTACGCGGCGGTGGTGCGCGACGGCCAGCGGATCTATCCGTTCCCAGGCGCGCAGCCGCCCGATCTCGACAAGATCTTCGCCGAGCAACTCGTTGGGATCGAGCTGTACGCCCGGCCCGCGGCGGTGCCTGCCGAGCTGCGCGACGCGGCGAACTGCGGGGCGCTGGTGCTGTGGACTCGGGACGGGGGCATTAGAAGCGGTGCCTAGGGAATAGAGGCGCGTCGAGCGAGCAGCCCGAGCTCTGTTGGGGTAGACAAGCGAAAGGCGTCCGGAGACCGGACGCCTTTCGTTTTGCCGCTAGCTGCCGCCGGCGCTTACGCCGCGGTTCCATAGTTACACCGGCAGTTACTTCGATGCCGACGCGAGCTGTTTGATCGCGCCCGACATCATCTTCACCCGTGGCGCGTCGGACGCGCCGTTCGCGTCGTGGTCCACCTGTTTCGCGAGCGTGGTGAGTGCGGTGGCACGCGCCGAACCGCTCTTCTTCTCCGCCGCATCGAGCGCGGTGGAGATCGCGGTGGTGCGATCGGCGGCGAGGCCGTTGTTGCGGACGAGCTGGTCGAGGTACGAGCGGACCACGACGAAGGCCGGGGGCCAGACGAGCTTCGGCTGGCTCTGCGGGTTGTACTCCTTCATCGTCACCAGCTTGGCGGCGGCGATCTCGTTCGCGGAGAGCTGCGGGCCGGGTGTCAGCTCCAGGACGTCGAATCCACGGTCGAGCTCCGACGAGTAGATCCAGCCGTTCCAGTAATAGGCGCCCCATGATCCGCCGATCGTGTAGCGTGAGCGCGCGCTGGCTTTGGACGTATCGTTGGGCGGGTCGATCGGGCCGCGATCGAAGTAGCCGATCTCGAACGGATGGTCCGCGTTGGTGAAGTCCATGATGTCAATGCCGCCCTGGTACCAGCCCTGGACGTAGAGGTCGCGTCCCGGCACCGGGATGAGTCCTCCGTTGTGCGAGACGCAGTTTTCCTGTGCGGTTTGCGCGGCGGGCAGCTTGAAGTAGGCGTGTTGGACCATCTTCTTGTTGTCCGCGCTCTCGACGATGATGGTGTTGCCGCCGAGCTCCATGATGCTGCCGGCCTGGCACATCGGGCCCGTGCCGCCGCCCCACTCATCGGTCCAGAGGGACTTCCGGGCATCGTTGCTGAACCCTGCGGTGTGCCGGCCCTGGAAGTTGTTGGTGTCGGTCAGGGCGGCGAGCCGTACCGGGTGCTCCGGATTGGAGATATCAACGAGGATGGCGTGGCTGGAGCAGGCGGCGCCGAGCAGGTGGTAGGCCGGGTAGGCCGTGACGTCGTGGCAGTTGTGGGGACCCGTGTGCACCACGGCGGCGAGCGTCGCCGAGTCTTCCTTGGCGGCGCCGCGGGACATGTAGTTTGCCGGGGGGCGGCGTTCACCCGCCGGGGCGCAGAACGTGACGCAATCCGGGGACGCGTCGAGACCGGTGAAGATGCGCGCGCCGGGGATGACCGCGGCCTGCTCGGGGTGATCGAGCGGCACCTTGATGATGTCGAGCTGATAGAGCGAGTTCGTGGGGTCCGCGGGGTCTGTGCCGTTCTTGCACCCGGCGAGCTCTGTGGCGGGTCGCGCCGCCTGTTGTCCTGAGACGTAGAGATAGATGACCTTGGGGTCCGTCGGACTCGGGATAACGGTGTGCGTATGCGAGCCTTTGCAGGTCTGGACGTTCTTGATCAGCTTGGGCGCGGCCGGGTTGGAGACGTCGTAGATGCGGACGCCGGCCATGTGGTCCTTGGGGTCCTGCACGCCGCCTTTGCCGCAGTCATTGCGATTGCCGGCGCCTTCGGCGGAGACGAAGAGCAGGTTGCCGATGATCGACGGGTCGCCTTGCGAGGTGATGCACTCCACGACCGACGCCACGACGGGCTTGGCCGGATTGCTGACATCCCAGATCGTGAAGCCCGCGAAGTTGCCCTGGTAGGCGTAGTGGGAGTTGCCGAACGCCAGGTCAGAATTGATGAACGTCAGGCCGCGCGCCGAGTCGAACTGTGGCGGCTTGGGCGAGAACGACACGAGGTGCATGCCGCTCTCCGCGGTGCCGGCGTCGAACCGGCCCGGCTTGAGGTTGGCGCGCGGGTCGCTGGTGCTCGGATACGACTGGGCTGACGCGAGCGCCGGTGCGACGGCGGTCGCGATGAGGCCTATCAGCTTCCATGAACTGCGAAAACTACGCATCGAATCGGACTCCGGTGGCGGGTGTGGAGGGGCTGGTACGACTGCTGGTACAACGACTGCGGCGGGTCACTTGGGCGGCAACTCTCCGTACAGCCGCTCCATGATGCCGATCTCGACGGTTTGTGCGGTGACGACGTCATTGGCGAACACGTTGACGTCGACCTCCTGTCCTGCGGCCGGGTCGGCAAAGAGGTCGTTCACCATCTTCAGCGCGCCGGCGTGGTGCTGGATCATGAGGCGGAGGTAGGCGCGGTCGAAGTCGACGCCTCGGGCGGCGTCGAGCTCCTGGAGCTGCGCGGGGGTGAGCATGCCCGTCATCATGACGTGGTGCCACGACGCGGTGTCGGGGACGTACTGGTTGTTGCGAGCGAGCCAGGCCTGCATGAGACCGATCTCCGCCACCTGCGACTGGTCGATCTTGTTCGACAGTTTCAGCACTTGCGGATTGGCGCCGTGCGACTCGGCCATCCGGGACATGACGATCGCCTGGGAGTGGTGCGCGATCATGCCCTGCATGAACTCGACGTCGGGCTTGGTGAACAGGGCGCCGTCCGGGATCACGATCTCATGACCCATGTCCATGCCGTTCATGCCCGCCATACTGTTCCCCTGGCACCGCGCGAGCAATGGGGCGGCGAGCAGCACGGCGGAGAATACGAGCGTGCCGGCAACGCGTGTGGTCGTCATGATGGCTCCTTCAGGTCAGGTGTCTCGAAAGCAAAATGAACCGGCTCCACGTATCTGGGAATACGGTCCCATCTTCCGGGACTCCGTACGGTTGGGTTGCCATGGATCCCGCGGGCTGAACGGGGGAGTATCCCGGCCGCACCAACGGTCTACGTCCTGATGAACGCCAAGGGTATCGGGATCGTTGAGACGGATCGCGGGGCGCCGAAACAACAAACCGGCGCCACCTGGGGAATCCAGGGGGCGCCGGCAGATAGTTGAGTCGGGGCGACTGGATTTGAACCAGCGACCTCCTGCTCCCGAAGCAGGCGCGCTACCGGGCTACGCTACGCCCCGAAGGATCGGTAGTGCTGCAGGCGTCCCTGGTGGGGGACGCGTGACACAAAGCTACATCAATGGCGGTTGTTTAACAGTGGGATAGTGCCCATTTGGGCCGTCACCCTCCTGCTGGATCCCACCTGCCCGACCGCGGCGTGCCGACCGATAGTGCCCCCGCTCCGAAGCAGTCAGGCGGCGATGACAGTTAGCGCATAAGACGGTGCACTTGTCAATTTCCTCGGCGATCCTCCACCACTCGTGATCGCGCAGCATACACGCCACGGCGTCATGCTTCTCGCCCCGTACGTGGTGGAACTCGAGCACGACTGGATCGCTCTCGCCACAATCGACACACGGGTGGGCCTGCAAATATTGTAGCACCCAAGCACGATTCTGGTCGCGGAGACACCTCTTCCGGCGGCGTGTCCGCGACCGCTCGGTCCTGGCGTTACGCGCATAGTATCGACGCTGCACCCGGTGGTGGCACTCACGGCACTGTGAGCTGAGGCCGTCCGACCTCGATGCTGACCGGTAGAATGCCTCGGCTGGCAACTTCTCATCTGGTCCGCAACATGTCGGACATCGTTTGAATGTGCGCGTAGCCACAGCTGCACTGTGTCTCTCGCGCGTTCTGACCATGACATTTCTTCGCGACGGCGGCGTACCCTTTCGCGGCGCTTCCGGCAAAAAGCGAACGGCGTGGCCCGTTGCAACCGGAGCCACGCCGTCCAACCACACGTCATATTTCGCTTTACGCGCCCGGACGGAGTCGAACCGCCAGCCTTCTGATCCGTAGTCAGATGCTCTATCCAGTTGAGCTACGGGCGCTTACGACGTTCTCACTACACCTTCATTGACTATCAGATCACAAATCTGCTACTGCGTGCGGGCGGTGAACGCGGCCAATATCTTTTCCGCGGTTTCAACCTGCCGCTACCTGCCTGGATCACCTGCTACAGACATCAAGACCTGACACCAACATCAATGTAAATGGGCGGTACAAGACTCGAACTTGTGACCTCCACGATGTCAACGTGGCGCTCTAACCAACTGAGCTAACCGCCCGAGCCCTTCGACACACGTGCCACCTGCTCATGCATGGCTCTTGCAGCACACTGTCCGCTCGTCACGCACAACCGGCACCGCGTCCCAGAAGCAGGGAGTGGAGGCGAGGGGGATCGAACCCCTGACCTCGTGAATGCCATTCACGCGCTCTCCCAACTGAGCTACGCCCCCCACTCTCCTCACAACGCCTACCGACCGACACCGACCCGTCAACACTACCCCGAACGCGTACGAACCGCTCTCCGACCTCTCAACGATCAGCGGGTCACCAGAGTACCACTCACAGCACCGCCGGTCGTGCAGCTCACACCGATTAACAGCCCCTCATACCATCTCACTCTCGACGCGCGCACGCGCGCGCTCAGAATTGGCCAAAAGCATCACAGCCCAATCACGAACGACATCCAGAACCGCGTCCGTCCGAGCCAACTCCATCACGCTTCCGATCGATCGTCGAAGGCGCCGCACCGCAGGCTCTGCACCAATGCCGGGACTACCGTCACGCGCACCAGCGGCACGACTCTTGTCGCGGCAGAGCGTAAAAAATCTTAAGGAACCTTTGAACCTATTAGTGCGTATCTCGGGTGTCAATTCACTGCTACTGGCGGATTTTTGCTCGGCCGGTATCTTGCACGACCGTCCACACAATTGTTCGCGATCGCGCCGGTCTCGTCGTTTCGGTAGCCGCTCGGGAGTCCCCGAAAACGGCCATCCTTTGAACGCATAGTCAGGACCATCCATCATGCCCGATCTCCAGCAGGTCGCCAAGTCAGGTGCCTCGGCCAGCCCCCGCAAAGGGCGCGGCCGCCAAGGCAACGGCGGCGCCGCCACCCCCGCTGCCGATCAAGACCCCTCCTCCGCCGAAAGCGACCGCTCGCCGCCGCGCGGTCCCGCTGCGCCCTCCGGTATCGCGCCGAAGCGAGCCTGAGCGCGACATCCTCGACCAGTATCTCTACGAGGTCAGCACCTATCCGCTGCTCAAGGGCACGGAGGAGATCGAGGTCGCGCGGAAGGATCCGTGCCGGCGATCCCGATGCGCTGCAGGAGCTCGTGAAGCGCAACCTGCGTTTCGTGATCTCGGTGGCCAAGAAATACCAGAACCGCGGCCTGCCCCTCATCGACCTCATCGGCGAGGGCAACGTTGGGCTGCTCACCGCCGCGCGGAAGTTCGACCCCGATCAGGGCGTGAAGTTCATTTCGTACGCCGTGTGGTGGATTCGCCAGGCGATCCTCTCGTCGCTCGCGCGGCAGGGGCGCACCGTTCGCGTGCCGCTCAATCGCACGGCCGATCTCTCGCGCATCATCAAGGCCGCGAGATTCTGCGGCAGAAAATGCGCCGCGAGCCGAATCCGCACGAGCTCGGCGCACTCACCGGCCTGTCGGTCGATGTCGTGCAGTCGCTGGCCGCGCTCAACACCGGTGACGTGCGGCTCGACGCGCCGATGGATCCCGAAGGCGATCGCTCGCTGATCGAGCGGTTCGTCGCCGACGAAATGCCCGATGCCGAAGAAGAAGCGATGAACCGCTTCCTCACCGACGAGATCGAGCAGGCGCTGAGCACGTTCCCGCCGCGTGATGCCAAAGTGCTGCGGCTGTACTTCGGCCTCGAGGGCGGGCGGGAACACACGCTGGAGGAGATCGGCGCCATGCTCGGCGTCACCCGCGAACGCGTCCGCCAGCTTCGCGATCGTGCACTCAAGCGGTTGCGCGAGGGGGACGTGGGCCGGGCACTCGGGAGCTTCGCCGCGTAGCGACAGGGACAACGGCGATCCGGCGAGTTGCGGCGCAGGTACGGCCGTCCCAGTGACGCGCAGGAGCCGTTCGGAGCTTGTCACGAGGGCCGGTTGCACACAGTTGCGACCGGCCCAGCTTTGGCAAAGTGGACGCTTGTGTGCTGCGTGCTTTGATCCTGCTGTGACACTAGCCTGAGCGTTGCTGCGTCGCCTTTCGCGGCCGAAGGACATCGCTGCATATTCGCGATGATCTCGCTCCACAATGTCTACAAATCCTTCGGCTCCCAGCACGTCCTGAGGGATTCTCCCTCGATGTCCGCGAGGGCGAGACCATGGTCGATCATCGGCTATTCGGGCACCGGCAAGTAGCGTCGCCATCAAGCACATCGTCGGCCTGCTCGAGCCCGACGCGGGCACGGTATCGTCGACGGCCTCGAAGTCCCAAGCTGCACGCGTCGCGAGCTCTACTCGCTTCGGTCGCACATCGGGTACGTCTTTCAGTTCGCCGCGCTTTTCGACTCGCTCACGATGAACGAGAACGTCGCCATGGGTCTGCGAAGCAGGCCGGAATCTCACGCAAGCCGAGATCGTCGCGCGCGTCACGAAGCGCTGGAACTCGTCGACCTCCCGGAGTCCGGCGGTACCTCCCGGCCGAACTCTCCGGCGGTATGCGCAAACGCGTCGGCATCGCCCGCGCGATCGCGCTGCGCCCGAAATACATGCTCTACGACGAGCCCACGACAGGGCTCGATCCCGTCACCAGTGCCGTGATCGACAAGCTCATGGTGCGCATGCAGCGCCAGCTCGGCGTCACCGGCATCGTCATCACGCACGACATGCGGAGCGCGTACTCGGTCGGCACCCGCATCGCCATGCTCTATGAAGGGCGCGTGCGGCAGGTCGGCACCGTGGACGAAATCCGCCAAACGCAGGATCCCGTCGTCAGGCAGTTCATCGAGGGCGCGCCACGCTCGCCACGGACGTCCGCGAGTGACGAAGCGAAAGAATCGGTCGCCCGCATTGCGGCAACGCGCGGCGCCGCGCGATGAAACGTCGGCCGGCGGCGTGGTGTTTCGCGCGAGTGGGCGCGGAGCCGCTCTACCTGCTGATCCGCGACAGCTACCGGAACTGGGGATTTCCCAAGGGGCACGTCGAGAATGGCGAGAAGCCCGATGCGGCGGCGCTACGCGAAGTCGCGAGGAACAGGGCTCACGGGCCTGGAAGTCCGCGCGCCGATCGACACGATCGACTGGTATTTTCGGTTCCGTGGCCGGCTGATCCACAAAGTCTGCCACTTCTATTGATGGAGCTGGACCCGGGCGCGCCTGCCGATACGGTGCCGCAGGAGGCTGAGGGGATCACGGCGTGCGTGTGGGCGACATTTGGCGACGCCGCCAAGCGGATCTCGTATGAGAACGCCCGCCGCGTGCTGACGCGGGCCGGGGCGACGGTTTCCGATCCCATGGCGTGACCAATGCCGGGACCTGCAGGCACGGCGGCGGCGCTTCCCTGTATCGCAGTGTACGCGCCGGCGGGAGCGGGTGCGCACGCTGGCTCGTGCGGCGTTCCCGAGACGGCGTGCGCGCCTGGTGATCGTGCGGACCGCGGCCGAGCTGGCGCAGACCTTTCACGCGGGGCTGGTTGACGCGGCGCTGATCGACCTTGGCTCACCGACCGACAATGCGTGGGCGGCGGCCGCATACGCCCGTGATTTTCCGAGTGCGCCGTTCTTCGGGGTGACGCCATTGCGGTCGGCGGATGGCGCGACGCTCGCGCGATGCGCCTGCTCGATTTCGCCGACGTGCTGGTCGAGACCGTGGATGACCAGGCCATTCGCGGGCTCGTGCTGCCGCTCACGTTCCATACCCGTTTCATCGCGGCACTTCGGGAGCCGCCCGTGGGCCTCGGGTT
>CAVWTI010000019.1:0-157007 GCA_963757855.1 uncultured Gemmatimonadales bacterium
GTCATCGCCAGGGAAACAGCTCCACCAACACAGGCATTTTGCCTGCCTGTGTAGTCTGCGCTGCGAGCGGCAAGGTTGCTGCAACGAGGTTGACTGCGAGTGCGGTGGCGAGGAACGAATGCGGGACATAACCTGACCTCGAACTACCAGAGTCGCAATTTTCGTTTAAAGTTACACCGTGATCATGGTCTCTGGCATGGACAACACTGTCTCCCATGAAACAATTGGATGGAGGATCTCTGTACAAATGGTTGGGCCTGTCGGTGTATACATCTCGGTTCCGTTCTGCAAGGCGAAGTGCACCTTCTGCAACTTTGCCTCCGGGTTTTCGGCGAAGAACGCATGCAGGCCTATGTCGATCGCCTTTGCCGTGAGATACGCGGTGCGCAGGCAGCGACAACCGGAAGGGGCGCATTGCTGCCACGAACGGCGGATACAGTCTACTTTGGCGGTGGGACGCCGAGCCTCGTTGTCCGCGCAACAATTCCGGCAGATCTTCGAGCATGTTCGCGGTGAGTTTGATCTTGCCCCCGACGCGGAGATTACTTTGAGTGTGCGCCTGGGCAGCTTGCGGATGAGACGCTGGATGAGTTGCTGCGGCAGAGGATGAATCGCATCAGCTTCGGCGTGCAATCGTTTGTGGATCGAGAGAGCGCAGCTGTCGGGCGGCTACATACGGAGCGAGAGTGCGAAATGGAGTTTGCGCGCGTGCGGACGGCTGGCATTCGCGGAGATCAATGTGGATCTCATCGCCGGGCTTCCACATCAGACGGCACAGAGCTGGGAGTATTCGGTGGGGCGGGCCGTCGCAAGCGAGGCTCCCCATGTCAGCGTCTATCTCTTTGAGGTCGACGACGAGTCGACGACTCGGGCCGAGAGGTGCTCGAGCAGGGAACCCGCTATGGGGCGGTTGCTGTTCCAAGCGAAGATCAAGCCGCAGAGTTCTATCAGTACGCGTGTACTACGCTGGAGGCGGCGGCGTGCACCAGTATGAGATCTCCAACTTGCGCGACCTGGTCATCGTTCGCGCCATAACCTCAGATACTGGCTGCGCCAGCCTTACATTGGCTTCGGCCTGGATGCATACTCGATGCTGCGTGCCGCGAGCGAACGCCGTCACGGTTCGCCAACACCGACGATCTGGATGGGTATCTCGGCTACCGACGGCAAAGACGCCTCTTTCCTCTGCTCGAATCGCAGCCGGCTATCTGCACGGCTGAGACAGACGTTATCGGTCGCGATGCAGGCTTTCGAGGAGTCGCTCTTTCTTGGGTTGCGGTTGAACGAGGGCGTCGATCTCGACCGTCTGCGCGAGCAGTTTGGCAGAGGTGATGCTGCAGGATGCAATGCCTGCGCTGCTTGAGGTTCGCGATGCGGGTCTGTTGGAGCTGAGTTCCGACTGCGTCCGACTGACGTCGCGGGGGCAGACTGGCTTCGAACGAGGTCTTCAGCCGTTTGTTGATACCTTCTGCGGCGTAGAAAATAGAAACGCACCTACAAAATCGGAGAGAACGAACACCATGATCGATCTGCGCAGCGACACCGTTACCCGTCCAACTCCAGCCATGCGCGAGGCGATGGCCTCCGCCGAGGTTGGCGACGATGTCTACAGTGAAGACCCGACGATCAACCGCCTGGAGCAAGAGGCTGCCGAGGTCTTTGGACGCGAGGCTTCGATCTTCGTCCCGACGGGCACGATGGGAAACCAGATTGCGATTCGTCTGCATACACAGCATGGGCAGGAGGTCATCTGCGAGGCGAGATCGCATGTGCTCGACTGGGAGATGGCGATGATGGCTGCATTCTCCGGCTGCCTCGCGAGAACGGTTGCGGCAGAGCGAGGCATTCTGACCTGGAACCAGATCAAGCCTGCGATCGGCGCGAAGATCTACTATCGTGCGCAGACCGCGCTGGTGTGCTCGAGAACACGCACAACATGGCCGGCGGAACGGTGACGCCGCTGTCGGTGCTCGAAGAGATCTGGGCCGGGGCGAGGGAGGCTGGACTGCCCGTTCATCTCGACGGCGCTCGCGTCTTCAACGCGGCTACTGCGCTCGGCATCAGTGTGGCGAAGCTGACCAGCGGTTTCGATACGGTGATGTTCTGTCTGTCAAAGGGCCTCGGCGCGCCTGTTGGCTCGATGCTTGTCGGCAGCAAGAAAGCGATCGACCAGGCGCGCATCCATCGCAAGGCGCTGGGTGGAGGCATGCGGCAGGCGGGTGTTCTTGCGGCGGCTGGCCTGATTGCTCTGCATGAGATGCCGAAGCGTCTCGCTGAAGACCACGCTAACGCGCGTCTGCTGGCCGAAGCCGTCGCAGCGCAACCCAAAGCTGCGGAGATCGATCTCGAAGCAGTCCAGACAAACATAGTCATCTTCAGGCTGCGGGGCAGGGAAGAGAATGGCGGAGGCGATGCCGCGGCGTTCACTGCCGTATTGAAACGGAAGGGTGTTTTGGTTAGTTCCATCGGCCCGCACGCGGTCCGATTCGTCACCCACTACGATGTCGACCGCGCCGCGTGTGAGAAGGCGGCTGCACTCGTCTTCGAGCAGTCTGCGGGCGCTGACGGCCTAGTCGCCACCGGCGCTGATCGTTGGATTCGTCGCGAGAAAAACGCTCAACGACGGTGCCATGCGGGACTTCGCTGGTGTCGCTTTCGAGCGAGATCGTGCCGCCGTGCTTATTGACGATGCCGCGGCTGACCCAGAGTCCCAGGCCGGTTCCGCGTTCTCCCTTCGTCGTAAAGACGGCTGGAAGAGGTGGGTTCGAATCTCCTCGGCGATGCCTGTACCATTGTCCGTGATGGTCACCAGTGCACCCGGCCTGCATCTTTGTTGCCCGTCGCGTCGACTCCGACGGTCTGTGGCGTGATGCTCACTGTGATTTTGCCTCCCGGGCTCGCGGCCTCGGCCGCGTTGGTAATGAGGTTGGTGAAGACCTGCCGCAACTCGGCAGGGAACGCCGCGACCGATATAGACGTTAGGCATATCGGTCGTGATGGTGACTCCCAGTCGGCTCAGCCGCCGCTCTAGAAGCAGAAGAATCTCCTGCAGCATCTCCCTGAGGTCAACGGCCACAGGCGCTTTGATTCGCGGTAGAGACCAAGCATCGCGCGGCTGATCTGGTGACGCGGGCCAACTCCTGCTCGGCCATATCCATAAACTGGCTTGACTCCTCCTGTGATGCGCCGTTGCGCATGAGGTAGAGCAGGTTGGAGACGGAATCGAGCGGATTATGAATCTCGTGTGCGATCGTCGCTGCCAGACGTCCCGCGACGGCAAGTTTCTCATTGGAATCAGCGCCTCCTGCGTCTTGCGCTCCATGGTGATGTCGCGAAAGACGAGAACGATGCCCGTGATCTCGCCCTTCTGATTGCGAATCGGCGCGCCGCTGTCGGCGATGTTCAGCTCGGTGCCGTCTTTGCGGATCAGCATGGTGTGATTTGCGATGCCGACGATGCGGTTGAGCCGTTTGACCTTGGCGACGGAGTCTCCACCGGTTCGCGAGCTGCCTCATTGACGATGGGAAGACCTTTTCGAGCGGCTGTCCGCTGGCTTCGGACTGCGTCCAGCCGGTCAGCTCCATCGCCACGGGGTTCATCATCTCAATGCGCCCCTCGGCGTCGCAGGTGATCACGCCATCGCCGATCGAGTCCAGAGTCGTGCGCAATCTTTGTTCGGACTGGAACAACTCTTCCGCGCGGCGGCCGAGGATCTCCAGCGAGTTGCGGTAGGCGGCCGAGACCGCGTGCAGGCGATTACGCGTGAAGAGGCCGATCAGGACTCCCATGACCAGTGCCAGAAAGAGAGAACCAATCAACATGGTGTGCACCTGCTGGTGCCAGAGCTCAATTCGCCGCGTGCGATTGTTCTCGGCCTTATGGATGATGTCGTTGAGGTCGTGACGGACGCTGTCCATCAAGCCTTGCCGTGCAGGTTCAGGTCGATGTCGTTGACCTTGCCGCCGCCGCGGACCTGGCTGATGACTGGCATGCAAAGCCGTCCCGCCAGGTCTGTAAGCTCCTCGCGCAGGTCGACGAGGTCGTTCTTCTGTTCGGCGTCGGCTCCGGCCATGTTGTCGAGATTTTGGATCTCGCTGCTGCAGTTGCGATTCCGCATCGTTGAAGGGCTGGAGAAACTGGGGGTCGCCGGTGGTCTCGTAGCCGCGGAGGCCGGACTCCTCGTCCACGACCAGTTTCGCCACCAGGGTCGCCTGGGAGATGCGGGCGTCGGACTCCTGAATGAGATTAACGGTTGCGTTAGCGTTCGAATCTGGAGGTAGAGCGCTCCTGCGACCACCAGCAGCGCGACCACAGGAAGAAGAAAGACCTGCCTGCAGAATCTTATTGAACTGACTTAGATTCACAGCCCTGCCTCACCTCGCCTAGTAGGATGCGCTCACCGGCTGAAGCAGGCTGCTCAACTTTTCGAGCAGAACAGGCGCGTCCCTCGCCTTTCGTCATGTACAGTGTCGACCATGGAGGTCACCTCGACGGGGAGGCCCATGTACGCAGACAAGAAAAGGATGGGAACTTGCGGTTTTGTCTGCCGCATCCTGACGGCGACGTCGCCGCCGTGCATCCCGGGCATGGAGTAGTCGAGCACCACGGCCTCGACCGGTTCGGCTGCGAAGATCTCCAGCCCGAAGGGTCCGTCCGGCGCCGTCAGGACCTCGATATCCGGCCCGCTCCAGCAGAATCTTTCGAATCTGGAGGCCAATCGAGTTCGTCGTCGACGCAAAGCACGAGATTGGAGTTTCGTTTCATTCAGTTCGGCCAGATCACGAGTCGCGTAAAATTACCTCTAGAGTATACGTTGATGCTCGGGTTTCGGGTTCTGCATTCACGATTCATCGTACGTTCGCAATTCTTCAGGTTATTCTTGCGATAACCTGACGTTAATGAAATCGTGAATTTCACGAGGTCTATCAATTTGAGTCAGACGATCTTTGTTTTAGAAGATGATGCGGATATCTCGCGACTGGTGCAATATCATCTGGAAAGCGCTGGCTTTACCGTTCGCTCTTATCTGGCGATCAATCAGATACTTCCCGATGCCGAACGCCAGCCGCCTGCGCTATTTCTGCTCGACATCATGGTTCCCGGCGGCGACGGTCTCGACCTCTGCCGCAGGCTTCGCCAGAACCCCACCCTCAGCGTCGTGCCCATCATCTTCCTTACGGCCCGGGCAGCGGAAAACGACCGCGTTCACGGACTCGAAATGGGTGCCGACGACTACATCACCAAGCCGTTCGCAACCCGCGAGCTGGTGGCCCGGGTCAAGGCCGTCCTGCGCCGGTTCGAGCGGCCCAGCTCTCCCTCCGTCCTCAAGTTCGAGAACGTCGAGATCGACGCCGGTGCCATGCAGCTTCGGGTCAACGGTGAACTGGTCACCACTACGGCCACCGAGTTTCGTCTTCTCGACTATCTGGCTCGTCATCCGGGCAGGGTCTTCAGCCGCGATCACCTGCTCGACGCCGTGTGGGGCGATGCCCGCTTCGTTACTCCCCGATCCGTGGACGTCTATGTCCGGCGCATCCGTGAAAAGATCGAGGCGACGCCGAGACGCCGCGCTATCTGAAGACCATGCGCGGCGCCGGATATCGCTTCGAGATTCCCAAGGCCGTGCCGCCTAGCGCAGGGGCAGACTCGTGACGCGTGGTCTCTTCTTTTCGTTTTTCATTCGCATAACGATCGCCTTGGCCTTCGTGGCCGTAATGCGGATGATGGTTCAATCCGCCAGGCGGGTATTCGATGTGGCGGTCCTGATCGTCGCTGGGCGGCCTCAACGCCTTCCTGCTGGCGCGTTCCGTGCGGCAGGACATCGAGCAGTCTCGAAGCAGTCCACCGTCGCGATTCCAGAGCGCCACGTCGGCGTCATTGAGCCCACCTATAGCGACTTCGACGGTCTGGCCCGCGCCATCTCGCTGGCCTCCGACCACGTCGAACACGCGCTCAACGCAACCGCGGAGAGCCGCCGCGAGCTCGAAGCGATGATCGACAGCATGCAGAACGCCATCGTTGCCGTCGATTCGGCCGGACGCATTCGATGGAGCAATCAGCGCATGCAGCGGCTGGTCCCGACACCTCCTCCGGCAGCGCCGTGCGCATCGGCCATTCTCTGGTCCAGACCATCCGCGACCCAGTGTGCTCGAGTGCGTCCGCAGTCACGCTCGAGCAACGCACCGTCAGCGAAGGCCGCTCGACCTCGCTGGTCCCCGGCCGGATCTACGAGGTGACAGTCTCGCCGATGCCCGGTGGCGGCGCAGTTGCCGTGCTGCACGACATCACACGCATCGAGCAGGTGGAGCGCACCCAGCGCGACTTCGTTGCCAACGTCTCGCACGAACTACGTACGCCGCTGACCTCCATCAGCGGCTACGTCGAAACGCTGCTCGACCACGAAGCTTCGCTCAGCCAGGAGGCACGCGAGTTCCTCTACGACCATCCTCAAGAACGCAACCCGAATGAATCGTCTGACCGAGGACCTCCTCGTCATGGCGCGAGTCGAATCATCCGAACAGGAGCTGCACCCGTGCCGATTCCTGCCGACGTGCTGGTGCGCGAAGCCGTCCAGGCGATGAGCGGCCTCGTCCAGGACACCGAGGCCGTCCTCCAGATCGGCGAGATCACCACCGCCGAAGTTGTCGCCGACACCGACGCGATCCTCCAGGTGCTCAGCAACCTCATCGAAAATGGCATCAAGTACGGCAAGGCCCGCAACGAGCCGAACTGCCGTCGATCATCGTCTGCGCGCGAGATCTCCGAACCAATCGAAGCCGTCGAGTTCAGCGTCCGCGATTTTGGTCCGGGAATTGCCTCCGAACATCTGAACCGCATCTTCGAGCGCTTCTACCGCGTCGACAAAGCCCGCTCCCGGGAATCCGGGGGACAGGGTTGGGACTCGCGATCGCGCACATATGGTCCAGACACACGGAGGATCCATTCGTGCCGAAAGCGAGCTAAACGTCGGCAGCACGTTCCTATTCACTTTGCCAAAGGCTTTATCTCCCGCATCTCCTACGGAATAATGCCGTTTTCATCCCCGTGTAACCTCTCCGTAACAATTCGCCCTCAAACTAAAAGGTGATCCATTGAACAGTGACAATCGATGCATTTTCCGAGGGGGAAGAGTGAAATTGAAAGTTATTGCAGCAGGTGCTCTCGGCTCTGTTCACGGTGGGGGCCGGTGCCCAGAACATCAACGGAGCGGAGCCACCTTTCCAAATCCCATCTACTCGAAGTGGTTTAGCGAGTACAGCCAGCGCATCCGAATGTGAAGATCAACTATCAGCCCATCGGCTCCGGCGGCGGCATTCGCCAGGTGACCGAAGGCACGGTTGATTTCGGCGCCAGTGACGTCACCATGACGGATCAGCAGATCGCTCCGGCCAAGGTGAAGGTAATCGCCCTTCCCACCGTCCTCGGCGCAGTCGTTCCGGTCTATAACCTCCCTGGGGTGAGCAGGGACCTGAACTTCTCCGGCGACGTGATCGCCGATATCTACCTCGGCAAGATCAGCAAGTGGAACGACGCTCGCATCGCGAAGGACAATCCGGGCGTCAGCCTGCCGGACAAACCGATTCTGCCGGTATATCGTTCGGACGGCAGCGGAACGTCGTTCATCTTCACTGATTATCTATCCAAGGTCGCCCGGACTGGAACAGCGGGCTCGGCAGAGGGCGCCTCCGTCAAATGGCCCACGGGCATCGGCCAGAAGGGCAACGAAGGCGTCGCCGGCATGGTTCGCCAGGTCCCTTACTCCATTCGGTTATGTCGAACTGATCTACGCGGTGCAGAACAAGATGTCCTACGGCTGGTGAAGAACTCAGCCGGTAAGTTCCTCAAGGCGAGTACCGACGGCGTCACCGCTGCCGCAGCTGGCGCAGCGAAGAATATGCCACCGGACTACCGCATCTCCATCACCAATGCTCCGGGTGCCGATTCCTATCCGATCTCCAGCTTTACCTGGCTGCTGATCCCGACTCACTCGAACTGATACAGCCAAGACCAAGGCTCTGGTCGATTTCCTCGGCTGGATGTGGATCACGGCGAGGCGGAGGCTGCTGGCCTGACCTATGCTCCGCTTCCGAAGACGTGCAGGACATGGTTCGCAAGAGCATCGCGATATCAAGTAAGCTGAATCTCCGCGCGAATTTTTGCATTTTCAGGTTCGCGCGGCGCTTTTTATCCATCCGGCCGCGAGATAGTGTCAATCCGCCAAGAGACGATCAGACAGGAATAAGATTGTGTCCTCTACGCGTATGACTGACGAACGAGACTCCAGGTCGTCCCAGCCTGGCCCCCGCCTTTGCCCAGCCTGGCGCTGCAACTGCCGGCCCTGGCAGACCCCGCGTATCCCCCAGCACGTCGACCGTCGCTCGATTCGCGACTTTCTGAACAACGGGGAAGCGGACAGCTCGCCGACAACAGCTTCGCCGCCCTAATGTTGCTGTGCGCGTTAAGCATCTTCGCCATCGTCCTTTTCATCTTCGGCATTCTTGTCGTGCACTCCAGGCTTAGCCTTGCCGCGTTTGGCTGGAAGTTCTTCACCCGCGAGGCGTGGGACCCGGTCTCCGGTGACTTCGGCGCGCTGCCCTTCATCTACGGCACTCTGGCGACCTCGTTGCTCGCGCTCTGCATGGCGGTTCCGCTCGCCCTTGGCGTCGCGATCTTCCTCACTGAGCTCTGTCCCCGTGCCTCTGCGCGCTCCTATCTCCTTCCTCACCGAATTGCTCGCCGCGATTCCCTGCGTCGTCTACGGCCTCTGGGCGGTCTTCGTCCTCGTGCCCATCATGCGCGATTCCTCGGTCCCTTCCTCGCGAAGTACTTCGGCTGGACGGATTCTTTGGCGGCGACAAACTTCGGCGTCGGTCTACTCACGGCGAGCATGATCCTTGCCATCATGGTGCTCCCCATCATCTCTTCGCTCACACGCGACATTATGACGGCGGTGCCGAACAG
Source organism: uncultured Gemmatimonadales bacterium (assembly GCA_963757855.1). Lineage (GTDB taxonomy): Bacteria > Gemmatimonadota > Gemmatimonadetes > Gemmatimonadales > Gemmatimonadaceae > Palsa-1248. Next base: position 8,962 of record CAVWTI010000019.1, read on the forward strand.
CCAGCGCGAAGCCGTCCTCGCCCTCGGAGCCACGCGATGGGAGATGATCCGCATCGGCGTCCTCCGCAACTCCCGCATCGGCATCGTCGGCGCCATCATGCTCGGTCTGGGCCGCGCACTCGGCGAGACGATGGCCGTCACCATGGTCATCGGCAACCACCCAACATCGCCAAATCTCTGTTTCCCCCGCCAATACCCTGGCCAGTGTCATCGCAGGCGAATTTTCCGAGGCCACCAGCGACCTCTACCTTAGCGCGCTGATCGAGATCGGGCTCGCGCTCTTCCTCGTTACCATCGTGGTCAACGCGATTGCCCGCCTCATGGTCTGGGCGGTCACGCGTAACGCCCCGGCACGGGTGCACTGATATGAGCACGCAACCCATTAAGCACTCCACGCGCCGGCCGACGGACTTCAGACAGGTCCATGCGCATAACAAGGCGCGCCGCAATGCGATGAACTACCTCATCACGGTTCCTTTCGATTCTTGCGACGGTCCTGGTGATCCTGCCCCTGATCGCGATCCTCTTTTACCTGATCTACAAGGGCGCAAGTTCCCTGAACCTTGCGTTCTTTACGCATATTCCCGCTCCTGTCGGGCAAGAGGGTGGCGGCATGGCAAACGCGATCGTCGGTTCAGGTATCATTCTGGTTCTTGCGAGCCTGATGGGGATTCCCATCGGCATTGCCGCGGGCGTCTACCTCGCAGAGTTTGGCCGGGGTAAAGCGCTTGGCACCGTCATTCGCTTTACCGCGGACGTGCTCAACGGAGTCCCTTCGATCGTGATGGGCATCTCTATCTATTCCCTGATCGTCGTGCGGCAAAAGCATTTCTCCGCGCTCGCCGGCGGTGTTGCTCTCGCCATTATGATGGTGCCCACGATTACCAGGACGACCGAGGAGATGTTGGCGCTGGTTCCGCATGCCATTCGCGAGGCTGCTCTCGGCCTCGGTGTCCCCAAATGGCGCACCGCTCTCTCCGTCAGCCTTCGCACAGCCTCGCCTGGCATCATCACAGGATGTATGCTGGCTTTTGCCCGCGTCGCCGGCGAGACAGCGCCGCTTCTCTTCACAGCGCTCGGGAACCAGTTCTGGAGCCTCAAGCTGAACGAGCCCATCGCCGCTCTCCCGCTGCAGATCTACGTCTATGCGATCTCTCCGTACGACGAGTGGCACCGCCTCGCCTGGGCCGGCTCCCTGGTACTTATAGTTTTGATTATGGTGTCCGTCACGCTTGTTCGCATCTTTGCCAACCGCGGCGTACTCAAGGGGGGAAGCTAGTGGGAGTCGGCATTCTAGTTGAGGACCTGAACGCGTGGTAGGGACAACCCACACCCTGCAGGACATCAACCTGCACATCCCCGCGAACCACGCGACGGCGCTCATCGGCCCTTCGGGCTGCGGCAAATCGACGTTCGTTCGCTGCCTCAACCGCATGCATGAGACCAACCCCATCGCCCGCGCCACCGGTGTAGTCAAGATGGGAGAGGTTGACATCTACAATGACGCGTCACCGGTCGACATCCGCCGGCGCGTCGGCATGGTCTTCCAGCGGCCCAACCCTTCCCTACCATGTCGATCTACGACAACGTCATCAGCGGCCTTAAGCTCAACGGCTTCCGCAACCGCCGCGTTCTCGACGAGACCGTAGAGCGATCGCTCAAGCAGGCTGCGCTATGGGAAGAGGTCAAAGACGATCTGAAGAAGAAGTCCGGAGCTGCCTCTCCGGCGGACAGCAGCAGCGCATGTGCATCGCGCGCGCCCTGGCCGTCGACCCCGAAGTTCTCCTGATGGACGAGCCGGCCTCAGCGCTTGACCCCGTTTCCACCTCGAAGATCGAAGACCTGATCTTCCAGCTCAAGAGCCAGTACACGATCGTCATCGTGACCCACAACATGCAGCAGGCCGCGCGCGTCGCCGAGAACACCGGCTTCTTCCTCAACGGCAAGATGGTCGAGTTCGACTCGACCCATAAGATCTTCACCAATCCAAAGGACAAGCGGACGGAAGACTACATCACAGGGAGGTTCGGCTGATGCGCGTAAATTTCAGCCAGAACCTCGACGACCTCAAAGAGAAATTGCTCATCATGGCCGGCATGGCCGAACAGGCAATCCAGCGTTCCATCGAGGCCTATCGCACCCGCGATCTCTCCATCTGCGAGCTCGTTTTCCGCGCCGAGCCCTCCATCAATCGCCTCGAGCGCGAGATCGACCAGATGGCCCTCGACCTCCTCGCCATGGAGCAGCCCATGGCCATCGACCTGCGCTTCATCCTGGCCGTCATCCGGATCAACGCCGATCTCGAGCGCGTCGGCGACCAGGCCGTCAACATCGCGTCCGCGTTCGCGAGATGGGTGCCTTCGCCAACATCGATCTGCCGGTCGATATCCCCAAACTCGCCTCGCTCGCCTCCGCCATGGTGCGCAAGGCGCTGCAGGCCTTCATCGAAGCCGATGCTGAACTCGCCGAGTCCGTCCTCTCGCTGGACGACCAGGTCGATGAGATGAACGACGCTGCCTTTTACTCGCTCAGCTCATCTTATCAAGGAGAAGCCTGAACTCACTCCGCAGTCGCTGAATGCGCTGATAATCTCACGCAACCTCGAGCGCGTCGGCGACCACGCCACCAACATCGCCGAAGACGTCATCTTCTGGGTGCGCGGCGCCGACGTCCGCCACCACATGCGCTACGAATCACGTAATCCTAGCAGTGGTCTCGCGGCATCCACCACGCCAGCCGCGTCAGCATCGGGTAGTACAACCCCAAGCGTAATCTGCCGTCGTCCGCGCGCGCTCGCCATCGTCCGCGCATACGCGTTCAACTGCGCCTCATACTTCGCGCGCTCGTCGAGCCAGAAAATCGCTCCATCCCCTCGCGCCCATGCATCGCCGTCTTGTAGTCGATGATCCAAAGATAGTCTTCGCCCTCTCGACACGGGCGTCGCGCCGGCAAAAAACACGCGATCCAGCCGCACGCTGCTGCGCACCTCGTCCCAGCACGTCAGCGCAAACTCGCTCGTCGCTCCCTCGTGAGACTGCAAGGATCCACTGCCCCTCGGCGTCCTTCGAGCATATTGCTCAGCGCCGTCTTCACTCGCGCACACCAGCCGTTCGACAACCGCCGGAGCGAGTCCATCTCCCCGAAGCACAGTCGCAATCCGCGGTGTCCATCCTGCCACCTCAGCAAGCAAACTCTCCGCGCTCACACCATCTGCAAGGCATTTCGTCAGCATCTCCACAAATGCGTGCACGGCGTTTCCAAACGCGCGTGCCTCGAACGACCCCTCAGGCCGCTCAAATCGCGTGGGTTCACTCGCGTCGCCACCATAGGAAAGTCGGCGAGCTACCGCAAACCGCGCTCCAGGGTCAAAACTCAGCGGCAGCCGCAACAATCTCGCACGCTGCCCGTTTGGCTCTCCGCCGCCGCAGCGATGTCGAAGCCAGCATCCTCCACAGCATCCTCCGGCTCAAAAGGCAGCGACATCATAAACATCTTCGCCGTATCCTGCTGCGCGGTTGAGGCCATGACAAAGTGCTCTTCTGCCACAGGCCACGCAGTCGCCAGCAAACTTCCATACTCCCGGTCAATCTCCCCACTAGCCTTCGTCTTCGGCGAAGCAAAGAGATGCAGTTCCTCTCGCGCTCGCGTGCACGCCACATACAAGAGCCGTGTTCTCTCGGCTGCTTGTCTCTCTTTGCCGATGCTCCTCAGCCAGGCATTCAACGCCTTCGATCCCTCACCCCGCTCCGCAATCGGCGCGAGCATAATCTGTGCCGCGCCAGCATCGCCCAGATCAATCTCGCTCCAATTCAGCAGCTTCTCCCGATTCACCGGCGGCCTCCGCTCTATGCCAGGCACGATCACCACGTCCCACTCCAGGCCTTTCGCTTTATGGATCGTCATCACATCCACTGCTCCGGCAACCAGCGGACTCTCCGCATACAAGTCATCCAGCCGCCGCTTCAGCAGACTCATATCCATCGAGGCCGCCTGCTCCTCCACCTCATCCAGCAGTCGCAGATACCGCCGTGCATTCGCCATCTCGGCCTCATTGAGATATGCATCTCCTCCCAGCGATCGCCACATTCGCTCGACTAACTGCGCCGTTGTGGATTCACTCTGCTGCGCACGCGCGCCCTGGAAGACGGTCCACACACGCATCAATCGCGCACAGCTCTCTTCGACTCAGCAACTCTCCGCGCTCGCGGATCGCGTCTTCCACACAGCGTTCGGCCCATGCTGGATCGTCCGCGCCAGCCAGCATATGCAAATCCGCGAGTCCCAATCCGCACCACGGAGCGTGTAGCACTGCAAACCAGGCCACGCGGTCCGCCGGATGCAGCAATGCTCGCGTCAATGCGAACAGGTCCGAGCACCTCCTGCCGCTCCCCCAGTGGTCGATCTCCACCGCGCGAAAGGGAATCTCACCCTTGGTCTCGTCCTTCAGCTCTGCCACAATATCGCCAAGAACACTTCGGCTTCGCACCAGAATTGCAATCGTCCATGGCTGGCTGCGTCCAATGCGGCAGAGGCACTCGGCGCCACTCTTCGATGACAGCTCTCACCTGCTTTGCCTCTTGCTGCGCCTTTCGCCTTCGCTCCTTCTTCGCGTCCTCTGCCGGATCCAGCAGTTGGGTATGCCACAGCACAGTCTTTGCTCCGGGTCCCGCAGGCCGGACCGCCTGGACCTCCGTGTAAGCAACCTGTTCCGAAGCTCTGGGCCGGTCTCTCGCGAAAACAAGACAGAAAAATCAGCGTTGAACGCGTCCACCAGCTCACGTTGCGAGCGAAAATTAGCCGTCAATCGCAAAGTCCCCAACGGCAGATCCCCCAGCATCTGCGTCTTCATCATTCGAACAAAACGCTCGACCCGCGCCTGCCGAAACAGGTAGATCGATTGCTTCGGGTCGCCCACCAGGAACACCGTTTGGCTCTGCCCATCCCATTCCTGCGTCAGTAACTCGAGCAGCTCATACTGGCTCGTCGACGTGTCCTGCATCTCGTCTACCAGAAGATGCTGCAGTCTCATTCCCAACGCCGCGTTCAACTCATCGACGGCACCCTCCTGGCGCAGCGCAGCGCGCGCTACCAGCCCCAGCTCAGCAAAATCGCACTCCCCACGCCGTGCAAACACCAGCTGCAACTCCACCAAGGCACGGCTCAGCACGCGAAATAACGCCTTCGCCACCTTCCACTGCTCCTCGGGATACACCGCAGGCGGCAATAGATTCATCCGCTTTATCTCTTCAAGCACTCGGTCGTGTTCGCGCAGCTCGTCCACGAGGTCTTCTCAAACGGGTAGCGTGATCCCTCTCCACCTCGAACTTCAGCCAGTTGCTGCGGAAACCGGATCGCCAAATGCCTTTTTCCGTCGTCAGCAGATGGATTAGGGCTTGCCAACGTTCAAGATGTTCGGCGGTCATCTCCCGGAGCCTGATGCAGCCCCGCACACATCGCAATCGGCGAAGGCTCGTCCTTGTACCCCTCTGCATGGCCCATCTCACCCGCAAGCGCTGCCAACCCTGCCAGAATGTCCGCCGGCACGCCCTGCGAAAGCCGAGTCAACCCGGCGCATATAGCGTCCTCAAGCGCTCTTTGCAGTTGCGGCAACACAGTGCCGTCAAGAAACTCATCGGTCATCTCCGCGCGTCCCAGCAGGGGCACCAACTCTCCCCACTGATTTCTCAGCGGCAGCATCTCCATCAACAATCGCTCGCAATCCGCAAGGCTTCCGTCGCGATGCAACAGCAGAGTCCGCAGGGCCTCATCCAGCTCCGCATCGCTGCCGCCCAACTGCATCAACGTCTGCCGGGCGGCCTCACGAAACATCGGCCTAGCATCCTCCACCGGAGTCTGTCGTCCTCCGCCGGACAGCACCGGCAATGACCGCGCGATCTCTCCGCACACCGAATCGATCGTCCGAATCTCAATCGGCGCGGATGCTCAAGCAGCTTCCATCCGAGCCGTGCATCCCGCTCCAAAACGGCTTGCGCAAGCCGCTCGCGTCTCACGTGCAAACTCAGAGTCATCGAGCGAATCGCCGCGAACTGCAGCCTCAAGCTGCTCTCGGACGCGCTCTCGCATCTCCGCGGTTGCCTTCACGGTAAACGTGATCGCCAGCACCTGCTCCGGCAGCTCCACGCTGTCATCGGCAAGCAGCTTCAGATATCGCTGAATCAGCAGCCCGGTCTTTCCCGATCCCGCAGGCGCCTCGACGATCCACGACTGTCGAATATCCAGTGCACGCTCGCGTTCCTCCCAATCCGGTGGCCGCGGGCCGCTCGTTTCTGCTGTCGCTGCATTCTGGCCTGAGGCAACAACAAAGAGATCAGCCACGCCCCACCTCGTCGGCGGCTCTATCGTCTTCAGCTTCGTCCTCTTCAGAGCGACGCCACGTCCAGCCTGCAAAGCACTCTCTGCCCGCAGTGCTGCGCACGTGGCCGGATAGTTCTTCGGCCGCACCCGCGCCTCGCCGGCATAAAACTCCTCTGCCAGCGCAGCCAGCACCTCCTCCACCGATCGACCTGAGCCTCAAGCGTCGCCGCCTCTTTCATCCTGGTCGGCCTGCCAGGCAACACGCCATCCCTCACCGCGTATCCCTTCATTACGCGCCCCTCCCCGGCGCGAACCATTCCGAACGCAACTCCCTTCAACCGCTCGGCCTCCGACAAAATCGCATACAGAGGGAGCTGCGGTGCGTCCGGTCTCTCCGTCAGCCAATCATTCGGCGTCGGCCAAGCCCGTCTTGTAATCGATCAGGACCTCGCCGCCCTCGACCTCATCGACACGATCCATCCGCACATTCAACCGCAGCGGCCCGACCCGCACATCGTTGAAATCCTTCTCGCTCAGACTCACCTCGAACGGCAGGCTTCGCTCCATCTCGAGCTCCAGCCACCAGCCAACAGCTGCTGCAACCTGCCGCGATGCACATGCAAATAGGCCGCATCCCACGTTGTCGCGCTTGAATCCTTCCGTCCTCCAGCGCCTCGTCTGATGCACCATCGCCAGCGTTCGTCGCGCTCCTCCATCGTCATACTCGAGAGCTGCTTCTGCGTCCTCACACCATCCCAGAACCGCTTCAGAACATCATGCACCACCGTGCCGCTCTCTCGCGCATCCATCCCCGGCTCTATCGGCTCGAGCTCCGTCGCCCAAAACCGCTGCTCCGCAAACGCGCGAAACCCGCAAGCCGCCTGCAATTCCAGAATCCTCGCTCCGCCGCGAATCACGCCATCCGGCGGCAACTGACACGCTGCATATCATCCATCTCTTCGAGCTGCACCACTACCGCGCTCAATCGGATACCTCCGCCAGCTCCGCAACGTCGACTTCCTTCAGTCCAAGCCCCGCAAGCACAAGCGAAGGACCGCTGTTCTCCTCCGCGGACTCTCGTGCGAAGCTGAAGATCACCGTCTCCGCGCTGCTCCGCGATCCGCTCCGTGATCCGCCGAGCATACTCTGCGTCACGCGCAACATCGGCTCCCGGCATTCCCAGATCGCGCTGCAGCGCCCAGGGCAGCAGCGCACTGCTGGCCGTCTCCATCGGCCAGCTCAGATCGCCACCCCGCAGAAACCATACCGCGTCGAAGGCTCCCCCCGCCGCTTCAAGCGGTCCCATCACCTGCACCGGAGCATCATGAGACTCCGGCGCAAACGTCGTCTGCCGCGCAATCCTCTCCAGGCCGTCAGCAGCCTCCGCGAACTCCAACCCGCATCCCATCGAAGTCCAGCGTAGCCAACTCATCGAGCGCGCTCTCCCACTTGCGCCGCGTCTGGAACCTCACGCTGCTCTCCACCCGAGCCCGGATCCCCACCCGCAGCCTCCAGCAACTCTCGCATCGTCTCCGCCCACTCTGCATAGCGTCCGCAACCCGTCCCTGCGAATGCGATTCGCGATCGCCCGCATCGCGCGCAGAGCTTCCAGCAGTCCCGACAGTCCTCGCCTTCGCTGCGCTCTCTCCACCAGAGTGATCCAAAGATATCCAGTCGAAATCTCCGGCCGCAACATTCGCGCCTTCCGCAGCTCAAACGCGTCGAACTCCGCCCGCGCTCCACGCTCGTCGGCCATCATCGCAAAATACGGCGACAGCAGCAACCCGCTCACCCGCTCGAGCGGCAACGCACCTCCGCCCAGCGCAACAGGTCAAGCGCAGTCGCAACCATCGGCAGTCTCGGTCAGACGCAACTCCAAGCGAAAATTCATACGGCCCATCGTCGCTCCCCGCACGAATATCCTCCAGCTCCGGCGCCAGCACCTCGCGAAACACGCGGTCGATCTCGCGCCGCTGCGTCTCCAGCCCCGGCACAATCACCGCGATCTTGGCTTCCGGTCTATCTTCCAGAAATCCGCCGCACCCATCGTGCTGCAACGACTAGCTCCTCGTGTTCATCTCGCCGTTTCCACCAGCATTCGGCGGCTCACCTGAACTCGCAAGTCGCAACTCCTCAACCGCAACTCCAGCCGACCGCAGAGCGTCCACCAGTCTCGTCTGCGCAGGAGTCAACCGATCAAATCCCACCAGCACAACACCGCCCATCAGGAGGCGTCGAGACGATCCGCGCTCCAACGCGCTCGCCAGTCTCTCCTCCAACTGTGCCTCGAAGCAAGCAAAACTCTCGGCTACGCACACTCCGCTCGAATGTTCGCGCCCACCGCTGAAACGCCTCGCGTATCCGGACCGCCCGCGGCCCCACGCAGCCTCTCGCGTCCTTCATAGCTCGAAAGCAGCCGCCATGCCTCGGCGGCCGATATCCGCCAGCGAGTCCACCGTCTGCAGGCTCGCCAGCCATCATCTGCCTCCAGAATCGACCGCCACACCGCATGCTCCTGCGTCCGGTTCAGCAGCGACTCTGCCGCATTACCTTCGATAACCAGCCCACGCCACAGCGCAGCCATCCACGCAGTCCCAAGCCAACACCTTCGCGGCGGCTCCCAGCTTCCTCGTCCCAACTCACGGTTGCCGCCGGTCGAACGCCCGCCGCAAAGCCCGCGCCGCCCGCTGATTGCCCGGTCACCACAACCGCGCCCCGCTCCAGCGCCTCGGCAATCTCTACCGGCAGCAACTCCACACCATCCATCTCTCGGTTATACGCTCGCTGTCGTTGGAAAATCAGTCAGTCGCAACTGGAGACTTCGGCGCCAACCAACTCATGGCCAGCAAGCCCGCAGCGCCGCAGCAAACGGCAGCGCCAGCGCCACCTGTAACGACCCCACCCACGTCGACACCACTCCCATCATCCACGGCAGCGCCGCCGCACCCAGCCCAGATACGGCCAGCACAATCCCTGCCTGCCGCGCAGTCGGCCGCTCCGCCATCAACAGGGCCCACGTCGCAGGAAAGAAACGGCGCCAGGCTCAATCCCAGCAACACGGCAAACCCCGCAATCGTCACCGCCGAATGCGCCATCGCCAGCCCCGCCGTAAACACCGCCGCCAGCGCCATCCCCCATCGCTGCACCGTCTTCTCACCCACGCGCAACATCACCGCCGAGGCCCCCGCTCGTCCCACAGTCAGGGACATCCAGAGCAGCAGCGTCGTGTACTCGCTCACCACCAGCGTCTTATCGCCATAGCGCAGAGCATACGTCGTCAGCCACCCGCTCAGGCAAGTCTCCAGCCCGCCATAGAGCACCAGCAGCCCCGCAAAATAAACATACACCCGCCTGCTCAAACCGATCTGCGGCTCCGCCTGCCGATTCGCCGCATCAACATCCTCTGTCTCAGATCGTTCCGTCTGCATCTGCACGGAGCAGCGCAACTGCCGCCCACCCCAAACAGCCCCGCAAAACACTCCAGCAACCCACGCAGCGCAAACCGCGGCAGCAACCACGCCGACAGCAAAGCCGACAACATCGCCCCCAGGCTGAACGAGAAGTTCAGCAACGCCAACGCCGAACCGCGATGCGCTGTGAACCGCCGTCCCGCCAGAATATTCACCGAAGTGATGATCTGCCCAATCCCATATCCCGCCAACGAATAGCCCCACACACCCCACGCTCATCGCCGGAGCCATCGGCAAACCCACCAAAACCCACGGCCCCCGCCGCCAATCCCACCAGCAGACTTCGCCGAAGTCTCCGCGACACGGTCACTCCGCCCAGAAACGCGCCGCAGAACTTCGCCATCATCAGAAGGCCACTCTGCGAATCCAGCATGTGCCACTGCCGCGCCAGCAGGGGCAGAATCGGCCCCAGCAGCGCCGTCCCCAAACCCGCCAGCAACAACCCAAAGTGCATCAACCCCAAAGACGGAGCTGCCGCTCTTCCACGTTCGACCAATCGAACCCCCCGCAAATCCACTGCCATTATCATGGACACAGGAGTCTACCCGTGCCCCGCAAGCCGTTATTTCTCCTCGCAATCCTCGCTCTGTTCATCGGCTGCAAGAGAACTCCCTCCAACAACTACTGTCACTCCATGCGCCACCGAAGACCTTCACCATTCGCGGCAAGATCGTCTCCGTGAGCGGCGCCACAGTCAAACTCGATGGGGAAGACGTTCCTGGCTTCATGGAAGCCATGACGATGGACTACAGGCTAAAAAACCCCACCATCGCCGGCGAGCTCCACCCGGGTGACCGCATTACCGCGAAGGTCCTCGCTGACCAGACGGCGACGAGTTACACCAACATCCAACTCGATGACATCGTCGTCATCGCGCAAGCTCGTCCCGACTACAAGCCCGCCGTCAGCTACCACGTTCCGACGCCAGGCGACACCGTCCCCGACTTCCATCTCCTGAACCAAAGCGACCGCACCATCCACCTTGCCCAGTTCAAAGGCAAGCTCGTTCTGATGACCTTCATCTACACGCGATGCCCTCTCGCCGACTACTGCCCTCGCATGAGCCGCAACTTCGCCGACATCGACAAGGCGCTCTCCACCGACCCCGCGCTCTACGAGAGACGCATCTCCTCTCCGTCAGCTTCGATCCCACCTATGACACACCGAAGGTCCTTCGCAGCTATGGCGGCGCCTACACCGGCAACTACACCAACGAAAGATTTCAGCATTGGGACTTCGCTGCACCGACAGAGAAAGATCTCCCCACCGTGACCCAGTTCTTCAACGTCGGCGTCACTCCCGGCGACGACAAGACCCTCACGCACTCTCTCTCAACCGTGCTCATCGGTAAGGACGGAAAGATCATCGAGTGGTACCCCACCAATGATTGGAAGCCGGAAGACGTTGTTGTGACTATCAGAAAAAACGCGACTTAGCTGCGGCTGATATTTCCGAGACAACACAGAGATAACTTCGGCCATCACACCTTCGAGTGCAAAACGCACGGAGGTAAAAAATGATTCGCAATCGTGTTGCAGTTCCTGTTCTTGCTTTCACCCTTGCAATACCTGGTCTCGTGTTCGCTCAACCGCTTGCCGCGCCGGCCCCGGCATTCCAGCAGTCGGCGTGGGATACCCCACCAGTCGAGTTTCGTGAGATACAGCGCCAGGGCTTTCACGACGGCATCGAAGGCGCCCGAAAGGACTTCGACAATAAACGTCGTCCCGACGTAAACAACCGCGACGAGTATCGTCATCCACACGTCGCTCCCAGTGCACAGGCTGACTACCGCGATGGTTTCCGCCGCGGCTACGAGGCCGCGATGGATCACCTCATGAACGTGAATGCTGAGCCCCGCAAGTAAAAGCTTCCCCACTCAAGATGCCCGGTCGATGAGGCCGGGCTATTTTTTGCCGCTGAAATCCCCGGGAGCTGCAAGACAAAAAACAGCCCCATTGGCAACGTAAAAAAACCGATGCTGTTCGCCACTTGACCACCCTTCCGGTATCCTGATACTGCATCCCAGCGAGGAAGTCTTCCGTCATGGCGAAACTCACGATTGGCTTCGGCATTCTGCTCATTGTGCTTGGCATCTTCGGCTACGTGGCAACTGGCAGCGCGCATCCCACAGCGCTGATTCCCGTCGGCATCGGTCTTCTCTTCATTCTCTTTGGCTTCATGGCGAACTCCCCCGACCCAAAGAAACGCATGCTCTGGATGCACATCTCAGTCACGGTAGCCCTGCTCGTCTTCCTCGGCATGATTCCAGCCACAATCGACGTCTACCGTCTCGCTCATGGAGTGGCCTTCCCTTATCCCGCTGCCGTCGAAGAGAAGGCCGCCCTCGGACTCTTCTCCCTCATCTACGTGTTGTTTTGCGTACGTTCCTTCATCAACGCCCGGCGCAGCCGTCTCGCGTAAACCGCGCATTGGCTGCATCGATAGGCACCGTAAAATCATCTAAGAGGTCTCGGGCCGCGAAAATCAGGCAGCTCCGGCCACACACCTCAGCCCGTCGCAGGGAATTTCTAATCCCCCCGGCGTAGACTTGGAGCACCATGTCCTCCTCCTCCTTCGGACCTTCCAGATTCGGCGGCGGCATGAAAGCCGCTGATCGCCCATCTCGCGGTGTCGGCAAAGCCGCATCAGCCGACCTCACCGCCGCGCGCCCCAAGCCAAAGCTCGAGAAGGTGCTCCCGGAAGTTTGGAAGCTCATACGGCCACGCCGCTTTCTGCTCGGCGGCAGCTTTTTGCTGATGATCATCAACCGTGCAAGCGGTCTCGTCCTCCCTGCCTCAACACGCTTCCTTATCGACAACGTTATGGGCAAGCACATGCTCAACCAACTCCCGATCATCGTTGGCATCGTGGTTCTTGCCACAATCATTCAGGGCTCTACTTCATTTGTCCTCACTCAGCTTCTATCAAAAGAGGGTCAGCGCCTCATCGCAGAGCTGCGCATGAAGGTCCAGGCTCATATCGGACGCCTGCCCGTCGCCTTTTACGATGAAAACCGCACCGGTACCCTCGTCGCCCGCATCATGACTGACGTCGAAGGCGTCCGTAATCTCATCGGCACCGGCGTCATCGACTTCGTCGGCGGAGCGCTCACCGCAGTCTTCGCTCTTTGCTACCTCATCAAACTGAGCGTCCAGATGACGATGGTTACATTCGTGATCCTCGTCGCATTTGGCCTCGTTCTGCAAAAGGCCTTCAAGACCATCCGGCCCATCTTCCGCGAGCGAGCGAAGATTAACGCCGAGGTCACCGGTCGCCTCACCGAATCGCTCGGTGGAGTTCGCGTCGTCAAGGGCTATCACGCCGAGGCGAGCGAAGCGAACGTCTTCGCAGCCGGCGTCGACCGTCTTCTGCGTAATGTGATCTCGTCGATCACCGCGCAGTCCCTCATGTCGCTTGCGTCCACTGGCATCCTCGGCATCGTCGGCGCACTCATCATGTACCTCGGAGCTCATCAGGTCGTTGCCGGCCACCTCACCACCGGCGCCTACGTCACATACGTCATGTTCCTCGCGTTCATGATCGCCCCTGTTGCCCAGCTCGTTGCCATTGGCACTCAGCTTACTGAGGCGTTGGCCGGTCTCGATCGCACCACAGAGATCCTCTCTGAATCCGAAGAAGACTCCGAACCCGGCCGCACCCAGATCCTCGGTCCAATCAAAGGCGACATCGCCTTCGATACTGTCGGCTTCTCCTACGTGCCCGACAAACCGGTCCTCCACGGCATTAGCTTCGAGTCCAAACCCGGCACCGTCACCGCGTTGGTTGGCTCCTCGGGCTCCGGCAAGTCCACCATCATCTCCCTTATCTGCGCCTTCCACACCGCGACCAGCGGCAAGGTCCTCGTCGACGGCGTCGATCTCGCCACCGTCCGCCTCTCTAGCTATCGCCAGCAGCTCGGCGTCGTCCTCCAGGACACCTTCCTCTTCGACGGAACCATCCGCGAGAACATCCTCTTCAGCCGCCCTGGCGCCACGGTAGAGCAGCTCATGGAAGCATGCCGCATCGCCCGCGTCGATGAATTTGCCGAAAGATTTCCGGAGGCATACGAGACCATCGTCGGCGAACGCGGCGTCAAGCTCTCCGGCGGCCAGCGTCAACGCCTCTCCATAGCTCGTGCCATTCTCGCGGACCCGCGCATCCTGATCCTTGACGAGGCCACCAGTTCACTCGATTCTGAATCCGAAGCCATGATCCAGAACGGTCTCGCCTTTCTCATGCAGGGTCGCACGACCTTCGTCATCGCCCACCGTCTCTCGACCATTCGCCGAGCCGATCAGATCCTCGTCGTCGAGCAGGGCAACATCGTCGAACGCGGCACCCACAAGCAGCTCTACGAGCTCCGCGGCCGCTACTACGACCTCTACACCCGCCAGCACGGCCTGGAAACCAACCTCTTCCTGGCCCCGGGCGAGGGTGACAAGATCGAAGAATCAGAGATCTCCAAGGTCTAGTTAGGCCTTCTTGCTCACCGCAATCTCACCGATGGCACCCACGAACTTATCCAAATCCGGGATGGTTGTGTAAACGTGTGGGGTAACGCGGACACAGCGAATGTTCTCGTAGACAATTCCGACCGTGTGGATCTTGTAGCGATCAAACAGCGTCGTCATCAACTGGTTCGGAGTGACACCATCGACGCTCACACCGCAGATCGCACACGAGAATTTCGGATCCAGAGACGTATGGAGCTTCACTCCAGGAGTGTCCTTTACTCGTGTCGCCCAGTAGTTTTTCAGATAAAAGATGCGCTCCTGTTTGCGTCTGGAGCCGATGGCCTCATGAAAGTTGATCGCCTCGCCAATGCCTTGTTCAATCGGAAAACTCCGTGTGCCGAGCGCTTCAAACTTGCGGATATCGCTGCTGCGAGGATCCCCGTAGCAGGTGAGCGGCCAGATCTTTCCGACTTGTCGGCCTTAACCCACATCATGCCTGAGCCAATCGGCGCAGACAGGAACTTGTGCAGGCTTGTTCCGAAGTAATCGCAGTGGAGGTCCGGAATCTTGAAGTCCAACAGGCCGAAGGAGTGCGCGCCATCGACGATCACCTCAGCACCATGCGCATGCGCGACATCGGCGATCTGTTGCACAGGCATCAATTGGCCAGTCCAGTTAACCATGTGCGTGATGTGCACCAGTTTCGTGCGTGGAGTAATGGCCTGTTCATAGGCCCTAACAATCGCGTCGACGTTCTCAATCGGGAAGTCGAAGTTGATCTGCTTGTAAACGATGCCGTCGCGTTCCTCCCGCTGGCGATAGGCGTTCATCATATTCGGGTAGTCCTGCTTGGACCCGACGACCTCATCACCCGCCTTCAGCGGTATTCCGTAAATGATGGTGTTCAACGCCTCGGTCGAATTGCGATTAATCGCAATCTCTTCGGCTGACACGCCTGCCAGGTTAGCGAGCTTCTGCCGAAGCGGTTCGCGTCCCTGGTCAAGAATCTGCCACATGAAATAGGACGGCCCCTCATTGGTCATCTGGTTATAGCGTTCCACCGCCTGCTGGACAACGATCGGCGCAGGAGAGACGCCCCCGTTATTAAGGTTGATGATCTGAGGACTGACCGAGAACGCCCGCTGAATCACGCTCCAGTAGTCCTCGTTCTGCGCAACCGCTCCGGCATCCAGGTGAGTCACAGCGGCCGACGCAGCATTCCAGTCCGCCGCGTGTGCCTGCCGAAAGAGGCTGTTCGTGGAAAATGCGCCCGCAAGCGCCGTCATCTTGAGGAAGGAGCGACGATCGTTCAGTGACATACAAGCAATCTAGGCCATTGCTGAGGTTTAGGCAAAGACGAAATGAAATATCTTCGCTCCTGCAACGCGCGTCTAAGTCTCTAGCCAATCTCAGAACTCGAATTGAAGGCGAGTCTGGAAGAACTGGGTATTGCCTTTGAGGTCAAATCGATCCAGACGTCCAATGCCATAGGTGCCCACGAGACGCAGGTAGTCCGTCAGGTACCAATTGACCATCGGAGTGAACCGCCAAAATTTGCCGCCCTGTAGTGTGCCGCTGTTTAAGTCGATGTCGGAGAACCGCGCGACCAGCTCTACCGCACCATAACCGCCCGAGAACAGCGGTTTCTTGGGTATGACATCTCTGAAGGCTCCTTGGACGGTGTTGTAAGCACGCGTCTCTCCGGTGACCAACCATGTCGCAACAAAATCCCCTCCATGGACGACCGGGTTGTGAGTGGATGGGGAAGAGACGTTAACCCACCAGTACTCGCTGCCCAGCAGCAAGGGGCCTTTGCGGTAATAGGTCTCATATCCTGCCATCTTGGTGTTGGTAGCGGCGAACTTGCCCGTATCCACGAAGTAAGGAGCGGGGAATGCCTCAGGGCGCGAGCGGAACTGAATCTGTCCCTGTTTAGGACTTCCGTTTCTCAGATTCACTCCCAGGTGGAACACCGTACGCTTCTCGTCGGAATGAATCGGAAGCCACACTGCGCGCAGAACTGTCTGATTATGGTACGTAGAGAAGCTTTGGCCCTGAGAAAGCCAGTCGTTGTAGTAACCAAAGTTCCACAGAAAGCCGTGTTTGGGCGTGTATCCGAGCCACTTGAAACCGTCTGCGAGAATCGGGATGGTCGCATCGCTCATCGTAGAGCGTTCCATCGTCCATCCGTCATAACCGACCATCACCTTGTTCAGGGAGAAACCTTCCTTGGAGCGGCCGATGAAGATGTTGCCCCAAAGTTTGGGAACCGCGATCATCAGACCGGTCTGACGCATGTACCAGGCGTGCGTTGGAGCGTCATACATGACCCCGACATTATAGGTAACTTTGCGCGAGAGGCTTGGAAAGCTACCCCCAAAAACGAATCGAAAGTCGCGAAGTCTTTGGGCCGGGAGCATCGTGATCTGCTCTTTGCTCGCAGTATCCTGCGCGTAGGCTGCCGTATCGACCAGAAACCCCATGCCGGCCTTGGCGGTGAAGTACGGGCCGCGGTACTCATTCCATTTAGCCATCTCTCGTGGCGCGTGATCGATATCGTCGTCCATTTCACCTGCGTCAACGGTGTCGTCGAGCGAGGGTGAAGGAGACGTTGCGCTTGCAGGAGGAGTTGTTGTCGGCTGCGAACTGGGATTGGTGTTGGGAGTGGTACCAGCTGGTTTTTGCGAACCGCCCTGTTGCGGTTGCTGGATCGTCTTCCGGCAATTGCCTTGGCAATTGCGGGTGTCTTGCCCGAGGCAGGAGGAGTGCCATGCGGGCAAGACTGCAAGGGTGACCAGCGACAGAAGGACCGACTTCAGGATGACCCTCATGTGGTGATTGCCCCGCGCTCAGTAGGTCATAAACAACTGTTGAATGTCTGAGGGCGAACGAGGCTTCAGCAGGGCCAGGGAGAGAAGAATTCGCGACTTCTGCGGATTCAGCTCATCGGATGCGATGAAACCCAACTTATCGTCGTTCAACTCAACGTTTCGCCCAACCAGACCGGTTGTGACACGACTGCTTCGAACCACCACGACACCCTTCTTTACCGCCCTGGCAGCTGCTTCCACCGCGGCCTGAGTCATGTTTCCGTTGCCAACACCGGCAATTACGATGCCCTTGGCGCCAGTGCTTACGCTGGCATCAATCAGCTCAGGCGACATATCCACATCGGCATAGATAATGTCCACGCGAGGAAGCTTTGTGACTCCGGAGACATCGAACTCGCTCTCGGAGGTGTGCTTCCACGGCGGAATGTTGTAGAAGTCGCACTTGCCGTATGGAGACAACACCCACGAGATCCACGAATCGGTGACATGAACGTCTGAACGTCCGTCGTGCTGGTCTTTGTCAGTGAATGCGCGGCGTGGATATGGTCGTTCATCACGACCAGAACTCCGCGACCCTGCGCTTGAGGATCAGCAGCCACTGCGACCGCGTTGTAGAGGTTCAGGGGGCCATCGGCACTTACCGCGGTCGAGGGCCTCATGGAGCCGACGAGCACAACAGGCTTGTCCGTCTTCGCAGTCAGGTTCAGGAAGTATGCCGACTCTTCCATGGTGTCGGTGCCGTGGGTGATCACGATGCCATCGCACATCGCTCGACGTCAGCTCGTTTATCCGTTTGGCAAGCTTCAACAGGATCTCGAACGACATGTCCTGCGAGCCGACATTCGAGATCTGCTCGCCCTTGATGTTGGCCAGTTCCTTGATCCCCGGAACTGCATTAATCATCGTGTCGATTCCCACCTGCCCCGAGGTGTATCCAACCTGCGTGCCGGTAGGTGCAGCGCCCGCGATCGTCCCGCCGGTTGCCAGAATCACGATGTTCTTCTTCGCCTGGCTGAAGCCACTCTGGCAGGGAACGAGAATCACAACGACAAGGAACAGGACCCACTGTCTATAGAGATGCTTCATGACCGCTCCTTTTTGACACGCACACTTCGCTTCTTCGTTTTAGGCAGCCCTTTTACTTGTATTTCGATGGATCGAGATTGGTAAGCTTGGCCGGGTCAAGCAGCTCCTTGATCTGCGCCTCAGTGAGAAGGTGTTGCTCACGAATGATTTCGAGAATCCCCTTACCGCTCGAATATGCCTCTTGCGCAAGCTCAGTCGCCTTGTCATAGCCCAGTACCGGATTGAGCGCTGTAACAATACCTACGGTCGTCTCCATGTAATGCGCCAACTGCTTCTCATCCACGACGATGCCATCGACACACCTGGTGCGCATCAGCTTCGACGTATTGAAGAGCAGGTTCTGAGACTCCATCATTGCAACGCCTTCGACCGGCTCATAGGCATTCAACTGAAGTTGGCCACTGTGGGCCGCTAACGTAACCACGAAGTCGTTTCCCATCACGCGGAACGTGACGAGGTTCATGACCTCCGGAACCACCGGATTAACCTTTCCCGGCATGATTGAGGAACCGGGTTGAATTGCTGGCAGGTCGATTTCGTTAAGTCCCGCACGAGGCCCTGACGTCAACAGAATCAAGTCACTCGATATCTTCGAGAGCTTGATAGCCGTACTCTTCAGTGCGGAGGAATAGATAACAAACCCCTGCTGATCCCACGTTGCGGCGATCATATCGGGCGCCGCCACGATCGGCTTGTTGAGTAGCTTCGAAAGATGTTCGGCGAACTTTTCTGGATAGCCCTTTGGAACGTTGATTCCGGTACCGATTGCCGTTGCGCCCATGTTCTCGACGTAAAGCGGCTTCTCTGAATCTTTGAGCCATTGAATCTCGTTCTCAAGCGATGATGCAAAGGCGTAGAACTCCTGGCCTACCGTCATCGGGACCGCATCTTGCAGCTCCGTACGTCCCATCTTGGTGACCATGAGGTATGCTTTGCCTTTCGCGCGGAACGAATCAACCAACAGTTGCAGCTCTTCGACCAGCTTTTCGTTTCGCAGAATGAGCGCGACTTTGATGGCGGTCGGATATGAATCGTTCGTCGACTGCGACATGTTCAGATCGTCGTGCGGCTCGAGAAACTGATATTCACCCTTCTTGTGGCCGCTCAGTTCGAGCCCGATGTTGGCGAGCACCTCATTGGCGTTCATGTTCGTCGACGTGCCCGCGCCACCCTGATACCAGTCAACCTGGAACTGATCATGGTATTTGCCGGCGATCACTGCATTGCATGCCTTCTCGATCGCGTCCAATCTTTCCTTCTTCATCGCACCAGCGTCGTAGTTAGCTTGCGCCGCCGCAAGCTTAACGTAAGCCCACGCCTCAACGAAGCCCGGATAGTGGTTGATAGGGAGTCCTGAAAGTTGAAAGTTCTCGAGCGCCCTCAACGTCTGTACGCCATAGTAGGCATCAGCAGGAACCTGCTTTTCTCCCAGAAGATCCTTTTCGGTTCGCGTCTGCTGGCACCATAGCGAGTTACTGGTAAGAATCGCAGCAAACGCCAACAGAGCCGCACTTCGTAGCAATTGGGGACAAGACCGACGCATCCGACCTCCTCTGTCGACAACAGTTCGCCGAGCACGCATATCAACAGGAGCGCGTCCGCAAGTGTTATTCGAGGGAAAAAACAGCGCTGCACGTCAGAATGCAGACTAGGGCCGGATCATTCGTGCAGATCCTCGTGTCAACTGTCGTGAAATTAGCATCCGCATACGATCACATCTACTGGGATTTCCCCTAGCTATATCGAAACGCGCGATTGCGTTAGCTCTCCACGCCGAGTTGCGTTAGCAGAAATGCATAGTCGAACGCAATCTCTTTCAGATAGTCATACCTGCCCGATGCCCCACCGTGCCCGGCATCCATGTTGATGTGCAGCAGCAGGGGAGAGTCGTTCGTCTTCAACGTCCTCACCTTGGCCACATACTTCGCCGGCTCCCAATACATCACCTGCGAGTCGTTCAGGCTCGTCTTCACCAGCATCGCAGGATACGGGCCCGCCTTCAGGTTGTCGTACGGCGAGTAGGACCGCATATAAGCAAACGCCTCCGCCTCATTTGGATTTCCCCACTCCTCGTACTCCGCCACTGTCAGAGGCAGGGAGGCGTCCAGCATCGTATTCATCACATCGACAAACGGCACATGCGACAGCACCACCCGGAACAGCTCCGGCCGCGCATTCACCACGGCTCCCATCAGCAGTCCACCTGCGCTTCCGCCCTCAATCGCCACTCTGTCCTTCGCCCCATACCCCTTCGCAACCAACTGCTCCGTCGCCTCGATGAAGTCGGAAAAAGTGTTCCTCTTTACCATCATCTTTCCAGCGTCATGCCACGAATCCCCCATCTCGCCGCCGCCCCGAATATGCGCATAAGCAATCACCACTCCGCGGTCCAACAGCGACAACCGAGCCGGGCTGAAGCTGATAGGTAGTGGATATCCATACGACCCATACCCATAGAGATACAGAGGATTCTTCGAGTCACGCTTGAAGCTATCGCGACGATAAACCACCGACACAGGCACCCGCACTCCATCCCGCGCCTCAACCCACACCCGTTCCGATCCGTATCGCGAAGAATCAAATCCTCCAGGCACCTCCTGCTGCTTCAGCAAAGTGGAGGTCCCGTCCTTCACGTCGTATTCGTACACCGAAGCAGGCGAGACCAGCGACTGGTAGCTGTACCGGAATGTCTCCGTGACAAACTCCGGATTAGCGTGCGCACCGGCCGAGTATACCGGCTCGGGAAAACCAATCTCCTTCGAGTCCCCCAACCGTCCATCCGTCCCAATCGCCGTCACAGCCAGCGTCGGCAGCCCAAGCCTCCGCCGCGAGGACACGAAAAACGAAGCAAACAGAGAAAAGTCCTCGAGAGGAGCCTCGGGATCCAGTGGAATTAGCTCCGTCCACGACTCCCGCCCACCGCCGTCCACCGGCACCGTTACGACGCGGAAGTTCTTCCCCGTATCGTTCACCCGAATGTAGAACAATCCGTCCCGATGATCGACAGAGTACTCCTGCTCATCCACCCGCGGAGCAATCACCAGAAACATCCCACCCGGCGTCTCCGCGTCCAGATAGCTGCACTCGCTGGTCGTATGGCTGCCCGACTCCATCAGCAGATACCTCCCATCGCGAGTCTTGCCTACAGCAAGATTGAATCGCTCGTCCCTCTCTTCGAAGATCACCGCATCCTCTGCTACCGGATCGCCCAGCCGATGCCGGAACAGATGATCGTGCCGCTTCGTCACCTCATCCTCGGTCGTATAAAACAAAGTCCGCGAGTCTGCCGCCCATGCTATTGACCCAACCCGTTCGGCCGAATCCACGAGATCCTTCCCAGTCGCAAGGTCACGAATATGCATCGTGTACTGCCGAAAGCCGGTATTGTCCGTCGAGTAGGCGAGCTTCTGCCCATCCGGGCTCACCATCATCGCGCCCACGGCCATAAAAGGCTGCCCCTCCGCGAGCTGGTTTACGTCCAGCACGATCTGCTCCGGCTGCGACTCGTCGAACTTCGCTCCCGTCGCTAATCTGCGGCAATGAATAGGGTACTGGCTGCCTTCGACCGTCCGAACGTAGTAAAACCATCCCCGGTCGCGATAGGGAACAGACACGTCGGTCTCCTTGATGTGCGACAGCATCTCCGCGTACAGCTTCGCCTGCAGCTCCTCCGTCGGAGCCATCACCGAGTGCGTATACGCGTTTTCGGCCTCGAGATAACTCACCAGCTCCGGAGAGGACTTATCCCTCATCCAGCGGTAGTTATCCTCAAGTGTCTGTCCGTGCAAGGTAGTGGGGGTTGGTTCCTGGCGGGCCTGGGGCGGCATTATCGTGGTACTTTGCGTCATGAATCGAAGCTCCAACTGACAGGATACAGTGTCAGACTAGGCTCGGAGGGCAACCATACGGTATGCTCGTACACCAAATTGGTGTATGACCAAAGCGAGCAGCGGTTACTTCGCTAGTTCGCTATAGGAGTCGCCCCATGAAGTTCAGTCGCGCAGGCGCAGTTCTTCTCGGCTCAGTCGTCGTATCCTTCCCAGCTCTGCTCTTCGCTCAGTTCGATCCCGTCGTAGCTCCGTCATCTTCGGCTCAGCCGAATCGGCAACAGCCTCCGATGTCAGCAACGGCCTCCACTCAGGACTCAGGCCCCAACGCAGGAGACCTCGGTCAGGTCATGCAGGACAAGATGTTCCTTCGCAAAGCCGCTGAGGAAGGCATCGCGCAGGTGAAGCTGGGGCAACTGGCCGCGCAGAAGGGAAGCAGCGAGGACGTCAAGGCCTTTGCGCAGAAGATGGTTGACGACCATACCAAGATGAACCTCGAAATGGGCCAGGTAGCCGACTCCCTGGGAGTCATGTTGCCGAAATCGATGAACAAGGACGATCAGGCCGAATACGACAAACTCAACGCTCTCTCTGGCAACGACTTCGACATGGAGTACCTTTCCTACATGGTCAAGGATCACCACAAAGACCTGCACGAGTTCCGCCTCGAGGCCGCAAGACCCGCCGATCCAACCCTCCACGACGAGGTCGTCAAAGCGCAGGGAATTATTCACGACCACACCGTGATGGTCGACAAACTGGCGCGCGCCAAAGGTATTCCGGTTCCTCCTCACGGCGGCAACAAACCCGCTCCTGCTCCGAGCCTGTAACCTGCTTCGCCGCCCAACCCGCTCAGGCGCGCTTTGCCATCCTCTTTCGCTGCGGCAACTTGCACTTCGAATCCCGTCGATGCTCCCCGCCGGAACTTTGTTAACACATCAAGCGTAGAATCACCATCTGATGACCTATCTCTCGCGATGGTTGGCAGTTGTCTTCCTGATCTTCGCCCCGTCAATCGACTTGACGGCCGAGTCGGTGAGCACTCTTCCCGCGCCCACGGGCTATGTCAACGACTTTGCCGGCGTCCTGTCTCCCTCAACTAAATACAACCTCGAAAGCCTCTGCACCCAGGTTGATCGCCAGGCTCACGCTCAAATCGCCGTCGTTACCATCAAGACCCTCGACAACGACGAGCCCGTCGACGACTTTGCCGTCAAGCTCGAAGAAAAGTGGAAAGTAGGGAAGAAGGGAACCGACCGCGGCGTCCTCATTCTCTTCGTCATGAACCCACGGAAATATCGAATCGAGGTCGGCTACGGCCTGGAAGGCATCCTCAACGACGCCAAGGTAGGCGATATCGGCCGCGCAATGGTGCCCGCCGCCAGCCAGGGTGATTTCAACACCGCCATCACGCTCGGAGTCCAGCGGATCGCAAGCATCATCGCCCAGGACGCGGGCGTCGCGCTCTCGCAACCGCAGCAGCCTGTCCACCAGTATCATCGTCAACAAGCTCCCGTTCAAATCAGTCTCACTGAGATCGTCCTCGGCGGCGGCGTCATCCTGCTCATCCTGTTCTTCCTAGTCAAGACCGGCAACACCGGCCTCATCTTCTTCCTCCTTGGAAACCTGATGGGTGGCGGCGGGGGCGGATCTCGTGGGAGGCGCGGCGGCGGCTGGGGCGATGGTGGTGGTGGGGGCGGCGGATTCGGCGGATTTGGAGGCGGTAGCTCCGGCGGCGGAGGAGCCAGCGGGGACTATTGATAAAACGCGAATGTGAGTAACTAAGGCTGCAAAGAGGGGCGGGCTGCCCGGCTCCAGATGATAAAGTACACCCGAACAGGCCCGCTGCGGACTTCACCCGAAATCAAACGAAGGGAATCAAGAAAAACATGAAAGCTTTATGGATTGTGCTTGGGTTGGTGGCTCTTCTCATTTTCGCGCTTGTTGTCGGCGGCGGAATGTACGTCAGTTCCAAAAATCAAATGGTCGCCAAAGACCAAAACGTAAAGGCAGCCTTTTCCCAGATTGACGTCGACCTACAGCGGCGCGCCGATCTGATACCAAATCTGGTCGCGACGGTAAAGGGCTACGCCAACGTCGAAGAGACCGTCCTCAACAACATCGCGCAGGCTCGGTCTGGACTGTTGACCGCACAGACCCCCAACGAAAAGCTGGCTGCAAACGACAGATTGAACGTGGCCTTGCTACCCCTGATGCGCCTGCAGGAGAACTACCCGCAGTTGAAGAGCAACGATCAGTTCATGCGCCTGCAGGATGAGCTGGCAGGCACAGAAAACAGGATTGCCGTCTCCCGCCGTCGTTACAACGATTCGATCCGGGAGTACAACACCTTCATCCAGCAGTTCCCCAATAGCATCTGGGCGAATTTTGCTGGTTTCCATCCCAAGGACGAGTACTACTCCGCCGATCCCGGGGCCAAACAGGCGCCAAAAGTCGACTTCTCGAAGTAGCTGGGAATTTAACAAGCAGAAGGCCGTCGCCAAAGCGACGGCCTTTGTTTGTTTTCAGAAAACAGGTCGAAATCCTCTATTTGGTGAAGGAAGAGATAGCCGTGGCCTCATCATCCTTAACATCGAAGACCGTGTAGAGCTTGGTGATCTGCAGCAGGTCGTGCACCTTCTTGGTCAGATTCAGAAGTTTCAGCTCACCGCCGCTGTTCTTGACCGTTGTAAAGGCACTGACCAACTCGCCGATACCCGAGCTGTCGATGTAGCTGATGTCGCCCAAATTCAGCAGGATCTTTTTCTGGCCCTTCGCCAGCACATCGCGAACGGCGTCGCGAATCGTTACGCTACCTTCGCCGAGAGTGATGCGGCCGCTGAGGTCCAGAATGGTGATGCCATCCACTTGGCGAGTTGATACTTTCATGCTCATTTGTCGTCTTCTCCTTGGGCCCCCGGAGCCTTAGGTTCCAGGTTGCGCGGGTGTTCTGTGTTTGATCAGTGTAAGTTCAGTGCCGGGATGTAGCTGCCGAAAGTTTACCTCATCCATAAACGCCTTGATCAGAAAGATGCCGCGACCAGAGCCGCGAAGGATGTTTTCCGGTGCCAGAGGGTCGGGAATCTTGTCCGGATCGAGTCCGGGGCCCTGGTCTGAAATCCGGATAATCAGCGAATCGCTCGTCGTCTCAAACGACGCCACTATATGCTTGCTGCTGTCATACGAGTTGCCGTGCAGCACCGCGTTGACTGCAGCCTCCCGCACCGCCATTGCGATGTGCGGAATCGTATCTTCGTCGAAACCGGCCCGTTGGGCTACCTGCTCGGCGGTTATCTCAATCTTGTTGACGCTATCAAGAGACGAATCAAGGGTGAAACTGACACGGCTTGTCGTTGAGTCGGCCAAAGATATCCTTGTCTTACCCGGTCTGCCCCTCATAAGGGCAGTGATGGCAGTGTGCTTGTGGAACTCTCGAAAGTCAAGGTTGTGGTCTGATCTTTTCGTTTCCCGGTCCATTTTGACCCAAGGGTGATCAGACCGGCTCCCCTCGGCATCACGCTCGGCTAACATGCGGGGTAACAGGTAAAGTGGGTCAGGGAGCGCGGCTCGGACCATGACAAAGCACGGCAATCATCACAAGACGAGCGTCTCCGCCCTCATGGGGTCGGCCGTCATCGACGCCCAGGGAGGAACCGTCGGCCATGTGCGCGAGTTTGCTGTCGCCCCCTCCGTCGATGGCGCCCACATTCACGGAATCGTCCTCAAACTCGCCTCCGCGAAACGCGGCGACCGGCCCCACCTGGTCCCCGTAACCCAGCTGCAACTTACCCCCGCCGGCAGCATGCAGCTCCGCGACATCGCCCGACCCGCGCCCCTCCCCGACGACGAGAGCTTTCTCCTCCTCGAGCGCGACCTCCTCGACCAGCAGATCATCGACGTCCACGGCCACAAGGTCGTTCGCGTCAACGACGTAGAACTCGTCTGGGAAAACTGCAGCGATGACAGCGTAGACGCCAGTCTTCCCCTCTCACTCCGCATCGCCGAAGTCGAAGTAGGCATGCGAGGAGCGGTTCGCCGCCTCCTCAAAGGCCTTCCTAGGACCTCCGTCGAACAGATCGCCACGCGCTTTGGAGCCAGCGTCATTCCCTGGGACTTCGTTGATCTCATCGACCGCGATCCTTCGCGCCGCGTCCGTCTCAGAATCGAGCAGGACCGCCTCTCCCAGATGCACCCGTCCGACATCGCCGACATCCTCGAGGATCTCGCTCCCGCCGAGCGCCAGGCCCTCTTCGTCGCACTCGACGAAGAGGTTGCCGCCGAAGCCCTTGAAGAGGTCAAGCCCAAGATGCAGCAGTCTCTCATCGAGTCCCTCGACTCCGAAGAGGTTGCCGCCATCGTCGAAGAGATGGATCCCGGCGCTGCCGCCGATCTCCTCTCCGAACTCTCTGACGAGCGCTCCGAGGCCATCCTCGAAGAGATGGACCCCCAGGAGCGTCAGGAGGTCGAAGATCTCCTCGAATTCTCCGGCAACTCCGCCGCCGGCCGCATGACCACCGACTACATCGCGCTCCCAGCGACGGCCATCGTCGATCAAGCCATCAACGCACTCCGCGACTCGAAGGGGACATCGACAGCATCACCGATATCTATCTGCTCGACGCCGAGGAGCGGATCGCAGGCCTTATTCCTGTCGTCCAGCTCCTCCTGGCGATACCCTGGTGTTGTTGTGTGCGTGCTACTTCGTTCAGTTACGTGCTGCTGACGTACCTGCAACCGTCGAGTGCGCCATCGCCTGCGGCTCGACGCGCGTTCTGCGGCGAACTGACGCACGGTCTGGCGGAGCAGGAGCGTGCTCGTCGGTCTCGCGAAGGGCGGCGGAATCGGCGACGGCAACCACGTCCGGGGGACGGTACATTCGTAGCGTGCCAGGAGAAAAGTCGAGCGCTGGATGCGCGGACAGCCGGCGGTGCTCGGTCGCGAACCCGACGGGCGCAGAGCGGCAAGGCAGCCGACTGGATCCGCGTCGCCCGCGCGAAGCTCGAGCGAGGCGCACGTGACGCACCGCTTCGTGGCGACCGAGCCGCACGGCGGGACGATCGGGCGTCGTGCGCGAGGGCGTGGATCGACGCCGGCGCGCGCGTCGTCATCTACATGGGCGGCGACGGCGCGTTCGCCGAGGTCGCGAAGGGCGTGCTCGGCAGCGGAGCACGCCGGCGACGTCGCGATGGGCATGTTGCCGACCGGCACCGCGAACGATCAGGGCGGGGCGTCGGCCTGTACCAGCGCGCGGCGGAGTCGACCACAACGTCGCGGTGGATCGCGGCGGGCGCGGCGTTGTCGGCTGCGATGTCGGGCACGCTCGAGATCGAGCGCGGCGGCCGCTGATCCACCGCGATCTGTTCTTCGACTCGTTCAGCGGTGGGCCTCGGCGCGGCGTCGGCTCGAGACGCGCAACCGCGATCGCGAGCTCGGGTCGGCAAGATCCCCGGGCTCGGTGCGCTGTACCGCGATCAGATGGTCTACGGGGGGGCGCCGTGCTCAAAGCGGTTCGCGGAGAGCTACCTGGTCGACATCAAGTTCGAGCTCGAGGCGGTGATCGACGGCACCGTTCACGGGGTTCGGCGGAGCGTGCTCGACGTGATGGTCAAGAACAAGCAATACGGCGTTCGTACGTATTGCTGTGTACGGCGGATCGACGAGCGGCACGACCGCGATCGTGTTGGACGTGAGGCCCGTGCCGGTCGACGTGAAGCTCTGGTTGCTATACGTTTCGTGGCTCAGGTCGACGCCCGCAATCACGTCATGCTTGACGAAGCCGGTAGCGAACTTGGCTTCGAGATCGACCGTCGACCATTGATCCTTCCGATTTGCGGTCCTCCCCTCCAGCTCCGCAACGGTCGACAGCGGCAGCGTCGTCTGTAACATACCGTTGGCCTCTGCTGACAACTACGTATTGCTCGCGGTTCATTTTCAACCCACCAATCAGCTATAAACGAACCGCACAGCTTGCCGAAGCCGGCGCGCCGGTCGGCGGCGAGTGACGTCAAAGCCACCGCGGACCCGGTTTCACTTCGGCTCATCTCGCAATTCGTGGTTAAATTTTCAGATAGGAATTGCAACTCGACCGCAAATCATCGCGGATCTGCGACGCATCGTTATTCCCCCCAACGATGCATTGTCCCTGTCGGACGGGCAAACCAACAGGAACAGAAGCCCCGGTCCCCCCCGACGGGGCTTTTCTGTAACGGCCGGCTGCCTTTCTGTCGACGGGCGGCAGGAATGGATAGCGCGCCACGCGCACCGTTACACGGTCAAAATCGACAGCGCGATACTGCCGAGGAACGGGGAATTGACGATGGCGCTCGACGGCGATGCTGCTCGCGTCTGGAGATCGTCCGCCTGTCGGGCCGGCCGCCCTTTGAGGAGTATTCCCGACCCGAGGCGCGGGCGCTATTTCTCGGAGGACGGGAAATTCTGTCGCCGGCGCCGGCGCCGGTGGCGGAAATTCGCGAGCTCGCGATCGCCGGGCCGGATGGCGGGACCTCTTCCGTTGCGGCTATACCGCGGCGCCGGGACCGCCGCCGGGGCGAGTTTCCGGCGCTGGTCTTTTTCCACGGCGGCGGTTGGGTCGTCGGCGATCTCGAAAGCTACGACGCGATGTGCCGCCATCTGGCCAATGCCGCGGGCTGCACGGTCGTCGCGGTCGATTGCCGCCTCGCGCCCGAGCACAAATTCCCGGCCGCGGTCGAGGATTGCCTCGCCGCGACCGAATGGGTCGCGGCCAACGCCGCGCGCGCTCGGCGTCGACGGGGCGCGTCTCGCCGTCGGCGGCGATAGCGCCGGCGGCAATCTCGCCGCGGTGGTCAGCCTCGTCGCCCGCGATCGCGGCGCGCCGCGACTGCGCACCAAGGCGCTGTTCTACCCGGCGGTCGATTTCGGCATGAGCCATGCCTCGTACCAGCGTTTTGCCGAGGGCTACTGTGACCCTCGCCTCGATGCGTTGGTTCGCCGAGGCCTATCTGCGCGGGCCGCAGGACGTAGACGACTGGCGGGCCTCGCCGTTGCGTGCCCCCGACCTGTCGGGGCTGCCGCCGGCCTACGTGCTGACTGCCGGCTGCGATCCGCTGGGCGACGAAGGGGCCGGCTATGCCCGCCGGCTGGAGAAAACCGGCGTCGCGGTCGACCACCGCCACCTTGCCGACCAGACCCACGGGTTTCTGCTGATGGGCAAGATCTTCCGCGCCGCCGGCCCGGCACTCGACGAGATCGCGGCCGCGTTGAAACGGGCATTTGGCGTCGAGCTGAAAGAGGTCCGGCGCCGGCATTCCCGCTGCCACTCGGACGCGGTCGCCGATGACCCGCGGCAATGGCTGCGGCTGATGCTGGTCGGCTCGGCGCCTCGGTCGTGCCGCTCGACACCGCAGTCAATATCGGTTTTCCCGACATCACCGCCAGCTTTGGCCTGCCGATCCGCAGAACATCCAGTGGGTCGTCATCTGCTATGTCCTGACCTATGCCAGTCTGATGCTGGCCTTTGGCCGGGTCGGTGACATTTTCGGCTATGCCAGGGTGTTCCGCGCCGGGCTGGCGCTGGAGCATCGCGGCGTTTTTGCTGTGCGCGGCGGCGCCGAGCTAGGTTGGCTGCTGTTCTTCCGTTTTCTGCAAGGGATCGGAGCGGGCCTGGTCATCAGCGTCGCCCCGGCCCTGGTCACCGGGCTGTTTCCCGACCACCGGCGCAGCCGAGCCGTTGCCGCCTTCACGGTGATTTTCGCGCTGGCATCCGCCGCCGGCCCGTTGATCGGCGGAGCACTGGTCAGCGTCTGGAAATGGCCGGCAGTGTTCTGGTTCCGTGCGCCGATCGCGCTGGCCGCATTGGTGTTCCTCAAAGGGCTGCCGCGGGCCGGCGGCCAGACCGCACGCGAACCGCTCGACATGCCCGGCGCGGTTCTGCTGGCGCTGGCGATCAGCAGCGTCCTGCTGCTGATCAACCAATTCCCCCGCTTTGGCCGGCGAGATTGGCTATCGGCCTTGTTATTCGCATCGGCGGCTGTCGCGATTTGGACGTTTGTGCGCCGGGAACGCCGCACCGCGGTTCCGATCGTAAATCTCGAAATCTTCCGTAACCTCAGCTTCGCCGTGGTCAATGCCGCCAGTGTCTTGGTTTACCTGACCAGTTTTTCGGTATTATTGTTTTGCCCCTATTACCTGGTCCGCTTCACCGTGCTGCCCCTGCCCTGGGCCGGCGCGGTGCTCGCCGCCTCGTTTGCCGGGACGATGGCATCCTCGCCATTGGCAGGCGGCTGATCGAACGATGCCGGCAAACCGTGTGGCACTGCTCGGCGCGGTGCTGAGCGGCACCGGGCTGATCGCGATCGGCAGCTGGACTATCGGGCCTACGAGCCGGACAGAGGTGCTTCTGGCCGCTTTGATTATGCAAGGGTTCGGCGTCGGCCTGTTTCAGGTGGCCTATATGGACGTCGTGATCGGCACCATCCCGCAGCGCGATCGCGGGGTTTCCGGCAGCGTCGCGATGCTGACCCGCACGCTTGGGATCGTTGGCGGAGCCACCCTGCTGACGCTTGTCTTCAACTCCATCGACCACCGGGTCCTGTCGGGCGGGGCCTCGGTGCCCCAGACCTTTATAACCGCATTTCGCCTGACCTTTTATGCGGCGGGGGCGATTTCGATCCTAACCGGCGCGGCGGCGCTCGTCGTGAGCGACCGCCGGCCACCCTGAGCGGCGTTCACTCGTCTTCGAGAGTAAAAGCCGAGCTTGAGGATTACCTGATAATGCGCGACCTTGCCGTCCTCGACATGGCCACTGGTCTGGAGAACCTCGAACCACCCGACCTGGCGCAAGGTGCGCGATGCCCCGGCCGACGGCGTTTTGGATCGCGTCCTCGATGCTCTTTTCCGACGACCCCGCGACTTCGATGATGCGATAAGACATGGTCTGGCACCTGGACCCTCCGATGATTGGCCGCCGGCCGGCGCCGCGGCATTGTTCCTGGAAAAGATAACACGCGAGGCATAGGTTCGAGTCCCACACCGGGGCAATTTAAACCCCGCGCGGATGCTCGGCCGCGTTATTCTCAGCGGATGGTTCAACATCCGACAGGGACGGAGGATCGGGATGCCGGTGACGATGTATCACAATCCGCGCTGCAACACCTCGCGGCGGACGTTGGCGCTATTGCGTAGAGCGCGGGGTCGAGCCCAAATCGTCGAATACCTGAAAACTCCGCCCTCCGCGCCCGGGCTAAAAAGATCCTCGGCCAATTAAAACTCCCAGCCGTCAAACTGCTGCGTAAAAAGGAGGCCGCGGCCGCTGGGATCGACCCGAAGGCGCTGTCGGAAGACCAGCTGGTCGCGGCGATGGTCGAACACCCGATCGTCATCGAACGGCAGATCGTGATCTCTGGCGGCAAGGCGGCACTCGGCCGCCCGCCCGAAGCGGTCCTTATTAGGTGCTGTAGACCCAAGCGCCTGGGCTTGCGGCGTCAACTGGCGGCGAGCCTGAGGGAACCTCGTCCCGGCGCCTCTTGTTGGCGGCACGATGATCGACCGGGACGAGACCGCGCCGGACGACGGCAGGCGGCGCCGGCTGGCTCCAACTCGCCGCATCTCGACGAAAGCGAAAAGACCCAGGCCGCCGAGCACGCCGCGCCGCGCGCGCTGGTAATTCACGAGGTCATCCGCGAGGAGGGCGAGGAAGAGCTGCAGCGCCGCTCCGGCGCGCTGGTCTGGTCGGGGCTTGCGGCCGGCCTTTCGATGGGTTTTTCGTTTCTGTCGCTGGCGCTGATCCGCGCGGCGCTGCCCGATATGCCCTGGCGTCGCTTGGTTGACAGCGTCGGCTATACCGTCGGCTCCTAGATCGTCATCCTCGGACGCGAGCAGCTTACCGAAAGCACACTGACCGCGGTGTTGCCGCTGCTGATGCGCGCGACCGCGCCACCCTCTACGCCCTACTCCGCTTTTGGGCGGTCGTGCTGTCGGCCAATTTGGTTGGCTCGCTGATATTCGCGGCGTTGATCGCAATATCGTGCCTGGTTCAGTTTAGGTGTTTGCTGGGTGATCTGGATGTCGCCTTGCTGCCATTTCTAGTCCATCCCTGGGTACATGCGCAGTGTGAGCACGTCCGCCCGGGTCAAGGATATCGCCGCCATCCTTCGCTATCTCGACCACTATGCTCGGCACCTCTTTGCGCCAAGCATCGAAAACGTGGGAGCGAATCGCCTGATCGATACTCACCGTCAAGCAATCTCTATGCTGGTTCAGTTCGTATTGCTAACGGTCCCAAACCGCTGACACCCGCGCCGCCGGTATTCATCGCTGGCACCCGGGGATCATTGGCACTCAGAAACGGGGGTCCATTCATTCCTTCACTGTCGGAGACGCTGAATCCGAATTCGTTGAACGTGTATTCCCAGATGCCGTTGTTCTCGACGGCCGAGTTGGTGGACGCTCCGATATTGTACGCAAAGCTCACTGGAACAGTGGCCACGGCTGCCGCAGCATCCGCGTCATCGTTACTATCGAGCAGCGCGCGGCCCAATCCGACCCTCGCCATGTTGAGCGTGGCCGAATCGCCGTTTGCCGACGCGACCGTAATGGCGGAGTCGAAGCGTGCGACCGCGATCGTGAGCAGGTCTTCGCGGGTCAGCGGCTGGCCATAGGTGATCGTGCCGTTGTTGTTGAGCGTACTGACCGGCACACCCTCGCAATACAGCTCGGCGAACATAATGTAGGTATAGCCGCCAAGTGCGAGCACGACGCCATGACCAACCGAATCGGCGCCGAAGGTGTCGTATGCGACGTCCGCCTTGTCGGCAATGGCGCGTGCCGACGTGAGGTCGATGAAATACCCCTTGAGCGACGCGTTGGCTGCCGTCGCGATCCGGTCGTCGACCGCGATGCGCGTCGGAAACGTCTCTTCGTCCTGTAGCTCATCGGTGAAGAGACCCACAAAATTGATGAACCCTTCGTGTCCGCCGTTCCCCTCATCCCCCGCGCCGCTGAACGCGATCTGAAATGCGCTCTGGGTGCCGGCCTCCAGCACCGGGAGCACGGCGGGCGAATTGAGGGACGTGGACGGCAGGTTGTCGGGCTGCGGTACCCGGAGAACCGATCCGGGATTGCAGGCGACCGCACCGGCGAGCAGACTCGCCAGTGCGGCACACGCTGTCCGGACCGAACGC
This sequence comes from uncultured Gemmatimonadales bacterium, assembly GCA_963757855.1. GTDB lineage: Bacteria > Gemmatimonadota > Gemmatimonadetes > Gemmatimonadales > Gemmatimonadaceae > Palsa-1248. The sequence continues at coordinate 42,104 of CAVWTI010000019.1, forward strand.
CCCCGTGGCGCCTGCGCCGTGACCGCTCGCGCACGAGCGGGTAGTACGTCGTAGTTCGGCATGGGAGGCATGGTCAGAATGTGATGTCGAAGCGGCCGGTCCACGTGCGGATCAGCCCCTGGGTGAAGAACTCGGCCTGCTGCAGTGAATTGAGGCCGGTCGGTGTGGAGTTGATTTCCGGATCCACGCCCTGATATCTCGTCCAGGTGCGGAGGTTCCGGCCCGCGACCGTGAAGCTCAGGGCCGAGACGTGCGCGCGCTGCAGAATCATCTCGGGCGCCGAGAAACGCACCGACAGCTCGCGCCATTTCCAGAACGAACCATCCTCGAGGTACCCGGCGTCGGTTCCGTCCGCATCGGCAGCGACCGCCGACTGATTCCGGAGCGTTGTATGCGGATCATAGTCCCACTGCGAGTTCTGGAACGGCTCGACGATCGACGACACGAACCCTCTCGCCAGGTCGAGATCCTTGAAGGCGCTCTGGCGGTCGAACAGCGTCGAGATCTTGACGTAGCGGAAGACCGTCAACTGCGGATTGAGGCTCAGCATCTGCGCCGGATCCCGGTTCCCCTGGAACGTCGACGTCGGCGCGACTGTCACATCCCCTGGCGTGACGATGCCGTTCGTGTTGGTGTAGGTGTAGCTGGGCTGGAACCATGCACCCAGCGGATAGCCCGCCTGGATGCGCTGGATGTTCGGACCCGTCAGCACCGAGTTGAAGGTGATCGGCGCGATGCCGGGGCCCAGCGTGATCACCTTGTTGGCGTTGTACGACTGGTTGATCGTGAAGTCCAACCGGGTATTCCGGCTCTGGATCAGATTCGCGGTCAGACTCATCTCAATGCCGCGATTGTCCACCTGGCCCAGGTTCTCAAACCGGGTCGACGTTTCCTCCGCGACGCCGGTCGTGATACCACCAATCGACGGCGCGAGGTTGACCGCGACGAGTGCGTCCGTCGTGGCTTTGCTGTAGCCCGTGGCCTGGAAGTTCACGCGGTCATGCCAGATCCCGAGGTCGAAGCCACCCTCGAACTCGCCCGAGCGCTCCGGCTTGAGGCCGTTGTTGCCGATACTGCCCAGCGTGACGGCCGGCGTTTCACCCTGTCCCGGCACGACCGCCGTGATGGAGTTGTAGAACGTCTGCGCCTGCTGGAAGCCCGGGTGCTGGCCCGAGAAGCCAAAGGAGCCACGGAGACGCAGCGAGCTGATGACCGCGCCCTTCGGAAACCACGGCTCCTCACCAATGACCCACGAGGTGCTCACCGATGGATAGAAGGCCGGTGTGTAGGCGTTTCCGAACGCGCTGTTGTCATCGAGCCGGAGCGCGCCGGTGATGAAGACCTTGTCGCGCCAGCCGAACTGCTGCTGGGCGTAGTACCCGACGTCAACGACCTCGTTGTTGCCAGTCTGGGTCGCGGCAAATTGCGACGTGGTGCCACCGACGGAACTGGTTCCCGCGATGAGACCGAAGCCTGACGCCTCCGTTCCGCGTAGCACCGTGTTGGTGTACTGCGTCCCGATGGTCGACGTGCCGTGAACCGAGGACCCGAGCTCGTATTGGGCAGCCGTATTGAACTGCGCCGTGTACACCTGCGTCTGGAAGGGATTCGACGACACGGCACCCGTCGCATCCAGACTGTTGAACGCCGCAGTCGCCCCGATCGGGTCGAACGTGTAATCGTTGCGATTGGTGATATCGGCGCCCGCCACCCCGGTGAACGTCAGCCATTCCGTCGGCCGGAAGTTGCCGGTCACGCCACTGGTGAACCGCTCGACATCCTGCGTCGTGGTGATCGAATTGCTCTGCGCAGGGGTGATGTCGAAGAAATAGCCATGCCGGACCGGATCATTGACCGGGAAGCCCAACGATCCGTTCGCGATCGCGCTGGCCTCATCGTTGTCGTTCTGCGGGAGGTCGAGCCGGCTCTGGAGATAGCCGGCATTGATGCTGAAATCGACCTTCGAGTTCGGCGTCGCCTGAATGTTGGCGCGGCCGTTGTTCTTGGACTGATAGCTGTTCGCCTGCACGCCGTGCTCGTCGTTGTAGTCACCGCTCACGAAGTACTTGGTGACGTCGGATCCGCCCGCGACGCTCCCGCCGAACTGGTAGCGGGCGTTGCCGGTCGTGAACGGCGAGTTGTTCTTCGACATCAGCGGGTTCCACTGGATCAACGAATCCGCGACGGCGGCGCATTCCTTCTCCGCCTGCGCGATCAGCGTACATCCTGGCTGGCCGAACGGCGTGGTGAACGCCGTGCCCGCACCGGGGCCACCGATCGTCGTGCCGACCTGGCCGAAGTTCGCTGGATAGTTGGCGGCCTGGTACACACCGCCGTAATCGGCGTGCGCGGCCCACACCGCCTTTCCTGCGGCGCCTTTCTTCGTGGTCACGAGAATGACGCCGTTCGCGCCGGCCGTGCCGTAGAGTGCCGACGCCGAGGGGCCTTTGAGCACCTCGACGTTCTCGATCTCGTCGGGATCGAGGTCGTCGAACCGCGACACCGTCTGCCCGCCGACACCGACAATATCCGAATTGGAGCTGTTGTCGGCGTACACACCGTCGATCACGAGCAGTGGGTCGTTCGCGAGCGAGATGCTGTTGTTGCCGCGGATGCGGATCCGCGACGCGGTGCCGGGCGAACCCGACGCCTGGTCGACTTCGACACCCGCCGCTTTCGCGGCGATCAGGTCCGAAAACGTCTGTACCGCGCCCTTGTTGACGGAATCCGTCTGGATCACCGCCACCAGGTTGCCGGTCTCTCGCTCGCGCTCCGACACCTGCGTGCCGGTCACGACCACCTGGTCGAGCGTGACCTGCGTCGCGGTGAGGGCAAAGTCTGCCGTCGCGACGTCACCGGTCGGGACGGTGACGGTCTGTGTCGCGGCGGCGTACCCGATCCGGGTTACGCGCAGCTGGGTCGAGCCGCTGGGGACACCGATGATGCGATAGTGGCCATCCTCACCGCTGATGACGCCACGCGTGCTGCCCACGATCTGGACCTGGACCGATGGAATGGCCGCCTTGGTGGCCGCCTCGGTGATCGTGCCAACGATGGTGCCGGTCTGTGCCGACGCCGCTCCAGTGGCGATCACCAGCGTGAGCGCGCTCCCGATCAGCGTCGTCACACAGCGCCGGACAGAACTCCATCCGGACGTCCTACTCAGACATAGCATGGATGCATCCCTCTCCTCCCAAAGGTGAGTGGAGCGAGGGGAACCCCGGGCCCCCTCGACGCGGGCGCGATGCCCGCTGGCCTCTGTGGCGGAGTGGAGCGTGAACGCCTGCACGCGGAATGTCAGCGTTGCGTGTGAACGTCGTCCTTTGACATTTTCCCGCGATATACCGGGGCTGCGTGCCCGGGCGGCCCGTACTTACTAGCTGCCAGCGATCAGGCGTGTGTCCTAGGCGCTGGGGACGGGGGGGCGCCGGAGCGGGTGCGGGGCGCTCGGGGGAACGGCGCCGCGTGACGGGATCGTTGCGGGGCGGCGGATTTCAGCTCCCGGTCGTACCGGGCGCTCATCGAGCAACGGAGGCACGACGAGGTTCCAGCGCGCGAGGTAGCGGCCGCTCACGCGCTGGGAGCGTGAGAGGTAGTGGGGCCCGCGCGGCCGCATCTGCTCCAGCCGGCAGAGCACACCGGGACTGACGCCGAGGCGGTACCGGAAACGTTCGAGCATCCAGCCGGTCTTGGCGGCGGTGGTGGCGTTGTCGAGGGAGGCGACGTAGTGGATCACGCGCTCGAGATCGAGAGCGGGGATCGCCTCGAGCGCCCGCAGGATGTCGGCCCAGTCGCCGGTGAGTCGTGGCCGGTCCAGGATGTCGACGAAGGCGCGTTCGACCGTCGTGACGCGCATGTGGCCGCCCGTGCGTGCGGCTATGAGCTCCGTCTCGAGGAACTCCTTGCCCGCGCGGGCGAGCGGCACGGGGTGCGAGATCCGTTGCATGCGGAGCCCGTGCCAGAGGGGGCCGCGCTTCGCATCGCCCAGCCGCGTGAAGTAGATACAGCGGGTGATGGCTGGCGTGAGCAGACGGCGCGCCTCGAGCGCGGAGCACAGGCCGAGGACGGCGTCCGGCGCGAGGCGTGACGCGATGGTGTAGGGATCCGGGCGGGAGGACTCTGGCCGAGCGCGGGCGTAGAGGCCGCGCTGGATTCGCACCAACTCGCCATTGGCACAGAGTGAGGCCAGCGCGCGGTCCCGCGTTCGCGGGCCGTAGCACGTGCCGGTCGCGCCGCGGGACCGGAGAAATGCGTCGGCATCCTCGGTCGTGATCAGCGCATGCGTGGCGATGAGATCGCGCAGTATGGACACTACTCATTAGGCACCGCCATCGCCGCGAAGGCTTGGTCCGAATCGCGGCGTAGACAACCCTCTAACAATTTGTCGCGTATGCGGGACGGCAACGGGGCCGGTCGCGGTATTCTGCGGCCTGCCCCGTCACGGTTTGGGTTAAGAACTAGGGATTACGGGTTAGCGCACACACCCCGTGACCCGATCCTAAGGATTCGTGTTCAGGCATCCGTGGAAGTTCGGGTTGTTGGCCTCGTCTTCCGAAATCTCGAACACGGTGGCCGTACCATAGGGGACACCGTTGACGGCCGTTCCGATCGGGTAGACCGTGTTGATCGCCCGGCCGTACTGGCGCACCAGCCGGCGGAGGTCCCCTTCCCGGTGCCCGGTCAGATACAGCCAGAACGCGCGCTCGTGGAAGAGCAAGCGCTGCGCACCGTCCGTCGTCGCCGGCGGAGTCGCAATCGGTGCGAGTCCCGGGAATGTTGCCCGGAGCGCGTTCAGCGTCGCGAAATATGGTCCCGTCGGCCCGCTCGTCCGCAGCTGATTCTCGGCCGTGATGAGCCCGGCCTCGATTCCCGTGGCGAGCGGAATCGGGGATGATTGGGTCGCATACAGTTGCTGTTGAATGAACGGTCCAATGCCACTCACCCCGGTGGCGTGCGTATTGACTGCCGGCACGCGTGGGTCGTTGGCGCTGAAGAATGGCAAGCCGTTCGTGCCTTCGCTGTCCGACACGCTGAAACCCAGCTCGTTGAACGTGTAGTTCCAGATGCCGTTGTTCTCGACCGCGGAGTTGGTCGAGGCGCCGATGTCGTACACGAAGCTCACCGGAACGGCTGCCACCGCGTTCGCGGCATCGACCGCGTCGTTGCTGTCCAGCAGCGTCCGGCCCAGGCCGATCCGCGCCAGGTTGAGCGTCGCTGAGTCGCCGCTCTTGGTCGCCACCGTGATCGCGGAATCGAACCGTCCGACGGCGATCTCCAGCAGTTGCTGCCGGGTCAGTGGCTGGCCATACGTGATCGAGCCGTTGTTGTTGAGCGTACTGACTGGCACACCCTCGCAGTACAACTCGGCGAACATGATGTACGTGTAGCCACCGAGTGCGAGGACGACCCCGTGTCCGGCCGAGTCGGCGCCGAATGTGTTGTACGCGACGTCCGCCTTGTCCGCGATCGCGCGCGCGGAGGTCAGGTCGATGAAGTACCCCTTGAGCGACGCGTTGGCCGCCGTGGCGAAGCGGTCATCGACTATGACGCGCGTGGGGAACGTTTCCATGTCCTCCATCTCGTCGGTGAAGATCCCCGACCAGTTGATGAATCCCTCATGGCCGCCGTTCCCCTCATCGGCGGCGCCACCGTACGCGATCTGAAAGGCGCTTTGCGCGCCGCTTTCGAGCACCGGCAACTCTGCCGCTGAATTGATGGCGGATGACGGAACGTTGTCCGGCTGCGGGACGCGGAGGACCGATCCCGGATTACAGGCCACCGCGCCTGCGAGAAGCGTCACCAGCGCCGCGGCCGCGATCCGGATCAGCTGCCCCCGCGATGCGATATCGATGTTAGGCATGGGAGGCAGAGTTAGAATGTGAGGTCGAAGCGGCCGGTCCAGAAGCGGACCAGGCCCTGCGTGAAGAACTCCTCCTGGGCGAGCGCATTCACCCCGGTGGGGGCCGAGTTGATCTCCGGGTCAACGCCCTGGTATTTGGTCCAGGTGCGAAGGTTGCGGCCGGCGATCGTGAAGCTCAGCGCCGACAGGTGCGCCCGCTGCAGAATCACCTCGGGTGCCGACAGCCTGACCGACAACTCACGCCACTTCCAGAACGAGCCGTCTTCCAGGAACCCGGCATCCGTCCCGTCCAGATCGGCCGCGACCGCCGACTGGTTCCGGAGTGTCGTGTGGGGGTCGTAGTCCCACTGGCAGTTTTCAAAACTCTCGGGGATGGTGCACCGAAACGCGGCCGAGAAGTTGAGATCCACGACATCGCTCTGGTGGTCGAACAGCGTCGAGATCTTGATGTACCTGAAGATCGTGAGCTGCGGGTTCAAACTGAGGAGCTGTGCCGGGTCGCGATTTCCCTGGAAGGTGGAATTGGGAGAGACGGTCACATCGCCCGGCGTCACGATGCCGTTCGTGCTCGTGTAGGTGTAGCTGGGCTGGAACCAGGCGCCCAGGGAATAGCCTGCCTGGATGCGCTGCATGTTCGGCCCGGTGACCGCCGATGTGAACTGGATCGGAGCGATCCCGGGGCCCAGCGTGATGACCTTGTTGGCGTTGTACGACTGGTTGACCGTGAAATCCAACCGGGTGTTCCGGCTCTGGATGAGATTCGCGGTCAAGCTCATCTCGATGCCGCGATTGTCGATCTGGCCCAGGTTTTCGAAACGGGTCGAGGTTTCCTGGGTCGGACCGGAGATCGTGATGCCACCGATGGACGGCGCAAGGTTGACGGCGACGAGTGCGTCCGTCGTGGCCTTGCTATAGCCCGTGGCCTGGAAGTTCAGCCGGTCGTGCCAGAGGCCGAGATCGAAGCCGCCCTCGAACTCATTCGACCGCTCCGGCTTGAGGCCGTTATTGCCAATGCTGCCCAGTGTGACCGCCGGCGTCTCGCCCTGTCCCGGCACGAACGCCGTGACGGAGTTGTAGAACGTCTGCGCTTGCTGGAAGCCCGGGTGCTGCCCCGAGAATCCAAAGGAGCCACGGAGCCGGAGCGAGGTCACGATCGGTCCCTTGGGGAACCAGGGCTCCTCGCCGATGACCCACGACGTGCTCACCGAGGGGTAGAAACTCGGGATGTAGGCATTGCCGAAGGCGCTGTTGTCGTCGAGCCGGAGGGCGCCCGTGATGAAGACCTTGTCTCGCCATCCAAACTGCTGCTGGGCGTAGTAGCCGACGTCGACGATCTCATTGTTGCCGACCTGCGTCGCGGCGAATTGATCCGTGGCGCCCCCGACCGAGCTTGTTCCCGCGATCAGGCCGAAACCCGCCGCCTGTGTGCCGCGGAGAATCGTATTGGTATACTGCGTGCCGGCCGTCGAAGTCCCGTGGATGGTCGGCGAGACATCGTACTGGGCGGTTGCATTGAACTGCGCCGTGTAGACCTGTGTCTGGAACGGATTCGATGAGACGAGCCCCGAGCCGTTCAGCGCGCTAAAGGCGGCCTCCGCGCCGATCGGCGCGTAGAAGAAGTCATTCCGGTTGGTGACGTCGATACCGGCCACGCCGGTCAACGTCAAAAATCCCCAGGGCCGATAGTTACCGGTGGTACTGCCCGTAAAGCGCTCGATATCCTGCGTGGTGACGAGCGAGTTGCTCTCCTGGGGGGTGATGAGGAAGAAGTACCCATGCCGGACCGGGTCATCGACCGGGAATCCCAACGATCCGGCCGCAATCGCGCTGGCTTCGTTGTTGTCGTTCTGCGGGAGATCCAGCCGGCTTTGCAGGTAGCCGGCGTTGATGCTGAAGTCGACCTTCGAGTTCGGGGTCGCCTGGAGATTCGCGCGGCCGTTGTTCTTCGACTGGAAGCTGTTGGACTGAACGCCGTGTTCGTCGTTGTAGTCACCGCTCACGAAGTACTTGGTGACGTCCGAGCCACCGGCGACACTGCCGCCGAACTGGTACCGCGCGTTGCCCGTGGTGAACGCCGACTCGGTCGAGGACATGAGCGGGTTCCACTGCACCAGTGAGTCCGCGACCGCGGCGCATTCCTTTGCCGCCTGTGCGATCAAGGTGCATCCCGGCTGGCCGAAGGCGGTCAGGAATGGGGAGCCCGCGTTCGGGCCACCGATCGTCGTGCCCACCTGTCCAAAGTTGGCTGGGTAGACCGCGGCCTGGTACACGCCACCGTAGTCGGCGTGGGCGGTCCACACCGCCTTGCCCGCCGCGCCCTTCTTGGTGGTGACCAGAATGACGCCGTTCGCGCCGGCCGTGCCGTAGAGCGCCGCAGCGGACGGACCTTTCAGCACCTCGACGTTCTCGATCTCGTCGGGATTGAGATCGTCGAACCGTGAGACCGTCTGGCCGCCGGTGCCGGTGAGCGTGAGGAACGAGTTGGTTCCGTTGTCGACGTAGACTCCGTCGATCACGAGCAACGGGTCATTGGCCAGCGAGATACTGTTGTTGCCGCGGATGCGGATTCGCGACGCGGTGCCGGGCGAACCCGACGCCTGGTCGACTTCGACACCTGCCGCCTTGGCGGCGATCAGGTCGGAAAACGTCTGCACCGCGCCCTTGTTGACGGAGTCCGTCTGGATGACCGCCACCAGGTTACCGGTCTCGCGCGCCCGCTCCGACGTTTGCGTGCCGGTGACGACCACCTGGTCGAGCGTCACCTGCGTCGCGGTGAGGGCGAAGTCCGCGGTCGCGAGGTCACCAGTCGGGACGTTGACGGTCTGTGTCGCGGCGGCGTACCCGATCCGGGTGACACGGAGCTGCGTGGGGCCACTGGGCACCGAGACGAGCCGGAAGCGCCCATCCTGGCCGCTGATGACGCCACGGGTGGTGCCGACGATCTGGACGGCGACCGACGGGATCGGCGTCTTGGTCGCCTGATCGGTGATGGTTCCCACAATGGTGCCGGTTTGTGCGGCGGCGAGGGCCGCCGTGACCGGGAGCGCGAGAACGACGCCGAGCAGCGTCATCGTCCTCCGCCGGACATTCCGCACGTGGACATTCCGCAGGTGGACATTCCGCCCGCGGATGTTCCGCCAAGCGAATCTCCAATTCAGACATGGCATGGATGCATCCCTCTCCTCCTGAAGGTGAGTGGAACGGGGCGCCGCACCTGCGGTGTCCCCGAGGATCGTGCGCGCGACGTGCAGCGCGTGCCATATCGCACGGGTGCCGTGAGTCGCCAGCGTGCACGTCCTCTCCCGATGCGGGCTCAGCGCCCGCGGAGCTGTACGATAGGGATGAGGGGCGCGCGCAATGCGTCCCCATTGTCAACGTTTTGTGAAAACACGCCCGATTCTTGACATTTCCCTGTGCAACACCGCCTCGGCCCGCATCCCGCAGGAATGTATTGGCATCCATACATCGGGATGCCGGACGGGCTCAGGCCGGATCGGGCTCCCGGCGGAGGAGGTACGCCGGCGGCCCGCACGGTGAGGAGATGCCGGGGACGAAGGGGGTCGTCCTCGAGCTTGAGCCGCAGGCCGGCAATGTGCGTGTCGACGGTGCGGCTGACCGTGCTGGCGTGGTAGCCCCAGACATCTCGCAGCAACTCGGCACGCGTCACCACGCGATCGTGCTGGCGGAAGAGGGCGAGCAGCAAGTCGAACTCCTTTGGCCGGAGCTCGACCGGTACGCCGTTCCGCTTGACCACGCGGGCGGCGGGACTGATCTCAATGTCGCCGCACCGGAGCCATTGCCGCCGCGAGATCGCGAACGCGGGATGCGCGCGCCGGACCAGGACCCGGATCCTGGCGACCAATTCGAGTGGATTGACCGGCTTGGTGATGCAGTCATCGGCACCGAGCCAGAAGGCGTGCAGCTTCGCCGACTCAGCGCCGAGGGCGGTAAGGACAATGACGGGGACATCGTTGCCGCCCGCGCGCAGGGTGCGGAGGAAATCGTCAATGTCGCGGCTGGGCTCCATCGTGTCGATGATCACAAAGGCGGGCGGAGCATCGATCAAATGCTCGCGTCCCCTCAGGACCGTGGCGGCGACATCGACGACGAAACCTTCGGTCTCGAGATTGCCGCGGAGCCGCGCGGCGAAATCGGCGCTGTCCTCGACGATCAGAAGCCGAAGCGGCCACTCCGTCTCGGGTAAGCGGCCGGCGTGCGCGGGCCCGCCGGGGGGCTGGAGTGGGCCATCTGGTGGCTCAGGAGCCACCGCGTGGAGGCGGAGACGGACAGACGGTTGCATCACGAGTCGTCAGTGGTATCCACGTGTGGTTAGTTCGCCGCCCGCCGCAGAGGGTTGGCAAGCCACTCACCGACAACGGTAGGGAGCGACGCGAAGTTTCGAGTGACTCTGTCCCTACGATTCCGGCCAATCCGTCCGCCTCTGCCATGAAAAGGCCTGCGTGACGGCCATGTGAGAGTCACACAGTGGCGCCGGACTGCCACGGTGTATTGGACAAACCGGGAAAGTGTACCGAGGGGCCGGTGCTACTCCACGCGACGCCCTGGTATCTGCCGCCGGAGCATCGAGTAGCCTCCGAAGCGGGAGGGGCCGGTCATGACCGGCCCCTACACCTGGTCCGGGTCCTGGCGGAGGAGATAGCCGGCGGTGCGGACGGTCAGAAGGTGCCGGGGGTGCAGGGGGTCGGCTTCCAGCTTGAGCCGGAGACCGGCCATGTGGGTATCCACCGTGCGGCTGACGGTGCTGGCGTCGTATCCCCACACATCGCGCAGCAGGTCGGCACGCGACACGACGCGGTCGTGTTGCCGAAACAGGGCGAGCAACAGATCGAACTCCTTGGGGCGGAGGTCGATCGGCACGCCGTTGCGCCGGACGGTGCGTGCGGCAGGGCACATCTCGACGTCGCCGATCCGGATCCAGCGTGGTGCGGTTGCGGCGAAGGAGGGGCGGGCGCGCCGGAGCAGCGCGCGGATCCGCGCGAGCAACTCGAGTACGTGTACCGGCTTGGTGATGAAGTCGTCGGCGCCAAGTCCGAAGCCGTGGAGGATTTCCTGCTCGTCATCGCGGGCCATGAGGACGATCACCGGCACGTCGTTTCCGCTTCCGCGGACCGTGCGCAGCAACTCATATCCGTCGCGGCCTGGCAATGCGACATCGAGGATGACGAGACCGGGTGGCGCGTCAAGCATGCGCTGGAATCCCTGCGAGACCGTCGAGACAGTGTCGACGACGAAGCCTTCGATCTCGAGACTCGCGCGCAGCGTGGCGGCGAAGGGTGCGCTGTCATCGACGATCAGCACGCGGAGCGGCGGGCCGGGCTCCGCCAATGCACTGGGCCGGAGGGCGGGATTCTCGGGAGTGTGGGGCGCACCGCTGGCGGGCGTCCACCGATACACGCGTTGCTGCGTCGATCGTTGCATAGCGAGCCGCCGATGAGGAGCCATCGTGCATTAGTGGCGGCAGCGGCTCCGGAGGTTCGGAGGTGCATGCAACTCGGCGAAGATTTCACAGAACCTTAACACCGTCAATCGCGCATCAACTGTGCTGATTCGCGGATCGCCGACGGCGGGCAATGGTATCAGACACATTCGGCCACGCGCGCGGCACACGGAACTTTTTCCCGGGCGGAACGCGGCCGCTCTACCAGTCCAGCAGCAACCCCGCGTGCACGAGTCCACCACCAAAACCATAGAGGATCAGCGTGTCCCCGCGGCGGATCGTCTTGGAGGCGATCGCCGGGGCGAGCGCGAGCGGGATCGTGGCCGCGGACGTGTTGCCGTAGCACTCAATGCTCGACAGCGTGCGCGCGACAGGGATGCCGGTGCGTTCGCAGACCGCTTCGGTGATGCGCATGTTGGCGCTGTGCGGGATGAACCAGTCTATGTCGTCGCCGGTGAGGCCGGCATCCCGCATCAATCGTGAGACGCCCGCCGAAACGGTTTCGACGGCCCACCGATAAACCTCGCGGCCGTTCTGGCGGATGAGGCCCGGTGGGAGCTGCGCACCAGCGGCGCCCGTCGCATCGGCGATACGGCGCGAGAGTCCGGTGCGGTAGAGATGCCGGCCGCCCTCGCCGTCGGATCCGACGATCGACGCGCGGATGCGACCGGGCGTGGCGGCCTCCACGAGCGCGGCACCCGCGCCATCGCCAAACAGGATGCACGTCGCGCGGTCGGTGTAGTCGGTGACCTTGCTCAGCGTCTCACCCGCGGCAACCAGGATCCGGTCGTGGACCCCGGCGCTCACCAGCCCATTGGCAATGTGGAGTCCGTACGCGAAGCCGGCGCACGTCGCCTGCATGTCGATCGCACCGGCGTGCCGCATGCCCAGCCTGTCCTGCACCATTGACGCAACGCTCGGGAACGGATAGTCGGGCGTGGTCGTGCCGACAATGACGAGGTCCACATCACGGGGCGATGTGTCGCAGCGGGAGAACAAATCCTGCGCGGCGGCGGTACACAGGTCGCTCGTGAACTCGTTGTCCGCGGCGATACGGCGTTCGCGGATGCCGGTGCGGCGGATGATCCACTCGTCGGTCGTCTCGACGAGCTTGGCGAGATCGTCGTTCGTCAGCACCTTGGCGGGCGCGTAGGTCCCGATCGCGCTCACGCAAGCGCCGCGACGTGCGGGTGTGGTCACGGGGTCCCCGGAGAGGTGGGGGTGTGTTGACAACCTAACCCCGATTGTCGCGCCGCAAACCGCCGGGCGCGGTGGCCCCGCCAAGGACCTATGGGGCTAAGACCTCGACGTCGCCGGTCGTGGGGCGCAGCGGGGGCCAGCGGAGGGCCGCCATGCTCCAGCGGACCACCTCGGCTTCCACTGAATCCTTGTCCTGCGGGACGGCGCGGCGGGGACGGACTCCGCGGGCGAATGCCACCACACTCTCCAACACCCAGGGCGGGGAGATGCCTTCGGACCGCAGGGCCTCGACGTAGGCTGTCACCGCGTGCCGCAGTGCGGCGCGCGTGGCCAGGCGCTCTCGATCGTGGTCGCCGCGCGCTCGCTCGAGCGTGGCGAGGAACCGCTCGCAGATCGGCCGCAGTCCGATGGGGAATGATCGCGCGACCATGCGGGGCGCATCCATGCGGGGCGCATCCATGCGGGGTGCATCCATGCGCGGCGTGACCGTGCGCGGGACGGAGACCGGGGTGAGATCCGGAGCGGGCATTGGGAATAACCTCCCACGATCGAATGGGGTGGCGAGCCCGGCCTGGTCACGCCGCCACCGTCGGCGGCGGAATCGCGGCACGGGCCCCTCCACGCCGCAAAGCTCGCGCCGCCGCGATTCCGGGCCGCCGCCGCCGACCCCTCGTGACGGGGTTGTGACTCCGGGCTGTGCAGGCACTGGCAGTAAGAGTGCCACCCCTCTATTTCCGTACATGAAATCACCGTCCTCTGCTGCACCGTTCGATCTCGCGACAGCGGCTCGGCTTGCCGCCCGCAAATACGGCTTTTTGACCGAACTTCCAGCAGACGCCGCCAAGCAGTTGGCGGGGCTATCGGCAGGGCCGCCGCCAGCCGTCGTTGGCCAGGACCTCCGTACTCTGCTGTGGTCGTCGATCGACGACGACCATTCGCGGGACCTCGACCAACTCGAGATCGCGGACACACCGGGCAGCGATCCACTGAGCGGTGGCAACCCAGGCAGCGGCACCCCGGGCAGTGGCACCCCAGGAAGCGGCCCCCTGGGCGACGCTCCCGGCACGCGCATCCGCGTGGCGATCGCGGACGTCGACCTGCTGGTGCCGCGCGGATCTCCGCTCGACGTGTTTGCGGGACAGAACGCGACGACGGTGTATACCGGCGTCACGATATTTCCAATGCTGCCGGAGTTGCTCTCGACTGACCGGACATCGCTGGCGCAGGACAGCGATCGTGAAGCGCTCATCATTGAGTTCGTGGTCGCGAGCGATGGAAGTGCGACGCACGGTGATGTCACTCGAGGCGCCGTCCGCAACCAGGCCAAGCTCGCCTACGATTCCGTCGGCGCGTGGTTGAACGGGAGTGGAGCGGCACCAAGCCTGGTGGCGGGAAGCCCGGCGCTGGCAGCGCAGCTCCGATTACAGTCCGACGTGGCGAAGCGGCTTCGGCAGCGGCGCATCCAGCACGGCGCGCTGCAGTTCCAGACCATCCAGGCGACACCGGTGATCGAGAGCGGCAAAGTGGTCGAGCTGCACGCCACGACGCCGAGTCCGGCGCGGGATCTGATCGAAGAGTTCATGGTGGCCGCGAACATCACGCTCGCGACTTTCATCTCGAGCCATCAGCGCTCGTCGATCCGGCGCGTCGTGCGCACGCCGAAACGGTGGTCGCGGATCGTGGAGATGGCGAAGGCGTTGGGAACGACGCTACCAGCGACGCCCGACGGACCAGCGCTCGCGACGTTTCTCGCCGCGCGCCTGGCGGCGGATCCGGCACGGTTTCCGGATCTCTCTCTCGCCATCATCAAACTCATGGGTCCTGGAGAATACATCGTCGAGACACCAGGCGGCCCACCGACTCCGCATTTTGGTCTCGCGGTGGACGACTACACGCACGGCACCGCGCCGAACCGCCGGTACGCTGATCTCATCACGCAGCGGATCGTCAAAGCAATCATCGCCGGCGCGCCGCCGCCGTATACGGATGCCGAGCTGACGGCAATCGCGACGCATTGCACTTTGCAGGAAGACAACGCGCGGCATGCGGCGCGCCTCGTGTCCAAGCAGGCGGCGGCGGTGATGCTGGCGTCGCACATTGGTACGGTCTACGACGCCGTGGTGACGGGGGTGACCGACCAGGGCACCTACGCGCGGCTGTTTGGGCCGCCAGTGGAGGGGCGCGTGATGGCGGGCGCCGACCATCTCGACGTAGGTGACCGGATCCACGCGCAGCTCATCGCGACGGATCCCACGCGTGGATTCATCGATCTCCGCGCGCAGCCGGCGTGACAGGCTCCGGCATGTGTTCCCGCAGACGCGCGCGCAGCACCCGCAACGCGTCGTAACAACACAGGGCCGGCTGCAGTGCATGCAGCCGGCCCTGTTGCAATGTCTATCCGCAGTGTGCTACGGAGCCGGCTGAAACCGGTTCCTATAAGACTCAGTCGAAATCCATGCAGATGTGGAGCTGGCGGAGCGCGCCGTCAATGGCGGCGATCGCATCCCTGCGGTGGCCGTGGTAGTCATGGGCCGCGGCCAGCAAGTGGGCCTTGGCGTTTTCCAGCGAGTGGATCGCCGCGGCGATCTCCGGATGCGGCTCCGCTGCGGATGCAACGGCCGCTGGGGCAGTGACGACGACCGGGGCCATGACGAGCGTCCCGTCGTGATTCGGGGCTGATGCCAGGGCCGAGCGCGAGGTGACCACGAGTGCGCTCATTCCAATGACTGCGACCGCCGCTGCCAAGCGTCCAAACCTCGAATGCATACCGCCTCCTTAGGATGATGAAACTGGATAGTGCATCATGGTCCCCGGACCTGGTTCGACCATGAGTACAGGAGCAGAGGCGCATCGAGCAGCCGGACGGGCCCGCTCGCCGCATGTTGCCTCCGACCATGGAGACGAATTACTCGCCGCCATGTTAACTATCCCGGCCTCACCCTAGAATGTGGAACATTCTGGCAATCGGCTAGATCTTCCGCAGGATGAGGTCGCCATTGCCGGAGGAGAGGTGAATCCGGGGGCCGCCGGATCCGATCGTTCCACTCATGTGGCTCGTACCGAAATGCCCGCTGATCTGCAACGGGAAGTCGCTGGTGATCGCGCCGTGCCCCGTCTCGGCATCGAGATCGGCGGAGAAATTGGCGGGCAGCGCGACAGTCACGGTGCCATTGCCCGTGCTGAACGCCATCGCGGTTGGCGCGGCGAGCTTGCTCATGCGGACGTCGATATCGCCGTTGCCGGACGACGCGTTGACCGGGCCGGTGTTGGTATATGCCTTCACCGCGCCATTGCCGGTGCTGGCGGAGACCGGGCCACCGGCGTCCTCCACCGTGACCTCGCCGTTGCCAGTCGAGGCGTTCACCCGGCCCGTCGCGCCACTCACGCGGACCACACCATTTCCACTCGAGGCTTCGACATCGCTGCCGGTGCCTGAGACATCGACGGCTCCGTTTCCGGTTCCGACGTTGACGCGGAGATTGCGCGGGATCTGGACGGTGAAGTCGGCATTGGCGCTTTCGCCGTCGTTGTCGCTGTCGTAGCCTCGGTGCCGCATGCCCTCGGCCGTGCACGGCGGCCCGTCCGGCCAGCGGGCGCAGATCAGCATGTCGCTGCCATCAGGCACGACGTCGAACGTGAGGTCCCCGTCATGGCCGCCGCGGCTCCTGACATCGGCGTGGACGACGACCCGGTCGCCACTCGCGGCGGTGACGTGGATGTCGCCGTGGACATCGATGATGCGCAGCTTGCCACCGGACGCGATCTGGCCCGTCCAGTCAAACGGTTTTCCCGGCGATACCCGGGTCTGCGCGGCGGCTAATGTGGTGGCGAGCGCGGCCAGCGCGATTGCTATGGAGAGACGATGCACGGCGAGCCTCCGGAGGTGGTTCCCTATCCCTATGGTCTGATGGTCAGGGGTCTCAGAGGGTTTGAAACGCCTACAATGCCGGCCTTACGATGCGGGCATCGAGAAGCGCGTGGTGTCGATCGCCGGGTTGACCTCGATCTTGTCGAACGTCAGTTGCTGGCGTTGGGGCTGGCCCTGGGCGCCGGTGTCGATCACGCGCGGGAAGCGCACGCCATCGACCAACCGGTAGTCGCGGTAGTAGGACTCGAACACGACCGAGTTGCCGTTGTTGGGGCGCGTGCCCTGCCATTTCACGGGCAGGCTGGATGCACTGTCCACGTAATAGAAGTCGGCGTATCCCGTGTGCTTGACGGTGAGGCGCAGCTTGTAGGCAGTCGCGCCGGCGACGGTGTCGCGCCCGACGAGCTCGACGAGGTTGCCACTGGTCTTGGCGTTGATCAGCGGCTCGAACTCGGCCTCCGCCGCCATGTTCTTGAGCTCATCGCCCGCGAGGGCGCGCGCGCCGGGCGGGGAGCCGAACGGGTCGATCGTCCAGCCTGCCGAGCCATTGTAGCCGCGAACGATGGTCCTGTTCTGGACGACGAGCTCTTCACGGATTTCCGCCGGGCGGCGTTGCTCGACGACGAGCGGGGCACTGAGCGAGGCGCTGAGCGCGACGTGGCCGGTGAGCCGGACGGACTGCAGTGCGTGGATTTTCGTGGCGCCTCCGCGCGCTTCAATGACGCGGGCGAGAATCGCATCGGCGGTTTGCGCGGAGCTGGTGCGGGGCAGCGCGCCGAATGCGAGGGCGCATGACAGCGAGAGAAAGAGTGAGGGACTATGCATTACCCTGCCGTTGCGCGAAGCGCGGAGAAGAGACCTGGGAGCGCACCAATGATCCATATCACGACGGCCACGACATACGCCTGTGCTTTGGGCACCTTGCCCGTGACGTGGAGCCCGATCGCCAGCAGCGCCGTGACCCAGAGCGTGAAGAGATCGAGCCGTCCGGCCAGTGCCACGATCACCGGCGAGGTGGTGGTCGCGTCAAGGAAGAACCCGGGCCCGATGCTCGTACTGTATAACCCGGTGAGGTGTGACGGGTCCCGGGCCATTGCGATGAGGCCGCCGGCGAGCTGGGCGAGAATCTTCGGGAAATACGCGAATGTCGCGACCACGAACGCGGCCTTGATCGTCTGCTTCGATTCAACGAACCGGCCGACGACCCACAGAAGGATCGCGAGAGCGGTCACGATGATGGGGAGTACGATGGCGACACCCACGATCGCGAACTTGTCCTGCATGCTGCGCGCGCCTTCCAGTTGGGCAGCCGTGAGCTGCGGATTCGCGCGCGCGGTGGCCGCGAGCTGGCGGCTCCCCTCGGCATCGAGGATCGGCTGTAAGTAGGGCTTCGTACCGTAAAACAGCAGCGTCACCAGGATCGTGAGGATGATCAGCGGCAGGATCCAGTCCTTCGTCTGGCGTTCAGCGAATACGCGGCTGGGTGCGAAGAAGATCGAGAAGCAGGCTTCCGGAAGGGACATCGGCTCGGGGCCGGCCACGGGCGCCGATGCGGACTGACTCTCGCTCATGTGCACTCCGGGCCATGGTGAAGCCGGCGGAAGAACATGGGCTACAATATTGCTTCACCTGGCCCGCCCCGTCAGGAGTGTCGCTTGCCTGCCGGCCCTGCAGCGCCCTCAGCGGCTAGTAGCGCCTCTTGGCGCTCGAGACCCCAGCGGTATCCCGACCGCACGCCGTCGGCGCGGATGACGCGGTGACAAGGGACCACGATGGCCACGGGGTTGGTCGCGCAGGCACGCGCGACGGCGCGGGCTCCGCGCGGCGAGCCCAACTCGCGGGCGACATCCGCGTAGGTGCGGGTTTCGCCCGGAGGAATCCGGCGGAGCGCGTCCCACACCCGCCGCTGAAAAGCAGTCGCGCGCACGTCGACCGGAAGCGCGGCGACACCGGCAGCCCCCTTGCCGCTGAGCGATCCCTGGATCGCGGCGACCCAGGACCGTGGAGGGCCGGGCTCGCGCTGGAGTTGCGCGGCGGGGAATTCGGAGCGGAGGTTTGCCTCGAGGGCACTGGCGCCGCCGCCCAGCTGCACACAGCAGATCCCACGTTCCGTCGCGGCGACGAGGAGATGGCCGAGCGGGGATTCGACGATCGTGTAGCGAACGGTGGCGCCAGCGCCG
Source organism: uncultured Gemmatimonadales bacterium (assembly GCA_963757855.1). Taxonomy (GTDB): domain Bacteria; phylum Gemmatimonadota; class Gemmatimonadetes; order Gemmatimonadales; family Gemmatimonadaceae; genus Palsa-1248. Next base: position 60,670 of record CAVWTI010000019.1, read on the forward strand.
CCGGCGCGGTACGTAGCCGGCGTCATCCCCAGTGGCGCGGCGGCCGCATCGTACACGGGCCGGGCCGACCCGTATCCGGCCCCGAAGACCGCGCGGCTCACCGGTTGGCCGGAGCGCAGTGCGCCGCGGAGGCACTCCTCGCGCCGGGCCGCGACGTACGCACGTGGGGAGATGCCGAGTACGCGTTTGAACGTGCGCTGGAGATGCGCAGGGCTGCCGTGTGCGGCGCGGGCGACCGTCGCGAGCGGCAACGCGTCATCGAGATGCGCATCCATGTACGCGCACGCGCGCTGCACGAGAGCGACGCCACGATCGGGCATCGTGTCCATGGCCGGGTCGCAACGTTTGCAGGCGCGATATCCGGCGTGCTCGGCGTTCACCGGCCCGGCGAACACCTCGACGTGCTCGCGGTGGGGCTGGCGGGACGAGCATGACGGGCGGCAATAGATGTGCGTCGTGCGGACCCCGTAGACGAACTGTCCGTCGCGACTGGCGTCGCGGGACGTGATCGCCTGCCACGCCGAGTCGGGGATCCGGGGAGCGGGCCGCTCAGCGGCGCGTCGCTCGGCCTGCTTCTGGGGCATCAGCGTCGTTGTCATGGACGGCAACCTATCGCGGCCGATCGGGTGTGCCTATGCGAATCTTGCCCACTAATTGGCGACCCCCACCCATGGAGTGTAACCGCAATATGATCGCCGTGTAATTGCCCGTGCGGGGTGCCGCGACTACACTGAACCTATGCCCAGACCTTCTGAACTTGGCGGCGTGATGGTGCCCGTCGTCACGACCTTCGGCGCCCGTGGGGAATCACTCGACGTCGCCGCATTCCGCGCGAACATTCAGGTCTACATCGACGCCGGCGTCTCCGGCATCGTCGTGGCGGGATCGAGCGGCGAGGCGCCCTTTCTGACCGAGGCCGAGCGCGGAGTACTCGTCGAAGCGGCGCGCGGCGCCGTGCCGGCGGACCGATGGCTCATCGTCGGCGCCGGGGCGGAATCGACGCGGCAGACAGTGGAGCGCGCGCGCGAGGCGGCGCGCCGTGGAGCGGACGCGGTGCTCGTCGTCGCGCCGCATTACTTCCCGCAGTCGACGACCGCTGAGGCGCTGCTCGCGCATTACGAGCGGATCGCGGATGAGAGCCCCGTGCCGGTGCTGCTCTACACGATCCCGCAGTACATGCATTACGTGTTGCCGGTACCGGTGGTGGCGCGGCTCGCCGTGCACGCGAACGTGATCGGAATGAAAGACAGCGGTGGTGATGCGGCCGTGTTGGCCGGGTATCTGGCGGCCCAGTCACCGACTTTTTCCGTGTTGACGGGGCATGGCGGGAGCCTGGTGGCCGCGGTCGCGGCCGGCGTGCGCGGCGGCATCCTCGGCATCGGCCTGATCGCGCCGGCGCTCACGGTGGCGGCATTCGAAGCGGCGCGGGCCGGGCAGACGGCAGATGCGGCGGCGCTGCAGGCGCAGCTGGTGCCGCTCGCACGGGAAGTCGTGGGGGCACTGGGACCGGCCGGTATCAAAGCGGCGATGGACGCGGCGGGGCTGCGCGGCGGGCCGGTACGGTCGCCGCTGCTGCCGCTCGACGAAGCAACGCGAGCGCGGGTCGCGGGGCTGGTGGACACTGCGCTATCGACGGTGCCGGCGTAGCCACCACGGCATCGGCACCATACGCCCGCGGCGCTGACAATGGTCTCGCGGCGGGCATTCCTCGAAATGGCGGGAGCGGCCGCCGGGCTCGTCGTGCCATCGGGGATCCGCCGGCCCGCGTTCGCGCGGTCGGCGCTGCGCACCGTGTGGGACGGTGCCGCGTCTGCCGGGGCGGCGTCTCCTGGCGAGCTGGCGGCTGACGAGTCGTACTGGTCGGCGATCCGCCTGGCGTTCGATCTCGATCCGTCGCTGATCTATCTCAACAGTGCGGGGTGCAGTCCGGCGCCGCGGCACGTGCTCGAATGGGATGATCCACGATCTCCGCTACAGCAACGAAGCGCCGGTCGAGTACATGTGGCGGCGGCTGGAGCCCAAGATCGAGATCGTGCGACGGGAGCTGGCGGCGGAGTTCGGCTGTGATCCGGAGGAGATCGCGATCACGCGCAACGCCTCCGAAGCAAACGAGATCGCGATCCTCGGACTCGATATGCGGGCGGGTGACGAGGCGATCGTGACCACGCACAACTACGACCGGATGCTGGCGGCGTGGGATCAGCGTGCGCGCCGCAATGGCATCGTCGTGAAGCGCGTCGCGCTGGAGATGCCGCCGGCAAGTGATGCCGACGTGGTGGAGCGCATCCGCGCGGTGATTTCGGCGCGCACGCGAGCGATCGAGCTGCCGCAACTCACGAACTGGACGGGGCAGCCGCTGCCGATCGCGACGATCGTCACACTCGGGCGGATGAACGGCATCGACGTGCTGGTGGACGGTGCGCAGGGCTTTGCGCACATCCCATCGACGCGGGATGCGATGGGCTGCGACTTCTATGGGACGAGCCTCCACAAGTGGCTGCTGGCGCCGGTCGGGACGGGGTTCCTGTACGTGCGGCGGTCGCGCATCGCGCGTCTGTGGCCGCTGATGCCGGCCCCGGCTTCGATGACCGGTGACATTCGGAAGTTCGAGGAAGTGGGGACCCATCCGGCGGCCAACCACAACGCGATCCTGGTGGCGCTGGCGTTTCATCGTGGGATCGGCGGCGAGCGAAAGCTGGCGCGGCTGCGGTTCCTGCGCGATCACTTTGCGCGGACGTTGCTGGCGGAGAGTCCCCGCGTGCGGGTGCGGACGCCGCTCGATGATCCGCGGAGTGGCGCGGTGACGATCGTAGAGGTGGAGGGGCTCGACCCGGTGAAGCTCTACCAGTGGTTGTGGTCGAAGTATCGGATCATCACGAGCCCGACGACGTTCGCGGGGCTGAGCGGGATCCGGGTGACGCCCAATGTGTTCACCAGTTTGGCGGAGGTGGACACGTTCACTGAAGCTATGCGCCTCGCCCTGCGGAAGGGCGTGGGGCCAACCGGGTGACGTGCCGAGTGATCACGGGAGCGTTGCGGGCGTCGGTAGGCGGCCTAGGTCCCCTTCGCTGCCCGCGCGAGAATGTGGTGGAGTGCGTGTGATACGGCAGCTTGCGTTTGGCCGCCTGTTTCCTAAGGGCGTCGAGCGCGCCGGGAATCGTCCCTGGTAGGGGCCGGTCATGACCGGCCCATCCCCTGGCGCAGACACAATGCCGGTTCGGGCGGCTCAGCTTCCTTGTTGCTGGCGGTCGAGGCCTGACGCTCGGGCCATTTCCTGGACCTGCAGGAGGATGCGCGCGGCGTCGGTCTTGTCACCCTCTTTCTCGAGCTGCGCGGCGAGGTAATAGCCGACCAGCACATAGTGATAGGGGATGCCGACCGACGCGCGGTCCACCCACTGTCCTTCGCGGATGAGAGACGCCGGACCCTGGTAGACCGTGGTCCAGAGGGCGCGCGTGCGCGGGACGTCGATGATGCCGATCGGACTGTTCACGGTATCACCGGATGCAACCGGCGAGCGCATCACAAGCTTCTGGGCGAGCCCCTGCGTCAGGATGTGAGCGGAGAGCCCCAGAGCGTCGGGCGTGGAGCGCGACGAGAAGTAGATCGGGCGTTGTGGAAACGAATCCTTGATGAACTGCAGCACGACGAGTTGGCCGCGGCTTATGATCCCCGGCTTGATCGTTGCAACAATGCTGTCCTTCTCAAACACTCGCGGCTGCTGCAGCTCCATGTAGCCCGGAATCGCATTGGCCTGGGCCATGGTGAGGTGCAGTGGCGGGCCGCTCGGCTTGGGCCATACGCCGTTGCGGTAGATTGCCGGACCCTTCGCCGCATCGTACGGATAAATCGGGCGCCGGATCATGTCTCGCACATTCCAGTCGGTTTCGAGCAGGCACGAGCAGGCTACCACCACATCCTTCCGGATCCCCTCGACCTCCTGCGCATACCAGAGCGGAAACGTGTCATTATCCCCCTCGGTGATCAGAATGCCGTAAGGCTCGACCGAGTTGAGCATGTCAGCGGCCCAGTCCCGCGTAAACGTGTGGCTCGCGCGTGAGGCGGCCCGGCGGTTCGCGAAGAAGGGGACGAGCGCCAGCAGCAGGATCGGGGCGCTGAGGATCCAGCCCCGATTCGAGATGCGAGTGCCGCTGGAGTCGGACGAGGCCATAGGAGGGGGAGTCTGAGCGAGAGAGTTGAGACCGGGCTTGTGATACGCTTGCAACTTATGATGAAGAGAATGACAGAAAGTAGACAGTAGAGACTAGGGACTAGGCAGCCAGCATCACCGTACCCTCAACCGCCTCCCCATATGCATCACCGGACGCTCGGCAACTCCACAATAACTGTTTCGTCGCTCGGACTCGGCTGCATGAGCATGAGCGACTCCTACGGCGCCGATAGCTCGCGCGACGAGACTGAGTCGATCGCGACCATTCATCGCGCGCTGGACCTCGGCATCACGCTGCTCGATACCGCGGACATCTACGGCCCCCACACCAACGAAGAGTTGGTCGGACGCGCCATCAAAGGCCGCCGGACGGAAGTCGTGCTCGCGACCAAATTCGGGCTCGTGGGAGGCAGGGACCCCAAAGGACGGTCAGTGAGCGGCCGCCCCGAATACGTCCGATCGGCCTGCGAAGCATCCCTCAAACGCCTCGGCGTCGACACAATCGATCTGTACTACCAGCATCGGGTCGATCCGGCCGTCCCGGTCGAGGAGACCATCGGCGCCATGGCCGACCTGCTCCGGGCAGGGAAGATCCGCGCGCTCGGCATTTCAGAGGCGGGCCCGGAAACGCTCCGCCGTGCGAACGCGGTATATCCCCTCGCCGCACTGCAGAGTGAGTACTCGCTCTGGACCCGCGAACCCGAGGACGCCGTACTGCCAGTCTGCCGGGAGCTCGGGATCTCATTCGTCGCCTTTAGCCCCCTGGGCCGCGGGTTCCTGACCGGTGCGCTCAAGGCCGATGATCTCGTGGAAGGGGATTTCCGCCGAGGACTCCCCCGGTTCCAGGGAGACAACTTCCAGAAGAACCTCGATCTCGTGGCACGGGTGCGCGAGATCGCACAGTCGAAGGGCTGTACCGGAACCCAGTTGGCCCTGGCATGGCTGCTCGCCCAGGGCCCCGAGATCATCCCGATTCCCGGCACCAAGCGGCGGAAATACCTGGAGGAGAACGCCGCGGCAGCCGATGTAATTCTCACGCCGGCGGAATTGAAGCAAATTGACGAGGTCGCTCCGAGGGGCGCGGCGGCTGGGGACCGGTATCCGGCGGCCATGATGGCACTCGTCGCTCGATAAGCGGGGCGGGAGTTGTTGGCAGGGTACCACTGGGCAGACTGAGCCACAATCTTTGTACGCGTTCCGTCTGCCCCGCCTCCGCTGAGCATCTTCCTCGCCGCTCGCTGGTCCAACCTGATCCTCGTCACCTACCAGGTCCCCGACCCAGTGGTCCGGGGACTGCTCCATCCCGCACTGGAGCTGGACCGGTGGGAGGGGAAGGCCCATGTGAGCCTGGTCGCCTTCGACTTCCGCGACACCCGGGTGCTGTTATGCCGGGTGCCGGGCTATATCGCGTTTCCAGAGGTGAATCTCCGCACCTATGTGCGGCATGGCACCGATCGGGGCGTGTCGTTCATCGGCGAACTGGTGCCACAGAAACTCGTGGCGGCCGTGGCGCGACGGGTGTACAACGAACCGTATCGGGCGACACGCATGGAAAGCGCGACCGCGATCGGCGGCGACCGGGTGTGCGTGACGCACCGGCTGTTCGCCGGCGGCCGTGAGCACACGGTGACCGCGGTCGGCTCGAACGAGGCCGCGGTGCCGGCGACGACCGGCGTGGAGCATTTCTTCAAGGAACACGAATGGGGATACGGGCGTACGCGAGATGGCCGGTTGCTCCGGTTTCGCGTCCGGCATCCGCTGTGGGCCGTGCGTACTTTGCACGACATCGCAGTGGACGTGGATTTCGGGGCGATGTACGGGGGCCAGTGGGCGTGGCTGACGGACGCGACGCCCGCCTCGGTGGTGTTTGCCGTCGGATCGCCGGTGATCGTCGATACCCCGCGCGTGATCGCGTCGCATCGATAATGCCCGGTGATGCCCCGGTGATGTCACTCACGCCGTTCGTCTCTCACTGACCCGCCATTGGCTACGATCGACGATTTTGCGGCGCTGGATATTCGCGTCGGGACGGTGGTCGAGGCATCGCCGTTTCCCGAGGCACGAAAGCCGGCGATCCGGCTGGTGATCGATTTCGGCGGCGAGATCGGGACGCTGCAGTCGAGCGCGCAATTGACGAAGCACTACGCCCCCGCCGAGCTTGTGGGACGGCAGGTGATTGCGGTCGTGAATTTTCCGCCGCGGCGGGTGGCGGGATACCGGAGTGACGTGCTGGTGCTGGGGGCGATGCCGGCGGCGGATGATGTGATTCTGCTCGAGGTGGAGCAGGCGGTCGCCAACGGCACGCGCATCGGCTGAACACCAATGCGCGAGAGAGTAGAGAGCCAGAAAGTAGACACGACACCGCTGGGCAGAGACCAAGGAGTGATATGCCTGCACTGACAGTTGGGCATCCGGAGACGGGAGAGTTTGCCCCCTTTTACGCGGGGTATGTGCAGTTGGTGCCCGAAGAGCCGGTGGCGGCGCTCGAAGCGCAGGCGCGGAAGACGCAGGCGTTGTTCGCGGGGCTGAGTGATGCGCAGGCAGGGCATCGGTATGCCGAGGGGAAGTGGACCGTGCGGGATGTGGCGGGGCACATGGGGGATGTGGAGCGGGTGTTGTCGTATCGGGCGATGCGGATCGCGCGGGGTGATGCCACACCGTTGCATGGGTTCGACGAGAACGCGTACGTGGATGTCGCCGGCGCGGACCGGCGCCCGATCGCAGAGCTGGCCGCGGACCTGGCGGCCGTGCGGAATTCGACGCTGGCGTTGTTCCGGGGGCTCGACGCGGAAGCGTGGCGGCGGCGCGGCGCCGCGAATGGAAATCCGGTCAGCGTGCGTGCGCTCGCGCACATCATCGCGGGACACGAGCGGCACCACGTCGAGATCCTGCGTACCCGCTACGGTATCACCTCAGCGTGACACGGGTGCGTACGCTGGCGCCAGGCGGAATGACTCTCGCGCGGCTGCGTGGACCTAGCGGGACGGCGCTCCGGCGCGTCGTAGGCGCGTGGATCGCCACACTCGGCGTCCTTGCCGCGTGCTCGCATCACGCGCCGTCGGCGAGCCTCGACATCGTGCGCGACTCGACCAGCCTGGCGAACGGATCGTCGGTTCTGGGCTCGGCGCCGATCACCGTCGGGGATTTCCAGTACCAGGCGAGCAACGGCGGGCTCCGGTCGCGGTGGGAGCCCATGATCGTGCTGGTCACCGTGACCGTCACCAACGTGAGCCAGCATGCGGCGGCGTTGAATGTGCTGAGCGGAAACTGTGAAGTGCTGCTGCGCGTGTACGCGCACCACATCCCGCCCAAGAAACCCGCCTACGACGCGTCGGGGCCCGGCGTCTCGTGCTACGTGCCGGTCTCGCACTACGGGCTCACCCCCGGGCAGTCGGTGACACTGCAGTCCGCGTCCGGTGGTCCTGGTGTGTATTTACCGCCCGGGCGGTACGATCTCGCCGCGATCGTGTCGGTATCGGATTCCACGGGGACGCAGCGCGTGGAGATCCCGGCGGGGTCGGTGAAGATGCTGCCGCCCTATGAGTAGGGCCCCCGAGTAGAAAAACAGAGAGAGTTGAAAGTGGAGGGTAAAGAGTCGCGCTCGAACCTCGAGATCCGGCCGGTGGGCCCGGGTGACCATGCAGCGATCTGGGCGATCTTCGAGTCCGTGATCCGTGCCGGTGACACGTATGCGCTGCCACGGGACCTGGGCGAGGCGCCAGCCATGGCGTTCTGGCTCAAATCAGGGCATGAAGTGCACGTCGCGGAAACCCAGGGACGCGTGGTGGGGACATACTTTCTGCGGGAGAATCCAGCAGGGGGCGGCGCGGAAATCGCCAACTGCGGGTACATGACCGCACAGGGCAGCGAGGGCCGAGGCGTGGGACGGGCCATGTGCATGCACTCGATGGAGCGCGCGCGGGCACGCGGGTTCCGCGCGATGCAGTACAACTTCGTGGCCAGCACCAACGATCGGGCCATGCGGCTGTGGCAGCAGTGCGGGTTTGAGATCGTGGGGCGGTTGCCGGGCGCGTTTCACCACCCGGCTCAGGGATATGTGGACGCCCTGGTGATGTACAGGATCCTGTAGGGCACGAGGCCGTGGCGGACCCGCGGTCCCGATTGTACTCTCGTAGTACTTGGTATCTGTTACCTGGTAACTGGAGCGACAGTGGACCCGGCGAATCTTCTCCAAGGCACGCTCGACGTGCTGGTGTTGCGGGCGCTGGTGTGGGGACCGATGCATGGCTACGCGGTGTCCCGCTGGATCGGCGAGCGGACCGACGGCCTGCTCGCGGTGGACTATGCACCGCTCTACAAGGCGCTGCACCGGCTCGAGCGCGCGGAATGCGTCAGCGCGTACTGGGGCGTGTCCGACAACGGGCGGCGGGCGCGCTACTACAAGCTCACCGCGGCCGGGCGGCAGCGGCTTCGCCAGGAGGAGTCGGCGTGGCGCCGGTATGTCACGGCCATTTCGCGGGTGCTGGAGCCGGCATGAGCAGCGACCCGCGGCGTGTCTTCTCGCTGCCGCGGCGATCAGCGCGGCGCATCTCCGATGATTTCGACCGCGAACTGGCGTTCCATATCGACATGCGGGTCGCGGATCTCGTTGAGCGAGGCACCGATCCCGGCGAGGCGCGGCGGATCGCCAGCGCCGAATGCGGGGATCTCGATGAGGCACGGCGGTATGTGGGGGCGATCGATACCGAGACACAGACCGTGGCACACCGGAGACTGACCATGGACGGGATCTCACAGGAAGTGGTGGGCGCGATGCGTCGCCTGCGGCGCGCTCGTGGATTCACGGTGACGGCGGTGCTGACACTGTCGCTGGGCGTCGCCGCGTGCGCGTTGATGCTCAACATCGTGTCCGGCGTGCTGCTCGCGCCGCTTCCATTTCGGGATGCCGCTCAGGTGGCGATGATCTGGGGCTACATCCCGCAGATGGACCTGGGCTACCCCGAGCAGCCGCTCAACGGCGCGTACTTCACCACGATCCGCGACAACATTCGGCATTCTCCACCGTCGCGGCGTTTCGCGCCCGTGCCTACAACCTCGGCGATGTCGCGCTTCCCGAGCGGCTCGACGGCATTGAGGCGACCGGGGAGTTCTTCCAGACGCTGGGCGTGTCGGCGGAAGCGGGCCAATTCTTCGGCCGCCCAAATGAGACGCCGGGACACGATCGCGTGGTCGTGATCTCCGACGCCCTCTGGCGGCGACGGTTCGCGGGGGACCGTGGCATTGTCGGGCGCACGATCAATCTGAACGCCGAGCCGTACACGGTGATCGGCGTCGCGCCGCCCGGGTTCGCGTTCCCGCGCGGAGCTGAAATGCCGCCGGATTTCCAGTTTCCCGCGAAGAGCGACGTGTGGGTGCCGCTCTTACCCCCGGCAGGGATGTCCAATTCCGACCTCGCACTGGTCGGGCGCCTGCGCCCTGGTGTGACGCTGGAGGCCGGCCGCGCCGATCTCCACCGGATCGAGGGGATCGAAGAGCGGCTCGTTCCCCAGGGGAAGGGTGCATTTGGCACGCTGCTGGTTCCCCTGCGGACTCAGATCGTCGGCAAGACGGAGCCAATGCTGGTCAGTCTCCTCGCGGCCGTCGCGCTGCTCCTGCTGCTGGCGTGTGTCAACGTCGCGCAACTGCAGCTCGCCCAGCTCCAGCAGCGGCGCCGCGAATTGGCGATCCGCTCCGCCCTCGGCGCCTCCCATGGCCGGCTGGCGACGGCGTTCGTGATGGAGGTGCTCCTGCTGACGACCGCGTCGGGCCTCATTGGGACGGCCCTGGTGTGGGCCGGCATGCGACTGGTGCGGGTGTACGGGACCGATCGGCTGCCGCGCCTCACGGACACCTCGTTCGACGCGCGCACGGCGCTCGCGGCGCTCACCGCCACCGCGCTGGCGGCGATGGCGGCGGCGTTGTTGCCGGCATGGGTCGCAGGTCGGTCGCCGCTGACGGATGCATTGCGGAGCGGCGGCCGCGGGATGGCCGGAGGCAGCACATTGGCCCGGGCGCGCCGCGTGCTGATCGTGGCGGAGCTGACGCTCTCGGTGGTGCTGGTGGCGAGTGCGGGTCTCCTAGCGCGGAGCCTGGCGCATCAGCTGCGGAGCGCCACGGGGTTTTCTGCCCCGGACGGGCTGACTTTCGAAGTCACGTTACCGCCGGTCCGATATGCGGAGCAGCACTTCCGGACCTACATGGAGCATCCAGCAGCGGCCCAGTTCTATGCCGCGGTCCTCGGCCGGCTGGCGCGCCATCCCCGGTGTGGAGGCCGCGGCCATCGGCAAGCCATTGCCGCTGAGTGGCGCGCAGGAAGCGACGGTGTTCACACCGGAGGGAGCGCCGCCACCGGCGACTCCGGCAGCGACGCCGGTCGCCGAGTACACGGTGGCGAGCTCGCAGATGTTCAAGGCGCTGGGCACGCCGATGATGTCCGGGCGGGATTTCGATGCCACCGATCAGGAGGCGTCGTTGCCAGTGGTGATCGTGAACCAGTCAATGGCGAAGTGGCTGTGGCCGGGACAGACGGCGATCGGCAAACGGATCCATGTGGGTCTCTACAACATGAACCCGCCATGGATGACCGTGATCGGCGTGGCGTCCGATCTCAAGCGGTATTCATTGACGGAATCGCCGCGTCCCGAGATGATCGTGCCATACACGCAGAAACCGTATCCGAGCTTTACGACAATGCAATTCGTGGTGCGGTCGCCGGCCCTCGTCGCGCAACTGCTTCCGGCACTTCGGAGCGCGATCGCTGGGGTGGATCCCGGGATTCCGGTGTCGCGCGTACGGACGATCGGTGACTTGGTGGCGGCGACGAGTGCGACCGCGCGGTTCGCGACGGGGATCATGAGTGCGTTTGGCGTGTCGGCGCTGCTCCTGGCGATGGTGGGGTTGTACGGCGTGATCGCGTACGGCGTGCAGCAGCGGCGGCAGGAGTTCGGCATTCGGCGGGCGCTGGGTGCGGCGCCGCAGCAGATCCTGCGGCAGGTGATGACCGAGGGCCTTCGGCTGGCCGCGATCGGCGTGGTGGCTGGGACGCTGTTGTCGGTCGTCGCGGGCCGCGCGTTACGGCAGCTGTTGTATGACGTGCGGGCGTACGACGTGGTGACGCTGGGCGGTACGGGCCTGGTGCTGGCGATCGCGACTCTGGCGGCGTGTCTGGCGCCGGCATGGCGCGCGTCGCATGTCGAGCCCAAAGTCGCGCTCGACGATTCGTGACGCTTTTGGGCGGCGTCGTGCGCACTGGTGTGGTATGACGATCGCTCAACTCATTGCCCACCTGCAGCAGTTCGACGGCGAGTTGCCCACGTTCATCCAGTTACCGGACGGCATTCTGTCTCAGGCCGATCGCGCACGAGATGCAGTTTCTGGAGATCGGTGGGAACACCGTCGCGCGGCCGCCGGAGTGGTCGTTCCCCAACGCGTACCGCGGGATCCTGGTGTCGCCAGCGTCGGACGAATGAGCGCGTGACCTTCGGACGGAGCGGGTGGACTATCGGGAGAACACCACGCCGTGCGCCTTGCCCGTTCCGGTCCAGCCGTGCGGCCACTCGCGATTGGCGAGGTTGAAGCCGGGCTGGCCGGTCTCGTCGTGGAACGCCGTATCGATCGAAAGCGCGCCTGTGCCCTCATCGAGCTTCAGCATGTAGAACCGGCCTGCCGAGCCAGTGACGACCATTCGGTGCGTCCTGGCGTCCCATCCCGTCCAGTGCGGACTGTAGTCGGCGCTCAGCACGAGCCTCGATACCTCGGCCGGGGTCGCCGGTTTGGTGAGGTCGAGGACGATGAGTCCGTGAATCGCCGGAACGCTCTGCACCAGAAAATGTCCCACGATCGTCGGAACGCCGCACCAGTTGCCGGGGAACACATGGACGAGCGCGGCGGTCGGCTTCTTCGTGGTGACGCCGGTGATCCGCTCGAGCCCACATCCCAGCGTTTGCACAAACACTGATCCGTCGGGACCCCGCCGCGGCTCCTCGGGACTGATGTGGGAATACAGATTTGGGCCGACGGCGAGATAGTCCGTCTGGAGCAGCTTCAAATCCGACAGACGCCAGATCTGATAGGTGACGCCACTGAAGATGTCGTCCTGGTGCATCGACGAGTTCGTCGAAACAACGCGGTCCTCCTCGGGCAGGACCACCAGACCATAGGGCATCAATAGCGCGCCGGGGAACGCCGCATCCGCGCTGCTCGCCGAGCGAATCACATGACCGCTGTCGTCGATCTCCACGAGGCCGCCTGTCGCGCCCATCGGGTCGTGGCTCATTTGGCCTGCCGCCATCCCGCCATGTGCGTGCTGAAACGTCGCGAGCACGTGTCCATTGGGGAGCCGCACGTACGAATGCGGATGCGCGTAGCCATCCATGTCCGTGAACGATGTCACGATCTTCGGATGCAACGGGTCGTTGAGGTCGAAGATGAACGTCCGTCCCACGTCATGATCGTTGGCGAACAGCATTCCACTCGCCGGCATCACGTATTCGGTGTGATGAACGCGCACCGTCTGCTGATCAGTCGCCAGTGTTGTCATCAGCTTGCCGTAGGTTGGCGACGTGGGGTCGCCATCGATGACCGCGAGAAAGTCGTTGCCCTTGAGATCCGCGTCGCCGGTCCACGCGAACATGTAGTGGCCAGGCGATGGCGGCCTATTCTGTGCGAGAGCGGGAGCGCCGAATGCGAGAAGCGTGAGGGCCAGACAGGCGCGGTTGCAGGGCATCAGTCCCTTCTCGTGATGGGGAGGCGAAGTTTGGCGCCAATGATGCGTGTCATCCCGCGGGAGGTCCAGCGGGGCCGCCGGCGTACCGGGACTTGCTCGGAATCGCGTACGAACGCGGGGCAAATACACCAATCTGATCTCAAATACACCAATCTGATCTATTGAAGCCCTTAAATGCCGGCGGCATGTAACTGTCGCGCGACACTTTCGTGTGATCCGCATCACTAAAACTGTGGTGGGCATACCGCGTGCATGTTCGCGACGGCGGACGCGGTGAAATGTGATGCGCGCCGATGGGAAAAATCTCTATCGGCAGGCCGCGGTCCCCGAACTATTATCTGGTCATGCGTGTAGAGGTGGACGTGCCAATGTCAGTGTTGCGCCAGGATTCTTCGCCAAGGGGTTCGTCCGGCGCACTGCGCACCAGCGAGTGATGCCGGTACAGCATATGGTGCAGCATATCGGCACCGGACTCGGCATCGCCACGCTGTTCGGAGCGGCGGTCGTACCGTCGTGCATCTTCTGGCATCCGACGCGCGCCTACGCATCCGGTAAGGAAGGGCGGCTGACCTCCGTGACGCATTCTGCGTCGCGTCGATCGGTGGCTCCGGATCTTCACCGTGTTCACGGGCAGTCTGGCGCTGGTGTGGCCGGACCCGCCGCTGCTCGTGTGGTATCACGCGCCGGCATTCGTGTACGCCGGCATCGCGGTGACCCTGGCCGGTGTCGCGCTCCTCGTGGCGTCCAAACGCGCCCTTGGCTGGAACTACAGTCCCGGCTTCGACGGATACGTTCCGTTTCGCATCGTCGAAGAAGGACCGTACCGGCATCTGCGCCATCCGATGTACGCTGGCCGGATCATCATCGCGATCGGTGCGTTCGTCATGACCGGCTCGACCTGGCTGATCCTCGCCGGGATCGTGGGCGCGAGCCTCTACTGGCATGCGGCGCTGCTCGAGGAAGTGGACCTCGGTCACTGGTTTCCGATCTACCACCTCTATACGCACCGCACCAACCGGTTCATCCCCGGGCTTCGCGTACGTGATGCATTCATGTATCACGAGCCACTGGTGGACGAGCAGGCCGGGTTACCCGATCTCTCGACCCTGGCAGCATCACCGTCCCCCCCGCGCACGTCGAGCGCGACCGACGCGGCGTAGCGACCGCCCTCGTCGCTACGGCGCGGGCGGCGGGTCGTCGGGTTCGCGGGGCTTGCTCTCCGGTGCGCCGGATGGAGCAGCAGGATTTCCGGGCGTGCGCGGGGCGCGGATAATGGCGAGCCGCTCCCGGCGAATCTTCCGGAGCTGGACGACGGCGATGAGCGCGGACAGCACCGTCCACACGCCGACGTAGATCTGCTGATTCGTCCCGGGGTTCCGGTCGAGGTGCAGATGGTAGAACACCACCGCGGCGACGATATCCAGCGCGGCGATACTTACGATGAGGACGGTCAGGTGCCGGCTGATAGTGGTCATCGGGCTCCTCCGGCGGCGGTACATTCGGCCAGGACGTGGCGTGGGGCGGTGGCGGTGGGAAACAGCGCGCGGGCTGCCGCGCCGTGGGCGCGGGCTCGCGAGCAGGAGCGGCCGTGGGCGTACGATTCCGCGAGCCGCAGCTGAATACGATAACTCCCCGGATCCATGCGTGTCGCCAGCTCCATCGTGTGGTCGTTGACGCCGGTTCGCGTGGCGGCGACATAGAGCGCCATCGCCACTATTTCTGACGCGCTGCGCACAACCGCGGCGCCGCCGGCGACCAGCACGATCACGATCGCGACGCGCTGTATGAAGACCGGGACGCGGATCGACCCGCGCTCGGCAGGCGGAGGCTCGAGCGAGCCCGCGAGCGCGCCCAGGATCGACCACGCAATGAGCGATGGTGCGGGGAGGAGCAATACGGCATCAAACGCGCCGACCGCGACGATCGCGAGAACTGTCGCGGCGAGGGCGAGCGCGATCAGCAGGCGATCGGCGCGGCCATCGCCGGCCGCCTGGCCGGCGGCACGCGCGGCGGCGACGATGAGACCGAGCAGGGCGAGGGCGAGGCAGATCGTGGCGGGCACCCCGCGCTCTGACAAAAACGCCGCCCAGTCGCTGCTCGGCCACGGGTTGGCGGTCATGCCACCATCATCGGTATCGAGTGACGGATCGGATTTGGGCGCGATCTTGGGGTAGGCCACCGCCCAGTTGCCGGGGCCGACGCCCAGTACGGGGTGGGTGATGGCGAGGCGCGCGGTGTTGGCGTACTGGATCAGGCGGCCATGGCCACTGCCCTCGCGGTAGTTCGTGACATTGATGACGGAGTCGAGATAGGGCGACGCGCTTTTCCAATTCAGCGAATTGGGGAGTGTGACCGCGGCGAGGATGCCGGCGGCGATCGCGGCAAAGGCGACGCTGCCGCGGAGACTCACTGATGGGGTGCCTTCGCCTGATGGCTGGCGGGGCATCCCGCTCGAGCGGCCACGCAGGGATTTCCATCCGCGCCACGCGGCGGGCAGCACGCAGAGCAGGGCGACGGCGGTGGCGACCCAGGCGGCGCGGGATCGCGAGAGCACGAGCGCCGCACTCACGATCGCGATCGCCATCGCGCCGAGTGTGGCGCCGGCGATGCGGCGGGCGCGGAGGATGATGACGATGAAGAGCGGGACGCCGATCGCGGCGAGGTGGGCGACGAAATTGCGATTGCCGAGCGTGCCGCCCGGCGAGCGATTGAGACTGAACAGCTCCGTTTCGGCGCCGTAAGCCTGCAGCAGTGACGTGGCGGCGGCGACCGTGATGGCCGCGGCCATGAGAGCGAGGACCGATCGTGCCCACCCCGCGCGGGCGAGCGAGTGTGCGACCCAGAACAGGACGATGCCGGAGACACTGATGGCGAGGCCGCGGGCGGCGAGCCAGCCATTCTGGGAGAAGAACGCGGAAGCCCCGCTGAAGAGGAGGAAACCAATGAGGAGCGTGTCGGCTCGAGAGAGCGGGATGGCCGGGCTGTTGGAGCGCGTGTTGGAGCGCGTGTTGGAGCGCGTGGCAGAGCGGCCCAGGGCGACGAGGGCACCGACGGCGGCGAGCGTGGCAGTGAGGTGGAGCGTGAACTCCTTGGGGATCGCGTAGCGGTCCAGGTCGAAGACCTTGTAGGGCAGGGCCGCGAGCACCGTGGCGATCGCGCCGGTGCCCAGGACCGCGATCGTCGAGAGGTAGGACCGGCGGCCAGCGGCCAGCGATTGGGGCTCCGAACGCATGCCGGAATTATGGCGAGACGACTGGCTGGGGCGTGAGCGTGACTTTTTGCCCCTGGTGCCGTCGAACGACCGTGGACCCTTATCCGTCCAGCACCGCGCCAGCATCGCCACCCGTGATGCCACCCAACCCCGTCCCGGCTCCATCCGGACGGGCGCCCGAGGCCGCATTGGGCGGCCGGCTGCTGGTGCGTGGGCGGCGGACGTGGGCGTTCAGCTGGCGGACCGCGTGGCTGATCCTGGTGGGCGGGTCCGTGCTGGCCGTCGTGGTCTCGCAGACAACTCGGCTGCCCCGGACCCCGGAGGCCGTGCTGGTCGTCGGGATCGTGGCGACCCTGCTGTTGTCGGGGATGGCGAGACTGGCGTATGCGGCGCAGGCGCGGGCCGACGCGCGGGCGGAGGCTGAAGAGCGGCTCAGTGACTTCCTCGATACCGCGAGTGATCTGATCGAGATCACTGCGCCGGACGGGCGGCTGCTGTACGCCAACCAGGCGTGGCGGAGCACCTTCGGGTACGAGGCGAGCGAGGGGTCGATCGTGTCGACCGCGGTGACGGTGACGCCGGAGTACGCCCGGGAGTACTACGACCTCCGGCGGCGGGTGCTGGCGGGTGAGACCGTGGGTGAGTTCGAGGGCGTGTTTCTCACCCGGCAGCAGCGGCGGGTGGTGCTCGCGGTGCGGGCGAGCTGCGGGTACGAGCACGGCAAGCCGGTGACCGTGCGCGGCATGATGCGCGACGTGACTCCGCAGCGCGCCGCCGAAGAAGCAGAGCAGCGGCTCGTCGCGACCCTCGAAGCCACGACCGATTTCGTGGGCATTGGAAATGGCAAAGGGCGCGGCGTCTACATTAACCAGGCCGGCCTGCGGATGATCGGGATCGGCGCGGACGACGATGTGACGATGCTGGGGTTGAGCGCGATGCTCTCGCCGCCGGCGCGGCAGCATCAGATCGACATCGCGCTGCCAGCGGCGATCCGGGACGGCGTGTGGGAGGGGGAGACGACCCTCCAGACTCGTGATGGGCGGGAGATCCCGGTGTCGCAGGTGCTGGTGGCGCATAAGTCATCGCAGGGCGGCGTCTGGTTCGTATCGACCATCCTGCGCGACATCAGCGTGCAGAAGCGGCGCGAAGAGGAACTGCGCGAGAGCGAAGAACGGTTCCGGATGCTGTCCGACGCCTCGACCGACGGCATCGCGATCACGCGGGCCGGGCGGTTCCTGGAAGTGAATCAGGCGTGGTGCCGGATGTTCGGGTATACCGAGACGGAGCTGGAGGAGATTCCGTCGGCGGCAATGGTGGTGCCGGAGGAGCGGTCGCGCCTCTACTACATCATCAACAACAACGTGCCGTCCACACGTCAGACGGTCTGTCTCCGGAAAGACGGCTCGACCTTCGAGGCCGAGGCGGCGGGGACACCGATCATCTACAAGGGAGCGCCGGCGCGGGTGACCGTGCTCCGCGACATCAGCGAATGGAAGCGGCTGGATCGCATGAAGAACGAGTTCGTCTCCACCGTCTCGCATGAGTTGCGGACGCCGCTGACATCGATCCGCGGGGCGCTGGGGCTACTCGAATCCGGAGTCGGGGGTGCGCTCACGACGCAGGCGCAGGACCTGGTACGCATCGGGCGTGGCAACACCGAGCGTCTGATCCGCCTGATCGGCGACATGCTGGACCTCGACAAGATCGAGGCGGGGCGGCTCGACTTGCATCTCGCGACCCTCATGCCAGCGGAACTGGTGCGGACGGCGGTGGATGGCGTGCAGGTGATCGCGGAGCAATTCCAGGTGCAGATCGAAGAGCATGTGGAGGCGCATCGGACGCTCGAGGGGGATCGCGACCGGGTCATCCAGGTGCTGACGAATTTCCTGTCCAACGCCGTGAAGTTCTCGCCGCCGGGCTCCGTGGTGCGCGTGTCGGCGGTGATGGCGGATACGCCGATGCCGGATCCGTTGAGTGTGGGAGGGGGCCGGACGGCGGGGCGTGCGCCGGTGCGCTTCGTGGTGGAGAACCCGGGGCCGGGGATCGCGCCGGAAGACATCCGGTTGCTGTTCCGGCGCTTTCAGCAGCTGGACGGATCGGACGGTCGGCAGCGGGGCGGGACGGGACTAGGGCTCGCGATCTCCAAGGCGATCGTGGAGCAGCACGGCGGGCGGATCGGCGTGGAGTCGGAGCCAGGACGACGGACGACGTTCTGGTTTGAACTGCCAGCGGCGGTAGCCAAGAAGCCGCGGTTAACGCCAAGGAGTAGTGTTACTGTCGCGTAAATGGAACTATCCTGGCGTGAAAAATCATTCGGTCTTTAGGCCGTTAAAGCCCTTGTAGGGACCGGTCGCGACCGGCCCCTCCGGATACCGGCCTGACCCGGGCTCGGTCTCATGCGACACACGCGACGGAGTCGTCCCTGGCGTGACAGAGTCCTCTATCCCTGGGTCGTTAAAGCATTTTCGAGGTGAGGCTTCGACGAATCACCGTCTCTACCCCACTCGGTCTCCGTCCCGGCGTGACCCCCGGCGTCTCGCGTCTCGAAAAACGCAGCGATCTCCTGCTGTCTACGTTGCGCGGCTATGTCGAGGCAGTCGGCGGGCGCCTCTCACTGGTGGCCGAGTTCCCGGACCGTGATCCAGTAGTCCTCACGAGTCTTAAATCGCCAGAAGCCTCTGCACGATCACGTCGGCGTAAGGTCAAATCACGTGATATTGTTGCCTAAATGACTCGATAGTGGCGCGAAATATCCCGATGATGTGAGTGAGTTAAAGTGGTTTCTAGATCCGCATCCCGCGCAGTCTGGCTGCTCCGCACCCACGGGCCCTACGACTTGTGGAAATAGCCGTGTGAGTACGGCCCCGAGTAGATGTAGTCCACCTTCTCCGCCTTGTCGGCGAAGAACTCGTCGCAGGCTTTCTTGACACCCGGCAGGGCGTTCCAGCCCTCCGGGTACACGGCCGGATCGCAGTAGTCATTGATCACACAGACGGCGCCCTTGGACATCTTCGGATAGACGTATTGCAGGCTCACGGCGATCGAGCTGTAGAAGTCGCCGTCCAGGTGCGCAAAGGCGATCCGATCCGGCAGCCCAGCGGGCAGGGTGTTTTCGAACCAGCCCTTGTGGATGACCGGAAGCGGCAGGCCGTACTTCCTGAAATTGCTGGCGAGGTTGTCCTCGCTCGCCGACAGCCACCCTTTGCGGAACTTGGTCGCGCCGTCGGCCTCGGACTTGTCCGGCAGGCCTTCGAAGCTGTCGTAGACGTGCAGCGTCCGGTCCGGCGCGTAGCGTTGCAGGACTTTCTGGATCAACACCGATGTGTGCCCCGCGTAGCAGCCCAACTCCACCAGGTCGCCCGGGACGCTGTAGACCAACACCTGCATCACGAAATGAAACAGGTTGATCCGCTGCTCGATCGTGGTCATCCCCACCCGAGTAGGGGCCGGTGCGGAATGGAATCCGCAGCTCCCTCAATGCCCGGTTGATGGCGCGATGCACCACGGTGACGCGCTTGGGCTGCCAGTCGAAGTATTCCGTGAGGAAGAAGTTTTCCATGGCGGCGGCGGTCTGGTGTGTGTGATCCTGGGTGCGTGCTAGGGCCTTACCTGCCTCAATGTCCGAAGATCGGTCTGGACCCGTGTTTCCAGGCGCGATTAGCCGGGCTGATCCACATGAAAAATGTGTGACGCAGCAAATGGACCGTCGTGTATCGAAGGGAGCCTCAGGGGCGCGTGAGGTCAAAGGCGGGGGCGAGAAAAGCGCCGTTAATATTCGTCAAACCTCTGCACTGAGCACCGATGACGCTGCTGGCAGCCCGCATGGGCACTCTGGGGACTGAGAACGCATTCCGGGTCGGCGACGACATCGCCAGGTGCGTCGCACGCGGAATGGACGTGGTGCGGCTCAACATCGGCGAACCGGATTTCGATTCCGCTCCGCACATCAACGAAGCCGCGATCGCACAGATTCGGGCCGGCAACTCACACTACACCGATCCGCAGGGGACCCCTGGGTTGCGTGCGGCGGTGGCGGCGCATGTGACGCGCACACGTGGCATCGCGGCGGACGCCGGACGGGTCATCATCACGACGGGCGGGAAGCCGTCCATCGGGTTCACGATGCAGGCGTACGTGGATCCCGGCGACGAGGTGATCTATCCGAGTCCCGGATTTCCGATCTACGAGTCATGGGTCACGTACGTCGGCGCGACGCCGGTGCCGCTGCCGCTGCGCGAGACGTCCGGCTTCACATTCACGGCGCAGGACCTCGCCGAACGGATCACGCCTCGCACCAAGGTCATCATTCTCTGCTCACCGTCCAACCCGACGGGCGGCGTGCTGACGCGCGAGGAGCTGGCGGCGATCGCGCAGGTGATTCGCGAACGGTGCCTGCCGGATGTGCGGGTGTATTCCGACGAGATCTACGAGCACATCGTGTTCGACGGCGCGGTGCATTACAGCATCGCTGCCGAGCCGGGGATGGCAGAGCGGACGATCATCGCGTCGGGACACTCGAAGGGATTCGCGATGACGGGCTGGCGGCTCGGCTGGGCCCTCCTGCCGACGGCGGAAGAGGCGCAGATCTTCAAGCAGCTGAACATCAACTCCATCTCGTGCGTGCCACCGTTCATCCAGGAAGCGGGGCGCGTGGCGCTGGAGAGTCCGGAGTCCGTGCCCGCTGTCGAGCACATGGTGTCGGCGTTTCAGGGACGCCGGGATTTCGTGGTGAGCGCGCTGAATGCCATTCCGGGCGTGTCGTGCCAGGTGCCCAAGGGTGCGTTCTACGTCTTCCCGAACATCGCCGGCGTGTGCGCGCGGCTGGGGATCATTGCGGCGTACGAGCAGCTGAGCGCGGACGCGCGCGCGCGGACGTCGCCGTCGCGGATGCTGCAGGGGTTTCTGCTCGAACGGTATGGCGTGGCCACGATGGACCGGAACTCCTTTGGCCGCATCGGCGCGGACGGAGAGCATTTCCTCCGGCTCTCGATCGCGACAAGCCTCGAGCGGTTGCGAGAGGGGATCAAACGGATGCAGGCGGCGTTCGGCGACAGCACGGCGTGGACCGAGTATTGGGACGCCGCGCAGACACCAGCCGCGGGCAGTGCCCCTCGGCTTGCGCGGGCGGGAGTCCCGGCCTAGGTTGGTTGGGAGGAGCAGGGAACAACTGAAGGCCGTCGTGGTCATTTGCCGCGTATTGCTGCCACGTTAAAGAAGAGCTAAAAAGCGAATGCCCCGCGGCTTTCATCGCCGCGGGTTTTTTGTTTCCCCATCCCCCCATGTCCGGCAGGCCAGCATGCCAGAACAGTCCCCGAAGAAGGTCACCCTGGAGACGCTGCGCCGCATGAAGCACTGCGGCGAGCGTGTCGTGTTCCTCACCGCGTACGACTACCCGACGGCGACGTTCGCCGAGCGCGCAGGCGTCGACATGCTGCTGGTGGGAGACTCGGCGGCGATGACGATGCTCGGGCTGGAGTCGACGATCGGCATCACGCTTGAGGAGATGCTGACGCTGTCGCGTGCCGTGTGCCGGGCGGCGAAGCGCGCACTCGTCGTGGGCGACATGCCGTTCCTGTCCTACCAGCCATCGGACGAGACGGCGGTGCGCAGCGCGGGCGCGTTTCTCCAGGCCGGGTGTCACGCGGTCAAGTGTGAGGGCGGACAGCGAATCGCGGGTCGCGTGCGGGCGATGACCGATGCGGGGATCGCCGTCATGGGGCACGTGGGCCTCACTCCGCAGAGTCTCACCCAGCTGGGCGGCTACCGGGTGCAGGGAAAAACACGCGCCGCGGCGGAGCGCGTGCTCGAGGATGCGCAGGCGATCGAAGAGGCAGGCGCGTTCGCGGTCCTGCTGGAAGCGGTGCCGCCGGAGGCCGGCGCGCTGGTGCGGGAGGGCCTACGCGTGCCGGTGTACGGCATCGGCGCGGGCCCGCACGTCGACGGACAGCTCGTCATCTCCCACGACATCCTGGGCAACTTCGTGGGGACGGTCGCACCACGGTTCGCGAGCCGGTATGCGAACCTCGATGCCGAAGTCGAGCGCGCGTTCCGGGCGTACGCGAGCGATGTGCGGGGCGGAGTGTTTCCCCGTCCCGAGCACTGCTACGACGCGGTGAACTGGGAATAACGGGGGAACTTCGCCATGTTGGGTCCTGTCCTTGCGTCTCCTGGGGCTCAACGAGGCCGGTAACGCGCCGGCCTCACCACATCTCCACGGCTGGCCATGACGGACCATCCCGGCGGCAATCCACGCCGATCGAAACCGGCGACCCACTCGAAATCGGACGCGCCTGAGCGGCCACACCAGGCGCCCGCGCACCAGGCGCACGGCGGTCATGAGCGCCGCGCGCCGGAGCTGTCGCAATCCGCCGGCTGGCGATCGCGCGACATCATCCGCGCAGCGGCGCTCACGATCGCGGTCCTCGCCCTCGCGGTGGCGATCTGGCAAGCCAGCACCGTGCTGTTCACGGCCTTCCTCGGCATCCTCTTCGGCCTCGCGATCTCGTCAGGCGTCGACCAACTGGCGCGATTGCGGATCCCGCGCGGACTCGGCGCCCTGCTGGTGGTGCTCGCGGTGGTGGGACTGCTCACGCTCGCCGGCGCACTCATGGCGCCGGTGCTGAGCGAGCAGGCACGTGAGATCCGCTCGCGCCTCCCCGAGGCGCTGAAGCAAGTCCAGACATGGGTGGGCCGCGAGGGGAACACACTCCGCACGTTCACCGGACGATTCTCCGCGGCGCCCCCGGCATCTACGCCAGCCAACGACAGCACGACGGCGGCGCCGCATCACGGCGACAGTGCACACGCGGCCCATACGGCGCCAGCAACACCGGCACAGGCCCCTGCGCCACAAGCCCCGGGGCCACAGGCGGATGGCGGGGGACCAAGCAGCCAGGGACTCGCGGGCATCGCGGGCTACCTGTTCGGGTTCGTGGGCTCGACGGTCGAAATCGTGGTGTACGTACTGCTTGCGCTCTTCATCGCGATTTATATCGCGACCGAGCCTGAGCTGTACCATCGCGGGCTGATGCATCTCTTCCCGCATCGTGCGCGCGCGCGCGCGGGAGATGTGCTGACGCAGATCGCGTCAGTGCTGCGCAAATGGCTGGTGACGCAACTGATCGCGATGCTGGTGCTCGCCGTCGTGTGGGCGATCGCGCTGTCCGTGCTGAAGGTCAAAGCAGCCCTGGCGCTGGCCGTGATCGCCGGAATCCTCGAGTTCGTGCCGACGATCGGGCCCACGATGGCGGTGATCCCGGCGCTCGCGATGTCGGCGCTCGATTCGCCGGGTAAGGCTCTTTCGGTGCTGATCGTCTACCTGGTGATCCAGGGCTTCGAGGCGAATGTGCTCATCCCGATGCTCATGAACCGGCGCATCTCCCTCCCGCCGGCGCTCACCATCGTCACGCAGGCGCTCATGACGCTCGCGTTCGGGTTCCTCGGCCTCATGGTCGCGGTGCCGTTGCTCGCGGCCGTGCTGGTACCCATCAAGTTGCTCTACGTCGAGGACGTCGTTGGCGATGCGGTGACGCCCGCCGCGAACGGCGAGACCGGATAGCCGCCGGTTAGCGTCCCCCGGCCGGCAGGTTGTCCGACAGATAGGTGGAGAGCAGGCCGAAGAGGTGCCTGGTGGTGCCAGCCCCCTCACAGATGCAGTGGGTGCGGTTCGGGTAGTCCATCATCGTGAACTGCTTGTTGGCCGCCACCAGCGCGTTGATCACGGCCTCCGAGTTCTGGTAGTGGACGTTGTCATCACCCGAGCCATGGACGAGCAGCAGCTTGCCGCGGAGACTGTCCGCAAACGTGATCGGTGAGGCGAGGCGGTACGCACCGGGGTTGTCCTGCGGCAGTCCCATGTATCGTTCGCTGTAGATCGTGTCGTAGAAGCGCTGGTCGCTGACTGGCGCGACCGCCATGCCGACCTGGTACACACTCGGCGAATGGAACAGCAGGTCGAGCGTCATCGTGCCGCCGTTGCTCCAGCCCCAGACCGCGACGCGGGTCGCGTCCGCGTACGAACGTTGTGTGAAGGCCTTGGCGGCCGCGGTCTGATCCTGCGTGTCCACGACGCCGATCTTCCGGTACAGTGCCTTGCGCCACGCGCGGCCGCGCGGCGCGGGCGTGCCGCGGTTGTCAGCGCTGACGATGACATAGCCCTTTTGCGCGAGCATCAGGTGCAGCGGGTAGTTGAATCCATCCCACTGATCCACGACCGTCGCCTGCGCGGGTCCACCGTACACGAAGAACAGCACAGGATATTTTCTCGTCGAGTCGAATGCCGGCGGCTTGATGACATACGCGTCGTACGTCAGGCCGGGCATCCCGCCCGCGGCGCCGTCGAGGCGCGTGAACTCCACGTGACGGTTGGGGACGGCGGCCATGGTGGCTTTGAGCCGCGCGTTGTCCATCAGCGTGCGGACGACCGCGTAGTCGGGGAGCCGGACGAGATCCGTCACCGGCGGCGTATCCATCGTGGAGAACGTGTGGAGCGCCCAGCGGCGGTCTGGTGAGATCTCATAGTGGTGCGTGCCGGTCTGCCCCGCGGGCGTCACCCGCTCCGGTTTACCCGCGCCATTGAGGCGTGAGCGGTAGAGATACACCTGCGTCGCGTTATCAGGCGACGCGAGGTAGTAGATGAACCCTCTGGTGCTGTCGATCGCCTGGATGTATTCCGCACCGAATGGGCTATCCGGTTCCGTGACATCGAAGTTCCCGGGTGTCAGCAGCTTGACCGAGGCACCATCGCGTGAGACGAGGTATGCGTGCCGCCAGCCATCGCGCTCGCTGATCCAGATGAAATCCTTGCCGCCATGTAACCAGTGCACTTCATCATCGACATTGACCCAGGCGCTGTCACGCTCGCTGAGGATCGTGTGGACGGCGCCGGTGTGGGCATTCCCGATCATCACGTCGAGCGTGTCCTGAAGGCGGTTTAGGTGCTGCAGGACGACCTCGCCGGAGTTGGCGGCCCAGTCCATCCGGGCGATGTAGTTGTTGCGCGGGTCACCGGGGACAGCGAGCCACTGCGTGGGGCCGCCATTGGCGCTGACGACGCCGACGCGCCCTGACGAATTCGTCTGGCCCGCTTTCGGATACTGGACCGGTTTGACGAATGAGTAAAGCGAGTCCGTGTCATCGATCAGGTCGTAGTCGCGCACGCCGGACGCATCGAGCTGCCAGTAGGCGATGAGCTGGCCGTCCGGGCTCCAGCGGAATCCATCGCGGAGATTGAGTTCTTCCTCGTACACCCAGTCGAAGGTGCCGTTGATGAGCGTCGTGGAGCCGTCGCTGGTGAGCTGCGTGATGTGCGGCGTCGCGACGTCTTCCACGTACAGATTGTGCTGGCGCACGTAGGCGATGCGGCGGCTGTCGGGGGAGAACGTGGCGAACATCAGCGTCGACGGCGGCGCATCTGGTCCACCGAGTTTGCGAAGGCTCCAGGTGGTGAGGTCGAGCATCCAGAAGTCGCCGCGGGTCCGCTGGCGCCAGACCTGGCGCGAGTTCGTGAAGATGAGGACGCGTTTGCCGTCGGGCGACCAGGTGTAATCCTCGATCTCGAGCGGCGTGGTGGTCCCGGGCGTGACGAGCTTCGCGGCGGGGACGAGAACCGTGCGCGCACCGGTCGCCGCATCGTAGCGGACGATGTCGGTGGCTTGGCCGCCAGCGGACGAGGGCTCGAGCGTCGTATAGGACGCCGCGGTGCTGGCGGGGAACCAGCGTGCGGGCCCGAAGAAATCCTCCTGGAAGTCCGGCGTCGTGAACAGACGGTCGAGCGTGATCTCTCCGGATGGTCCGCCCGGGCCCGGGCCCGTGCGCTGGGCGGCCAGTGGGGCGGCGATGATCGTGGCGGGGGCCGCGACGATGGCACACACGGACAGGGCCCGCCGCAGGGTGCGGGCGGCGGAAAATGAGATTGGATGCATTCCGAAACGATACATGAGGTCACGGGATGGCGCACGGGTCGCGGCGCGACGCCGTACGCGCGCTGTATGCAACGTGGGGCGCGGGCGTGTTGCCCGGCGATTGGCGGGGGGAGGCGGCCTACTCTTTGACGCCCAGCCGGTTCTTGGTCCAGATCACGATCGTGGTGCAGTCGATGCGGCCGAGGATCGGGACTCCGAACGCGTTGACACCGGGAAGGCTGCGGACCTTGAACTCCTCGGGTACTTCGGACGGCGTGTAGACCTCGATGCCGGCGATCGATTCCGGGAGGATCATGGCATCGAGTTCTCCGTGCACGATCTGATTGAACCCATTGCCGTCGATCACGTACACGAGGCAGCCATCGATGCCGCGCCCGGGAACGACGTCGGTTCCCGCCGGTCCGCCGTAGGCGAGGCGGATACCGTGAAATCCCGTGAACAGGTCGGTGAACTGCATAGCGTGGCGCGCGGTGATCTGGTCGAGTGTCATGTACTGGCCGACGCCCACCCGCTTCCGTTGCGTGAAACCGACGTTCTGATAGCCGCGCGCGAGCTGCTGCGCTTGCACGACGACCGGGCTCAACACGTATGCCGCGTGCATCATCGGGACGACGACGTGCTGCGGCTGGCGGCGGGTCAGCTCGACGACGACGGAGGTGGGTTCGAAGCCGACGGACCGCACGACCAGCATGTGTGTGCCGCTGGGCAGGCCACGAATCGTGAAGTAGCCGGCATCGCCGGTCGTGGAGGAATCACCGGTGCCTTCGACTTCGACGCTGGCGCCGCCGAGGGGGCCGCCGTCAGGGCGCGTGACCTGGCCTTCGAGGACTGCGGCGCGGATCTGGGTGGCGCGCGGCGCGGGGGTCGCCGGCGTGTTGGCGACAGTGGTGGCGGTTGCTTCCGGCGCGTTACGCGGCTGCGGCATGGGGAGGTGCAGCGTCGTCATCGTGATGATGCGGGAGCCGAGGTCGACCTCGCGCTCGACGATGACTCCGGAATCGCCGGGGAGTGGATGTCGCGCGCGCACGGTGGCGACGAGTCCAGCGGGAAGTCCGCAGAAGCGGAACTCGCCTTGTGCGTCGGACGTGGTTTCGCGGCGGCGCGGCGTGTTGGTGATCTCGGACCGTTCGATGCGAATGTCCGTCCACGCGAGTGTCACATCGGCGCCGGCGACGGGTTGGTCGGTGTCGGGCTCGACGACGTGACCGACGAGGACGGCGCCGGCAGAGTCAGCGGGACTCGTGTTGGTGCTGCCGGATGATTCTTCCGGGCAGACGGCGCGGCGGATGATGCGGCTCGTCGGGGTGGCGAAGGTGACAACCTTGGGATGTCCCGCGACGAGCGTGACGGGCGTGGTCGTGATTGAGGTGCCGAGCGAGTCGAGGATCGGGTGGAAGATCCCGACGCGATAGCGGCCAGCAGCCACGCTATCGAGCCGGAACCAGCCGATCGAGTCGGTGACGGCCTGGCGCGGCTGGCCATCAATGAGGATGACGGCGCCGGCGAGGGGGCCGCCGCGCAGTCCGTCATCGACCGTGCCAACGAGGGTGGCGTATCCGGAGACGGGTCCGGAGGCCATCCGCGCGGGGCCGTCCTGTCCGGAGACGGGACAGGGGCCGGTCGTCAGCGCGGTGGTGACGGCGACGAGTGCTGGGAGCCAGCGCCGCGTGCCAGCGGCGATGTGGCGAGGCTCCGCATGGTATGACGGGAGCACGCATCCTCCGGCGACGAATGACTCATAACATGGGCCCGGGCACGGTCTTACGCCAGCAAAATTCGCGGCGATCGACGCGCGAAACGTGTTAGAGTCTGGTAATGGCCGGGGCGGGTCGCGCCGTTGCGGGGCGAACGGCATGCGAGTTCGACACCGTCCGGCCGTGGGACGTTGCCGGACTGTCCCTGTAGCTAGTCCTCGAAGACCTTAAAGGCTGCCGAGGTGTTGTGGCCGCCGAAGCCGAAGGCGTTGCTCAGGGCGACGCGGACTTCGCGGGTGACTGGCTTGCCGATCGCGTAGCAGAGATCACAATCGGGGTCCAGCTCGGTGACGTTGATCGTTGGCGGGACGACGCCGTGGACGATCGAAAGCACGGACGCGATGGCTTCGGCCGCACCAGCGGCGCCCAACATGTGGCCGGTCATGCTCTTCGTGGACGTGCACGTGATCTGGCGGGCACGGGCGCCGAAAACGGTTTGCACGGCACGGCTTTCGGCGACGTCACCAAGCGGGGTCGCGGTCGCGTGCATGTTGATCGCGTCAATGTCATCGACCGTGAGCCCGCCCTCGGCCATCACACGTTCCATCGCGAGGCGCGCGCCCAGTCCTTCGGGGTGTGGCGCGGTGACGTGGTGCGCGTCGGCTGACGCGCCGACGCCGACGACTTCCGCGTAGATGCGCGCGCCGCGTTTCCGCGCGTGATCGAGTGATTCGAGCACGAGCGCGCCGGCACCGTCGCCCATCACGAACCCATTGCGCGTCTTGTCGAACGGGCGCGAGGCGGTGGCAGGGTCGTCGTTGCGGGTCGAGAGCGCATGCATGGAGGCGAAGCCGCCCAGCCCAAGCTCGCAGATCGCGGCTTCGGCGCCGCCGCAGAGGACGAGATCCGCGTCGCCGTAGCGGATCAGCGTCGTGGCGTCGCCGATGTTGTGATTCCCCGTCGCGCAGGCGCTCACGACACAGTGATTCGGGCCGCGGAATCCGTAACGGATCGCGATCACTCCACTGGCCATGTCCGGGATCATCATCGGGATGAAGAACGGCGACAGCCGCCGCGGCCCGCCCTTCAGATAGGCCTGGGTCTGTTCCTGGAACGTCTGCAGGCCGCCGATACCACTCCCAAAGACCACGCCCGCGCGCTCGCGCGCGATCATGGACATGGAATCCGTGGTGACGCCAGCATCCGTCAGCGCTTCGGTGGCGGCCGCGAGCGCGAACTGGGCGAAGCGATCGATCCGCTGCGCCTGTTTGCGATCCATGTAATTCAGCGGGTCGAAGCCTTTGATCTCACACGCGAAGTGCGTCGTAAAGGCAGACGCGTCGAATCCGGTGATCGTCGCGGCCCCGCTCTTGCCGGCCAGCATGGCTTCCCAGAACGCCGGGACCGTGAGACCGATGGGCGTGATGGCGCCGACGCCAGTGACGACGACCCGATTGCGGCCGCGGGCATCGGTGCCCGTGGTCTGGGTCGGGGTCATACGAGAAGTCCGGACACGTGGGAGGGTCCGCCGTCGTCGGCTCGCGCCGCCGGATCCGCTATTTGCATGGTGTCACGGAATATCACAGGGGGTGGGGCGCAGTGTAAACGGCAAAACGGGTGCGGCGGCCAGACCGGCCGCGGCCCGGGACCGGTCCGAGATCACAAATATGATATCCGCCGTCCTCGGGAGACCCTGGTTCAGGGGCCTTCCCGGTCCTGAGGGCTGGGACCCTTAGCCGGGCGGGTTCAGGCGGATGACAGAATACGTGCGGCCGGGCACCAGTTCCGGATTGAGGAAGTTCCAGGTGGCGATGCCGTCGTCGCTGCGGGGGTCGAGGAGGTAGAGGGCGAGGATGCCGAGGGGCTGGCCGGCGGGGACGAGCCAGGTGCCAGCGGGGACCGCGCCGGCGAAGGTGGACCTGAGCCAGCGGCCGGCCACGGTCGCCTGGTGGTGACCCTGAAAGATCGTCGGGTCGAGCGTGACCGAGTCGATGTGGAACTGCTCGGCCGATCCGAGCGCCGTGTCGGACGCCAGCTGCCGCATTCATGATGCCGTGGAGCCGGAGGAGCCGGAGTATCGCGGTGTCGCCCGCCGGGACGGCGTAGGCGAGGGGCAACCGATCGGTGAGCGTTGGCGCGAACCGGTCGACGACCGCCATTTGCACCGGGTGGATCCGGCCCGAACGTTTGAGTCCACGTGGGACACCCGGTTGGGTCAGCGTGGCGTCGCCTCCAGGCCCGGTGACGCGGTCGAGGTCCTCGGTGAGGACCGGTTCGATCGCCCGCTCAGGGGCGAACGCGGAGCGGATGGGCAGCGCCTGCCCGTGTCCCGGGTGCGAACCCCAGTCCACGACCGCGCTGTCGGCACTGGCGCCGAGCTGCAGGATGCGGGCACGTCGCTCGGCCACGAGTGACAGGATCTCGCGCACGAACGCGTACGTCGATGCGACGCGGCGGGCGAACGGGTCGTGGGAGTACGCCTCACTCAGGATGGAGATGCGGTTCCGGAGGCCGACGTAGTTCGTGCCGAACCGCGGGCGCGCGTCGTACGTGCGCCAGGTGTGGCGGGCGGTGTCGATGCCGGGCGCGCGCTCAGGCTCGAAGTTGCCGTAGTCGAAGATCTCGAAGTGATCGCGGTCGTGCATCCGTCGGCGGAGCACGGGGAGGAGCGAGTCACGCGTGTAAGTGCCGGCAAACACCGCGGCGGGGTTGAGTGATGGCGCGTATGTCAGCGCGTAGCCGTGGAAACTGCCGTCGGTCGTGTGCAAGTCCACGAACACATTAGGATCCCAGTCGCGGAACATGCCGAGCGTCATGCGCGTTTCGGGGGCTTCGGCTTTGATGAAATCGCGATTGAGATCGAGGTGCTGGCCGTTGGGGCGTTCGCCGACGATCTCCGGTCCGTTCTGCTCCGTTCTGTTGATCGCTTGCGGCGCGAAATGGTCGTTGCCGTCGGCGTTGTAGATCGGCTCGACGATCAGCACGATCGAGTCGAGCACGCTCGGCGCGGCGGGGTTGGCGAGGATGGCCAGATCGCGCATGAGCGCGAGGACCGCTTCTTTGCCCTCGACCTCACCGGCGTGGATGTTGGCTTCGACGTAGACGACCGGCCGCCCGCTGTCGTGAGCTTCGCGGGCCGAGTGTACCATGGGCCGAGCGAGGATGACATAGGGCATCGCGCGCCCTTCGGTCGTCGTGCCGGAGGTGCTTTCGACGAGCATCACGTGCGGACGGCGGCCGGACGCGGAGTCCGCGTGGGCGCGTTGCACGAGGAGATGGAGGTACGCGACCACGCTGTCGTACGGCGACGTCTTCGTGTATCCGGATCGCTCGGCCAGCGTCGCGAGGCCCGCAGTCGCCGGGGGCGATGCCGAGGGCGAAGCCTGCGGCGAGGAGGGTGAGCCAGGGGGAGTGGATCCGTGGCTCGCGCAACCGGCGAGGAGCAGGATCGTGGCGGCTGGCAGAGTGGTGATACGAGACACGAAGAGGAGAGAGAAGAGAGTCGAAAAAAGTGGATCTATCGGACGGTACGTGTCGCCGGGGGCGCGGGTGCCAGCGTCCAGCGGATCACGAATACGA
Organism: uncultured Gemmatimonadales bacterium; assembly: GCA_963757855.1. GTDB lineage: Bacteria > Gemmatimonadota > Gemmatimonadetes > Gemmatimonadales > Gemmatimonadaceae > Palsa-1248. The sequence goes on from CAVWTI010000019.1 coordinate 91,973, forward strand.
CGGCCACGAGAATCACGAACACCAATACGCTGCCTTCAGGGCCGGTAGTGCCGCCACTCAGCCAGGTGACGCCCCCGGGATCGGATGCGAACAGCGCGCCCTTCGAAGCCAGTCCACTGTCGTGCGTGCCGTAGAAATACGATTGCGTCCAGTCCCATCCGGCGTGAAAGCCGATGGCCCACCACAGCGATCCGGAGCGATACAGACTGTAACAGAGTACCAGACCGACCGTGCCGGCACCGATCAGGCCGATCGCGGTTTCGCCATGGTTAGAGTAGTGACCGGCGCCGAAGAGAATGGACAGGAGGACGGCGGCGGGCCAGAAGCCGATCGCCCGTGTCAGACGTGTCTGGAGATACCCGCGGGCCATCGTCTCCTCGAAAACGCCGACACCGAGAAACGCGACCGCCCATTCGGCGGCATATCGCAGCGCGACGAGGGGCGGGTTGGTGGGGCTACTGATCGTGAGGTGGCCCGTCAGCGCGAGCAGTCCAACCAGTGCAGAGAGCGCGAGAAATCCCCAGCCGAGCCCCGCGGAGAACAGCCCGCCAGCCCGACGGAGCGCCAGTCCATAGCTCCACGGCGAGCGGTCTTCGATTCGTGCCATCACGAATGTCGTCACCAGCACCGCCGCACCGAGCGGCCCACTCGAGATCACGATAGTCAGCGGCGTCGTCGTGGTTATGCCGGCGCCCGACGCAGTTCCGCCGAGGAGGCTGCTCATCTCGCCGCGATTGTGAACCAACGCCCCAAACACTAAGCCGACGACCGCAAAGATGACGAAGACCACCGCGACAAGGATGATCGCGAACACGACCACACTCCACACCGCGCGGAGGCCATTGCGGCCAATGAACAGCCGCGTGAACGGCCCGGGGGCCTCGGGGGGTGGTGTCATCGGAGTGGCGCTTCCTGCGGCGCCGGGCATGTCACTCACGAGCGGCTCCCTCGACCGGTGGCGCGATGGGGCGTATCATCGGCAGCATCTGACCGCTATGAAGTTCGGTCTCCACATCGCCGGATGGCAACACCCCGCGATGTCTCCCTCACCTGATCGGCCCTGATGCCCGCACGCTCCTCACGCTGGCCGACCCTCACCCAGTGGATCCTCATTTCCATGGTGGTGGGGACCACGATCGGATGGGTGTTTCCGGCGACCGCGGTCACGCTCGAGCCGCTGTCCACGATCTTCCTGCGGCTCATCAAGTCGCTCGTGGTGCCCCTGGTGTTCAGCACCCTGGTCGTGGGCGTGGCGGGGCATGGCGGCGACCTCAAGGCTGTCGGGCGGCTGGCCGTCCGGGCGATCGTGTATTTCGAGGTCGTGACCACGCTGGCCCTGGTGGTGGGGCTGCTGGCCGGCAATCTGGCACACCCGGGCGCGGGTGTGTCACTGGCCGAGGCGCCGGCGGCGACGGGGGCGGACCTGGCGGCGCATCATGTGTCGCTGGGCGCGGTGCTGGTGCACATGGTGCCGCAGAGCATCGTCGAGGCGGCGAGCACGAACGACGTGCTGCAAGTCGTCGTCTTCGCAATCCTGTTCGCAGTCGCGTTGACGCGAGTGCCGGACAAGCCGCGGGCGACGATGCTCGGTGTGTTCGAGAGCCTGGCCGAGGTGGTGTTCCGGATGGTGGGGCTGGTCATGCTGTATGCGCCGATCGGCATCGGCGCGGCGATCGCGGTGACGATCGGGCATAACGGGCCCGGGGTGCTCTTCAGCCTCGCGAAGCTGGTGCTCACGATGTACGCCGCGCTCATCGTGTTGACCGTGTGCGTCTTCTGGCCCATCGCGATGGTGGCCGGTGTACCGGTGCGCGCGTTCATCCGGGCCGTGCGGGAGCCCGCGCTGATCGCGTTCTCGACGTCGACATCCGAGGCCGCGCTGCCGCGCGCGATGGAAGTCATGGAGGAGTTCGGCGTCCCGCGGCGAATCGTCGCCTTCGTGATCCCGGCCGGGTACTCGTTCAACCTCGATGGGAGCACGCTGTATCTCGCCATCGGCTCGCTGTTCGCCGCGCAGGCGGGCGGCATCCACCTGTCGCTCGGCACGCAGCTCGTGTTGATGCTGACTCTTATGCTGACCAGCAAAGGTGTCGCGGGCGTGCCACGGGCGGGTGTCGTGATTCTATCCGGTGCCCTGGTGACCTTTGGGTTGCCGATCCAGGCGGTCGCAGTGCTGCTGGGCGTCGACGCGTTCATGGACATGGCGCGCACGACCGTGAACGTCGTCGGGAATTGCCTGGCGTCCGCCGTTCTCGCTCGCTGGGACGGGGTGCCGAGCCGGGAACTCGGAGGGGTCGTGAGCGATTAGAGAGGGGCATGGCATTGCAGTCCGAACCCGACCTCTTTTCGCCGATCGTGGTGGGAGCACTTCAGCTCCCGAATCGCATCGTGATGGCGCCATTGACCCGGAATCGCGCGGGTCCAGGCAATGTGCCAGGCGCGCTCAACGCGGAGTACTACGCGCAACGCGCGTCGGCGGGGCTGCTGATCAGCGAAGGGTCGCAGATCGCCCCCGAGGGACTGGGCTACCAGGATACGCCCGGCATTCTACAACGACGCGCAGGTCGCGGGATGGCGGCTGGTCACGGATGCCGTGCACCAGCGCGGCGGACGGATCTTCTTGCAGCTGTGGCACGTCGGGCGCGTGTCGCATCCGTTACTGCAGCCGGACGGCGCGCTGCCAGTGGCGCCGTCGCCGATCGCGCCAGTCGGGATGTCACTCACGCCACAAGGCAAACTGCCGTTCGTGGTGCCGCGGGCGCTCGAGCTCAGTGAGATTCCGCGGGTCGTCGAACAGTTCGCGCACGGGGCGCGTCACGCCAAAGCCGCGGGCTTCGACGGCGTCGAGATCCACGGCGCGAACGGGTATCTCCTCGATCAGTTTCTCCGCGACGGGTCGAACCGTCGCGTTGACCGATACGGGGGCTCGCTCGAGAATCGGGTGCGGTTCTCGCGCGAAGTCGTGGAGGCGGTCTGTGGCGTGTGGGGGGCGAACCGTGTCGGGTTACGGCTGTCACCGACGAATCCCAACAACTCCATGACCGACAGTGATCCGGTGGCGACCTTCAGCGGCCTCGCGCGTGCGCTGGCGGGGGAGGGACTCGCGTACCTCCATGTCGTGGAGCACGCGACCGCGGCGGCAGTGACCCCGCGTACTCTGCCCGCGATTCGCGCCGCGTTTCCGGGGCGGATCATCGTGAACGGCAGCTTCGATTTCGCGACCGCGACGACGGTGGTACGCAGTGGTGCGGCGGATCTCGTGGCGTTTGGGTCCCTGTACATCGCCAACCCGGACCTTGTCGAGCGGTTTCGTACGGGACTGCCCCTCACGGTGCCGAATCGCGCGACGTACTACGGCGGTGACGCGCACGGATATACGGATTATCCGGCGGCGGTCGCGGCGGATTAGGGCAGCAGATTAGGACAGCGGACTAACGCGGCGCGCGCGCGCGGCGCCCATCATGTAGAGGATCACGCCGATCGCGACCGTGACGGCGGTAATCCCGGCGACCTTGGTGAAGGAAAGGAGCGGGTTCGGATCCGATGGGTCGGGGATGAGTGAGAGCACGCACGACGCGGCGGTGGTCATGAAGCCGACCGCGGCCACCAGCGTCGCGACCGGCGGGCCGCCCCAGATGCGGAACGCGCCCGGCGGCACCGGCTCGCGCTGCAGGCGGATCGCGGCCGCGAACATGAGCAGGTAGGGGATGAAGAACGTGATCACCGCCACGCTCACCAGGACGTTGTAGGCCTCGGAGACGCCCGTCCCGATCTGGCTCAGCACGATGAAGATGAGGGACACGCCGCCCAACACGAGCAACGAAACATGCGGTGTGCCCCAGCGAGGATGGAGGCGGCCGAATGCGGCGGGGAGATACCGGTCGATCCCGGCGACGAAGGGGAGGCGTGCGGAGGCTGCGACCCACGCACCGCACTGGCCGAGGGAGCCGGCCGCGATCAGCGCGGCGCAGAGCGGGATGATCCATCCCGCGTTGAGACGCGTGGCGAATACCGTGATCGCGTCCATGAAGCCCGAAATGATCGTCACGTGGTCCGGTGTCAGCGCCACCAGAATCGCGATCGTCGCCACGATGAAAAGCAGTGCGATCGTCGGTCCGGCAATGAGGAGTGCGCGAGGCAAGGTGCGTCTCGGGTTCTCGATCTCGTCGCCGAGCATCGACGCGCTCTCGGCGCCGCTAATCGAGAATGCGACCGTAGACCAGAAGAATGACGTCCTTGAGATGTGTGCCGGGCACGAACGCCGCGGGCGTGAGCGGTGTGGCGGACCCGAACCGTGCCCACACGATCACGCTCAGGACTACCAGTATGACGGTCGGTAGCCACATACCGAGCGCCCCAATGTTGTGGAGCCATTTCCCGACATTGAGTCCGACGACATTGAGACCAACGGCGATACCCATACCAAGCGTCGAGGCGACAATGAAGTACGCGGGGCTGGCCGCCAGCGCGTGCCCATGCGCACCAGCCAGGTAGAGCGCGTTCGCGGCCATGAAGTACAGGATCCCGGGGAAGTACGGGAGATTGGAGCACCAGTAGGTCCACCCGGTGATGAAGCCGGAGAACCCGCCGAACGCCTGCTTGGTCCAGACATAGATGCCGCCCTCGCCCGGGTATCGTGATGAGAGCTCGAGGACCGTGAGCGCGAGGGGGAGCTGGAACAGCAGGGACGCACCGATCCAGACGAGGGTGGCGCTGGGGCCGGTGACCGAAGCGTTTGCGATGAACCGGACACTGAAGCCGGTGATGACGAGGAAGAGAACGACGTCGCGGAACCGCATCGCCCGCACCAGCGTCGGTGCGGCGATGATCTGGTCTGCTTCCTCGATTGGCATTCGGCGACGGGATGCGGGGGCGTACCGTGGGCGCCCCATAGTGCCGCGCCGTGGCCGGCGCAGCAAGACCTGTCGGCGTCCCGCTAAGCCCGGGCGGCCGCCTTGGCCGCCGAGATGGCCTGGTGCACGTGCGCCAAATGGTGATCGTCGTGGTCGGACACGAAGATCGCCCAATCCAGGAGACGCATCGGTTGCTTGAGGCGGGGGTGGATCGCCGAGCGTCCCACTTCGGCTTCGGTCAGCATGTCCATGCGGCGCACGAGGTCCATACGGCCTTTGCGCAAGCGCTCGAGTACCGCGGCGATGGGCTGCCGGTTGTGATCCGCGGTCTCAGTGGCGCGGTTCTGGAGATCAGCGACTGTGAGATTGGACACGCCGGCGAGGAAATCCTGCAGTCGCTTGTCGTCGAGTATGCCCAGGTCACCCAGATGCGCGATGTGTTCCTGCGGCGACCATTTGCCGTTTACGCGGCGTGTGAGCACGCCCACCGGAACGCCCGCGACCAACTCGGCAGCGCGCGCGGGGGTCCCGCGTAGCCGCTCGACCACCGCGGGGAACGCACCCAGCGGGAGATCGAACGTGAAGGAACGGTCGAACCAGCGCATTGGCGTTATCATATGATCCCTCGGAAATTCCGGAGCGGTATTCGCTCGTCGGATTCTACTCCGGACGGGCAGCTGGCACTTTCGAAATGTGCGCGCGGACACCAGTCCGGCAAAGGAGAACGGCAATGGCGGCTCCGAAACGGCAGGGCAAGCGCGCGGGGGGCGTGCGGAAGCGCCCGGCTGGCAAGATCATGGGGGATCCGGCCGGCGAATCGGCGCTCGAGCGGTGGCGTTCGGATACCCCCGGGTGCCAGGAACACATCCATCTCAACAACGCGGGGGCGGGGCTTCCGCCGCGGTCCGTCGTCGAGGTCATGCACCGGCATCTCGATCGCGAGGCAGAGATTGGCGGGTATGAGGCCGCGGATGAAGCGGCGCCGCGGGTCGAGGAGGCGTACGAGGCGGTCGGCTCGGTCGTACACACGCGCGGCCGAAACATCGCGATCGTCGAGAACGCGACGGTCGCCATCTCGCAGGCGCTCAGCGCGTTCGACTTCACGCCAGGAGATGTGCTCGTCACGACCCGGTGCGACTATCCCTCGAACCAGCTCATGTACCTCGCGCTGGCGCAGCGCGCGGGTCTCGTGATCAAGCGCGCGGCCGACCTGCCCGAGGGCGGTGTGGATCCGGACAGTGTGAAGAAACTGGTGCGCAACCCGCGCTGCCGGCTGGTCGTGCTCACGTGGGTGCCGACGAACTCCGGGTTGGTGCAGGACGCGGCCGCGGTGGGAGCAGTGTGTGAAGACGCCGGCATCCCGTACGTGATCAATGCATGCCAGGCCGTCGGGCAGCTCCCCGTCAATGTCCATGCCGTGCGGTGTGACTATCTGGCGGGGACGGCGCGAAAGTTTCTGCGCGGGCCGCGCGGCATCGGGTTTCTCTACGTGTCCGATCGCGCACTGGCGAGTGGGGCGTATCCGCTGCACGTGGACATGCGCGGCGCGGACTGGGTGGGCGCCAATGAGTTCCAGCTGACGCGCGGGGCGCGGCGGTTCGAGAACTGGGAGTACGCCTACGCGCTGGTGCTGGGGCTGGGTGAAGCCGCGCGGTACGCGCTCGCGGTGGGTGATGCCGCATTCACGCGGAGCCACGATCTGGCGGCCGATCTTCGCCTGAAGCTCCGTGCGTTGCCGCAGGTGCGCGTGTTCGATCGTGGCGCGGAGCAGTGCGCGATCGTCACCATCGCCGCGGACGGCCATGAGCCCGAGGAGCTCAAGCACCGGCTTCGTGCACGCGGGATCAACACCAGTGTCTCGGATCGGGCGGCCGGCGTGATCGACTTCGGGGCGAAGGGCATCAGCGGCGTCCTCCGGCTGTCACCGCACTACTACAACACCGCCGCCGAACTGGGCGCCGCGGTGGCGGTGCTGGATGAACTCACCAGGGGCTGAACGCCCGCGACGTGGGCATGCAGGGCCTCGACGAGCCCGGCGTCCAGGCGGCTCCCGGTGTCCCGCGCGATGATGTCGAACGCACGGGCCGGTTCCATCGCGGCGCGGTAGGGGCGTTCGGCGGTGAGCGCTTCGTACACATCGGCCACCGCGAGTATCCGGGCATCGCGATCCAGCGCGTGTCCGTGGAGCCGCCAGGGATAACCCGTGCCATCGAGGCGCTCGTGATGGAGCGCGGCGGTCCAGGCAAATGACCGGAAGGCGTCCACGCGGTTGAGTATCTCCCGCGTGTAGACTGGATGCTGTTCGACCACGCGCCGCTCGTCCGCGGTGAGCGGCCCATTCTTGTCCAGTATGACGTTAGACACGCCGAGTTTGCCAATGTCGTGCAGGAGGCCGGCGCGCGCGATCGCGCGCGAGTTGTCGTCGCTCATCCCGACCTGCGCGGCGATACCGGCGGCGTACGATGCGACGTTGGCCGAGTGCTGGAATGTGTAGGGTGACTTGGCATCAATGATCTCGCCGAAGGCCTGGGCGACGACATCAAGCTCCTGCATGTCGATGGTCCGCTCGTGCGCGGCCGGGCGTCGAGCGCGACAATGGCGTCGATGAGTCCGGGTGTGGCCAGCTCTTCCCACCACGCCCAATCGCGGCGGATGTCGCTCAGGGCATCGACCAGCTGCGGATCGAACCACGTCCCTCGCCGGTGGACGGCCATCGCGATCGCGGCGTCCACGCCCTGTGCCGAGTGAAAGACTTCGACAGTTTGCGCGAGGCTGCAGATGCGCGCCATGCGCGGGATCGCATCGCCGCGCAGCCCACGCGGGTGGCCACTGCCGTTCCAATGTTCGTCGAGGGACTGGATCGCGTCCGCGGTGGGGTCGGGGAAGCCCATGCGGCGCGCAATGCCGGCGCCGCGATGGCACCGGATCTCGATCATCTCCCGCGTCGCCTCCGGTGTGCGCGCGAGGTTGAGCAGGAGTGCCAGCCGGGCTCCAATGGCGCGCCCGCGCCCGACGATGCCGAACGCGGTGAGCGCGAGCCGCATGCGATCCTGCCAGTCGATCAGCTTGAACGTGTGCTTGACCGCGAAGTCATCGGCGCCGAAGAGCGATGCGACGCGCGCGGCATTGCTCGAGCAACCAGCGTCTTTCAACAACAATGCGTAGTAGAGGGCCGATCGCTCCTGGGCGCTCAGGCCGAGTCCTTCGGCGAGCCGCATGCCAATGGCGCAGGAGCGCAGGACGTGGCCAGGGGCCTGGCCCTCGGTCAGGTCGAGGGCGTAGGACATTGCGGACAACAGTTGCGAAAGACTCAGAGCCGCGCGCGGCATGGCCGGCGGCGGCGATTGAGGTGTCTGGAGAGACGCGCGAGGAGAGACTGCCAAGGGCAGAGAGCACAATGTCGAGGGTAGAACGCGGCCGGAAACGGACGCGGACGGCCGTACGGAATGGACGGGAAAGCGACGAGCCGGGAAACCATTTTCGCCCCGGCAGCGGGATTGTCCCATTTTCTGGTGCACCTCCGGCAACCACGGGATGTCTGGCCGTGTCGTAGAGCGGGCAGGCGGGTGCGTGACGGCGGGGGCTGGGTTTTCGCGATTGTGAGTGAGGTCCGGGAGCGGGCACAAGGTGGCGGAGGGGGGACGGATGGGATCACGTGTGGGTGCAGTCATCGCCGTCGCGGCCGTGCTCGGGAGCGGTTCGGCCACCCCTGGGCGCGCCGGTGCGCAGGCGGCGCCGACGCTGGATTCGCTCGTGCGCGGCGATCCGGCGGGCAATGCCATCGTCCAGCAGATCTACGACGAGGGTATGCACCATTCGCAGGCGGCCTCGCTCGCTCAGGTCCTGATGGATTCCATCGGTCCTCGGCTCACTGGGTCGCCCGCGAACCGCGCGGCGAACGACTGGCTGGTGCGGACGTACACGGCGTGGGGCGTGCCAGGCGCACAACGAGCAGTACGGCACGTGGCGTGACTGGACGCGCGGGCCGAGTGAGATCCAGCTCATCGCGCCGCGCCGGCGGACGCTGGAGGCGATCGAGCTGCCCTGGAGTCCGAGCACACCGCCCGGCGGCGCGGACGGTGATGTGGTGATGCTTCCGCCGGTCTCAGAGGTCCCAGATAGCGCGAGCTTTGCGCGGTGGCTCGTCACCGTGAAGGGGAAGTTCGTGATGCTGTCCGAGCCGCAGCCGAGTTGCCGGCCGGATACGAATTGGGCACAGTGGGCGTCGCCGCGATCGGCGGCGGCAGCGCGGGCGGCGCGCGACTCCGTGACCACCGACTGGGAGAAGCGCATTGCCGTCGCGTTGGGGAGCGGGTCGGGTCCGGCCCTGGCTCCGCGATTCGTGGCGGCGGGCGCGATCGGGTTCCTCACCAACATGTGGTCCGAGGGATGGGGCGTCGACAAGATCATGTCGGGCGGACCGGTGGGCGCGACGACGACCGTCCCCATCTTCGACGTGAGCTGCGAGGACTACAGCTTGCTCGCCCGGCTGGGCGCGCATGGTCAGCATCCACGGGTGCACGCGCTGGCTGAGGGACACCTGGCGCCAAAAGAGTCGCCAGTGTTCAACACGATCGCGCAGCTCAATGGTACCGAGCATCCAAACCAGTACGTGATGCTGTCGGCCCACCTCGATTCGTGGGATGCGGGGTCGGGCGCGACGGACAACGGCACGGGCACGATCGTGATGCTCGAGGCAATGCGGCTCCTCAAGCGGGCGTATCCCCACCCGAAACGCACCATTCTCGTGGGGCACTGGAGCGGCGAGGAGGAGGGCGAGATTGGATCGACGTCGTACGCGAACGACCACGCCGGCGTCCTGGAGGGGTTGCAGGCGCTATTCAATCAGGACAACGGCACCGGCAACATCGACACCGTCGACACGTATGGATTTCTCGACGCGCCGGCGGCATTTGCGCGGTGGATGGCACGAATGCCGGCGGACATGACCGCGGGGATCACGATCGACGAGCCGGGATATTCGAAGAAGGAAGATTCGGACAGTGACGCGTTCACGTTGCCTCAACGCGCCCGCGTTCTTCCTGACGTCGTCGGACTGGGGGTACACGGATTACACGTGGCACACCAACCGCGACACGTACGACAAGATCAGCTTCGACGAGGTGAAACGAAACGCGACGCTGATCGCGCTGCTGGCCTACGAAGCGTCCGAGGATCCGGCCCAATGTCACGGGTGCGCCGGGTGCCGCCGGCCGATCCGTCCACCGGACAGCCGATCCCGCCGTTTCACTGCAATCGGCTGCGCCGGAGCTGGGCGAGCGCGCGATAAGCGACGGCGCGCCCCCTACCGGCGGCTGGCGCGTCGCAGTACAACTGGCGGATGCCGAACGAACGTGTGGCGGCGCACGACGGCTTCATCGCCGCAATGACGGTCACCGACGCCACGCTGCTGGCAGTCGGGTCCATGATCGGGTCGGGCATCTTCATCGTGTCGGCCGGGATCGCGCGGGCCGTGGGATCACCGGCCGCGTTGCTCGGCGCGTGGGTCCTGACCGGCGTGATCACGATCCTCGGCGCCCTCGCGGTCGGCGAGATGGCCTCGAATGTACCCGCGGGCGGGCGGACAGTACGTGTTCCTGCGCGAAGCGTTCGGGACGTTCCCGGCCTTCCTCTACGGCTGGACCCTGCTGACGGTCATTCACTCCGGGACGATCGCGGCCGTGGCGGTCGCGTTCGGCCGGTTCGCCGGCGTCGTCATCCCGGCCATCGGACCCGATCCGTTCGCGTTCCTGCCGCGCGCGCGATTCTGTGCGGCGGTGCTCGGCTGTCACGGCGGCGTGGACGCGATCATCATCGGGCTCACGCCACAGCGGCTCGTGGCGGTGTGCGTCGTGTGGCTGCTGACCGCCGTGAACATGCGCGGCGTCCGCGAGGGAAAAATGATCCAGACCTCTGTCACGCTGGTCAAGGCGGCCGCGGTCATCGCGCTGGTGCTACTGGCGTTCGTCGTTGGACGGCACAATGTGGCGTTCGCCGCCAACTTCGGAGGTGGTCATTTCTTCGCCCATCCGCCGACGGCATCGCCGTATCTGCTCGTCTTCGGCTCCGCCATGGTGGGCTGTCTCTTCTCGACCGACGCCTGGGCCAACGTGACGTTCGCGGCCGCCGAAGTTCGCGATCCCGGGCGCAATCTCCCGCGCGCGCTGATCCTCGGCGCCGCGTTTGTCACGGTGGTGTATGTCTGCACGAACCTCGCCTATCTGTCGGTGCTGCCGCTGTCGGGTGTCCCCGGCGGCGCAACGGTGGCCGCGCGCGGTATTCAGTTTGCCACACAGGATCGGGTCGCGACCGCCGCCGCGGAGGAGATCTTCGGCGCGGGCGGATCGGTCGTCATGGCCTCCGCGATCCTGCTCTCGACGTTCGGGTGCGCGAACGGACTGATCCTCGGCGGCGCCCGAGTGTACTACGCAATGGCGTGTGACGGTCTGATGTTCGCACCGATTGCGCAGGCTCAGCCCGCGCCAGGTGCCGGCAGCCGCCCTCGTGCTCCAGGCGGTCTGGATCTCGGTGCTCTGCCTGTCCGGCACGTACACCCAGCTCATTCAGTTCGTGATCTTCTCGGTGCTGCTCTTCTACGTCGTAACCGGCGCGGGATTGTTCGCACTCCGGCGGACTCAGCCCGCGGTGCCGCGGCCGTACCGGGCATGGGGATATCCGGTGTTGCCGTTGATATACATTGCCCTGACCGGCGCCATCGCGCTCACGCTCGTGATCGTGCCCGACACCCGCGTGCAGTCGCTGCTCGGGTTGGTGGTCGTGGCGTGTGGGGCGCCCGTGTATCTGCTCTGGCGTCTGGCGGGGCGAACACCGTCGAACTGAACACACCAGCATGCATACCGTCGATCTGAACGCCGACCTCGGCGAAGGGTTCGGACCGTACCATCTCGGTGCGGATGCGGCGTTAATGCCGCTCCTCACGTCGGCCAATATCGCGTGCGGGTTTCACGCGGGCAACGCGATGGCGATGCGGGAGGCCGTGGCCGCGGCGGCGAAACACGGCGTCGTCATTGGCGCGCATCCCGGGTATCCCGATCTTCAGGGATTCGGGCGCCGCGATCTGAGCGCGACCCCGCCGGAGATCACCGCGTACGTGATCTATCAGATCGGCGCACTCAATGCGGTGTGCCGGGCGAACGGCGCGCGGCTCCGGTATGTGAAAGCGCACGGCGCGTTGTACAACCGGGCGGCGACCGACCGGGTCGTGGCTGACGCGATCGCGGAGGCCATCCGGCTCGTCGATCCGTCGCTCATGATGCTGGGGCTGGCCGGCAGCCACCTGATCGCGGCGGGTGAGGCGGCCGGCCTGGAGACGGCGGCCGAAGCGTTTGCGGATCGTGCGTACGCCCGTGACGGCACCCTCGTCCCGCGATCGGTCGCCGGCGCGGTGGTCCACGATACCGAGACGGTCGTCGCGCGGGCGTTGCGGATGGTGACAACGGGGTCCGTGACGGCGATCGACGGCACCAATGTGGCAGTCCGCGCGGATTCACTCTGCGTGCATGGGGATACACCGGGGGCGGTCGCGCTGGTGCGGGCGTTGCGCACGCATCTCGATCACCACGGGGTGCGCGTCTCGTCGTTTGCGCGGTGAGTCCTTCGGATTGGTCCGGCCCGGTCTTCTGTCCGCTGGCGGATAGCGCGCTCACGATTGCGCTGGGTGACCAGGCGGACGGCAAGACCAGCGCCCGGGTGCGCGCGGTGGCGGCGGGGGTCCGCGCGGCGGCGTTGGCGCCGGTGCGCGACATCGCGTTTGGCTACGCGGCGGTGACGGTATGGTACGACGCACTCCACACGAGTTATGCGGCGATGGAGGCGTTGTTGCGGCCGATCGTGGCGGCCGCGGCGATGGCCTCGCCGGGATTCGCCGGCCGGCCGCGAGCATGTCATTCCGGTGCAGTACGACGGACCTGACTTGTCGGATGTCGCGCGCCGGACCGGGCTTGCCGTGGCGGACGTGATCGCGCGGCACAGCGCGCGGACGTACACCGTGTATTTCCTGGGCTTCGTGCCCGGGTGGGCCTACCTGGGCGAGCTCGATCCGGCGCTGGTGGTGCCGCGGCGGACGGAGCCGAGGGCGCGAGTGCCGGCGGGGTCGGTCGCGATCGCGGGAGCGCAGACGGGTGTGTATCCGTACCCGATTCCTGGTGGGTGGCATCTCATCGGGCGGACATCGGTGGGATTGTTCGATCCAATGCGAGATCCCCCGGCACTCTTCGCGGCGGGGGACCGAGTGCGGTTCGTGCCGGCCGGCATGTGATCGAGATCGCCGCCGCGCCACCATACCTGACTGTGCAGGATGCAGGCCGGCCCGGGCATCGTGCCGACGGTGTGCCCGGTGGTGGGGCGATGGACCCATGGGCGCACGCCGTCGGCAATGTCCTGGTGGGCAACGACTCGGGTGCCGCGGCACTGGAGTGGAGCTTGAGCGGGGGACGGCTCCGATGGGATCGGCCTGGCGTGTTTGCGCTGGCGGGGGCGACGGTCGAGGCAGCGCTGGACGGCGAGCCGGTGGCGATACACCGGAGTTATCGCGCGCACGCCGGGAGCGAGTTGGTGGTGGGCCGCCTCGTGAGCGGCCGGTTTCTGTATGTCGCGTTGGCGGGTGGTATCGACGTCGCGCCTGTACTCGGTAGCCGGTCCACGTATCTCCCGGGACGGTTCGGGGGGGTGGAGGGGCGGTTGCTGCGGACGGGCGATCGGCTGGCGGCCGGTGAAACGGCCGAGGTGGTGCCGGTGGGATTCGCGGCGCCAAGGGAGTTGGAGCCGCGGTACGAACAGGGCGTCTGCGGCGTGGTGCGGGGGCCGCATGCGGAGTTGTTCAGCGCGGATGCGTGGCGCGTACTGGTGGAGACCGCGTTCGGCATCGATGCGGCGAGCGACCGGATGGGATACCGGCTCGTGGGGCCCGCGATCGAGCATCGGGGCGACGCGGCGTTGCCGTCGGCGCCGGTGTGTCCGGGCGCGGTGCAGATCCCCGCGGGCGGGCGGCCGATTGTCCTGATGGCGGACGGTCCGACGGTGGGCGGGTATCCAGTGATCGCGGTGGTGTGTTCGGCCGACCTGCCATTCATCGCGCAGCGGGTGCCGGGCGAGGTGGTGCGGTTCCGGACGATGACCGTCGAGGAGTCCCAGCGCGCGTTCCGCCGGCGGGCGGTCGCCATCCACACCCTCGCACATTTGGCCGGAGCCGTGTAATCCCAACAGTGTACCAAGGTACCAAATCACCATAGCAGTAAGATACAAAAATAGCTTGACAGCATCATACCATGGTACCATCCATTCACAATGGCCATTGCGATCGAACGCGTGCAGACCGGGCTGCGGCTCGAGAAGCGCACGCTCAAGGTGCTGAAAGCGCTCGCGGAGTATCTCGATCTCTCCCTCGGCGACCTGCTGGAGGGGATCGTACTGCACGCGTTCGAGGGGCAGGCACCCTTCGGCGCGGAGTCGCTGGCGCAGATCGCGCGGCTCAAAGACGTCTATGGGCTCACGCTGACGGCGGCGGACAGCCACGTCCTCGTCGAGGCGCCGCCGAAGCGGTCGCGGGCGAAGGGGCGGCCGGGCGCGCGCGCCAAGGCGGCACGCCGGAAAGGGCGGGCATCCGGCTCGTGACAACTCGCCGCCTCCCGCCGTGGTACGCCGTATTCTACGCGGTGTGTATCACGGGGATGAGCATCCTGACGATGGCGGACGCCCGGAGCCTCGCCGACCATCGGGCGTGGCTTCCGGCGATCGAAATCATCGGTGTGATCCTGCTACTCGTGCCGCGCGCGCGGATGGCCGGGATCGTCGTGCTGCTGGCGGTCTACGGATTTGCCGCGGTCCACGCGATCCATAAGGGGTACGTCCCGCTCGACCTGCTCCTGTACGCCGGGACCGCGGTGTTCATCGCGCAACTACCCGCGTTTCCGAGCCCTGGGGACGGGAGTGCGCGGGGTGGCGGGATCTAACAGCTTTGCCGGCGCGACGCGGCGCCAGGCTTCCTCCAGGCGCTCGCGCAGCTCGCCCGCGCTGATGCGCGCCAGACGCACGAGCACCCACTCGTAGTTCCGGTAATGCTCCGTGAAGTAGTACGTCTCCGGGGCATCATGGATGAGCAAGTCACGGTCGATGAACGTGGACTTGAGCACCAGCGTCTCGCCGTCCTCCCAGACGCGCGCCATGAGCGCGCCGCGCACTTTGAGTGCCGGGGTACCATACGACGTGCTGTCTTCCACCCCGGGGAACTCGTGGGCGATGCGGCGCGCCCGCTCGTAGGCGGGAGAGAGCGGCGAGGGGGCCGGTGTCTCGGCGGGGCGTTTGGACCGTGCCATCACGACGTGCCGGCCGATCCTACGGACTCGGCGCGATGCCCTCGACCAGGATCATCTCCGTATCCGCATTGGCCTGGCGAAGCGCCTTCGCCGGTTTGTAGTGCTCGCTGTTCCACCACGCGCGCGCGTTAGCGGCGGTGGGGAACTCGAGGATCACAAACCGCGTCGGGTGCCATGTGCCCTCGAGCGTCTCGGCCGGCGCGCCACGTACCAGGTAGCGGCCACCGTGGGCAGCGATCGACGGTGGCGCGAGCGTCTTGTAGTGCTCGTAGGGCGTGGGATTGTTGACCGTGACTTGTACTACGACGTAGGCGGGCATGGCACAGCCGGGTAAAGGTGGAGGGTGTGCGTGCGTGTCACGTCACGGTACTGAGCAAGCACGGGCGTCCGCAAGGCCGAGCTCGGATGTGACTATTTGTCGCCAGCGTCCTTGGGGGTCTTGACGTACATGATGACGAAGCGAGCGGATTGGCTGTCCGACTCGTTGATGCCGACGATGCGGAATTCATCGGGCGAGCCTGGCGCGCAGGTCGTGGTCCTTCGATGAGTCGATGTGACCATCAATGTTCAGGTGGTCGCCGTGCTTTCTGTCGGAACATCTCAGACCGCTGCTGGTAACGGTGAGAGCCCCGACCGGGCGGCCGTGATCGCATTCGAGCACGTCTCCGTAGCGGCCGAGTGCTTTGCGGTAGAAGTCGAGGATGCGGCCCGGCGAGTCATCGCTGTCGTAGCTGATGCCCCGCATCCGGAAATGCGTATCACCGTAGCTGAAGCCAATGTCAAATGCGGACTTGTCATCGCCGTGTTTGCGGGAGGGAGTCGCGCCGGGGTAGGCGGGCAGCCCGATATCCGCGGGTGAGACATCGGAGTTGGCGTGAATGGCGAGATCGAAGTTGTTCTGGGCGCGAGCGACCGCGGTGATGGAGAGCAGACATCCGGCCGAGAGAGCCAGCGGTAGCGCGCGCGATACCGCGCACGACACCGCGGTGCTCACGATCGGGAAACGCATGCGGGCACGTGGCATGGGGGTTCCGGCGAGTAGAGGGACTGAGACGGGCGCGTCCGTGACGTACGGTTCGGCGTACGGTTTCCCTACGCGACAGAGTGACGGGCGGTTTCGGGGCTTGGGCAATCATCCGATGGCCGGGTGGCACGAATCGTGGTGTAAGTCCCAGACTGATCACCATCATGACCTAGGGGGGACATCGTGTCTCAGAACGAGGGCGCTTTTCGCAGGCGGCGCCGAGTGTGGGCGGTGGCGTTGGTGCTGGCGGGGGTGGTGGGTTGTGCGTCGAATGAAGTGCGGGTGAGGACCGCGATCGCGCCGGATGCGAACCTCAACAGCGAAAAGACTTTTCGCTTCCTGCCCATGACGATGACCCACCCGGTCTCGGACGCGGCGCAGCAAGCGGATCCGATGTTCGAGAACTCGATCACGGGGCGAGAGGTCCGCAACGACATCGCGCGCAAGCTGGAGGAGCGTGGCTATACGCGCGTGCGCGATCCTCAGGCGGATCTGACCGTCGCATACTACATCGGGTCGAAAAACCGGCTCCAGGTGACTGACTACAACTATGGGTATCCATTCTGGGGCTGGCGCGGCTGGCGGTGGGGCGGCGGCTGGGGTTCGTGGCCCGACCGGCAGGTGACCGAGTACCAGGAGGGCACGGTCATCATCGACGTGCTGGATAGCTCGGGCAAGAAACTGCTGTGGCGCGGCGTCGGGAAATCGGAAGTGCCGGATGATCCGCAGGATTACGCGAAAGCGTTGAATCACTCCGTGACAGCGATTCTGAGCGAGTATCCCGGGCACGCGGCAGGGTGATAGCAGGGTGATAGCAGGGTGATAGCAGGGTGATAGCAGGGTGATAGCAGGGTGATAGCAGGAGCGAGGGCAGTTCCCCCGCGAGGGTGACCGTCGTCTCTCTCGGTGAGACGACGAAAAACACACCGGCGCGGTGGGAACTTCTCTCGCTCGGATCACATTACTGTTGTGTATGCTAGAGCGATCAGCTGGAACGGCGTACTGGGCCAGGCAGTGGCGGGGTAGCGAGTCCGGTGTGAGCCCGACAACGAGCCATGGCGACTGAAGTCGCCCCGGTAGGGGCGTCCGCGGCGGGGGCTCGTGCCCCGAGCCGTCCTGCGGCGGCGGCGCCGGCAGACGACTCGGACGTCTCACAGTACCGCTGGTGGATCCTGCTCGGCCTGATCACGGCCGCGATCATGGAAGTGCTGGACACGACGATCGTCAACGTCGCGCTCCCGCAAATGGCCGGGAACCTCGGCGCGACGTTCGACGAGATCGGGTGGGTGGCGACCGGCTACATCCTGTCCAACGTCGTCGTACTGCCGATGACCGCGTTCTTCACCGCGACTTTCGGCCGGAAGAACTACCTCACTTTCTCGATCACCCTGTTCGCGGTCGCGTCGTTCCTGTGCGGGACCTCGCATAGCCTCACCGAACTGGTGGCATGGCGGGTGGTGCAGGGAGCTGGCGGCGCCGCACTGCTGTCGACCGCGCAGGCGACTCTGCGGCAGGTGTTCCCGCGCGAGCAGCAGGGCATGGTGCAGGCGCTGTTCATCCTCGGCATCATCGTAGCGCCGACGCTCGGGCCCACCCTGGGCGGATGGATCACCGACAACTACACGTGGAACTGGATCTTCTTCATCAATATCCCGATCGCGGCGTTGTCGATCTTCCTCGTCACGACGTTCCTGCACGACCCGCCGTGGATGAAGCGCAAGCCCGAAGGGATCGACATCCTCGGCATTTCGCTCTTGACCGTCGGCCTGGCGTCGCTGCAGTACGTGCTCGAAGAGGGCAAGCGCTACGACTGGTTCCAGGACAAGATGATCACCCGGCTGGCGGTGCTGTCGGCGGTGTGTCTGGCGGTGATGCTGTGGTGGGAGCTGACACCCCGGAATCCGCATCCCATCGTGCAATTCCGGGTGCTCAAGAACCGGCAGCTCGCGGCGTCGATCTTCCTCTTCATCGCGCTCGGATTCGGTCTGTACGGCGGCGTGTTCATCTTCCCGCTGTTCACCCAGACGATCCTGAATTTCACGCCGACCGAGACCGGGCTGGCACTGCTGCCCGGCGGACTGGCGACGGCGCTCGCGGCACTGATCTGCGGACGGCTGCTCAACGGGGCGAAACCACTGGTCGACAGCCGGATCCTCATCGCGCTTGGCGTGTCCATCTTCCTGGTCGCGATGTGGCAACTCGGCCATCTCACGACCGCGGCGGGTGAGCCCGACGCGCGAGCCGCGCTCCTCATCCGCGGGCTCGGGCTCGGGTTTCTGTTCACGCCCATCAACAACGTCGCCTATGGCGCGCTCGATCCGCGTGACGCGCAACAGGCGTCGGGGCTCATCAACCTCGCCCGGCAATTGGGCGGGTCGTTCGGGATCGCCATCCTCAACACGTACGTGACGACGCAGACCCAGTTCCATCGCGTCGACCTCCTGACCAACGTCTATCCCTACAACCCCGCCGTGGTGCAGCGGCTGCACGCGGTGACGGCCGGGCTCATCGCGCACGGGTATACCGCGCTCAATGCGCAGCGGGGTGCGCTCGGTG
This sequence comes from uncultured Gemmatimonadales bacterium, assembly GCA_963757855.1. Classification (GTDB taxonomy): domain Bacteria; phylum Gemmatimonadota; class Gemmatimonadetes; order Gemmatimonadales; family Gemmatimonadaceae; genus Palsa-1248. Next base: position 110,740 of record CAVWTI010000019.1, read on the forward strand.
TCCTGGACGGGATGGTGATGCGGCAGGCCTCGATGCTGAGTTACAACGACGCCTGGATGATGATCCTGCTCTCGTTCGTGATCGCATCCCCCGCGATCCTCCTCCTGGGCAAGCCCGGGAAAAAACCGGGCGCCGCTGCCGAGAATGCATTAGCTTGGGGGCGGCTCATGCCGCCTGATTCCAAGCTGCTCGCGACACCGACCAAGAGACTGCTCGCGATCGACGGGGGCGGCGTCCGCGGCCTGCTGGCGATCGAGATCCTCGGCCGTCTCGAATCAGTCCTCCGTGAGAGCCTGGGCGCCGGTGACACCTTCCGGCTTGCCGACTACTTCGACTTCGTGGGCGGCACCAGCACCGGGGCGATCCTCGCCACGTGTCTCGCGCTTGGCATGCCCGTGACCCAGATCCGGGACATCGCCGTCGCCGCGGCGCGCGACATGTTCAGCAAGGCGGGACTCGAGCGGCGGTTCTGGTACAAATACGACGACGCGCACATCGCGAGCCGGCTGCGTGACGTCTTCCAGGGATTCCTGACCGACGAAGACCGGGCGGCGGGCCATACCGATATCACGCTTGGCACGCCGTCGCTCCGCACCCTGCTGTTGGTCGTAATGCGCAACGCGACGACGGATTCGCCGTGGCCGGTGTCGAACAACCCTCGCGCGAAGTTCAACGACCGCTCGCGCGCCGACTGCAACCTCGGTATCCCGCTCTGGCAGCTCGTGCGAGCCAGCACGGCCGCCCCGACGTATTTCCCACCCGAAGAAGTGCAACTGGGTGACGAGCGGTATCTGTTCGTCAATGGCGGCGTCACGCCGTACAACAATCCCGCGCTGCTGCTATTCGTGATGGCGTCGGCCGCGCCGTATCGCCTCGAGTGGCCGGCGGGGGCAGACCGGATGCTGATCGTCTCCGTAGGCACGGGGCGCGTGCGACATGCGCGCCCAGGGCTGCGAGCGGCCGATCTCAATGTGCTGTACAACGCGGCAGCGATCCCGAACGCGCTGCTGTCGGCCACGCAGGTCGAGCAGGACCTCCTGTGCCGCACGTTCGGCCGGTGCCGCAAAGGGGATGTGATCGACCAGGAAGCTGGTGCGCTCATCGACGATCCGGGTACCGAGGCCGGGCGAGCCGTCCCGCCGCTCTTCACCTATCTCCGGTACGACGCGGATCTGAGCGAGCCCGGACTCGCCGCGCTCGGGCTTCCGCAACTGCAGCCCGATCTGGTGCAGCAGCTCGATGCGGTCGGCAGCATCGAGGCACTGCAATCGATCGGGACGGCCGCAGCGCGGCAGGTCGAGCCCTCCGATTTTGCGGGATTCCTCGGGCATTAGGATGTAAGGCTGAGCCCGCCACGAATGCTGGCGGCCCCAGAGGCGCGACATCGGGCCCTCATTTCAGACCGGAAAACAACGATGATATGGTGGTGTATCTCACTATAGGATTGATAGTTACCGGTGAGATCACTACATCTGTTCACAGACGCACAGCGAGGGGATGCCAATCGCTGATGTGGGCAACTCCGGTCCGGCATAGCAAATTGGTCCGTCCCCACCCGTAGTCCCGCCCCCCTCGCATGCCGCCAGTCGTCACCCCACCGCGTCCCCGTCCTGCCCTGCGAATCGGTGTCACCGGACATTGGCTCAATCGGCTGCTCGAACCCGGCGTCGACCTCGATGCGCTTCGCGCGCAGGTGCGCGCGGTGTTGAGCACCGTGCGCTCAGCGGTGGAGCAGGCGGCCTCAGACTACAACCAGGTGTATGCGGGCCCGCCGCAGCTGCGACTGATCTCGCCGCTGGCGGAGGGGGCGGATCAACTGGTCGCGAGCGAGGCACTGGAGCTGGGCTACGCGCTGCATGTGCCGCTGCCATGTCTCCCGGAGATCTATACGGCGGCGTTTCAGCGGCTTCCGGCTGGCGAGGCGGAAGACCCGTGCGCCGGATTTCAGCGGCTGATCGCCCGGGCGGAGTCGGTGCAGGTGATCGACGGCGCGCCGGCAGTGCGGCTCAATGGGGCCGTGTATGCGTCGGTGGGCCGCGCGGTGTTGCGCCATGCGGATCTCCTGATCGCGATCTGGGACGGAGCGCCGGCCGATGGTGCTGGTGGGACGGCGGCGGTCGTCGATCAGGCCAGGTCGTGGCTATTGCCGGTGCTGGTGATCGATCCACGCCATCCGGGGAACGGGAAGCTCGATGATGTGGCGGGGCTTCCGGTAGGGGCGGACCTCGCGACCGTGGTCAAGGACCTGCTTGCGCCGCCGCCCGCGGATGCGAAGGCGGTGAAGGAGTCGTGGTGGCGCCGGTTGTTGCACATGCCAGCACATCCAAAGGCGTCGCCGGCCGGGGCGGCATCGGCTTCGGCAGGGCCATCGCGGCCGACGGTGACCGAGCCGCTCTTGCAGTATCTGGCGACGCGGGTATCGTGGGGCGTCGGTGGGTTATTCACGTCTGTGGTCGGCGTCTTTGCCCTCGACTGGCCGCCCAAGCCACGTGTGATGACGCTGGGCCAGGCGCGTCTGCGCCAGACTCTCAAGAGCTGGGATGCGCTGTGGTCGTCGCCACCGCCCCTCGAACCCGCGATCGTGCAGCCAATCACGCAACTGCTTCGAGAGCCGTATGCCTGGGCGGATGGGTTGGCCGACCGATTCGGCACGCTGCATCGCGATCTCTCGACGACGCCGTATGCGTTGGCGCCGCTGGCCGTGATCGCCGTGCTGATCGCCCAGATCGGGTTGACGGACGCGGGCGCCGGGCCGGCGGTGCGGTCGACGCTGGAGTTCCTGATCCTGTTCGGAAACTTTCTGCTGTATCTGCGCGCGACGCACGCCCACTACCACGATCGGTGGATCGATTGCCGGTCGCTGGCGGAGCAGCTGCGGTATCTGGCGTTTCTCTGGCCGCTGGGACGGCCACTGCGGGCGGTGCGATACATCGGAGATGACAGGGGAGAGGCGCCGCGGATTGCCTGGGTGGGCTGGTATGCACGGGCGATCGCGCGCGAAGGAGGATTGTTTCCGATCGTCTTCACCGCGGAGCGGCTGGCGGAATGCCGGCAGATCGTGGTGGATCGGTTTCTCCAGCCACAGCTCGCGTACCATACGCGCGCATGCCGGCGGAATCGGCGTGTGCATACGGTGCTGCATCGGGTCGCGCTGGTGTTGTTCGCGGGCGCGATGATCCTGTCGGCCGCGGACTTCGTCTCCGTGCTGTGGACACGGACGCCGATCACGCAGGCGGGGTTGTCGAAGGGACTGGGCTGGGCTGCCGTCGCGGCGGCGGTGGCGATCCTGCTCCCGGGCATCGGCACGGGCGTGCACGGGTTTCTGAGCCAGGGCGATTTCTGGAATTTGTGCTTACGCTCCGAGAAGATGACGCAGCAACTCGAGCCCCTGATCAAGACCGTCGAGAGCACGCCACTGACGCTCGAAGCGCTCGGCAACATCGCGGAGGACGCCGCGGAGACGATGCGGGACGAGGTGTTGAACTGGCGAGTATTCGCGCGGCTCAAGGCACCCGCGCTGGTATGACATCCTGTATGACAGGTCGCATGACAGGTCGTATGACTGGAGAAAGTGATGCCGTCTGATTCTACGGCCCCGCCGATGATTTTCCTGAGCTACCGGCGTGACGATAGCGCCGGGCACGTCGGCCGTCTGTACGACGCACTCAGTGCGCGGTTCGGGTCGCAGCGCATCTTCGTGGACATCGATCACATCAGCCCCGGGCAGGATTTCGTCCAGGTCGTGGACGATGCGGTCGGCCGGTGCGCGGTGCTGCTCGTGGTCATGGGTAAGCGGTGGGCGGGCACTGGGCGCGTCGGCAAGCGCCGTCTCGACGATCCGGGCGATTTCGTGCGCCTCGAGGTCGTGGGTGGGCTCAAGCGGACCGGTCTCCGGATGATCCCCGTGCTGGTGGGTGGCGCGAAGATGCTGGGGCCTGCCGAGCTGCCCGAGGACATGCGCGAGCTGTCGCGGCGCAACGCGTTCGAGCTGAGTGACACGCGATGGAAAGAGGATGTCGCGCGGCTGACCACCGAGCTGGATCGCGTGATGGGGCCGCTGGCGACGCCGGTAACACCCGTGCCGGTGCTGCCGGCCCCGTGTTGCAGACCCCGGTGGTGTCTGCGACTCCCGCCATGCCGCAGCCGGCGATCCAGTTTCGCGAGATCAAGCTGCCACCATGGTATAGGAAGGCGGCGGTGGGTGCTGGTGCGCTCGTCGCCGTCGTCGTGATCGCCGTCCTCGCGCGTGGTGCGCTGGCGCATCGCTCGCCCGCGCCGGTCGTGACAGCGGCACCGGTGTCGGCGCCATCGCTCACCGTGGCGACCGATCCTCCGCGCGTGATCCCGGCCAGCCTGCTCGACGCCGGGCACGGGATGCTGAGCGACGCCCAGCAATGGCGCGGTGACGCGGTGCTCACGCAGATCCAGGCGACGCTGCCATCCGGGGCGACCGCCTCGACGCCCTACGTCATCAACTACACGTTCCGGTCACCAGCCGATGGCGCAGGCCTGCAGGTGATGACTGGCGCCGCGGGCGCCTCGGCGCCACAAACGGATAAGCTCAAGCCGGTCGCGTTGCCGACGATTCACGCGCTGCCGTCGGATGTCTCGGTCGATCTTCCCGCCGCGGTGCAGACAGCACGGGATTCCGGCATGGTGGGTGACGTGCGGAATGTCACGCTGACATCGGCCGTCCAGCCCGGGCATCCCCCGACGACAGCGTGGCGGATCGTGCCGGCGCAGACTGACCAATACCACGTGTTCTACGTGGATGCGAGCAGCGGGAAGCTACTGCACGGAGCGGCGATCCCGCGGGCAGCGGCCGCGTCGCAGACGGCTTCGACACAGTCAACGAGCAATGGGCCGGGGAGCATCATCAAGAAGATCGGCGGGATCTTCCACAAGCATTGACCACCGGCCAGAAGCGGACCGGGCCGGGGCCTACGCAATCTTGCGTCATAGCTACGTCGGCGTACTTGCGCCGGCAATCGTTGAGTCGAGTGATGGCGAGCTCGCCCATTGGGCTGCATCCGAGACCAGATTGTCGCGGTGAGGCCGAGCCAGCCGGTTGAGCCTCGACGACCGTGGGTTACTGCGGACGCTTTCAGGTTACAATGGCGCGCTAGCAGAATGATGAGCGTGCGTTTGTTTGATCATATGCTGCGGAGTGCGCGTGGATATGCTGCAGGACGGCCCACATTTGGGCTGAGACGCGCAAGCACTAAGGACCGAACAACCCCTCGCGCTCATGACTATTGCGGTTGCGTTGAAGGTGGGCGACGGCGTGGTCTTAGGTGCCGACAGTGCTTCGACCATTGGTGCTGACTTCATGCAGCATAAGGTCTACTTCAACGCGGAGAAGATCGTCAACCTCTACAAGGGACTACCGATCGGCTATGTGACGTTTGGCCTCGGGAGTTTTAAGAATCGGTCGACAACAAGCCTCGCGAAGGATCTTCGGGAACTACTCACCCGCAGTGGGCAGCCAGGGTGGCAATTGAATCCCGACACCTATACAGTTGAAGAAGCTGCGCAACGAGTGAGAAGGTTCTTCTTTGACGAGCACTACGCGAAGAGTTATCCGACGAAGCGAAAAGACAAACAAGGCAACGAGATCGACCATTTCGATTCGATGGGGTTTGTCGTCGCCGGTTTCTGCGGGGAGCGCGAATTCAGGACGCGATCGATCTTGTCAAGTTCATGGTCGAGACGACGATTGGCTTTGTGCGATTCGCACCGGGGCCCCCGATGGTCCACGGCCCCGTCGATGTCGCCGCTATCACCAAGCACGAAGGATTTCGCTGGGTTCAGCGAAAGCATTACTTTGACACGGTGCTTAACCCTACCCTGGGTGTCTAACCCGCTGCCCCGGGCCTGCCGTGCCGCGAGAGGCCGACCGATGACTGAAGGGACCACAATTCCGACCGACTACCAATACCCGACTCCAAGTACCAAGACGGGTCAGACAAATCCGTGCCCAACTCCGACACCGCCTCCACCGGGGCTTGCGCAACGAATTCGCGACCGCGTGGAGGAAATTCGTCGCACGCCTAGTCAATAAAGCTGCCGCGAGGAGTCGGGATCGATGCCGGACCCGATTTCGTCCTGTGGAGCGCCGGGCGTTAGTCTTTGTGCCACGGGCGCGAAGCCGAAACGGGATCCGGAGCGACGCCGTGCGAAAAGCGCTTACACCAATGCCGGCGGTTTGAGCCGGACGAAGACTCGCCAATACACCACCTCATCGCGCATCACGGCGGCCGCCTTCTCGGCAGCGATGCCCAAGGCTTCAAAGCGAAGCGGCGTGTGGGTCATTTCGGTGGCGAGCGGTGCAAGGTGCTCACACATGCGCTGCGAACGGTGCGCCAGATTCCGGAAGTCGCCCTGGCTCAGAAAGCCGTGCACCGCGGCGCCGAGCGCGGGTAGGAAGATCGCCATGATCGCGCCAATGATTCCGACGGTCTCCCACGCCGGCGCGTCGATGATGCGCGAACCGTAGTCGTACAGCGTGCGGTTGATTGGTGCGTACGCACCAAACACGGTCACATGAAGCAGCCCGATCACAAGCGCGCACACGAACGTCCACACCGTGAGCCGCTCGAGGCGATTGCCGACTCGCTCGAAACGCTCAGCCGTGCGCCAATGGTAATCGACCTGGCTGCCGATAAAGCGAGTCGCCAGCATGTCGCGCAGCTTCTCGAGGCGCTCCGGAGTCCACGTGCCAGGACAGAGTCCGAGATCGCGGACGACCGCCCGGACGTACCATCCGACCCATGCGAGCTGTGATGCCTCACCTTCGGTTTCCCCCAGCAGCTCGATCACGGGGAACGGCCGGCCAAGCGGCCACAGAAACGCCAACTGTCGCAGCTCCTCGGCCAGCGACCGGTAGTCGATCCATCGGTCATGGTAACGCCGCGTGACCGCTTTCTGATAGAGCCTGATGATGCTGGCGAGGATCAGGACCTCCGCCACTCCAAAGCACGCCGCGGCCTTGAGCCCGATCAACGTCTCACCCCAATGCGCGAGCAGCGCAAGGAGCACCGCGAGGGGCGCGAGCACGTATGGCAGGCTGGCCGCATCCCGGTGGAGCGTGCCGTAGCGATTGCCCAGGCCTTCCGCCCACACGTAGTACTCCTCGAGGCCCCGATCAAGGGGATGCACGAGCGCGGCGTCCGCGTGCCTCCAGAGTGCGCGCCACTCCATACGGGCGCGATGAATCGTCGCGCGGCCGAGCGTCACGATGGGAAGCGGCAGGAAGATTCCCGCGACCCACCGCGTCGTGAGAGCAAAGGATCCACCAATGCCAGGCCACGGGTGCGTCGAGAGGTATTCAGCCAGCGGTGTTGGCGGGAGACGCCGGCCGGTAGCCTGGCGCGTCGCGTCGAGCGCGGCATGCGTTGCAGCCGGTGGCCGCAGCATATCCTCGACGGCGCCATCGAGCGACTGCCGCGCGGTCGATGTCGAGTTGGCCTCGAACGTCCAGTCGCCCGGGTGGCGGGGATCGATCCGCACCACCGGCAACTGCCACGCGCGCGCCTGTTCGACGACCTCGCCGGTGCCGCCCGGGCCCGCCGCGGCAGCGCCATCCCAGACCGCGATCAGCACATCGGTGTGACGCAGGACCGTGCGCCCGACCGCCGCGTAGGCCGCGGGATCGAGTACCGCACCCGGCGCGGCATCCAGGATCTGAACGCTCTGTGCCTCGCCGAGCAACCGCGTGAACGTCGCCCGCGGATCGTCGCCGGTGGTCTGTGACGCTGTCTGGAACGCCGACAGGTACGTCGCCGCGGGGCACGGCAACGGCACGTGAAGCGCGTAGCCCAACCGCACCGCTTCAGCCGCGACGATCTGGTCGGTGCCCTCGGCCAGCGGCGAAATCACGCGAAGGCGCGCAGGTCCGGCGAAGATCTCTGGGTACTGGCCCGCGATGCCGGCGGCGGCCGTCTGGATGCCGGTCAGGATCGTATGCAGCGTTGCGCGCAGTGTCGCGAAATCCGTCCCACCGCCCACGAGTGCCTCGAGCCGGTGGCCGACGACGCCGACTCGGATCGCGGGGAACGGACGGGGCGGGGTGTCGCGGTGGACAGACATGCGCACTTACCCCGGCGGAAGGGGGGCGGCCGGACAGAATGGGGGTCGGCTGGCCGTTACCGCGCCCGTCACCGCCCGAGCGGACGGCCGAAGCCAATTCGTGACGCAGGGGGAATATATTCGCCCGCGTGACTTTTGACTTCGATCTCCTCGCCATCGGCAGCGGGCCGGCCGGGCAGCGCGCGGCCGTCCAGGCCGCGAAGCTGGGCAAGCGGGCGGCGATCATCGAGCAACAGGCGGGCATCGGCGGCGTCTGCGTCGAGTCGGGGACGATTCCGAGCAAGACTTTTCGCGAGGCCGTCATCACCGTCACAGGCGCCGCGGAGTCGCTGGCTCGCCAGGGTCTCTTACGGACCATCCCGCAGCCCACCGCGGCACAACTGCTGGCCCGCGTGGACGAAGTCGTCCGGCGTGAGATCAATGTCCTCGTGCACCAGCTCCGCCGCAACGGCGTCGAAGTGCTGGGTGGGTGCGCCTCGTTCGTGGATGCGCACACCGTGCGGATCACATCGGCGGGCGGGTCACGGGATGTGACGGCGGCCAGCATCGTGATAGCGGTCGGCACTCTGCCGGCCGCCCCGCCCGGTGTCCCCGTCGATGGCACGACGGTGCTGACCAGCAATGACATCGGCAAGCTGACGCGCATCCCGCGCTCACTCACGGTCGTCGGCGCGGGCGTGGTCGGCATCGAATATGCCTCAATGTTCGCGGCGCTGGGCGCGACCGAAGTGACGCTCGTCGATCGCCGCGAGCGCCCGCTCGAGTTCCTCGATGCCGAGATCGTGGACGAGTTGATGCACCAGATGCGGAAACGGAACGTGACGTTCCGGTGCGGGGAGGCGGTCGCGCACATCGAGCGCACCGACGGCCCCTCGTCACGCATCGCGGTCGCGCTCGAATCGGGGAAGCGAATCGTGTCGGACGCGGTCCTGTTCTCCGTCGGACGGATCGGCGCGACGGCCGGGCTCAATCTCGATCGCGCGGGCCTCAAGGCGGACGATCGCGGGCGTCTCAAGGTCAATGCGCAGTTCCGGACGACGGTGCCGCACATCTTCGCGGCCGGTGATGTCATCGGGTATCCGAGCCTGGCGGCGACTTCGAGTGAGCAAGGGCGGCTCGCGGCCTGCTGCGCGCTGGGCGCGCCCGCGCGGGCGATGGCCGCGCACTTTCCGATCGGGATCTACGCGATCCCCGAGATCGGCATGGTAGGGGCGACGGAGCAGGATCTGACCGCGCAGCGCGTGCCGTACGAGGTCGGCGTGGCGCGGTATCGCGAGATCGCGCGGGGGCAGATCATGGGAGATGACAGCGGGTTGTTCAAAATGCTGTTCCACCGTGACGACCGCCGGCTCCTCGGCGTGCACATCATCGGGACCGGCGCGACGGAGCTGCTGCATATTGGCCAGGCGGTCCTGGGCCTCGGCGCGGGTCTCGACTACTTCCTCGACACGGTGTTCAACTACCCAACACTCGCGGAATGCTACAAGGTGGCGGCGCTCAACGCCGCCAACAAACTGATGGCCTAAGGCCGGGTCAGTCGAGCAGCACGTGGAGTGTGGGTGGCGCCCGGAACTCGAATCCGTGGGGCGCGCTAGGGCGGTCCGGGTCCAGGCGTAGCGCGGGAAACCGCTGCAACAGACGTTCAGCCGTCACCTGCACCTCCGCGCGCGCCAGCGCCGCGCCGAGACAGAAGTGCTTGCCCGATCCGAATGAGATATGATCGCCAGCGTTGGCGCGCGTGATGTCGAAGCGGTCGGGATCCGGAAAGTGGTCCGGATCGCGGTTGGCGGCGCCGAGCATGCATTGGATTGTCGCGCCGGCACCGATCGTGACGCCGCCGAGTGTGACCGGCCGCTCGATGTGGCGGGTGCACGACTGCACCGCCGGCTCCCAGCGCATCGCTTCCTCGATCCCTGCCGGCAGCAGCGTACCATCACGCCGGATCGCGGCGAGTGCGGCCGGGTGGGACAGCAGCGCCCAGACGACGTTGAGGATCGTGGACTCCGTCGTCTCGATACCGCCAAAGAGCACGATGAGCGCGTTGGAGATGATCTCCGGGTCGGTGAGGCGGCTGGCAGCATCCGCCCGTGTGAGTGCGCTGAGGAGCGACGGGTCGCTCGTGTGTTCGAGATCACGCATGACCGGCGCGATCGCATCCTGAAACTCGCGGGCGCTGGCGTGCCCGCGGGCGCGTATTTGCTCATCCCAGGTGAAATTGGCGAGCGCGGCGGCGAAGCTGGCGTACCAGCCAAGGATGCGCGCGTGAAGCTGCGCGGGGATGCCAAGCACCGACGCCACCGTGTAGACCGCGAGTTGGCTTGCGAGCGCGGGCCGGAGGTCGGTGGAGCCGTCCTCCGCGAATCCATCGATCAGAGCGTCGGTACGCGCCGTAATGAGTGGCATGGCGTGCCCGTGCACTGATCGCATGTTGAACGGCGGATTGCACTGGCTCTTGTACCGGCGGTGCAGCTCTCCTTCGGCGCTCAGCATCTGCGTGCCGAATGTGTCGCGGATAGTCGAGCGCGGCGAGTCCGTGCGGTATGTCTCGGGGTCCCGCAAAATCGCGAGCACGTCGGATCGCCGGGTGACGAACCACATTCTGCGTTTCCTCGACCCATGCGACGGGAGCGGTCGCGCGGAGGTGGGCGAGGATCGGGTAGGGGTTTGCGGCGAGGTCGCGGAGGCGGATGGGTTGCTCGAGCGGCGGCCGGTCATTCACAGCTTAGCGATCCCGGTGTTGGGCGACGCGCACCAGCGCCACTGGGCGTTGGGCCGGGCACTCCGATCAGGGTCGCGAGGCAGGAGGTGCATTGGTCGGGTGTGAGGCGCGTGATCCATTCCGACGGTGGGATGCCGGTGCAGGAGCGGGCGTGGCGGCGGAAGCTCTTGATGTCCGGGTAGGAGAGCCGCGCGGCGACGGCGCTGACGGATGCGCCCGGGATCTGAAGATCATGGTGTGCGCGCCAGACGCGGGCGGCGATCACCAGGACACGAGCCGGCGCGAGTCCCGCGGCGGCCAGGCATTCATTCACCCAGCGCCGGCTCAGGCCTGATGCGGTGGCGAGATCGGCGGCCGAGCGAAAGCGGCGGGGTGCGCGGAAGAGCAGGCGAATCGCGGCACCGAGTGCGGGGGGAGCGCCTCCGGCGGAAAGCGCGGCGATGATCGGGCGCACGAGGGCCGTGTCGGCGTCCGAGGCTCCGAGTCCCTCGATGATTTGGCGAAGGCGTTCCGGGTCATCGTCGATGCCGTGCAGCACCAAGTGGCGCACCGCCGACGCGTTGGTGTGCGACATGAACCGTGCCGTGCGCGGAGTCAGGACCGCGTAGACGACCACCGGCACGATCGCTGCAATGAACTCCACGACATTGATCCCAGGAGCTGGGACTCCGGATGCGGGGGCGGTGGACTCCACCGACGGATCGACGACGGCGACTTCGGCCCCCGAGGTGCGCACGACGTCGCGCAGGACATTCCAGCTCGAGACCGCGACGACATCGTGATCGGGCCTCATGACGCGCTGCAGATGCCGGAGGAGTGGAGCCGGCAGATAGGCGACGATCAGCATGAGGAAACACCAATGACAAAACGGTGATGCATCCCGTATTGCCCTGATGACCGCTCGCAGTGCCCCCCGCAACTCCCGATTTGGTCCTTGGACGTAACGACTCTGGGCCGATTGTTCGGGAGACAGATCTCGGCTGCAATCCGATCCATCCCACACCACGAGGCCACGATGTCATTCCCAGCGCGCCGTATCGTTCTCACCACAGTCACCGCCCTGGCGGCTGTCGCCGCCGCAGCGTGCGCGAGTCCGACGGCTCCCACGGCACCCGCCGCAATGAACTCGTCGCTGCATTCGTCGTCGCAAGTTACGCCGAGCGACGGAGTACTGGTCGGTAGCGGAAACTAAAGGCCTATTGGCGGCAGCGGTGGGTGGGGTCGTTTTCGAACGGCCCCTGCTGCCTCGAAAACGGCCTGGCGCATGGCAATGGGGGGACGGTTCACCCCATTGCGAGTCCTATTGTTCGACGGTCGCCAGGTGCAACTCGGTTATCGACTGCGTGAGGTGCTCGATATCCGGAGACCACGGGTCGGAATGGCGTATCTCCGCGCCAGTCCGGGCAGGTGTGTCGCGCTCGGCCGCCATCAGATTGGCCAGCGCCTGGTCGGCGAGGATGCCGGTCTGATTGAGTGCGGCATCCATTGAGATGCCAAGTGCGCGGCCGAATTCCTGGCGGGCGAGATGGGGGCGTCCGAATCGGACGTGGCCGCGCCCCGCGTACAGGTGATAATTCGCGGCGAGGGTGACCGGTAGCGGCTCCGCCTCGAGCGCGGAGCGGTAGGCTTCGAAGATCGGCTCGTGACCGTCGGTCGCGGCCATCTCGAGCAGGTTGATTGCCGCTGCCCATCGCAACTCGCGGGTGGCGGCGGTGGTGTAGACGATCTCGTTGGCCTGGCGTGCGAGGTGACGGTGGCCGAGTGCGGCGCCGCAGGCGGCGAGGTCCGACAGCGCGCGGGCGCGCTGGCGTGGATCGTCGTACGACTGCGACGCGCTGAAGCAGAGCAGCGCCGCGCGCTCGAACTGCCCTTGTGCGTACGCGACGAGACCGCAGTCGTGTCGCGCGGCGGCGACGAGCTGGCGTGCGCCCGCATTAGACGCGTCCGCAATGAGCTGCTCCAGCACTCTCGCGGCTTCAGGAAGGTTGCCACGGTGCGCGATGACATTGGCTTCCGAGAGGCGGAGCTGCAGGTCGGCGGCGGCGTTGCCTTGCTCCTGCGCGACCCTTCTTCCGGTCGTGAAATCGGCGGACGCGCCTGTGAGGTCACCCATCATACGGCGGCAGTAACCGGAGCGGTGATACGCATCGGGGAGGAGGTCGGCGGCACCGGCGGCCGGCGCGTGCTCGACGATGACGCTGTAGGCATCGATCGCGAGCGCCCAGTCGGCGTCGTATTCGAGGAGCCGGCCGTAGGCGAGGAGCGGGATGAACGGTGACGGGGCACCGGGTACGTAGGGGGAGGCAACGGCGTCGGTGATCGCACCGAGCAATCCGCGGGCAGTACTCATTCCGGGGAGCGTGGCGACGGTCGTGGCGGTGGCCTGGAAGGCGCGCGGATCGACGCGGCCTTCGGTGGCCCAGACGTCGATAAGCCGAAGCGTGGTGAAACCGGCGCACAGTGACTGCCACCGGGGGGAAGACGCCATTTCGGCATCGGCGACACCACCCAGCGCAGCGACGAACGCCCCGTGCCGGATCACCGGCGCGGAGGGTGTCTCTGCGGTCATCGGCGGTGCCGGAACGGGGTTCACAGGCTTGGAATATGGGATCACTTGCTGGGTTCGCTAGGCGTAGACGCTTGAACTACCCCAATGAGTATTCAGAGTGCGGCGGGGCGAAAATCCGGGCTGAGCCCCGCATGTAACCCAAATATTCTCGGTGTAACCTGCTTCGCGTCGCCCTGAACGGGGGCCCGTGGCTCATTAGATGAGACAGGACATAAGACTAAGACGAATGCAGGAAATTGAAAGAGAGAATGTCAAAAGCGCCGGGGAATGACCGCTAACGTACGAAGGATACGATGGCGGACACGGCGCGGCGGAGCGCGCCCGGATAATCGCGATCGCTACGAACGCGATTCGCCGCCGTCGAGCACCTCGCGGACACGACGCGCGAGGCCTTCGGGTGTGAACGGCTTTTCCAATAGCGCGACATCCGGTGCGAGTGCGCCGCCCAGTCCCTGGAGACGAGCCGCAAGCTCGCCGTCGTCGTAGCCCGACATATACAGGACTTTCACGCTGGGGTTGGACGTCGCGACCAGCTGAGCGAGGTCGCGGCCAGTGGCGCCGGGCATGATGATGTCGGTGAGCAGCAAGTCGACGGAACTGCCGTATGTGCTCATCACGGCGAACCCCTGCGCGGCGGTCCCCGCGTCCAGCACGGTGTCAGCCGGCGCGCTCGAGCACTCGGCGCGCAAGCGCCCGCACCGTGTAATCATCTTCTACTATGAGTACCGTCTCCGTGCCCCGAGGGAGCGTGAAACGGCGCGGGGTGGCGACCGGGTCCATCGTGCCCGGGCCGGCCTGCGGGAGATAGACCCGAAACGTCGTGCCGCGGTCCGGCGCGCTCTCAGCCCAGATGTACCCACCGCTCTGCTTCACGATACCATAGACTGTGGCCAATCCCAGTCCGGTGCCGCGCCCGAGGTCCTTGGTCGTGAAGAACGGCTCGAAGATGCGGCGCTGCGTCTCCTTGTCCATCCCCTGGCCGGTGTCCGTGACCGACAGCACGACGTAGGGACCGGGCACGATACGCACCCCCCACAGGTCGCCAACCGAATCATCCAGCTCCGCCGATGTCGTGGTGATCGTGAGCGTGCCACCACCCCGCATGGCATCGCGGGCATTGACCGCGAGATTGACAATGACTTGTTCGATCTGCCCGGCGTCGGCGCGCACCGTCGCAGGCCGCGGGCCGGGCACGAGCGTCAGCGCGATGTCCTCGCCGATCACCCGGCGCAGCATCGTCCCCATATCACCGACCACGCGGTCGAGATCCAGCGTCGTCGGCTTCAGCAACTGCTGGCGGCTGTAGGCGAGCAACTGCCGCGTCAGCTCGCCCGCGCGCTCAGACGCGCGCCGAAGCTCCGTGACATCCGCGGACACAGCGCCGTTGACGCCGACCGCTTCCTCGATCAACTGCGCGTAGCTCAGGATGACCGTGAGGAGGTTGTTGAAATCATGGGAGATGCCGCCGGCAAGCCGGCCGATCGCTTCCATCTTCTGTGATGCGCGGACCTGCTCCTCGCGACGGACCCCTTCGGCCTTGCGCTCCGTGATGTCGTAGAGCGTGCCACAGAGACCGAGCACTTTGCCGGTGGTCTCGCGTTCCGCGCGGACGCGGAGCACGATCCAGCGGACCGCGCCGTGCGCGGTGACGACGCGGATGTGTTCGTGCGCGCTGGCGGTGGTGCCACGGAGCAGCGGGGTAATCGTGTCCGCGTAGAGCTGGGCGTCGCTGCTGTGCACCACATCCGCCAACCGGCGCCCGATGCTCGCCGCCACGGCGAAGCCAGTCACCGTCGTCCAGGCGCGGCTCAGGAATGTCCAGTTCCCGGTCTCATCGGTCCGGAACACCACTTCGTCGATAAGATCGACGATCGCTTCATATGGTGGTGTGTGACTTCGCCGACCGGGCGCCTGGGACGAGTGTTCGTGGAGTACCTGTGGCACGGCCATCTCCGCACGCGGGGTACAGACAGAACTTGGTATAGCGGGCCTTTCATTCGAGACGGCGTGCGCGCATGAGGGTCACATGAGGGGGTGCTAAGGGCCCGCCCCTGCAAACGACCCGGTGTCAACGAGTGCGACAGCGCGCACAATGCGCACGGAGTTGACTGCGTGTGCGCGCAATGGAGGAAGTTGTGTCCGAGATCACGTCGCCTTGACTGCGCGTACGCGACTGCAATTCACCGTGTATCGATACGTGATTCTGCTCAGCGGATGTGCGTCTTATTAGGGTGAGGATGTTCGTCTTTGTAGGGTGCGATTGTTGGTGATGTGCTGGAGTGGAATGCAGGTGGATTATCGATCCCGTGCGGCGAACCGCAATCGTCCCTGGTAGGGGCCGGTCGCGACCGGCCGGTAAGACTCGCCGCGCCACCAGACAGGCTACAGGAACGGGTTGTTGTCTCTGCGAAGGGACCTGCAGCGAATCAGCGAGCGTACGCTGCGATGCCGTGTGTACGAGTGGTCGATGGCGCGTGATGACGAAATGACGTGATGGGCTGCGCGTGATGTGATGGTTTGTGCGAATCGTTTTTCAGTGCGTTTGGCAATTCGCGGTGATTCGGGCAGCATGCGTTGGTGTTCACAATCGTGTCACTGGCATCAGTGCTTAGCCCACTATGACTTAGTCGAACGAGATGGTCCTGGCACTGCGTTTGCCACCTCCGTCTCACAGCGAGATCCGGTGCAAAGTGCCGCACTATCACGAATTAGCACCGCACTATCACAGTGCTGATTCACCGCCGGAGTACCAGACTTGAACTGCGGAGCTTTTGTGAAACGTTCCACGGTACGATGGATGAGTCTCACGTGCGGTGTCGCGTTTCTGGCCGCCGCCTGTGATGCGGGTAGCCCGGATGCCGTTGCGCCGATCAGCCACAGCCAGGCGTCGGGCAACACAGCCGCCGCCGTGAACGTCCAGGCGCATTCGGCAGGCCTCGGGTCCGAGCTGGTCGGCCTGTTGCCGGCGTTGTCGAGCACCTCGCCGACTCTCTATGTGTGCACGGCGGACTCCGTAGCGAAGACTGGCTCGAACACGATCGGCGTCCTCGGTGGAACGGTCGTCTTCGGCAACAACACGTTGATCGTGCCGCCAGGCGCGCTGCTGCAGCGGACGACCATCACCGCGACTGAGGCGGGCGACGGACACGTGAGTGCCCAGTTCCAGCCGGAAGGGTTGAAGTTCATTCTCCCCGCTGTGCTGACGCTGAGCTACTCGCAGTGCGCGACGGCGCCCGCGCCCTCGGCCCAGATCGTCTACCTGCAGTCACTGCTCGGCGGGCTGCTCGACATTCTGCCGACGAAACTGGACCTCGGACTCAAGAGCATTTCGGCGCCGGTCTGGCACTTCTCGGTCTACGCAGTCGCGGACCGGGCACGGTAACGGAAGGAATGCCCCGCCAGCGGCGGCGAAGAAATCCGGTACCCAAGGCGGACGCCTGCCTCGTCGCGACAGCGGCGGGGCAGGTTGCCGTTTTACCGGCACCCGAAAGCCGGACTCGCGCGGAGGAGTTGCTGGCGGATGGGCGGCGTCACGATCGTGAGGGACGCAGTCCGGAAGCGCTGATCGCGTACGGCGAGGCCGCGGAGGCTGGTGAGCCGCGCGTCCGGGCGGAGGCGCTCCGGAGAAAGGCGGCAGTCCACCGGCGGCGCCATGAGTGGAACGCCGCGCTGGATCTGCTGCGCGAGGCGTACACCGCGGCACAAGCGGCGCGCGACCCCATCGAGCTGGCGGAGGCGTTGAACGCGATGGGGGCGGTGCATCTGGAGCGTGGCGAGCTGGTACAGGCGCGCGCCGCGCTGACGCAGGCACTCACGGCCGGGATGGACCGCGACGAGCTGCGCGGGCGTATCGAGCAGAACTTCGGCATCATCGCGAACATCGAGGGCGATCTGCGTGAAGCGGTCTCGCGCTACAGCACCTCGCTGGTGGCATTCCAGCAGGCAGGCGATGAGCGGGGCTGCGCGATCGCCTATCACAACCTCGGCATGGTCAGCGCGGACGAACAGCGGTGGGACCAGGCTGACGGCTACTACGCGAAATGTCTGGATTTCGCGGAGCGCACCGGCGACGTCCACCTGCGCGGATGCGCGCTGCTCAATCGCACCGAGGTCCACATCGCGCGCCAGCACTATGAGGATGCGCGGCAGAGCGCGGAGTCCGCGCTTCGCATCTTCGACGGACTGGGGAGCCAGCAGGGGAAATCGGACGCGTACAAATTCCTCGGCGTCCTGTATCGTGAGACCGGCGTGCTGGGTCTCGCCGAGGCACGGCTCAAGGCGGCGATCGACCTGGCGGCCGGCTGTGGCGCGACGCTGCAGGAGGCGGAGGCGAGCCGGGAGCTGGCGCTCGTGTACCGGCGGATCGAGCACAATCATGACTCCGTCGTGTTCCTCAACCGGTCCATCCGGCTCTTCCAGCGACTGGGCGCGCAGCGCGACCTCCGCGACGTCTCGGCCCGCGTCGCAAACCTCGAAAGCCTGTTCGTCGAGGTCGTCGCCAACTGGGGCCGGTCTCTGGAGTCGGCCGATACGTACACGTTCGGTCACTCCGGGCGCGTCGCCGAATACGCGATCGCGGTCGCCAGAGCGCTCGGGCTGGACGACAATGGCGTCATGACCGTGCGGATGGGCGCGTACCTGCACGACCTGGGCAAGATGCGCGTGCCCCACGAGATCCTGAACAAGCCGACGCGGCTGAACGCGGAGGAGTTCGCGATCATCAAGATGCACACCCTGTGGGGGCTGGAGCTGGTGTCGACGATCGACTTCCCGTGGACCGTGAAGCCGATCATCCGGTCGCACCACGAGAAGCGGAATGGAAGCGGCTATCCGGACGGCCTGAAAGGCGACGAGGTGCCGCTCCACGCGCAGATCGTGTGCGTGGCGGACGTCTACGACGCAATGACATCCGCTCGCAGCTATCAGTCGGCCAAGACCCCTGGGCCGGCATTGAAGAAATGAAGCGGTGCATGCGGGGCGATCTCAGGTGGTGGCGCGACGACGTGTTCGAGGCATTTCTGGCGTCGGCCCCCCAGTTCGCGGCGGTGAGCGCGGTATTGTAAGTTTCCGCTTCACCCTGCCACCCCCCTCCCCCGTGAGCCCCATGCGCTCCGACATCATCAAGCGGGGGTTCGATCGCGCCCCGCACCGCAGCCTGCTCCGCGCGACCGGGCAGATCCGCGACAAGGCGGATTTCGACAAGCCGTTCGTCGCCGTCTGCAACTCCTACGTCGACATCATCCCCGGGCACGCGCATCTCCAGGCGTTCGGCAAGGTCGTGAAAGACGCGGTGCGGGAGGCCGGAGGCATTCCGTTCGAGTTCAATACCATCGGTGTGGACGACGGGATCGTGATGGGCCACGAGGGGATGCGGTACTCCCTCCCATCGCGCGAGCTGATCGCCGACTGCGTGGAGACGATGGCGCGGGCGCACTGCTTCGACGCGATGGTGTGCATCCCGAACTGCGACAAGATCGTACCCGGCATGCTGATGGGCGCGGCGCGCGTGAACATCCCGACGATCTTCGTGTCAGGTGGGCCGATGAAGGCGGGGGCCGACGCGCAGGGGAAAGCCATCGACCTGATCTCGGTATTCGAGGGAGTCGGTGCCCACGCCGCTGGCACCATCGATGATGCGCGGCTCGAGGAGCTGGAAGCGGCGGGTGTCCGACGTGCGGCAGCTGCTCCGGGATGTTCACGGCGAACTCGATGAACTGCCTGTGCGAGGCGCTCGGCGTCGCGCTGCCGGGCAACGGCACCGTGCTCGCGGTGTCGCCCGAGCGGCACGAACTGGCGCGGTCCGCCGCGCGGCACGTCCTGCGGCTGCTGCATGACAACGTGACGTTCCTCGACATCCTGTCGGCAGCCGCGATCGACAACGCCGTCGCACTCGACGTGGCGATGGGCGGATCCACCAACACCGTGCTGCACGTGCTCGCACTCGCGCGCGAAGCGGGTATCGACTATCCGTTCAGCCGGTTCAACGACGTCGCGGCGCGAGTACCCGACCCTGGCGAAGATCTCACCCGCGTGGGATGGTCCTCGCCAGTGGCATATGCAGGACGTTCACGCCGCGGGTGGTGTGCCGGCGATTCTGGCCGAGCTCTCCCGGAAGCCCGGTGTGCTCGAGCTCAAAGCGAAGACGGTGGAGGGCCGCACGCTCGGTGAAGCTCTGGACGGCATCGCCACCCGCAACCCGGCGTGCATTCGGCCGATCAGCAATCCGCACTCCCAGCGGGGCGCGCTCGCGGTGCTGTTCGGGTCACTCGCGCGCGACGGGGCCGTGGTGAAGGTCGGCGCGGTCGAGCAGCACGAGATGACGTTCGCCGGGCCCGCGCGCGTGTTCGAGAGTGAGGAGGAAGCGATCACTGGGCTCCGCGAAGGCGTGATCCTGTCGGGCGAAGTGGTCATCGTGCGTAACGAGGGCCCCAAAGGTGGTCCCGGCATGCGCGAGATGCTCGTGCTGACCAGCATGCTCAAAGGGATGCCGCTCGGCACTTCGGTGGCGCTGGTGACCGACGGGCGGTTCTCGGGCGGGACGCGCGGCCTCTGCATCGGGCACGTATCACCGGAGGCCGCGGAAGGCGGAGCCATCGCGCTCATTCGCGACGGCGACGTCGTGCGCATCGATCTTCCTGGGCGCACGCTCGACCTGGATGTGGCGGCGGATGAGATGGAACTGCGGCGAGCTGCCTGGCGGGCGCCGGCGCTCAAGTATCGAACGGGCTGGCTTGCGCGCTACCGGGCGCTGGTGACGAATGCGAGTAGAGGAGCGATACTGGAGATCGGCGACCAGGGACTAGGGATTGAGACCGCGAACCACCCAGTCCCCAGTCCCAGTCCCAGTCCCTAGTCCCTAATCTCCCGTCACCGCCTCCGCATGCCGCGGCGTGTCATGAGAATGGGGAGTGGGCAGGCAGCGCCAGTGTAAACACCGAGCCGCTCCCCGGTGTGCTCTTCACCGTGACCTCGCCGCCCATCGCCCGGGCCAGGTCTCGGCTGATCGCGAGACCGAGGCCGGTGCCCTCACGCTCTCGGGTCAGCGAGGGATCCAACTGCACGAATGGCTCGAAGATCGCCGCGAGCCGGTCCGGCGGGATACCGACTCCGGTGTCCGAGACGGTGACCTCGACCCGGCTGCCGTGACGAGTGGCAGCGAGTGTGATGCTGCCGCCACGCGGTGTGAACTTGGTCGCGTTGGAGAGAAGATTGAGCAGGATCTGCTCCAGCTTTTCGCTGTCCACGCGGACCACGAGATCCGGATCGGCCGGAAGGTACTGGTACGTCAGGCCGCGCTCAATGAGCTGTGGCTGGATCATGACATCCAGACCCGCGAGGATGCTGTGAAGTGCGACCGGGCGGAGGGAGTAGGTAAGAGTCCCACTGTCGATCTTCACGAAATTCAGCATGTCATTGATGCGCCCGAGCAGAAGATCCTGTGCGCGCCGGATACGGGCGAGGAAGCGGCGTTGCTCGTCCAGCACCGGGCCGGCGACCTGCATGTCGAGGAGCTGCACGTAGCCAGCGATCGCGTTGAGCGGCGTGCGGAGCTCGTGGCTCATGCTGGCCAGGAAATCCAGCTTGGCCTTGTTCGCGGCTTCGGCATTGGCGCGAGCGCCGTCGGCTTCGTGAAAGAGCCACGCATTGTCGAGGGCGATCGCGGCGCGATCGGCGAGGTTCCGGACGAGCTCCAGATCGCGAGTGTCGAAGTGGCGGCCTGATTCCGCCATGGCGAGACTCAGCGCTCCCAGCGTCCGGCCGCGGACGGTGATCGGGACCAGCATCACCGATGTGAAGCCAAAGCGGCGGATATCCGCGAGGTGCCCGTCCGATTTCGCGGCCGCCGGTGATGGCCTCGTCAGTGATCGCCGGCATGAACTGTGGCTCCCCCGTGCGGAGCACCGCGGCGAGCCCACCCGGCGAGTCCCAGTCGATCGGATGCCGCTCCTGGAACTCCGCGGCGAACGCAACCTGCGCGGGATCGCGGTGGGCAATGCCAAGCCGGGTGAGCGTGGGTGGCCACTCGGTAGACCGGGGGTCGGCAACCAGGTCGACTCCGCACCAATCGCAGAGCGCGGGTACCGCCGCGTGTGCGACATCTCGCATGGACGCATGCACATCCAGCAATGCCGAGAGGAGGCGGCTCGCCTCGGCCAGGAACGCATTGGCAATGACGGAGCGCTTGGATTCGGTGATATCCGTCCAGACGGCAGTGACCCCGCCGTCGCCGCTGGGGTAGGCGCGGATCGACAGCCAGTGGTCGTTGTTCACCTCTGTCTCGAACGTCACGGTGACGCGCTCGGTCATCGTCCGGCGCATCTCGCGCTCGACGATCGTGCCGCGGGACGCGGGGAAGAGCTCCCACACATTGACGCCCTCGAACTCCGTGGCGGTAACACCCAGCTGCCGGAAGTACTGTTGCGCGCGCTGGTTGATGAAGGTGATGCGCCAGTTGGGGTCGTAGGCGACGAATGCGTCGGTGATGCTTTCGACAATGTCGCCGAGGGTGCGGCGCGCGGCGTCGGTATCATTCACCGATTCCTGCAGCCGTGTGTTGGACTGCTCGAGCTCCTCGGACAGCGACTGGGCCTCTTCGAACTGCTGCTCCAGCTCCGCGGCCAGCGCGTGCGCCTCGCGGGTTTGCTGCTCCAGCTCCTCCGATCGCTTTTGCAACTGCCCCGCGAGCGCCTCGGCCTCCGATCGCGCTGTCTCGGCCGTGTCGAGCGAATCGCGGACGCGGGTGGCCATACGTCCCACAGCGTCGCCCAGACGCGTCACTTCGTCCGCGTTGTCGGGCACGACTGCGGGCTGGCCGGAAGCGGCGATACGCTCGGCCACGGCGGTGAGTGACACGATCGGCAATGTGATGCGGCGGCTCAGGAGCCAGCCAGCGCCAGCACCCGCGAGGACGATGATGCCTGCGACTTCCGCCAGCTCGAGCAGGAGCGCGCGCATCGGCGCGAGGATCGTGACTGTGGGCTGTTCGATCCAGAGGAGCCAGGGCGCGCCGGGGACAGCCGATTCGACCGCAACCGCTTCCTGGCCGCTCGCGCCAGTGATGATGGCCGGCTGATTGAATGTCTGGCCGCCGGGAGGAGAGGGCTGGCGGCGTTCGAGATCCGTCCACGCATTTTCACCTGGTGATCCGATGAGCATCGCGGCGTGGGGACCGATCAGGTCGCGGACCGCCTTGCCACCCTGCGTGGTGGTGAAGCGCAGGTCGGCGACATACCCGATGATGCGCGTGCCGGCGGCGGAGTCGCCGAGGGTGCCGCTCGCGCCGGAGACGGGCGCGTGCACCGGGACAATGACTTCCGAGTACGTCGAATCGCCGCTCGCGCGGAACGGGCTGACGTGCGGCTTTGCGGCAACCGGACCGCCGGTGAGAACGATCTGGCTGGCCCACGCCGATTGGGGGATCGGGCCGCCGCGGGAGGTGTCGAGGGCGACTTGCCCATCGGGACGGATCGACACGATCCGGGCGCGCGGGGCGGGATCGCCGAGCCACGCATCGGCGAGTCGTCGCCTGATGTCGGCGGCGGATCGGCCGGTGGCGAAGATACGCGGCGATGGCGGGATCGGAGGCGACGCTGTCGACGCGCGCGACGTATCGGCGCGCGGCGTCGGCGAAGAGCAAGTCGAGCGTGAGGGACATGCCCTGGAGTCGCTGGCCGGCGGCGGTGAGGAGCACGTGTTTGACGCGTTGGTACGCGCCCCACGCGAACGCAAAGACCGTGACGAGCAGCAATCCGGCGATCAGGAGCGGGAGCTGCCGCTCGATCGAATGCCAGCGCGTGCCCAGACGTGTCTTCACCATCACCTTCGCCCTCCTCGGTCGCGGCCTGGCGGTCCATCGTGGTGCCGACGTCCTAAGCCGCAAATCTAATGTCGGTGGCCGTGGTACCACAATGTGGGACTGCGATCAAATGCAGAAAGCAGAAGGTAGAGAGCAGGGAGTGGGCCCGGCCGGAGACGAACACGGTCAAGCGGGCGAATGGCCGTGCGCGTATGTTCGGGCCCAGCGATGCCCGATACGCGATCAGAACCTGGAAGCGTCGTGAACGAACCCGTCGGGTATTCGCGCCAACTGCGGGTATTCGACGCGACGATGCTGACCGTGGGCGGCATCATCGGCGGCGGGATCTTCCTCAATCCGGCGGTGGTCGCCCAGCGGGTCCATACCGCGCCGCTGATCGTCGGGACGTGGGTGCTGGGTGGGGTGATCGCCGTGATGGGGGCGCTGTGCTTCGCGGAGCTGGGCGGACGGCGGCCGGAGGCGGGTGGCGGGTATGTCTACCTCAAGGATGCGTTCGGGCCGCTGCCCGCGTTTCTCTATGGCTGGACCTTTCTCGTCATTGTGAACACCGGCGGCATGTCGGCAGTGGCGGTGACGTTCGCGCGGTACACGACGGACCTGCTGCACGTGGGCGGCGTATGGGTCCGGCCGGTCGCGATCGGGTCGATCATTGTGCTGACCGCCGTGAACTACATTGGCATCCGCCCGGGCGCGACGACCCAGAACATCTTCACCGTCCTCAAACTCGCGGCGCTGGCAGCAGTGATCGCCGTGGGCATCGCGGCGGCGGCCGCCGTGGTGGCACATGGAACGAGCGCGCTGGCGTGGGCGGGCGATCGGGCGGCGACGCCAGTCGCGGCGGGCGATCTCGTGCGGGTTGTGGGTATCGCGCTCATTCCGGTGCTGTTCACGTACGGCGGGTGGGCGCATGCCAACAACGTTGGTGGCGAGATGCGGGACGCCGAGCGCACGCTCCCGCGAGCCATGACCTATGGGATCGCGATCGTGGTGGCTGTGTACGTGCTGGTGAACATCGCATATGTCCTGGTCCTGGGCCCGGGCGCGCTGGCGGCGAGTACCGCGCCGGCGTCGGACACGATGCGGCGGGCGTTGGGGTCGGTGGGCGGGACCGTGATCGGACTGGGCGTAGCGGCATCGACGTTCGGGTTTGTGAACCTGGCGATCCTGTCCGCGCCGCGGATTCTCCAGGCGATGGCGGCGGACGGCCTGTTTTTCCGGCGGGCCGCGATCCTCCATCCGCGCTACCGGACGCCAGCGGCGGCGCTGCTGGCGCAGGCGGTGTGGGCGGTGGTGCTCACGGGATCGGGCACGTATGGGCAGCTTCTTGATTACACCGTGTTTGGCGACTGGATATTTTTCGCGATGATCGTGGCGACTCTGTTCGTGTACCGGTCGCGGGACCGCCGGCAGCCGCCTGCCGTGGTGGGGTATCGAGTGCCTGGATATCCAGTCGTCCCGGCGCTCTTCATCGGCGTGGCGATGTGGGTGGTGGTGAGCAGCGTCCGGTCCAATCCGGCGAACGCGCTCGTGGGGGCGGGGTTGATCGTCCTGGGCGTGCCGGTGTTTCTGGCGTGGCGGGCGCGGACCGCGCGCGGAGCACGCCGGTGATCAAAGAGAGCCGGTATCTGACGTGGGCGAAGTCGCTACCGGCAGCCCAGTTCAACGTGGCGGGAAGCGGCGCTCGGCCCGCGACGCGTGCCGAGCTGGGAGATCCGGAGCCGGACGCCCCGCTGACCGAGCGAAACGACTACGGATGGCCGCCGCTGGTGGCGCGGATCGCGGCGCGGTACGGCGTGACCGAGAACTCCGTCGTCGTGGCGTCGGGCGCGTCCATGGCAAACCATTCTGGCGATCGGAGCACTGGTGGCGCCCGGCGATCACGTGCTGGCCGAGGATCCGGTGTACGACCCGCTGGAGTTGGTGCCGCGGTTGTGGGGGGCAACGGTGGAGCGATTCCCGCGGCTGGAGGCGGATGGGTATCGGCTGGACGTGGGCGCGATCGAGTCGCGGCTCGAGCCGGCAACGCGACTCGTGGTGCTGTCCAACCTGCACAACCCGACCGGCGTGGAAGCGCGTGACGAGGACATCATCGCCCTCGCGGACCTGGCGGAGCAGTGGGGGTTTCACGTGCTGGTGGACGAGGTGTATCGGGAGTGGCTGCACGGGCGCCCGGGCAATGGCGGGCGATCGTCGGCGGTAATGTCACCTCGGATGATCGCGACATCGAGCGTGACCAAAGCGCTCGGGTTGAACGCGCTGCGGATCGGGTGGGTGCTGGCCGAGCCCGGGCTCGCGGACCGGATGCGGCGGTTCATGGGACTGTTCGACAACATCGTGGCGCATTCCGAGCGAGCGGCTGGCGGCGCGGGCCCTGGATCGGGCGGACGCGATCCTGGATGCGCGGCGGCCTTTGCTGGCGGAGAATAAGGAGCGGGTGTCCCGGTGGGTGGCGTCAAAGCCGGGCGTGAGCTGGGTGCCCCCGGCGGCGGGGACGATCGCGTGGATCAACCTCGGGATCGGCGATACGACGGAGTTCACGGCGCGCCTGGCGCGGGAGCAAAGCACGCTGGTGGTGCCCGGGTATCTGTTCGATGCGCCGGGGCACATCAGAGTGGCGCTGGGGACGGACTCGGGAGTGCTCGAGGAGGCGCTGCGGCGGATGGGAGGAGCGTTGAGCCCCACATGACAACGACTATTCGGATGGCCAACGCCGGAGATGGCGCGCAGATCGCCGAGATCTATGCGCTGGCAGTGTCGGGGACCGTGATCTCGTTCGAGATGGAGCCGCCGGGGGCGGCGGAGATGGCGCGGAGGGTGACCAGCGCGCTGGTCATGTATCCGTGGCTGGTGGCCGAGCGAGGCGGCGAGGTGATCGGGTACGCGCGGGGCGGGCAGTACAAGGATCGTGCGGCGTACCAGTGGTCGGTGGAGACGTCGGTGTACATCCGCACGACCGCGCACCGGACCGGGACGGGGCGCGCACTCTATGGCGTGCTGTTCGACCTGCTGGTGATGCAGGGATTTTTCATGGCGTATGCGGGTGTGACGCTCCCCAATCCGGGGAGTGTCGGGCTGCACGAGTCACTGGGGTACACGCCGGTCGGGGTGTATCGGGCGGCTGGGTACAAGTTCGGCGCGTGGCACGACGTCGGGTGGTGGCAGCGGCCGTTGCGGCCGCTGGCGCTCGAGCCACCGGCGCCGCGGGCGATTACGGCGCTTGTTGGGACGCCAGCGTTCGAGCGGGTGGTGCGTGGCGGGTGACTCTGATCTCCTCTGGGGCCGGTTGGTCATACGAGAGGCGCGGGCGCCAGTCGGTGCCGCGGCCGTCGGGGGTCAGATCGAAGAGGTTCCAGGGCGGGCAGATGAGATCGGCGTGGCGGAAATCCTGTCCGGGATCGGTGGCGGCGTAGAGCAGTTCGGTCGAGTAGGCATGATGGATCTTGCCGTTGCGGCGGACGAAGACGCTGAGCATCGGCATCTCGGTCGCCTGACGCGGTTTCGCCGTGGTAGTCCGCGTTGAACGTGTTATTGGCTGAGGAGAGCAGGCGGAGGTGGCGCCAGCCGCGAGCGCGGGCGTGATCGCGGATGCGGCTGAGCGGCGATTTCGCGACGACGGCGATATTGATGCGCTGGCTGGCGTGGGGGACGGCGCCGTCCAGGCTGTCGAGCGTCATGGTGCAGGAGGAGCACGCCTGCTTGGCGTCTGGGCCGAACATGAAGTTGTAGATCACGAGGGAGTCCTTGCCATCGCTGAACAACTCCGACAGCCTGACGCGCCTGGGGATGCCCAGGGCTGACGGATCCGCCGGGCCTTCCTCAAAGACGTAGTCCTCGGGGACCTGACCGCCGAGCGGGAGGGCGCGGCGGAGGGCGGCGACCCGCTCGGTCTGGCGCCGAAGGTCCCGCTCCGCCCTGAGAAGCGAATCGCGCTCGGCCCGATAGGTGAGTGACTCGTTTGGGAAGCGGATGGTGGACCTGAAGGCGAGCATCGGGCTGAGCCTGGGCTGAGGGGCCGCTACTACTATATGAATGAAGCGGGCGGGGTTTCTCTCTCCCAGTAAGACTGCCAGGGGCGGCGGATGGTTGGAACCGGGCGATCGATCGTGCTACGAATCTGCTAGTGGAATTTTTTCCCACAGCCGGATCGGTCGGATTGCCTCACTCCCGGATGGAGGAGGTTGCTTTTTGAGGCAGATCGTGCTGACGATCGAGTCCCAGGCAGGGGCCGGTCATGACCGGCCCCGACGGATGGTGCCTTTACACATGCACCATTCTCATGCGGCCCGCCGCGATCGAGCGACGATCTAGCGAGCGCGGCAGATCATCCGGCGAAAATCCATTTCGCACGAAGTTCGCAGTCGTGTCGTGGTGCCGAGCTGTTAGTCGCGATTGCGTCACAGGGCGGGAGCGGTTGTGGTGGCAGCGACGGTGATGCTTACACTGTAGATTCCCGCGGTCATTCCGGATCACTCGCCCCCCACCGAGCGCCCACATGAACCCGCCGCATCACGACGACTACCTGAACGCGCAACTGCACGAGTATCACAGCGAGGGGCCTGCACCGGCCCATCATCTTCCCTTCGACCGGCTGTTGCCGGTGCCGGCGTCGTTTGCATCGGCGGGTGAGCTTGGCGAGTACATGCCGCAGGAGGATCTCGCCAGTGTCGCGGATGTGCCGATCGGGGATGCGCCAGGCAGCGATCCCGCCGCGGACGGCGACGACGAGGACGTGAACGTCGCGCACGCGGACGACGTCGAAGTCCAACTCGCGGTGTCGGACGAGCGGCACATGTACGTGCCGCACGGGGACGACATGGAAGTGTTTCTGGGCGACGTGCACGTAATCGACGTGCGGGGCGGGGTGGACAGCGCAGTAGTAGTGGGCGATGAGGATGTGGATGAGACCGTGATCACGGCGGAGCACGAGATCCCGGTCCAGGCGCAGGCTGGTGACGTCGAGGCGCCTGATCCAGCAGCGCAGGACGAGGAGACACAGCGAGAGGAGATGCTCGCGCAGGAGACGGAGGAGGAGGGGACGCAGGAAGAGGAACGGCGCGAAGAGGAAATGCGGGCAGAGACGACTGACGAGGCGGCGCACGAGGAAATGGTGCCCGGCGAGATGGCGCCCGAAGCAGTGGAGCCCGAAGCAATGGTGGCCGCTGGAGTCGCGCATGACGACCTGGCACACGTTGCGATGGCGAGCGGTGAGGCAGCGCCCGCAGAGCCAGCGCACGAAGAAGTAGCGCACGAAGAAGTAGCGCACGAAGAAGAAACCCACGACATTCACGCCCACGACGGGCAGGCGCACGATGCGGCGGCCGACAGCCACACAGACCAAGCGCCAATGGACCAGGCGCACATGGATGGGGAGCACATGTTCGAAGGCGAAGCACACGAAGAGCATGCGCACAGCGAGCCGGCGGGGGCCGAGCATGAGCACGCCGCTGCGGCGCAGTACGAGCAGGCCGGCCATCATGCTGGCGCCCATGTAGAGCACCACATGGAGCAGCACGACGACCACCACGGTGACAGCGCGCACGAGGAGGAGGCGGACGTCGTGCACGCGGGTCATGCGGTGGCCGAGGAGCGCGAAGTGCCGGTGCCGGTGTCAGCGGTGCATGACGATGCGCATGACGATGCGCATGACGATGCGCATGACGATGCGCATGACGATGCGCATGACGATGCGCATGACAATGCGACGGGTACCGAGTCGCACGGCGGCAATGGCGCGCCGACGACGCAACAGGCGATGTCGATGGCGCACGCGCCGGCTCACACATCGGGTAACGCACCGGTGGAGCACGGGTCGTCAGCGATGGAGGCGCGCGGGATGCTGGAAGGCGTCGCGCAAAGTCTCCGCGCACTGGCGGCGCGGGATGCGAGTGGTGAGGGGATCGTGGTCTTCCCGCGAGGCGTGGATGTGCTGGAAGTCCGAATGCACATCTCAGAGAGCGGGACATCGATCTCAACTTCCGCGTAGCTGGGCCGACGCTGCCGAGCACGAGCACCTGACGGCCCCCCCCGCTGGCGGATCCGACGCCGGTCCCGCACCGGCGGGGGGAGAAGCGCAGGTCTTCCCCGGGGTAGGTGTGTCCGCCTACCCCGGAGATGCGGCCATTCGTGAATGGTCGGTCACGAGTCCGTACCGGTTTCTCGTCTACCCGATGGGTGGCGCGCGCGATCAAACCGCTGTAGGAACATGGCGGGGGCGCGCGATCGGCTTGCGCGCGATGGGCTGGGGCCTCGCGGTGTTGTACAAACCGCGCATTGCTGGCGACGCTCGGCGCATGCGTGATTCCGAAAGTGTCCTCACGCGCTCGCAGGGCGCGAGTGATGGCTACGATGCGGTCGCGCAATGGCGGCTCGACCGGATGCCGGCCGGTGGCACCTGCTTCATTGATGCGACACCATTCGCCCTCGGCGCCTACGCGCACGGACCACGCCGGCACCGGCCACGCGGCTGGCTCGACTACTATACCGGCTGGGTCGGGGCGGTGATCGACAGTGGCATCGTGCAGCCTGGCACGTGCTGCGTGCCGGCTGATGCGTCGCAACTCGCCGCCGCGCTGGTGGCCGTGTATCGCGAGCGCCATCGCGCGCCGAACCGGCAGTCGTTCTGGATGGCGGCGGCACGCCCGCGCGTCAACGGCGATGAGCACGCACAGACTGCCGCGGGTGGCGCCACCAGCGACCATCGCACCGAGGTGTGGGAGACATTGGCGGCCGTGACACGGCGGACGTATGGCGGATTCCGCCTCGCGGTAACCGCGTATTCGGCGACGACTCCGGATCCATCCTTCCATCCGACGCTCATCGAGCCCGCATCGCTGGTGTCAATGCTGCGGCCCGGCGTGGCGGCGAGCGTGTCGTCGGTGCTCGATGGCGCGGCACCCAGCTCCGTGGTGTCGGATGCGCGCGTGCTGATGGAAGCGTGTCTCGCGGCGCTGGGATTGGCGGGGCTCGGTGGTGGCAATCCCTTTCCGTACGGGATCGGCGACGTCGAGATCCAGCTCACGGAGCGCGATGGCGCGGCGCACGCGAGCATTCGGGTGTCGGGCAAAGGGTCGCGGCAGCCGTAACAATCGGCGGCCGCCGCGATCCTCGCGGGGTTATGCGGCAATCATTGCCGCAACGACCTTACGTTTTGTGACCCGTGCCGGTGTCCGGGTTCTTATTGCCCATTCGCTGGCGCTCGTCGCCTTGCGTTTCGGACGGGCGAGCACCAGCGCCGGAACTCCCGGTGTCACGGTTCCCACCGCCGCTGCCGCCGGTGCTTCCGGTGCTTCCGGTGCTTCCGGTGTGGCCGGTGCGGCCGCCGGTTCCGCTGCCGCCGGTGCCTGATGTCTTGCTACTGCCACCGGTGCCGCTGGCGCCGAGCTGCTCGGGCGTGGCGTCCTGCTGGTCACCGGATTTCTTGCGGGATTCCGAATCGACTTCCTGGATCCGTTCGTCGTTCTCGGGTTCGCGCTTCATAAACTCCTCACGAGACACGGGGAACGTGCATGGACCAGTCACTATTGCACGCACTGCGCCAGCGCGTATTGTCGGGAAATAGGCGACCAGCCCCAGCCACGGCGACGCGGTGATATACTGAATTCCCCATGCCGAAGACACGGCCCCCCGTGCACTCGCTGGTGTTGATCGACGCGTCGCAGGCGGTGCCGCTGTGGCGCCAGATCTACGAGCAGATCCGGGCGGCGATCTCGAGTGGCCGGCTGGCTGCGGGCGTGCGTCTGCCGGCGTCGCGGGCGCTTGCGAGCGACCTCGTGGTTTCGCGCAACTCCGTGACGGCGGCGTATGCGCAGCTGCGTGCCGAGGGCTACCTCGTGCAGCGCGGGCGAGTGGGGACGTTCGTGGCGACGCTCGCGCCGGACCGGGTGGAGATGGGCACGCGCGCCCCGCGCCCGCGGAGTAAAACGGCGCAGGCGGTCGCCACTCGGCGCCAGCTCTCCCGCGTGGCAGCCATGGCGATCACGGCGGCTGAGCGCCGGCCGCGGGGGGATCGCGGGCTGCCGGTGCCGTTCCGGATCGGTGATCCCGCCATCGATGTCTTCCCAGTGCGCGTGTGGAGCCGGCTCGTCGCGCGCAACTGGCGGACCGGGCGCGTGCCGCTGGGCTATCTCGATCCGGCGGGGTCGCGGTCATTGCGGGAGGCGATCGCCGAGTATCTGAGTGGGTCGCGCGGGGTGCGGTGCGAGTGGCAGCAGGTGTTCATCGTGAGCGGGACCCAGCAGGCCGTGGACCTGGCGATCCGGCTCGTGCTGTCGCCGGGCGACGCGGTGTGGGTCGAGGATCCCTGTTATTCGGGAGCGCGGTCGGCGATCGATGCGTCCGGACTGACCGCGGTGAGTGTCCCAGTGGATGGCGAAGGGATCTCGGTCGACGACGGGCTCCGCATCGAGCCCAAGGCGCGCGGCGTGTATGTGACGCCGTCGCATCAGTTTCCACTGGGCGCCGTGATGAGCGTGTCGCGGCGGATGGCATTGCTCGGGTGGGCCGCGAGCGCGGACGCGTGGATCATCGAGGACGACTACGATAGCGAGTTCCGGTACGCGAGCCGCCCGCTGCCATCGTTGCAGGGGCTGGACGAGCAGGGACGCGTGATCTACGTCGGCACGTTCAGCAAGACGCTGTTTCCGGGACTGCGCGTCGGGTACCTCGTGACCCCGCCAGGACTGGTGGACGCGTTTCAGGCGGCGTTCGCGCTCGGAGGGCGATATGCGTCCGCGGACGCGCAGCTCGTCGTGACCGAGTTCATCACCGAAGGACACTTCGAGCGGCATTTGCGCCGGATGCGCGCTCTCTATGCGGCGCGGCAGGCGGCGCTGCTCGGCTACGCGCAGGCCCAGTTGTCCGAGTGGCTTGACGTGTCGCCGAGTGCGGCGGGGCTGCATTCTGATCGGGTGGATCAGGGACGGGGGAAGCAGCGCGGCCAGGATCATCGAGCGGGCGGCGGAGGCGGGCGTCGAGCTGCGGGCCTTGTCGCATTACACCCAGCGGATGCCCAAGCATGACGCAATCCTGCTTGGCTACGCGGCGTTCACGCCGGCGGTGATGGAAGCCGCGACCAGGCGGCTGCGGGGGGCGCTGGCGGGCCGCCGGGTAACGGGGGCGCGGGGGAAGGCGTAAGGACCAAGCCACTCCCAACCCCTAGTTCCTAGTCCCCAGTACCTGGCACCATCGATCCAGCGATCTCTGGTACTGGCGGCGGGTCCAACGCCAGCGAATCCTACAGGAGCCGCCGCCCCGATTGCTCTGGATTGCAGACTGCCCACCCCCGCCCACAGGGAGTCTCATGAGTCCATCGCTTCAGAGTATGCCGCGCCAGACTACGCCGCTCTCAAGCGCGGCGCTCCCTTCCGCGACACTGCAGTTTCCGGCAAATGAGCCGCAGTCGTATCGCCGGATCGATTCCCTGTTCGCGAGCCAGACACTGGCGGTCACCGACGTGACGTGTACGTGTCCGCGGTCACCGGCGGGCGCGTTGCGGGAATCGGGGGCGTACCAGCTGATATTCGTGCGGCGGGGCGTGTTCGTGAAGCATGGGACGGCGCGGTCGTGGCCTGAGGTGGCGGCGGAGCCGGCGCATGTGTTGTTGCTGAACAGCGGGGAGCCGTACCGGGTGAGTCATCTGTCGAGCCGGGGGGATGCGTGCACGGCGGTGGCGTACGAGAGCCGGATGGTGGCAGAAGTGGCGAAGGCGTCGGGGGCACCAGAGAAACTCGCGGCGCGGAATCCATTTCCGGCGGGGAGTGCGGTCGTGCCCCCTGCGGCGATCCTGCGGCTGCATTGGCTACGGCAGTGGCTGCGGACGCCGGACGCGATCGTAACGCCGGGCGAGGTGGAGATGGAAGCGCTGGGGTTGTTGCGGATGGTGCTGGCGTCGGCGTGGCGGCGGTATCGGAGTGCGGAGCCGGCCGCTGATGATGAAGCCGATGACGAGCTGTCGAGTGACGTGTTGCCGGGACGGCCTGACATCGTGGAGACGGTGAAGCAGGCACTCGCGCGGTGTCCGGCGGCGGCGACTTCGCTGGACGATCTGGCGACGTATATCGGGATGTCGCCATTGCACCTGGCGCGGGTGTTCAGCCGAGGGGCGGGATTACCGGTCCATCAATATCTGCTGCGGCTGCGGCTTGGGACGGCGCTGGAGCGGATGAGTGACACATCGGTGCGCATGAGCGCGATCGCGCTGGACGCCGGGTTCTTCGAGCGCGAGTCACTTCACGAATGCGTTTCACAAGACCTTCGGGCTGACGCCGACCCAGTGGCGAGCCTCGTTGCCAGCGCGGCGCCGGACGGCCTAGCCCCGCGGCCCACCCTGCGCAGCGGCGCGGATAAGGCTGGAGAGAGAGACGCGCTGACGATGGTCGGGACCGAAGTTCGCGGGTTCGAGCCAGGTCTCCAAGGCGGCGCGGATGCGAGGCCAGTCGCGATCGATGATGGCGTACCAGGCGGTGTCGCGATTGCGGCCTTTGATGACGACCGCTTGCCGAAACGTGCCCTCATAGGTGAAACCGAAGCGTTCGGCGGCGCGGCGGGAGGGCGCGTTGAGGGCGTCGCACTTCCATTCGACGCGGCGCTAGCCCAGTGAGAAGGTGTGCGCCATCAGGAGAAACGGCCCCTCCGTGCTCATTCGCGTCTGCTGGAGCCGCGGGGAGTAGGCGAGATGTCCGAGCTCGATCGTGCCGTTGGGCGGATCGATGCGGAGATAGCTCAGGGCGCCGAGCGCGCGGTTGGTGGTGCGGTCAACGACCGCGTAGAACGACGGGTCTCGGCCCCTGGCGCGTTCGGCGAGCCAGGCGGTGTATTGCGCTTCTGACTCGAACGGGCCGTAGGGGAGGTACGTCCACGCCCCGCGTGTCTTCGGAGTTGGCGGTGTGGAGGGAGCGCGCGTGCGTCGCCACGTTGAGTGGTTCGACGCGAGCGTAGTGGCCCTCGAGGCGGGCTGGGGTGGGGAAGGGCGGCGGTTGCCAGTCGGGGACGGGGCGGCCGATGGGTTGGCCGAGTGAGTTGATGACTGGTGGGTCGAGCGCAGGGGATTGCACGGCGGGTGCAATCTAGGACCACGGGTGGAGTGCGGTACGGCGGTAGCGTAAGAACATGTCAAATCATTCGCGACACTCAGTGATGCGGAGTCACTTCGTCGCCGGGATTGCAGGACACTGAAAAGTGGCGCGCGGGTCCCCTTGCTGGGTGATCATGTTCTGGAAGAACAGGAAACCGGCGGCGGAAAGGACCAGGAAGAGCGTGAGCTGGATCCGGCTTGGGCGTCTCGGATCTGCGTGAGACGATGAGTGACCCCTCATCATCAGGCGCATGATGCTGATCTGGATCGTGTCATCGGCGGTCCAGATCCACGCCAGCGTGGCGGCCCAGACACCGACGCTGATGAGTGCCGTGACGACTTCCGGCGGGGTATGCGGAGTGAGCATCGATCTGCAGAACGGGACGTCGTATCCGGCCCAGAGACTGACGAGTCCGAGGCCCACGAATGGGAACGTGGCGACGAACATAAACGTGCGCGCGACCCGATGCGCGTCGTCTGCGGTGATGGTGCCGAGGGCGACCTGCGATGTCAGGCGGTGGCGCACGCGGATGGAGTTGAAGAGACCTACCGCGGCGCCGATGAACCAGAAATACCGCGTGACCTCCCTCATGAGCGGCGGCATTCCCGATGGGGGCAGGATCGACACGTTATGTCCTCGGGCAGATTGTCATACGGGATATCGGCTTGAGGTCCAGAATCGAGGTCACAGCGCACGCTGGCTGGGACCCCGGCGGGCGATTATGCGACCTCGTAGCCGGCGCGGCAACCAGGTGTGAATCGGAGGTGTCCGAGAGGCTGGCAGGAGCGGGCGGGCCGAGAGGCGGCCAATCGTCAGCACGGACACCAACCGGGTGTATCGCATGTCAATCAACGGGCGACGGGCAGCGTGGCACAGAGTGGGTGCCGAGGCGGGCTGTGTCATCGTCACGCAGCTAGCTGCGGCGGTGGGTCTTCACGGGCAGTCGTCGGCGAAGGCAGTAGCACGAGCGCCGGTGGCGGGGGTGCACGAGGCACTGCTGACGGTGAATCATGTGCGCGTACCGTCGAAGGCGTTCAATACTGCGCGGGACATTTACATTCTGGCAGCCCGACGCCGAGTCGCCGGCGGCAGCCAAGTACCCGGTGCTGGTATTTCCTGATGCGGAGGAGACCGGGCAGTTTCGGGCCGCGCTGGCAAACGTGCAGTTTCTCATCGACCGGCAGCTCATTCCGCCGATGATCGTGGTGGGGATTCCGTATCTGAAAAATCGCAGCCACGAGCTGAGCCCCACGGCGACCGGGGCGACCGCCAGGAATTATCCCAGTGCCGGCGGCGCTGACCAGACATTGCAGTTCATCGTGGACGAGCTGCTGCCGTGGGTCGATGCACGGTATCCGACAATGCCGGTGCGGATCCTGGCCGGGCATTCACTGGGCGGCCTGCTCGCACTGTATGCGATGGAATCGCGTCCCGATGTGTTCCGGATCGTGATCGCGATGAGTCCGGCCGTATTCTGGAACGGCGGCGCGACGGGGGATTCGATAGCGGTGAGGCTCGCGACGGACACCGTGCGGGCGCGGACGCTGTTCGTCACGAGCGGCGGGCAGGAGGCATTCATTGACGTGCCGACGACGGCATTCGCGGCACGGATGACGGCGCTCCTCGACAGCGTCAGGACCAACCATCACCTGCGGTACGAGCGGCGGGAGTATCCGCGCGATGCCCATTCCATGACACCGTTGCCGAGTCTCGTGGACGGGTTGCGGATGGCGTTCGAACCAATGCTCGTACCGGTGGATTCACTGGTCACCGAGTTCTCCAGGCGGAGCGTGCAGGATTCGGTGGAGATCAGGTCGGCGGTAGACCAGCTCCAGTCGCGCTACGCGGCCGGATCTGCTTTCTTAGGTGTACCTGGCGTGTTTCCGGAGGAAGCCCTCGATCTCCTCGGCTCCTACGCGTTGCAGGCGAAGCAGGCCAATCTGGCGGTGACGTTGCTGCGCGAGAATCGCGATCGGTATCCCAACTCCTCGAACGCGCGCGAGAGTTTGGGCGAGGCGCTGGTGGCGGCGGGAGACACGTCACGGGCGGTGGCGGAGTTCCGGTCGTCGGTGGCGCTGGCCGTGGTGGAATCGAAAGCGGCATCTGTGATTGTGCGGGGGCAGGCGCGGGCAGTGACGGCGGCGGCGCAGGCGCAGCTCGGGGCGTTGCACGCGAGTGTTTCGCGCGACAAGTAACGACGGGGGAGACAGCGTGAAGACTGCCGGCATCGTCGGCGGGATGGGGCCGGAGTCGACGATCGACTATTACCGGCGGATCATCCAGCGGTACGGGGAGCGCTGTGATGGGAGCGGGCCGTCGCTCCTCATCAACAGCGTCGACACCAAGGAGATCCTGGCGCTGGCGGCATCGGAGAACTGGCCGGAAGCCACCGAGCTGCTGTGCCGGGCGGTGGACATGCTGGCGGCGGGTGGGGCGGATTTCGCGGTGCTGTCGGCGAATACGCCGCATATCGTCTTCGACGACGTCCAGGCGCGGTCGCGGATTCCGATGCTCTCGATCGTGGAGGTGACCGCTGCAGTCGCGCGCGGCCGGGGGTTGAAACGACTGGGTCTGATCGGGACACGGTACACCATGCGCGGTGAGTTTTACCGGAAGGTGTTCACGCGGGTGGGGATCGAGTTAGTGGCCCCGACAGGCGCAGACGAGGAGTACGTGCACACGAAGTACATCGGCGAGCTGGTGAAGGGCGTATTTCTCGAGGCGACGCATGATGGGTTGGTGGCGGTGGTGGAGCGGCTCCGCAGGGACAGGGGGATCGACGGGATCATCCTGGGCGGGACGGAGCTGGCGCTGATCCTGACGGAGCCGGAGGTCGCCGGCATTCCCGCGCTGGATACGGCGGGGTTGCATGTGGACGCGATCGTGAGCAAGCTGCTGGCGTAGCGAGGGGATCAGCGACTAACGGCGTACCATGGAGCGTATCTGGTGAGAGTTGCGATTACGACCGACAAAGTGGCTCGGCCCGTCGGACCATTTTCTCCGGCCGTGCGGCTCGGGGACCTCGTGTATCTGAGCGGGCAGGTCGCGCAGGATCCGGCGACGGGGAAGCTCCGCGAGGGTGGTGCGGCGGAACAGGCCACGCAGACGCTGGAGAACGTGAAGGCGGTGCTGGGCGCCGCGGGTTTGTCACTGGACGACGTGCAGCGCGTGGGGATCTTTCTCGCCGATATGAAGGATTTCGCGGGCGTCAACGAGGTGTACGCGCGGTACTTCAGCGCACCGTATCCGGCGCGCACCACGGTCGCGGTGGCGGCACTGCCGTTAGGGGCGCTCGTCGAGATCGAAGTGATCGCGGCAGCAAGCCGGGCGTAGCGCTACCCGGCAACGGTAGAGCCCCGCATCCCGCGCGACAGGAGCCAGACAAGCCCGGCCAATCCGGGACGCCCATTTGGGTGGGTTATATTTACCCAGTCAGTGGGTTAAATTAACCCATACGATGGGTTACTTTAACCCAGTTAGTGGGTCATATTAACCTAGGCACAGGCTCGGATTACCTCAGCGTCCTGACCGTGGCCCCTTCTGACCTGCTTCCCCGGCTCCTGGCCCCGCACCTCGAGCGGGCGATGCGTGTGATGCCTGTCGTCGTGGTGACTGGCGCACGACAGACCGGGAAGAGTACGCTGGTCCGGGCGTTGACCGAAGACATGGCGCCGCTTGGGGGCGCCAGCTCGACGGTCCCGGATCACGATCGCTACCTGTATCTGACGCTCGATTCGCCAGCGGTCATGGGGCGGGCAATCCAGGATCCTGACGCCTTTGTGCGCCAGGCAGAGTGCCTCGTGATCGACGAGGTGCAGCGGCACCCGGAGATACTGACGGCCATCAAGACGGCGGTCGATCATGATCGGCCGCGGCGGCCAGGCCGTTTTGTGTTGACGGGATCGGCCAATCTTCTTCTCATGCAGCGGGTCAACGAGTCGTTGGCGGGCCGGGCGTCGTATCTGACGCTACACCCACTGACGCGCCGCGAGCAGCTAGGATTGGGGACAGCGGGGAACTGGGGTGCGTTCCTGCACACACCGGTCGCGAAGTGGCGGGACTTCGTGCTCGCGGACGTCGCCCCGGAGGAAGACTGGCGGGACCTGGCCCGGCGGGGCGGGTATCCCCCGGCCGCCTATGCACTGGAGCACACCGCCGACCGCCAATTGTGGTTCGAGGGGTACGTGCGAACCTATCTCCAGCGCGATGTACCTGAGATTTCCGCGATCGAGAACGTGCCGGATTTTGATAGGGTGCTCCGCGCTATCGCCCTCCGGATCGGCACGCTGCTCAATCAGACGGCGCTTGCCAGGGACTTCGGGCTGGCTCAGAGCACGGTTCAGCGCTACGTCAATGTGCTCGAGGTTTCGTACCAGGTGGTGCGCCTTCCCGCATTCGCCATCAACCGCACCACGCAACTGGTGCGGTCGCCGAAATACTATTGGTCCGATACGGGGCTCGCGATGGCGTTGGGCAGGCAGACGGAGCCCACCGGCGCGCACCTCGAGAACCTCGTCGTGCAGGATCTCCTCGTGTGGCGTGACAGCCGGCAGTCGCCGCCCGAGCTGTTTCATTGGCGGACGCATAAGGGCGCCGAAGTCGACATGGTGATTCAGGACGGCGACGTCCTGCTGCCGATCGAGATCAAGGCGACCTCGCAGCCATCGACCAAAGATCTGGTATCACTCCGGCGGTTTCTGGCCGAGCATGCGGATCGAGCCGTCGGCGGCCTGTTGTTGCACACCGGGCCGGACGTGTTCTGGATCGCCGATCGGGTATTGGCAGCGCCCTGGTGGCGGGTCCTATAGAAGGGAGGTCTCGTCCATCGTAGCGGGCTCAGCCGGCGGCCAAGGGCGGTTGGACTGGGGATTGCGTTACGTGGCGGTATACCCATCTAACGATAGGAGAGCCGCCATGGTCCATTTTCGCCTTCAGTCCCCAGCACGCCGAGTTGCTTTGGTCGTCGCTACTGTCATCACCGCCGCAGCGTGTGGCGGGGGCCAGACCGAGCATTCGAGCACCACGGACACCACGACCACCACGACGCGCGTGAAGGACACGGCGGTCGTGAAGACGGACGTGACGGTGAAGACCGACACGTTGAAGAAGACGGACAACGCGAAGCCCGCAACGAAGCAGTAGGCCAGAGTACGGCCGGTTTGTGACGGCCGGTTTGTGACGGCCGGTTTGTGACGGCCGGTTTGTGACGGCGGTTTGTGACGGCCGAGGGGGGTAGCGCCGCGGGGGCGCGCTGCCCTGTTTTCGGCGGGAGCGATGCTTACCTCGACCGAATTCCTCGACTATCTGGACCGCGTGCACGAGCGCACACGGCGGATTGTCGTGTTGATCCCGCGCGACGAGATCGAGTGGTCGCCCAAGCCGGGCTGGTTCAGTTTCGGTGGACTGGTCCGGCACCTCGCCGGTATCGAGCGGTGGATGTACGCGGAGACGGTGAGTGGGCGTCCGTCTCGGTACCCCGGACATGCGCGTGATCTGGCCGATGGGTACGATGCCGTGCTCGCATACTACGACCGGCTGCACGCCGAGTCGCGCGCCGCATTCGCGCTGCTGTCAGACACGCGTCTCAACGAGAAGTGCACTACGCCAGCGGGTACGCCGATCACCGTGTGGAAATGGCTTCGCGCGCATCTGGAGCATGAGGCGCATCACCGGGGTCAGCTCTATCTGATGCTGGCCCTGCGCGATGTCGCGACGCCGCCGATTTATGGGCTGACAGCGGAGCAGGTAGAGGCCGCGTCACCACCGGCGAAATGACCGGATCATCACCGGTGTTCCGCATCCCGGATTAGACGGCACGTTTCGCATAGCGTGGGGCCCTCGATGGCTCGTATGATGCCCGCATGCATCGAACGATCGAGCCCACCATTCTGTATTTCGGCACCCCCGTCGCGCTCATTAGCACGCTCAATCCAGACGGTTCGCCCAACCTCGCGCCGATGTCGTCCGCGTGGTGGCTGGGGTGGAGTTGCATGCTGGGATTGGGCCAGATGGGACAAACATCGGCCAATCTCATTCGGACCCGCGAGTGTGTGATCAATCTCCCGTCGGCCGATCTCGTGTCGCATGTCGACCGCCTCGCGCTGACCACCGGCACGGATCCCGTACCGGACAAGAAACGGCAGTGGGGCTATCGGTACGAGTCGGCCAAATTCGAAACCGCCGAACTCACGCCCGTGCCGTCGGAATCGGTCGCGCCGCCACGCATCCTCGAGTGCCCGGTGCAAATGGAGGGTGTCGTGCATGAGTGGCGTCCCTTCGGCAAGAATGTCGCCGCCAATGCGTTCGAGGTGCACATCGTGAAGCTCCACGTCGACGAATCACTCCTGACCGGCGACGTGCAGCGTCCCCACATCGATCCGATCGCCTGGCGGCCGCTAATCATGAGCTTCTGCCGGTTCTTTGGCGTGGGTGGTGAGGTGCATCCCTCCCGCCTTGCCGAGTCGGCGTTCATGAAGTTTGCCACGCAGGGTACGGCTCCGCCCCAAACAGCGGGGTCGGACACGCGCGACCAGACGTGATCCGGCGCGGCCGAATCCCCGTCACACGGCCGGAACGAAATCCGGCCACGCGACCAGCGGCGCGCGCTGCACGCAGAAGATGCTATCGACGGCAAGGTGCTCACGCGCGACGGCGCGGCGAAGGTCGGTCGCTGGCGTAGGATCGAAGCCCTTCCCATCAGGCATCGGGAACACCAGGTCGGCGCCGTACAGGAGCCGCCGCTCCGGGAAATACGCCATCGTCATGCGCTCGGCATAGGGGCCTCCCACCGGGTACAGCACGATGGTGTTGGGTCCGTGGCCGATGACGACTTTGCCGGCGACCGGGATGATCCGCGGCGGGTGAGGCGACCGGGCCAGCGCGTCCGGCTCCAGGGTGTAGGGCATGTGCGCGAGGCGCGTCAGGAACGGCACGCTGCGGGCATTGATGTAGATCGGGATGTTCTTCGCCATCACCTCGCGGACGCCGCCGATATGCGCCCATGGATCGGACGTCATCACAACCGCCTTGATCGGCACCCCCGGGAACCGGCGGTGTGCCTCAGCGATCACCGCATTGACATACGCCGCACTGATGTGCGCCTCGAAGATCACCACCCCATCGGCCTGCCGCACCAGCGTCATGGCCCGGTTATCAGGGATCCGGACAATGCCGTCGGCGATCTCCCGTGGAGAGGGCGGCGGGGACGGTCCAGAGCGCGATGAGCGTCCACGGCGAGACGTGGGGGAGGCGGGGTGGAGGTGGCGTTCCTACATTGTCCATTCGGTGTCGCGGCGTGGATGGGTCGCCAAATCAGGCTGCCCGGTGCGTCTTGATCCGCTTGGCCTCTTCGGGCGTCAGGCCCTGCCGTGCAGTCTTCAAGTCATAATGCATCTGCAGGTTCATCCAAAATTCCGGGCTATTGCCGAAGTAGAGGGCAAGCCGCACGGCAGTATCAGCTGTGATCCGCCGGCGATTGTTCACGATCTCACCAATCCTGTTTGGCGAGATGCCCACCGCCTTGGCGAGTTGGTTCTGTGACAGCCCATACTCCACCAGGAACTCATCCCGCAGTATCTCGCCGGGCGTGACCGGTGCAAACTTATCCTGGCTCATGGTAACCTCGGTTAGTGATTGTCGACGATTGCCACGTCGTAGGCATCACCCTCCAGCCAGCGGAAGACGACCCGCCACTGATCGTTGATCCGGATTGAATAGAAGGCTCGATCATCGCCCCGCAACTTCTCCAATCGATTTGACGGCGGAATACGGAGATCGTCGAGTCGGCTGGCGGCATGGACCGCCTCGAGTTTGCGTTTTGCGCGACGAGCGATGTCGCCAAGAGCGGGCACCACCTTGTCATCAAAGAGCGCTGCGGTGCGCCGGTCGCCGAACGATCGGATCATCGTATGATATACCGTATACCGGGATACGGTCAAGTTTCGGTCGTTGCCAGGGTGGAGTCTCGTCCAACGTGCGCCCGTCGAGGTCTTCCTGACATTGGACGTAGTTCAATGCTACGGCCAGCGCTGCATTATTGCGACGCGACTGCACGAATCAACGACGCTGGGCCGTGCCACTTGAACTTGAGCCGCCTCATCTAATGCGAATCAGTAATTAGCCGCCAATGGCGGTCTTCCGCGATCGCAAGCGGTCCACTTGCCAATGCTCGCTGCGGTGACGACAATGACGCTGTTGACTACCCGGAGAGTGCATGCGCT
The DNA here is from genome assembly GCA_963757855.1 of uncultured Gemmatimonadales bacterium. GTDB lineage: Bacteria > Gemmatimonadota > Gemmatimonadetes > Gemmatimonadales > Gemmatimonadaceae > Palsa-1248. The sequence continues at coordinate 153,224 of CAVWTI010000019.1, forward strand.
CTGATACGTGGACTGTCGCAGTCGCCAGAGCAAAGCTCAGCCAGGTTATAGAGGCGGCTCAGAAGCGGGGTCCTCAGACCATTACGCGGAACGGTCAACGGGCCGTCGTCGTGGTATCGGCTGAGGGGTGGGAGCGTAGGACGAGACGACAGGGCAATCTCGCCGAGTTTTTCGCGGCGTCTCCACTTCGGAGGACGGGCCTCGCTGTTGAGCGAAGGAAGGACCGTGCGCGGGCGCCTGATCTGTGAGGCACCACCGCGGCTTGGTCGTCAGTCTTCCAAGTCAGTCGTGGGGCCGCTGGCGGCCTGCAGTCGCTCGATGCGGTGAATCAGCCCTTGTCGGCGCGTGATGGCATCAAGGCAGCGTCGATCGTTCTCGTCATGGTCGTAAGACCGAGTATCTGCCGCTTTGGGACAAAGCCGTTGCTTCCGGGACTTGGGCGCCGGGGTCGAGTGATTGCGGTGCGGTTCCTTGAGCGGCTGGGCTCCGCCTCACAGAGCGCGACCGCCGCCGAAGTCGTCAGTTTCCGGGTACCTAGCAGACGATCGCGGCGGCCCCAGACTGGTTGCGGCCGCCGCGATCTCAAATCAGAGCCACGCCGTTCCCTACAATGTCTTGTCGCTCGCGGCCCAGTTAGGATCCTCGTTGCCCTGTGACTCGGGTCTTTCACCACCACTCGTACCAGCGGTTCGGCTCCCGCCACTCTTGCTACTGCCACCGCTCCCGCTGCTGGTTCCACCACCGCGAGTGTCGCTGGCACGCGTTTGTCCTGGCGTACCGTCCGACTCATCGCCAATCCGCCTGGCGGCTGGTGTCGTCCACTCCCGGGGCCCGTTTGTCCTGCTCGGGTTTGTGCTTCATCTGATCCTCACGAGAAACGGGAAATGTGCTTGGACTTACCACCAATGCACGCCCCAGGCCACAGCGCTCCCCAGCCGGGGCGCCGGAGCCGGACCCACGGCTGACCCGATTCGCGGACGCAGGCGTCCCCGCGGCGGCGGCCGATTCGTCGCGGCCGTAGTATTGTTTGCCTCTATGCCATGCATTGATCTCGCGCTGTCGCGACAATCACGTGACTGTGATGACCGACAAGCCAACCGCACGAATCCGCTAACTCGATATGCCCGGCTCGGTACCATTCGGTGCCCCACGGCGTAGCCCGCAGCTGAGGCAGTACCGCGTACACGGATTCCTGTACCACGGGCCCTTGATGAAGACCTCGTGACAACGCGGACACCGCCAACTGGCGGCCCAGTAGCTCGAGATCACAAACGCGACGATCCAGGCGCTCCCAGCGATCACGAAGATCTGAGGCGAGTGATAATGCGGCAGCTTCGCGTGGACCGCGGCGATAATCCATTTGCCGGGGAAGAACGCGAGGTACACACCCCACATCACCCACTGCCGACGGCGGAGATCTCCCCACGCGGCGGCGTACGGCGCGCGCGCGGCGAGTGCAGCCGAGTCACCGTCACGCCCACCAACGAACTCCGAACGAGAGTATCGCATGTCTATGGAAGTCGATTGGCCTGCGGGGCGCGGGTCTCTAAGAGGGACGAAGTACGGCAGGGGAGGGGCACGCGTAACAGATAACGCGCCACCGGGTAGCATTGGCTAACGCCGCAGCTCGGATCAGAGCCAGTCGCGTCGTCGTGATTCGTCCCTGGTAGGGGCCGGTCATGACCGGCCCCTACGGATGTCGCCATACCCCGGCACTGTCTCACGCGTCCAGTGCGGCGCAGCTGGAGTCGCCTCATGCGCGGGTCGCCGATGGAAGGAGCTAGCGAGCCCGTTTGGTCGGCTGAGTACCGGCGCGCCCGTGCTTCCGTGGACCGGCGGTGGCGGCCGGTGCGCGGGTCAATGCGAGGATGTCGCCCGTCGTCATCGGGATGGTATGAGCACCACGCATTCCGGTGCAGGAGTCCGTGCGGACCGTCGCTGGCGTCGATCACTTTCTGTAGTGTCGCGGAGTCGCCGGCCACCAGGAAACGGACCCCTGTGTTTGGCAGAAGGCCGAGGTGCTCGCGGATCTGTCGCGGTATCGTCACCTGGCCTTTTGTCGTGATGCGCACGCAACGCCACCGGTGGAGATGTTGGCCGTAATAGATGTTCAATTACGCCAATCGCAACGTGTCATTGGAGCCGCGAGCCGCTTCTGGGCCTGGCGGCGTCATACGAAGGAGTGGACAACCTCCCTGCACGCCTATGCTCTATCGATCATCAATAGCGCGATAGCAGGTGTGCGAGTCTGCGGGGCGCCGCATCATCCGGGGGCTTTGCACAATGGCGCGACCTGCGGTTGCCTAATAGATCGGCCTACGGCCCCCGAACGGCCCACTCGACGACGGGCTAACGTGCGGGATCCCTGGGTTCATTTCGCCATCTCGTTGAACCCTCGGCCACTCAGGATCATTGGGACACACCGTTCCGCGCGCGCGGCTCGAGTCTTCGCCTGCTTTGCGGACGAGATATGAAAGATGTAGGACTTTCTCCGCCCTGGCGTCAGGGCGTCGAATGCGGCCCGCAACTTCGGAGCCGCGTCCAACCTGGTCTGTAGCTCTTCAGGAACCGCATAGTCTGAAAACTTCTTGAGGGTCACCTTTTTCCCAGATACCTCGATCGCGATGGCTTCCTCGATATAGGTCCTCAGGAGCGGCTCGATAGCCGTGATGCTTTTGACAGCGGTGAACTTGATCCACCTGCCTGCCTGGGCTTGACCAATCCTCTGGAGGATGCGCCTCGGGTCGCTCAACAGCGCGCCTTTGAAGAACGAAAAAGCGCAGGCATCCTTCAGCGGGATGACGATCGCCACGTTCTTGGCCTGGTAGGTGAAACAGGGTTTGCCCCACTTCATCTCCTCGCTCAGGCCGCAGGCGAGAGCAATCTTCCTCAGTTTATCTGTTTCCTTCTGCCACTTTGCCGCGTACGGTATTTTCACCGCTCCTCACATGCCGACGGTCGCCACTCTCACCATAACGTGCAATCCGATGTCGCCTCGACGGAGTGCGATTCAGGCCCGCGTCGATTCACGATCCCTAAGTATCACCAGATTCGCGGTCGGATCTTCGCCAGGCGATTGTCATTCCAGCGCATGACTCGCGCGGGCCCAGTCTTCGACGACGAGATCGGGCACTCGGCTAAACTCCTTAACATTGTGTGTCACAACCACCAGCCGGTTGGCGAGAGCGATCGCGGCGATGAGCAGATCGCGCTCGCCGATCGGAGCGTGGCGTAGCGCATAGCGCAGGCGTGCGTGATGCTTCCGCAGCGGCGCGGTCAAATGAGAGAAGGATGTCCTATGGTGCGAGCACTGCGGACCACGCGTCACGCTGGCGCGACCCATCAGCGTGCTTTTCCGCCCCGTACCACAGTTCGGCGACGGTGATACTCGATACGGCGATCTCGGATGGAGCCCTGCGGCGGAGCTCCTGCCGTACCCGCGGCGGTTGGCCGCGCATCGCGTGGATCAGCGTGTTAGTGTCAATGAGCCAGGTGTGGGCCATCGGAGTTCATCCCCCATTCAATGTCTTCCTCATCGACATCAATGAAGATGACCGCCGAGGGGTGGTACACGGCCCAGAGCGAGGTCGTCGCGCTTCGCATCGACCTACTCCCAGTAACCAGCCGGCCACTGCGATTGCGGTAACGGGCTCGAGCATCACTCGTCTCCGTCACAATGGATGAAGACCTCGCTCCCAGGGAACCGAAATGCCTTGGGAAGACGGACGGCCTGGGAGAGACCGTTCTGGAATAGTTTGGCGCGCACTCGGCCCGTTCCTGAGTC